>NZ_JBWLKN010000001.1:0-624031 GCF_059026195.1 Streptomyces sp. A01 | reverse complement strand
CGACTGTCTCCGAACACCACAGCCCGGTGATCAAACACCGACCGCGTAGTAGCCAACGACCAACCCACGTCCGTAGGTGATACGTCGGTGGCGGCGGCCAGGTGCCTGGCCAGCGCCCGCGCCTGGCCGCGCAGGGCTTCGGCGCCGCGCGCCGAGAGGACCCACGGCACCAGGCCGCCGGCACCGGTGTCCGCGGCCGCTCCGGCCTCCTCAGGCTCGACCGACCCGGCTGACCCGGTCGACTCGCCCAACTCCACTGTCTCGGGCGGCTCTTCCAGGACCAGGTGCGCGTTCGTACCGGAGATGCCGAAGGAGGACACCGCCGCCCGGCGTGGCCGCCCGGCGCGCGGCCACGCGACAGGCTCGGCCAGCAGCCGCACGTCACCGGCGGTCCAGTCCACGTGAGGGGTCGGCTCGTCGATGTGCAGCGAGGCGGGCAGTACGCCATGCCGCATGGCCTCGACCATCTTGATCACGCCCGCGACGCCCGCGGCCGCCTGGGTGTGCCCGATGTTCGACTTCACCGACCCGAGCCACAGCGGATGGCCCTCGGTGCGGCCCTGGCCGTACGTGGCCAGCAGCGCCTGCGCCTCGATCGGGTCGCCCAGGGTGGTGCCCGTGCCGTGCGCCTCGACGGCGTCCACCTCCGCGGGTGCCAGCCGGGCACTGGCGAGCGCTTGGGCGATCACGCGCTGCTGCGAGGGCCCGTTCGGCGCCGTCAGGCCGTTGCTGGCGCCGTCCTGGTTGATCGCCGAACCCCGGATGACCGCCAGCACACGACGGCCGTTACGCCGCGCGTCGGACAGCCGCTCCAACACCACCAGGCCGACGCCCTCGGCCCACCCCGTGCCGTCGGCAGCGGCGGCGAAGGGCTTGCACCGCCCGTCGGGTGCCAGGCCGCGCTGCCGGGAGAAACCGGTGAACATGCCTGGCGAGGCCATCAGGGTCACGCCGCCCGCGAGCGCCAGCGAGCAGTCGCCCTGCCGCAGGGCCTGGGCGGCGAGGTGCATGGCCACCAGCGACGACGAGCAGGCGGTGTCCACGGTGATGGCCGGGCCCTCCAGGCCGAAGGTGAACGCGACGCGGCCGGAGGCCACGCTGGGCGTGACGCCGGTCAGCAGGTGCGCGTCGATGCCGCCCGCCGCCTGGTGCAGCCGTGGGCCGTAGTCCTGAGGGGTCGTACCGACGAACACGCCGGTCGCGCTGCCCCTCAGCGCCGCTGAGCCGATGCCCGCCCGTTCGAACGCCTCCCAGGCGGTCTCCAGCAGCAGGCGCTGCTGCGGCTCGATCGCCAGTGCCTCGCGCGGGCTGATCCCGAAGAAGCCCGCGTCGAACCGCGCCCCCTCGTACAGGAAACCCCCCTCCCTGGCATAGCTCGTTCCCGGCTGGTCGGGGTCGGGATCGAAGAGGCCCGCCAGGTCCCAACCGCGGTCCGTAGGGAACGCGCCGACGGCGTCGACCTGCGCGCGGACCAGTTCCCACAGGGCTTCGGGGGAATCGACACCACCGGGGAACCGGCAGCTCATGGCCACCAGGGCGACCGGTTCGCCGTCGGTTGGCGCGGCGGCGGCCGAGGTGGCCAGGGGCGTGGCGGCCGGGGCGGGGGCGTGCAGCAGCGTGCGCAGGTGTCCGACGACGGCCGTGGGCGTCGGGTGGTCGAAGGTGAGGGTGGTGGGCAGCGGCAGTGCGGTCGCCGTGCTCAGGCGTTCGCTGAACTCCGCCGCCGCCATCGAGTCGAAGCCCAGCTCCTTGAAGGTCAGGCCGGGGTCGATGGTGTGTGTGGTGGCGTGCCCCAGCACGAGGGCCACCTTCGTCCGCACCAGTTCCAGCAGGTCGCGGTGGGCTTCCCGGGCACTGGGCGCGACCGGCGGCGGGGGCGCGTCGGCGGGCCGTGCCCGCTGTTCGACCGCCGGGTGGGCTGCGGGATCGGCAGGATCGGCAGGAGGAGCCTCGTCCGTCGCGCGCGCCGGTTCCGGTGCGGTGCCGGGCCAGTAGCGCTCGCGCTGGAAGGCGTACGTCGGCAGGCTGACGCGGCCGCCCGGCCGCCCGGGCTCGCGCTCCTGCACGTCGCCGCCGAAGGACTGACCCCAGGTCAGTGCGGCGCCGCGCACGTACGCCTGGGCCATGGCCGAGGTGAACGTGCGGGTCTCGGGCCGGTCGCGGCGCAGCACGGCCAGGGCTGCGGGGCGGGGCCGCCCGGAGCCGGACCGCGCGGCGTCGGACTGTGCGCGGTGGGGCCGTGCCGAACAGGACTGATGGGCCTGCCGGGGGTGCTGGGGCTGGACGGTGAAGCATTCCCGCGCCATGGCGGCCAGCGGCGCGTCGGGGCCGAGTTCGACGAACGTGTCCACGCCCGCGTCGCGCAGGGTGCGTACGCCTGCCATGAACCGGACCGCTCTCCGGGCGTGTTCGGCCCAGTAGTCCGGGGAGCTGAGCTGCGCGGCGGTCGCCAGGCGGCCTGTCACATTGGAGACGAGGGGAATGCCGGGCGCGGCGAAGGACAAGCTCGCGGCGACGGCGCGCAGTTCGTGGAGTATCCCGTCCATGTGGGGTGAGTGGAACGCGTGGCTGACCCGCAGTTGGCTGGCTTTGCGGCCGTGTGCCCGCCAGGCGGCCGTCGCCTCGCGTACGGCGTCCTCGTCGCCGGAGACCACCACCGAAGCTGGGCCGTTGACCGCGGCGATGTTCACCTGTTCGCCGTGCTCGGCGAGCGCTTCGGCGGCTTCGTCCGCGGTGGCCTGCCAGGCGGCCATGGCGCCCGGCGTGGTGACGGACTGCATGAGGCGGCCCCGGGCGGCCACCAGCGTGCAGGCGTCGGCGAGTGAGAGCACTCCCGCCACGTGCGCGGCGGCGATCTCGCCGACCGAGTGCCCCATCAGGTAGTCGGCGCGCATGCCCCATGACTCGGCCAGCCGGTAGAGGGCCACCTCGATGGCGAACAACGCGGGCTGCGTGTACGACGTCCGGTCGAGCAGCGCCGGGCCGGACGGGTCGTTCGCGATCCACATGACCTCGCGGAGCGGCCGCTCCAGGTGGGGGTCGAGGCAGGCGCACGCCGCGTCGAGGGCGGCGGCGAAGACGGGGTAGGCCGCGTACAACTCGCTGCCCATGGCCGGCCGCTGGCTGCCCTGGCCGCTGAACAGCAGCGCGATGCCGCCACCGGTGACACGCCCGTGGGTCACAGCGGCGGTGTCCACGCCCTGCTCAAGGGCCCGCAGCGGGTCTTGGAGGCGTGTGGTGTCGTCGGCGAAGATCACCGCGCGGTGGGCGAAGGCGGTCCTGCGGGTGGCCAGCGCGTGGGCGACGGCGGCCGGGGCCTGCTCCGGGTGGTCTCGCAGGTGCTCGCGTAGCCGTCCCGCCTGGGCACGCAGGGCAGCCGGGCTCTTGCCGGACAGCAGCCACGGCAGCACAGAGGGCGGGGCGGGCGCGGCGGGCGGCGCGGACTCGTCGGGGGCGGACGGGGTGGGCGCCTCGGCGAGTACCACGTGGCAGTTGGTGCCGCCCATGCCGAAGGAGCTGACCCCGGCGAGCAGCGGCCGGTCCGGGCGCGGCCAGCCGGTCAGCTCGTCCTGTACCCGCAGGCCGAGTCCGGGCAGCGGGATTCGCGGGTTCGGGGTGGTGTGGTTGAGGCTGGGCGGGAGCTGCCGATGGGCCATGCTCAGGGCTGTCTTGAGCAGCCCGACGATTCCGGCGGCGCTCTCCAGGTGTCCCACGTTCGTCTTCGCCGAGCCGACCAGCAGCGGTGCCCCGGCAGGGCGTGCGGCGCCCAGCGCGGCGCCGAGCGCGGCGGCCTCGATGGGGTCGCCGACCGGCGTGCCGGTGCCGTGCAGTTCGACGTACTGGACGTCGGCGGTCGACACCCCGGCACGCTCGTACGCCCGGCGCAGCACGTCCTCCTGCGTGGCGGTCCCCGGTGACGTCAGCCCGTCGGTGGCTCCGTCGTTGTTGACGGCGCTCGCCTGGATCACGCAGTACACCGGGTCGCCGTCGCGCAGGGCCGCTTCGAGCGGCTTGAGCAGGACCGCGCCACCGCCTTCACCGCGGACGAAGCCGTTGGCCCGCGCGTCGAAGGTGTAGCACCGGCCGTCCGGGGACAGGCCGCCGAACTGGGCGGCGGCCGCTTCCATGCTGTCCTCGCCGAGGATGAGGTTGACCCCACCGGCGAGTGCCAGGGTGCAGTCGCCCTGTCGCAAGCTTTCGCAGGCCATGTGTACGGCGACCAGCGCGGAGGACTGGGCGGAGTCGATAGTCAGGCTCGGGCCGCGCAGACCGTAGCTGTAGGAGACGCGGTTGGCGATGATGCTGCGGTGGGAACCGGTCATGGCGTACCGGTCGTGCGCCCGGTCGGTGACCTGGTCCAGGATGGCGGCGTAGTCGTCCCACATGGCGCCCACGAAAACCCCGGTGCGGCTGCCCGCGATGGTTCCGGGACGGATTCCGACGTCTTCCAGTGCTTCCCAGCACAGTTCGAGCATCAGCCGCTGCTGAGGGTCCATCGCCACCGCTTCACGCGGTGAGATCCCGAAGAACGCGGCGTCGAACGCGTCAACCTGGTCCAGGAAACCACCGAAGGGGGCGGGCGCGTTCCCGCCGGTACGGCGGCGGTCGTCCGGCATGGCGGAAATGGCGCTCTCGCCGTTCCGCAAAAGCCGCCAGAACGCGTCCGGGCTGGACGCCTGCGGCAAACGGCAGGCCATCCCGATGACGGCGATGGGCGCGGCGGACTGAGGTGACCGGGTGGGCGCGGTGCTAACCATCGCACCTCGTCCGGTACTCCGTGTAGGTGGGTATCGGGTCGTCTATGGCCATGGGCGGCACTCCCGCTCCGGACTTGGTGATCGGTGCGAGCACTGCGCCAGCGTGCGGCGTGCCTCTAAAGCCACACCAAACAGAACAGCAGATCACAGCCACGGCAGCGGCGGTCGCCCGCCGCGCGACTGGGCCGCCCGGGAGCGGCGAGGAATGCCACCGAGGACGGCGCGCGGGCCGCCGGTCCCGGCAGACCCCGCCCCCGCCCCAGCACCGAACCGGCACCGAACCGGCACCGAACCGGCGGCAGAACGCCGGTGACCGGCCCGCGTCTCACCGCCGTACGGGTACGACAGCGCGCTGCCGACAGCACACCGCTTCGTCCGGCGGCCGGTCACTGGTCGCGTCAGCGGGGACGAGCGCGCTCTCGGTCCCGCCGGTCCGGGACGCGCGTTCAGTCGGGCTGGTCGAAGAGGGCGAACAGTTCCTCGTCACTGACGGCCTCGAAATCATCCTCGGCGAAGTCCGGAACGCCGGAGATCGCGGCGCTGAGGGAGGCGTTGGCGGCCTCTTCGGCGGTGGCGAGCAGTTCCCGTAGCTGATCGGTGATCCGACCGTGGTCGGACGCGTCCCACGCGGCCGCCTCGATCACCGGCCTGAGCTTGCTCAGTCCGGCGAGCACCGCACTGGTCGGCACGGTCTCCTCCGTGGTGAGCCGCTGCTGGAGGTGGGCGGCGAGGGCGGTGGGCGTGGGGTGGTCGAACATGACGGTCGCCGGCAGCCGCAGCCCTGTGGTGATGTTGAGCCGGTTGCGCAGCTCCACCCCGGCCAGTGAGTCGAACCCGACCTCCTTGAAGGTCCGGTCCGTGTCGACGGCGGCGGCGTCGGTATGGCCGAGGACCGCCGCGGCCACCTCGCGCACCAGCGCCAGGACGGCCCCGTGCCGGTCGTCCTCGGGGAGGGCGGCGATCTGCTGTGCCCACCCCTGGCTGGAGGACTCGCCCTGCGCGGCGGGCTGCGGGGTCCGCCGCGCGGTGCCGCCGACCAGGCGGCGCAGCAGGGCGGGCGGTTCGTCGGCGGAGGCGCGCAGCCGTGCGAGGTCGAACGGGGCCGGGACGAGCAGTGCTTCCGGCCTGCCGAGCGCCGCGTCGAACAGGGCGAGGCCCCGCTCGGGGGTGAGTGGCGTGAGGCCGGTGCGCGCCCACCGGGTCAGACCGGCCTGGGTGAGCGTGCCGCCCATGCCGTGCCCGGTGTCCCACAGCCCCCAGGCGAGGGAGACGGCGTGCTGCCCGTGGGCGGTGCGGTGGGCGGCGAGCGCGTCGAGGAAGGTGTTGGCCGCCGCGTAGTTCGCCTGGCCGCTGGTGCCGCTGATGCCGGACAGGGAGGAGAAGAGGATGAAGGCGGCGAGCGGCTGGTCCTTGGTCAGCGCGTGGAGGTGCCACGCGGCGTCGGCCTTGGGCCGCAGGACGGCGGACAGGTGCTCGGGGGTGAGCGTGGTGACGGTGGCGTCGGCGAGGACACCGGCCGTGTGCACGACGGCGGTCAGCGGATGCCCCGCCGGTACGGTCGTGAGCAGGCGGGCTACGGCGTCGGCGTCGGCCACATCCGCGGCGCTGATGGTCACCTCGGCGCCGTGCTCGGCGAGTTCACCGGCCAGCTCCCGCGCGCCTGGGGCTTCCTGGCCTCGGCGGCTGGCCAGCAGCAGATGGCGTACGCCGTGCCGGGTGACCAGATGCCGGGCGAGGAGCGCGCCGAGCCCTCCGGTGCCGCCGGTGATGAGCACGGTGCCGTCCGGATCGAGGGCGGGGTGCGTCGCGTCGGGCGCCGGTGGTGCGACGCGGGCCAGGCGCGGTACGTACAGCGTCCCGCCGCGCACCGCGATCTGCGGTTCTCCGCTGGCGACGGCCTCGGACAGCGCGGCGTCGCTCTCCGGGCCTTCGAGGTCGACCAGGGTGATGCGGCCGGGGTGTTCGGACTGGGTCGCGCGGATCAGTCCCCACACCGGGGCTGCCGCGAGGGACGTGACGTCGTCGCCGGGGCGGGCGGCCACCGCGCCCGTGGTGACGAACACCAGCCGGGCCCGCGGGGACCGGTCGTCGCTGAGGAAGCGCTGTGCCTGGCGCAGGGCACGGGTCGCCGCGCTGTGCGCGGCGGTCACCGGGTCGGTGCCCACCGGCGTGGCTTCGGTCCTGATGACGATGCCGTCGGCGTCCGGGTCCTCGGGCAGGTCGTCGCCGTCGGCCTCGACCAGCCGCAGCCGTCCATGCCCGGCGGGCCGGAGCACCTCCCACGCCACGGTGAACAGGGAGTCGCGGTCGCCTTCTCCGGTGGCGGCCAGCTGCCGGCGGGCGACGGGGCGCAGGGTGAGGGATTCCACGGCGCCCACTGGTGTGCCGGTGAGGCTGGTGAGCGCGAGGGAGACGGTGTCGGGTCCTGTGGGTGAGACGCGGGCCCGGAGCGCCGTGACGCCGGTGGTGACCGGGGTGAACCCGGACCAGGCGAAGGGCAGCCGGATCTGGTCCGGTGCGGTGGTGGGTGAGGTGTCTGCGACGAGCGGGTGGAGCACGACGTCGAGGAGCGCGGGGTGGATGCCGAAGTGCTCGGCGCCCGCGTGGTGTTCCTCGGGCAGTCGCACCTCCACGTAGAGGTCGTCCTCGTGGCGCCATGCGGCGGTCAGGTTCCGGAAGGCGGGTCCGTAGTCGTAACCGAGCGCGGCGAGGCGGGCGTATACGTCGTCGGGCGGCTCGGCGACGGCGTCGGCGGGCGGTTCGGCAGTGGCGTCGGCGGGCGGCCACGGTCGCGGATCGCCGTCGGGCCCGCGCCCGGCAGGGCCGACGGTGCCGGAGGCGTGCCGGGTCCAGGCGGGTGGTGTGTCGTCGTCGGTCTCGGGTCGCGCGTGGAGAGTGAGGGAGCGGCTGCCGGACGGGCCGGGGCTGGTGACGGTGACCTGGAGGTGGACGGCGCCGCGCTCCGGCAGCGGCAGCGGTGCTTCCAGGGTGAGGTCTTCGACGCGGTTCGCGCCGACCTGGCGGGCCGCCGCGGCGGCGAGTTCGAGGAAGGCCGTGGCGGGCACCAGGGCCGTGCCCGCGATGGTGTGGTCGGCCAGCCAGGGGTGACTGCTGAGCGAGAGCCTGCCGGTGAGCACCAGGTCATCGCGGTCGGCGAGGTCGACGGCGGTGGCGAGCAGCGGGTGGCCCGCGGGGGCCAGGCCGAGGCCGCGCGCGTCGGCGCGGGGCGTCGGCGCCAGCCAGTAGTGCCGGCGCTGGAAGGCGTAGGTCGGCAGGTCCACGCGGTGCGCCCCGGGGAAGAAGGAGGCGACGTCCAGGGGGGCGCCGCTCGCGTGGGCGCGGCCGACTCCGGTGGCGAGCGTGTCGGCTTCGGGGCGGCCCGCGCGGAGCAGTGGGACGGCCGTGGCTGACCCGGTGGTGAAGGAGTCGGCGGCCATGGCCGTGAGGACGGCGTCGGGGCCGACCTCGACGAAGACGGTGGCTCCCCGCTCCTCCAGGGTGCGGGTCGCGTCCATGAAGCGGACGGTGCCGCGGATCTGCCGCACCCAGTAGTCGGGGGAGGCGAGTTGGTCGGGGGTGGCGAGGCGGCCCGTGACGGTGGACACGATGGGGATGGCGGGACGGCGGAACCGCAGGCCGGTGGTGACCTCCCGGAACCGGTCCAGCGCCTGGTCCATGTGCGGTGAGTGGAAGGCGTGGCTGACCCGCAGGCGGCGGGTCTTGCGGCCGCGCTCGCGCCAGAGCGCGGCGATGTCCTCGGCGGCGTCCTGGTCGCCGGAGATGACGACGGCGGCGGGGCCGTTGACGGCGGCGATGGACAGCCGGCCCTCGTACCCGCTGAGGGAGAGCGCGACCTCGGCTTCCTCAGCCTGAAGGGCGATCATCGCGCCGCCCGCGCGCGCCGACTGCATCAGGCGGCCGCGGGCCGCGACCAGGGTGGCGGCGTCGGGAAGGGTGAGCACCCCGGCGACGTGCGCGGCGGCCAGTTCGCCGATGGAGTGCCCGACCAGCAGGCCGGGGGTGAGCCCGTGGTGTGCGAGATACCGGAAGAGCGCCACCTCGATGGCGAACAGGGCGGGCTGGGTGTAGGTGGTCTGGTGGAGCAGCGCCCCGTCCTCGGTTGCCTCGGCGGCGAACATCACCTCGCGCAGCGGGCGTTCAAGATGCGGGTCGAAGGCGGCGCACACGGCGCGCAGCACCTCGGCGAACACCGGCTGTTCCGCGTAGAGTTCGCGGCCCATTCCGGCCCGCTGGGCGCCCTGCCCGGTGAACAGGAACGCCGTCGGCGCCGGGTGGTGTACGCGGCCCACCGCGACGTGGGGCGCTTCGGCTCCTCGGGCCAGCGCGTCGAGTCCGCCGCTGAGGTCGGTGGTGTGGCGGCCGGTGATGACGGCGCGCCGTTCGAAGGCCGTGCGCGTGGTGGCGAGCGACAGCCCGATGTCGGCGGGGCGGGCGGGACCGGTGTCCGGCCGGTCGGCGATGAACGCCCGCAGGCGCTGCGCCTGTTCGCGGAGCGCGGCGTCGCTACGGGCCGAGATGACCCAGTGGACGGGGGTGACGGGGGCGGCCGGGTCCTCCGTGGGGCCGGGGGACGGGCGGGGGGCGTCGGTGGGGCTTGGCTGTTCGATGATCACGTGGGCGTTGGTGCCGCTGATCCCGAAGGAGGAGATGGCGGCGCGGCGTGGGCGGCCTGTCCGGGGCCAGTCCCGTTCCTCGGTGAGCAGCGCGAGAGCGCCGCTGTCCCAGTCGATGTGCGGGGAGGGCTCCCGCACGTGCAGGGTCCTCGGCAGGACGCCGTGCCGGATGGCCTCCACCATCTTGATGACGCCACCGACCCCGGCGGCGGACTGGGCGTGGCCGATGTTGGACTTCAGCGATCCCACGTAGACCGGCTCCCGGCCCTGCCTGTCGCTGCCGTACGTCGCGAGCAGCGCCTCCGCCTCCAGGGGGTCGCCCAGCTTCGTACCGGTGCCGTGTGCCTCGATGGCGTCGACGTCGGCCGTCGTCAGGCGCGCGTCGGCGAGCGCCTGGCGGATGACCCGCTGCTGGGCCTGTCCGTTGGGGGCGGTCAGGCCGTTGGAGGCGCCGTCCTGGTTGACGGCGGTGCCGCGCACCACGGCGAGGACGCGGTGGCCGTTGCGGCGTGCGTCGCTGACGCGCTCCAGGATCAGCAGGCCCGCGCCTTCGGCCCAGCCGGTGCCGTCGGCGGTCGCGGCGAAGGGCTTGCACCGCCCGTCGGGGGACAGGCCGCGCTGCCGGGAGAACTCCAGGAACATGCCGGGGGTCGCCATCACGGTCGCTCCCCCGGCCAGCGCCAGGGTGGTCTCGCCCTGCCGCAGTGACCGCACCGCCATGTGCAGGGCGACCAGCGAGGAGGAGCAGGCGGTGTCGACGGTGACGGCCGGCCCCGTCAGTCCCAGCTGGTAAGCGATGCGCCCGGACAGGACACTGGTGTGCCCGCCGGTCAGGACATGCCCTTCCACGCCTTCGGGGGCGTCGTGCATGCGGGGCCCGTAGTCGAGGGCTGTGCCGCCGACGAACACGCCGGTGCGGCTGCCGTGCAGCGACGCGGGGTCGAGCCCGGCCCGTTCGACCGCCTCCCAGGCGGTTTCCAGCAGCAGCCGCTGCTGCGGGTCCATGCCCAGCGCCTCGCGGGGTGAGATGCCGAAGAACGCGGCGTCGAACTCGCCCGCGTTGTGCAGGAAGCCGCCCTGCCGGGTGTAGCTCTTGCCGGTCCGCTCCGGGTCCTGGTCGTACAGGTCCTCGTGCCAGCCCCGGTCCGTGGGGAACCCGGAGATGGCGTCCGCGCCGTCCGCGACCAGCCGCCACAACTCCTCGGGGCAGGTCACACCGCCCGGATAGCGACAGGCCATGCCGACGATGGCGATGGCTTCCTCGGGCCGGGCGGCGGGGGCCACGGTCCGCGCGCGCGGTACGGGCGCGGGGGCGGACTCCTGCGGTTCCGGTTCCGGGGCGTCGGCCAGTGCGGCGGTGAGGTGGCGGACCAGCACCTCGATGGTGGGGTGGTCGAACAAGAGGGAGGAGGACAGCCGCAGTCCGGTGGCGCGGCTGATCCGGTTGCGCAGCTCCACCGCGCCCAGGGAGTCGAAGCCCAGGTCCTTGAACGTCCGGTGTTCGTCGGCGTCGTCCGCCTCGTACTGCAGCACCACGGCGACCTGGGCCCGCACCAGCTCGGCCATGGCCCGGCGGCGCTCCTCCTCGTCCGCGCGGGCGAACCGCTCGCGCAGCGGGGTCACGTCCGCGCCCGCCGTGTCGTTCCCGACGTAGGCTTCCTGGCCCGGCCAGTAGCGCCGACGCTGGAAGGCGTACGTGGGCAGCTCGACGCGGGCGGCCCCCGTGCCCGCGTACGGGACGGTCCAGTCGACGGGGACGCCGTGGACGTAGGTCTCGGCGAGCGAGGCCAGGAAGCGGCGCATGCCGCCCTCGCCCCGGCGCAGTGTGCCGACCGCCACGGTGTGCTCCGCGTCGCGGGCCTCGGCACTCTGCTCGATGCCGGGCAGCATCACGGGATGCGGGGAGACCTCGACGAACAGGGCGTCGCCCGCGTCGAGGACGGCGCCGATGGTCTCCTCGAACCTGACGGTCTTCCGCAGGTTGCGGTACCAGTACCCGGCGTCCAGTTCCGTGCCGTGCAGGAGGGCGGCGGTCACCGTCGAGTAGATGGGCACCGACGCCGCCCGCGGGCTGATGCCGTCCAGCGCCCGGGTCAACCGCTGCTCGATCTCCTCGACCTGGGCGGAGTGCGAGGCGTAGTCCACGGGAACGCGCCGCGCGCGTACGCCGTCGTCGGCGCACTGGGCGAGCAGTTCGCCGACGGCCGCCGCCTCGCCGGACACCACGACGGAGGACGGGCCGTTGACCGTGGCCACCGAGAGGCGGTCGCCCCAGGCCGCGATCCGCCGGGCCGCCTGGTCGGCGCTCTCGGCCAGCGAGACCATGCCGCCGCGCCCCGCGAGCGCCCCGATCACCTGGGAGCGCAGCGCCACCACGCGGGCGGCGTCGCGCAGCGTGAGGGCTCCGGCCACGCACGCGGCCGCCGTCTCCCCCTGGGAGGCGCCGACGACCGCTGAGGGCACCACGCCGTGGGCGCGCCAGAGTTCGGCCAGGGAGACCATCACCGCGAACAGCGTGGGTTGGATGACGTCCACCCTGTCCAGCGACGGCGCTCCCGGGGTCTGCCGGAGGACGTCTTCCAGGTCCCAGTCCACGAACTCGCTGAGCGCGGTGGCGCATTCGGCCATGCGGCGGGCGAAGGCCGGTGCGCTGTCGAGGAGTTCCACGGCCATCCCGGCCCACTGGGAGCCCTGGCCCGGGAAGACGAACACGACCCGGTCCCCCGCCGGGCCCGTCCCGCGCGCCGGCGGTTCGGTCAGGGCGGGAGCGGACTCCCCGCGCGCCAGCGCGCGCAAGGCCGCGGTGAACTCCTCGCGGCTGTCGGCGATGACGACGGCCCGCTGTTCGAAGGCTGAGCGCGTGGCGGCCAGGGTCCAGCCCACGTCCACCGGCCGCAGTCGAGCGTCGTCCGCGACGCGGGCCGCCAGGCGCTCGGCTTGGGCGCGCAACGCGCGGGCGCCGCGGCCCGACACGGCCCAGGGGACGGCGGTGGGCGCGCTCGCGGGCGCGTCGGCGCGGGCCCGCGCCGGGGACCCGGCCCGGGCGGCGGCGGTGGGCGCCTCGGCGCCGGGCGCGCCGGTGGCGGCCGATGGCCGGGGGGCCTCGCCCACGACGAGATGGCAGTTGGTGCCGCCCATGCTGAACGCGCTCACCCCGGCCACCAGCGGCTGGTCGGCGCACGGCCACGGCGTCAGTTCTCGCTGGACGGCGATGCCCAACTCCGCGAGGGGGATGCCGGGGTGGGGTGACGTGTGGTGGAGGCTTGCGGGAAGCTCGCGGTGGCTGATGCTCAGCAGGGCCTTGAAGAGTCCGGCGATGCCCGCGGACCCTTCGAGGTGGCCGATGTTGGTCTTGGCCGAGCCGACCAGCAGTGGGCCGGTCCGCCCGCTTGCCGTGCCGAGCGCCGCGCCGAGCGCGGCGGCTTCGACGGGGTCGCCGACCGGGGTGCCCGTGCCGTGCAGTTCGACATACTGGACGTCGGCGGCGGCCACCCCGGCCCGCGCGCAGGCCCGCCGTACGACCGCTTCCTGGGCGGCGGCGCTGGGGACGGTCAGGCCCGTGGAGGCACCGTCGTTGTTGACCGCGCTGCCCAGGATCACACCGTAGACCCGGTCCCCGTCGGCGTGCGCGCGGCTGAGGGTCTTCAGGACGGCGACGCCGCCGCCCTCTCCGCGCACGTAGCCGTTGGCACGGGCGTCGAAGACGAAGCAGCGGCCGTCCGGCGAGAGCGCTCCCAGCTGCTCGGACGTCACCGTGCTCGCACTGGTCAGGATGAGGTTGACGCCCCCGATGAGGGCGGCGTCCGACTCGCTCTCCCGCAGGCTCGCGCAGGCCAGGTGCGCGGCGACGAGTGAGGAGGACTGTCCGGAGTCGAGCGTCAGGCTCGGGCCGTGCAGGCCGAGGAGGTAGGACACCCGGTTGGCCAGGAGGCTGCGGTGGGTGCCGGTCATGGAGTGCCGGGAGATCTCCGTGGCGCCCGCCTGGTGCAGCAGCGCCGCGTAGTCGGCCCACATCGCCCCCACGAACACGCCCGTCTGGCTGTCGCGCAGCCGGTGGGCGGCGATGCCGGCGTCTTCCAGGGCCTCCCAGGCCAGTTCGAGCATCAGGCGCTGCTGCGGGTCCATCGCCACGGCTTCCCGGGGCGAGATGCCGAAGAAGGCCGGGTCGAACGCGTCCACCCGGTCCAGATAGCCGCCCGGGCCGCACACGTCGTCACCGGTGGCCGCCGCCGTCTCCCTGCGGTCGGCCCCCGCCTCGCCGACCGCGTCCCCGCCGTCGCGGAGCAGTCTCCAAAAGGCGCTGGGGTCGGGAGACCCTGGGAACCGGCAGGCCAATCCGACGACTGCGATCGGCTCACCCTGCGGTCCACTTGACACCGGCATCGCTTACCCCACCGAACTGTTGACGAAGGGCTGGGAGGCTGAGGCCAGCCGCCTCAGCGCGCGGCGGCGCGGTCCCTGCGCCCGGCCTTCTTCCGCTGCCGACCGCCACGGATCATGCGTCTCCCCGCGTCACCCTGTGCACCCAGATGATCACACACGAGAGGCTGAAGTCCGCCCCTCTGGCTGGATTTAACCGGCAAGTTGACCAATACACCGAGTAGCCATTCACTCACATGGAGTATCTTTGGGTAAAACTCTGCGGCGCCGAGAGGAACTCTTTACCAACCGGCGGGAAGCGGCGGATCGGCGGCGGCGCGTTCCCAGGGAGGCGGGCGCGCCGGGAGCCCCGCCGGTGGCGCTCCCGGCCCCGCGACCTCCCACCAGGCGCCCGGGGACCGGCCGCGACGGCTCTCAGGCCGCCTGGGCGGTCGCGGCCATGACGACCTCACGGACCGTCAGCCGCTGCGGCTGGTCGTAGACGAACCGGATCGCGGACGCCACATCCTCGGGCGTCAGCACCTCGGTGGAGTCCTTCCACGCCTGGTAGTCCGCCTTGACCGCCTCGTCGGTGGTGTGGGAAAGCAGTTCGGTCTCGACGGCGCCGGGGGCGATGGTCGTGACCCGGACCCCGTGACCGGAGACCTCCTCGCGCAGGCTCTCCGACATCGCGTGCACCGCGAACTTGGTGCCGCTGTAGACGGCGTGACTGGGGAAGCTCTTACGGCCCGCCACCGAGCTGACGTTGATCACAGTGCCGCGCCCGCGGGCGATCATGCCGGGCAGGACCGCGCGGACCCCGTTCAGCAGCCCCCTGACATTGACGTCGAACATCCGGTCCCACTCCACGACCGGCTGCCGGGCGACCTCGCCGAGCAGCATCACGCCCGCGTTGTTGACGATCGCGTCGGCTGGTCCGTGGACCTCCTCGGCCTCGGCGACCGCCGCGGCGACGGCCTTGGCGTCGGTCACGTCCACACCCCGGCTCAGGGTGCGCGGGAGCCCGAGCCCTTCCAGGCGCTCGACCCGGCGCGCGAGGAGCAGGAGCGGGTGGCCGAGTCCGGCGAAGGTCCGGGCAGTGGCGGCGCCGATCCCGGAGCTGGCACCGGTGATGACGACGAGTGGCTGGTTCATGAGCTGGTGGGCCTTTCCCTGCGCGTTCCGCTGACTCCTCAACGATCAGTCCTGGACCAGCACCGAACAACACCCAAGATCGCATCGACCGATAACCTGTCGGTTATGGAACGGCGTGAGATCGAAATCTTCCTGACGCTCGCTGACGAGCTGCACTTCCGGCGGACCGCCGAGCGCCTGCGCGTCTCGCAGGCGCGGGTCAGCCAGACCGTCCAGAAGCTGGAGCGGCGCTTCGGGACGGCGCTGTTCGCGCGCACCAGCCGCCGGGTCGCGCTCACCCCGGTGGGACAGCGGCTCCGCGACGACATCGAGCCCGGCTACCGGCGCATCGAGGAAGGGGTCGCCCGGGCGATCGCCGCGGGCCGCGGGATCGACGGGGTGCTGCGTGTGGGCTTCTCCAGCCCCATGGCGGGCGAGCTGATCCTGGAGGCCAAAGACGCCTTCCAACTGCGGCACCCCGCGTGCGACGTCCGGATTCGCGAGGTGCCTGACACCGACCCGTACGGGCCGCTGCTCGCGGGCGAACTCGACCTCCAGATCGCGCGGTTCCCCGTCGCGGAGCCCGGCCTCACCACCGGCCCCGTGCTCATCTCCGACCCGCCTGTGCTCGCCGTCTCCTCCCGGCACCCGCTCGCCCGCCGCGCCGCCGTCTCCCTCGCCGAGCTCAACCGCCATCCGGACCTCCGGCCCGGCGCGGGGAGCGATGAGCCGCCCGCCACCCTCCAGGAGGCGCTCGCACTGGTCGGCGCGGGCCACGCGGCGCACCAGACGACGGGGCAGACCGCCAAGTACCACGCGCGCCCGCACATCACCTTCATCCCGCTCCAGGACGCGCCCCCCGCCGAGTTCGGGCTGGTCTGGCGGACGGCCGGGGAGACGGACCGTATCCGCGCCTTCGGCCGCGCCGCCGCGGACGTCGTCACCGCTGGGGGCGGGCCCGCCGAGGTCTGCTCGTCCTGCCGGATGGGAAGCTCCTGATGGGCAGCTCCTGACAGGAAGCTCCTGAGCCACCCCGTACACGTCACAGCCAGGCGGGCAGCCCCGGCAACTCCCCCGCACCCGGATGGAGTCCGGCGCCCCGCGTGCGCCCGGTGACCCAGCCGAGCAGCGCTGCCGCGCTGCCGCTCACCTCGGTCATCCCGGCCTCGGCCTCCTCGCCGGTGCCGCCGGGCGCGGCGGCGGCCGCGTTCCCCGCGTCCGTTCGGTACGTGCCGTCGCCGTCCACGGGCCGGATGACGAGAGCGGGGCAGCCCGCGCGGGAACCCAGGGTGGTGACGGCGTCGGCGAGCAGCGCGGCCGTCAGGGGGCCGGGCAGGTCCGCGAAGGACGCCCCCGTGCCCAGGTCGACCGTGTGGATCGCGATCTCCCTGGTCCGCAGCCAGGGGATGCGTGCCGCCGGGAGCGAGCGGCCCTGCGCGGTACGGACGGTGACCGCCCACTGGCCGGGCCGCAGCGCCGCGAGGTCGTCGGCGAGGAGGGCGGCCGACGCGGTCGCATCGGCGCGGATGTCGGCGGCGGGCCGGGTGGCACCGGTCTCGATGTCGTGCAGGCGCTGTGCGGGGCTCGCGTACATGGGCGTCTCCACGCCCGTGCGCGCCCAGGCCGCCAGGTTGCGCAGGGCGTCAGCGTTGCGGGCGAGGTGGGTGAGCAGATGGGCGCGGCTCCAGCCGGGCAGTGGGCTGGGCTCCGCCAACTGCCGGTCGGAGAGCGCGGCGAGGTGGGTGTGGAAGGCGGCGGTCAGCTCCCCCAGCCGGTCGAGCTCAGCGGACATCGCGCTTCTCCCGTTGGCAGAGGTTGCGGCACTCCCCCACGCCTTCGATGCGGGTGACCAGCCGGGCGGCGTCGCTCAGATAGCGCCCCGGTTCGCGTGCGTGCCCCACGCCGCCGGGGGTGCCGGTGGCGATCACGTCGCCCGGCTCCAGGGTGATGACCGTGGAGATGTACGCGACGAGAGCGGCCGGGGTGAAGACGAGGTCGCCGGTTTCGGCGTCCTGCATGGTCTCGCCGTCGACCTCGGTGGTCAGCCTGCGATGCGGCCCTCGCGGGCCGAACTCGTCCGCCGTGACCAGCGCGGGCCCCAGCGGCGTGGTCGCCTCGAAGGTCTTGCCCTGGAGCCATTCCCTGGTGCGGAACTGCCAGTCGCGCGCGGTGACGTCGTTGAGGACGGAGTATCCCGCGATGCGCGTAGCGGCCTCTTCGGGGGTCACGTGCCGGGCGGCGGCGCCGATGACGACGGCGAGTTCGCCTTCCCAGTCCACCTGGGTGGAGGCCGCGGGCAGGGTGATGGTGTCGTACGCCCCGACGAGCGCGCCCGCGAACTTCGCGAAGAGGGTGGGGTGCTCGGGGATCTCCCGCCCCATCTCGGTGATGTGCGACCGGTAGTTGAGGCCGACGCAGATGATTTTGCCGGGCCTGGGGATGAGCGGCGCGTAGTCGAGCGTGCCGGAGGCGTGCCGGGTCCCGGTGGCGGCCGCCGCGCGCTCGCGCCAGTCGTGGCGGGCGAGCAGCGCCCCGAGGTCGGCGTCGCCTGTCTCGACCGCCGTCACACCGGCCGGTCCTTCGTCGAGGCGTACGGCTGCGGTGCGGCCCTGGGTCCTGAGGGTGGCGAGTCTCATCGGGTCTCTCCTGTGTCGCTGCGGGCCAGGCCCAGGCGTTCGAGGATGGGGGCGTCGCTGAACCGGAAGAGGTCCAGGGCGGGCTGCCCCGGGTCCGCCTCGATGGCGGTCTCGGTCCAGGACGGCACGGCGATCAGGTCGCCGCGTACGACGGGGTGGCGCGCGCCGCCCAGCGTGAAGGCGCCGGTGCCGCTGAAGACCTGCCAGACGCTGGACCCCGCTTCCCGTACGGCCGCGCCGCGCGCTCCGGGCGCGAACCGGTGCATCTCCAGCCGGATGGTGCGCAGCGCGTCGTCTCCGGTGGCCGGGTTGGTGAACCGGACGGCGGCGTGCCCTGGTTCGAGGGCGGCCGAGAGGTCGAGTTGGGCGGCCAGCGCCGCGTCGGTGTGCTCCCAGCGGTAGGCGGCCAGGGGCGAGTGCGGGGGGACGGGCGCGCCCAGCGGGCGCACGCCCGGGTGGCCCCACAGGCGCTCGGCCCGGGAGCGGTCGGGCGTGGAGCGGTCCTGGAGGGTGTCGTCGCCGTACTCGAAGAACCCGGCGTCCGCGTAGTGGACGAAGGGGATGTCCAGGCCGTCCAGCCAGGCCATCGGCGCCGGGTTGGGGTTGTGGTGGCCGTGGAAGCACATGCCGGGCGTCAGCAGCAGGTCGCCGCGGCGCATGGCGACAGGATCGCCGTCGACGACCGTCCAGACGCCGTCGCCTTCGAGGACGAACCGGAAGGCGTTCTGGCTGTGCCGGTGGGGCGGGGCGACCTCGTGCGGCCCGAGGTACTGGATCGCCGCCCACAGCGTCGGGGTGGCGTACGGGGCCCCGGCCAGACCCGGGTTGGAGATCGCGATGGCCCGGCGCTCGCCGCCTCTGCCCACCGGTACGAGGTCACCGGCCCGTGCGGCGAGCGGGTACAGCTCGTCCCAGTGCCACAGATGGGGCACGGCCCACGGGCTGGGTACCTCGGGCATGAGCCCTTCGCGGATCGTCCACAGCGGGACCAGGCCCGCCTGGTCGAAGTCCGCGTAGAGCCGCTTCTCCTCCGGGGTCATCGGCGGGTCCTGCCTTTCAGGGCGTGGGTCGGCGCGCGGGGCGGGGGTGCGCGGGGGCGCTGTGGGCGGTCGCGGTGTGCCCGGACTCTCAGAGGGCGACCGGCTGGTAGAGCCAGTCCAGGTCCGTGTAGTCGTCGGCGGCGCGCCGGGTGAAGACCCGGTCGCGCAGGGCGGGGATGACCGCGCCGCCGTCGTGCCAGATCTCGCCCCAGGAGCGGGCCAGCCGCTGCACGGCCGCGGTGCGCGGGATGCGCTCGGCCTGGTAGGCGGCGAACGCCTCGGGGATGGCGCCGTCGTGCTTGACCATATGGCGGCTGAGGCATGCGGCGTCCTCGATGGCCTGGCAGGCGCCCTGGGCGAGGTACTGGAGCATGGGGTGCGCGGCGTCGCCCAGCAGCGTCACGCGGCCCCGGGTCCAGTTGGCGATGGGATC
Organism: Streptomyces sp. A01; assembly: GCF_059026195.1. Taxonomy (NCBI): domain Bacteria; kingdom Bacillati; phylum Actinomycetota; class Actinomycetes; order Kitasatosporales; family Streptomycetaceae; genus Streptomyces; species Streptomyces sp. A01. Next base: position 605,038 of record NZ_JBWLKN010000001.1, on the reverse strand, counting down.
GCGGTCGTACATCGGCCAGCGCCGGTGCGTCCCCAGCAGGCTGATCGCGGCGCGCACCTGCTCGGTGGCGCCCCCGAAGTGCTCGCCCAGCTCCTCGGCGATCCCCCACTGGTCGGTTTCGGCGATCTCGGGGCGGAACCGGTCGCTGCGGAAGACCGCGACCTGGTTGTACAGCTCGCCGCGCCGGATGGGGTACTGCACCAGGTGCTTGCCGGGGCCGATCCAGATGAGTTCGTCGTCCGCCTCCACACCGGACGGGAGGCCGCTGGTGGGCACCGCGCCGCGGTAGGCGACGTACGCGGAGCAGACGGGCCGGTCGTCGGAGACGAGTGAGCGGGTACGCGACCAGAGGCCGTCGGCCCCGGCGACCGCGTCACAGCGGTACTCGCCGCCGTCGGCGAACCGTACGAGAGCCAGCCCGCCGTCGAGGTCGGTGACGCCGGTGACCTCTCGCCCGGGCTCCAGGGTGACCTTCTCGTGTGCCCGGCAGGCGGCCAGCAGGATGTCGAGCAGGTCGCCGCGGTGGAGGACGGTGTACGCCTGGCCGTAGCGGGCACGGAAGGCGGCGCCGAAGTCCACGGTGGTCAGCCGCTGCCCGGTGTCGGCGTGCAGGAAGACCAGGTTGCGGGGGTAGACGGAGACGGCGTCCACCGCGGGCAGCAACCCCATGTCCGCCAGCACCCGCATCGCGTTCGGGGCGAGCTGGATTCCCGCTCCGAATTCGCCGAACTCCGGCGCCTGTTCGACGATGTGGACGTCGAAGCCCGCCTGGGCGAGAGCGAGTCCGGCGGTCATGCCGCCGATCCCGCCGCCGATGATCAGAAAGGGGACGCGCACGCTCACTCCTTCGTCCACCCGGCCCTCGGCGGCGCCCCGGCTGTCGCCCGGTGCGGCGCCAAGGTCCGCGTACGGGTCGGCGTGCGGAGAACGGACGCGCGCCGGCCTTACGGGCGTGTACGGACTCCGCGAGCGCGGAGCTCTCGCCGTCCGCCCCGTGCCGGACGGCGAGAGCGCCCTCGCCTTCGGTGCCGCCCCCCGCGAAAGACCCGCCGCGATCAGTTTCCTGACGGGCCTCCGGCACGCGTCCCGGTCGTCCGCCCTGGCAGGACGGCACCGGTGCTTGACGAAGACTCAGATAAAGGACATTGTCCTTTACGTGTCACGATGAGGAACACCGATCCGGATACTGCAACACAAAGGCGAGGGGCCGCAAGAGGCCCGCATAGCGCGACACTTCACTACGGGAGGCGCGCCAGGCTGCGCTACGGTGCACCCCATGAGCGCGGAGGAGGCGGACATCCCCCAGCAGGGACCCGTTCACCAGGGCAAGAGCGGCCAGGGCCCGAGCACAACGGCGGGCCGGCCGAACGGTCTTATCGGCGCCGTCGACAACGTGCTGCGGCTGCTGCGGCTGTTCGAACACCACGAGATGATCCGCGTCAACCAGGTCAGCAGGGACATGGGCCTCTCGCGGTCCACCGTCCACCGCATGCTGGCGACCCTGAACTACCACGAGTTCGTCGAGCAGGACACGTACTCGCGCGCCTATCGCCCCGGCCCGGCCCTGGTCGACATCGGGCTGGCCGTCGTCCAGAACATGGACATCCGCGCCCTCGCGCGCGGCTCGCTCATCCAGTTGCGCGACGAGACGGACGAGACGGTGCATCTGGCGACCCGGCGCGGCACCGAGATGCTGTACATCGACAGCGTCGAGAGCGAGCAGACCGTACGCGTCGGAAGCCGGGTCAGCTGGACCCTGCCCGCACACGCGACAGCGGGCGGCAAGGCGCTGCTGGCCCAGCTGACCGACGAGGAACTGACCGCGCTGTACCCGGCGGAGCAGCTCGACACCCCGACCGAACGCGCACTGTCCACGGTGACCGAGCTGCGCGGCCATCTCGCCACCGTGCGCGAGCGCGGCTACGCGGTGAACCACGCCGAGAGCGAGGACGACGTCAGCGCGGTGGGCGTGGCGATCGTGGACCAGCGCGGCCGGGCCCGCGCGGCGCTGGTGACCACGGCGCCGAAGTCGCGGGTCGATGAGGCGTGGATCGCGTCCGCCGCCGCGGCGACGGCCCGGGTCGCGGGGGAACTCGGCCGCCGCACCAGCTAGGTTCTGCCCCTTCCCACAGGCTGGGCCGGTTGGCAGCCGGGGTGATGGGGGGCGGGGTAATTGAGTGATGTGGAGTGACCGCGCGGGATAGCCTCCACCGCATGTCCATACGCGCCTTCGTCCCCGACGACTTCATTGCCCCTCGGAGCCTGTCCGGCGATGGGTTCCGCTTGGAGCCGTTGCATCCACGGCACAACGAGGCCGACCACGCCGCCTGGATGTCGAGCATCGAGCACATACGGGCCACCCCGGACTTCCGGGAACGCGGCTGGCCGCCACCGGCCGGTATGAGCCTTGAGGAGAATCTGCGGGACCTCCAGCGCCATGCGGTCGACTTCGAGCAGCGGGCCGGCTTCACCTACTCGGTCCTCGACAGCAGCGGTCAGGTGATCGGCTGCGTGTACATCTACCCGTCGAGCACAGACGAGCGAATCGCCGAGGTCCGCTCGTGGGTGCGCGCCGACCGCAGCTCGCTGGACGGACCATTGCGCGATGCTGTGGGTGCGTGGCTGTCGTCGGCCTGGCCTTTCGGGGAAGTCCGCTACCGGTCGGTGTGATGCCCCGTGCACCGAGAAGCCGGCGGTACTTGTCGTAGTCGTCACCGTGGCCGGCGAACAGCCGCCCGGGCCGGTGGCATGCCCTGCTCCGGCGGCCGCGAATACGGGGTACGGCGTCCAGCGGCGGCATGAGCTGGGTGACAGCGTGACGCCACCTCAACCGCCGAGCCCCCGTCCCCGCACCCGACTCATCCCGAAATGATCGATCAACCGAATGAGTCGGCTTCTCCTCTCAGGACTCCAGGGATGAGTCTCCGTAGCGGGTGGCCATCGCGGCGGCGCGGTCGCGTAGGGAGATGCGCAACGACTGCGGGGATAGGGCTTCCGCGTCCGTGCTGAGCTGCCACAGCGCCCATTCGGCGTGTCGGAAATCTTGGAAGGTCACCTCCAGCCGCAGCCAGCCGTCCGCGTCGGGGTCTTCTGCGCGGACAGCCAGCGTGGTGTCCAGCAGCTCCTCCCGCCGCGCCGGGTTCACCCTCACCAGCACGGTGATGTGGTCGCCGCCTGAGAGAAACTGCGCGGAGCGTTCCTGCCAGATCCGGTCTAGATCGACCCGGTTTGGTCGCTGTGCCGTTTCGGGGAGCTCCTCGGCGGCCAGCACCCGCGACAGCCGGTAGGTGCGGTCCGCACCAGATCTCGTGGCCAGCAAGTAGCCCCGGTCGCGCACGGTGACCAGGCCGATCGGGTCCACCGTGCGCCACTGCGGTGTCTGGCCTGTGGCCGCGTAGTGGATGCGCAGCTTGCGTCCGGCGAGCACCGCGCGCCTGACCTCGATCATCGTGGTGTCGGGTACCTCCTCACCGACCAGTCGGCGGGAGAGCAGGTCGGTCTCCGGGTCGACGAGAAATCGCTGGGCCGCGTCGCTCGCGGAGGCCCGGTGGCTTTCGGGCAGCGCGTCGACCACCTTCCGCATGGCCGAAGCGAGCGCCGAGCTGAGACCGAATACCTGCTCGCCGCGCCCCGATCCGGCGGTCAGCAAGGCGAGGGCCTCGTCGTGGTTCAGTCCGGTGAGCTCCGTCCGGAAACCGGGCGACAGCACGAAACCGCCGTGCCTGCCGCGTTCGGCGTAGACCGGGACGCCGGCCGCGGACAGCGCCTCGATGTCGCGCAGCACGGTGCGGGTGGACACCTCCAGCTCGCTGGCCAGCGTGTCCGCTGTCAGCCGACCGCGCTGGCGCAGCAGTAGCACCAGTGAGACCAGCCGGTCGGCGCGCATACGAGGACTTTAACGGAATACGTGACTAAGGGTGTCGTGATTTGTTGGCAGGCTCGTTCACGCGACGTCACAGCAGGCGGCTACCGCGCCGATGGACGTACGCGGTCCCGATGAATCGAATGGAGCTGTTGTGGCAGTGGAACGAACGGCGATCAACCCGGTGACGTGGTCGGTGGAGATGGGATTCAACCAGGGTGAGGTGGTCTCCGGGCACACACGGACCCTGTACATCTCGGGGCAGACCGCGATGAGCAGCGACGGCAAGCCCCAGCATGACGGTGATATCGCCGCGCAGTTGACGCTGAGCATCGACAACCTGGAGGCCGTGCTCGGCGAAGCCGACATGTCTCTCGCGAACCTCGTCCGGCTCAACGTCTACACGACCGACGTCGATCTGCTCTTCCAGCACTACGGCGTGCTGGCGGCGCGGTTGGGCGCCGCCGAGGTGGCGCCGACGACCACGATGCTCGGGGTGACACGACTGGCGATCCCCGGCCAGATGGTCGAACTTGAGGGGACCGCCGTGGCGTAATACGACCTCGCCGCCCTGCTGCTCGTACCGGTCGAACCGGCACGAGCAGCAGGCAGGTGGGTGATGACCTGGCCGGTGCAGGGGAGTCGGCCTAAAACACCGCATGTGACAGAGGGCCGCTGCACCTGTAGCGACCCTCTGTCACGTAGGTGGCTAGTCAACTGGCGTTGGGCTCTTACCCCATAGGGAGATGAGGCGCTCGAAGACCCGGGCGTTTCCGGTACGCACCTCGTGACGACTCCCCCTCCGGTGCCCACGGCCGTGCGCCGCCTGGTCCTCAGCGTGCGCCCCAAGGGAGCCGTATCCGTATCACCGACTCGCCGGTTAGATCCGACCCTGCCGAGCATGACCAGAACAACGGCACTGATCGAAGAGACACCGCCTAACCAGGCGTCCCGGGTGCGGGTCGGCGCAGCACACGCCCCCCCGGGCGCTACGCGAGCCGCGTCGCGGGCTCCCGTCTCGCGGTGTGCGCGGCCCGGCCGGCGGATGCGCCCGCACGGCGCGGCAGACCGTGTGCCGCGCGGCTCATGAGAACGGTCCGCCATGCCGGGGCGCCCAGGTGTACTGGTCGCCGCCGACCCACCGGATGATGTCGGGGTCCTCAAGGTCGAGATGATGTATACCGGCCCGCTGGGCGATCTCGATCACGTCCACCACGGAGGTGGCCGTACCGGCCAGCTCCCCGCCGACCTCCACTACCCGGAAGGCCGGGTCGCCCGCCTGTACGGGCAGCACGACGAGAAGCGGCGACGAGATGTGTGGGCTCGCACTTTCAGTCATGCCTCCACGGTGCCGTCCATCCCGCGCGAGCGCACACCGGCGACGTCAGCGGGGCGGCGCGTCCAGCCACACGTCGGGGCCGCCCCCGCGCCACTCGACGGTTTCGGGGTCGTCCAGCGCGAGGTTCTCCTCGGGGAAGCCCGCGCGCCGCATCATCCGCCGCACCTCCTCGCGCTCGATCGCGACGCCCACGTCGCGACCGTCGATGGTCACCCGGCGCCGCCCGTCGAGCGGCGCGTCCACGACGACAGACGGTCTCCGCCGGTTTGTGTCTTCCATGGCTCCAGCGTGCGACAGCCCACCAGGGGACGCATCCCGACGGACAGGGCACGGCGGGGGCGTGCCACCCGTGCGCGGGGCCGTTCCGCCCCCGGGCGAAGGCCCGGGGGCGGGGCTCAGCGGGGGCTGGAGGTCTCCCGCCGGGCCGCACGGATCAGCTGTTCACCTTGCGGCGGCGGAACAGCACGAAGCACACGGCCGTGACCGCGACGGCCGCCGCGCCGCCGACGGTCTGCGGCAGGGTGCTGTCGCCGCCGGAGGCCGCCGCGGTGTTCTCGGCGCGCAGGGCTACGGAGCCGTCCTTGGCGGTCGCCGCGCGGGCGGCGTCGTTCTCGCCCTGTACGTCACCACCGTGGCCGTGGTGGCTCACCGTGGACTGCGACGCTCCCGCGTCGATCTGCTTCTCACTGGGCGCCTTCGCCGTACCGCTCTGCGCGCCCTGGCCGTAGACGACGTCGGAGCAGCTGTAGAACGCCTCACCGCTGTCGTTCCGCTGCCAGATCTTGTACAGCAGGTGGCGCCCGGTCCTGTTCGGCAGGGTGCCGGCGAAGTTGTAGTAGCCGCTCGGAGCCGTCCTGGCCACGCTGGTCTGCGCGACCGGTGCCGCTTCGAGGTCGGACCACTTCAGCGGCTTGGTCGGGTCGTAGCCGGCCTTGGTGATGTAGACGGTCATGGTGCCGGGGTGCGCCGCGGTGACGCGGTACCTGAAGTCGAAGGAACCCGCGGCGACCTTCGTGGCGGGCCAGTCGGTACGGGCCCAGTCCAGCGCCTTGTACTTCTCGCGGTTGGCCGAGCACAGCTTGCCGTCGGGGATGAGCTGCTTGTGCTGGCCGTTCGCGTTGGCGATGTTCACCTCGTTCCAGTCGTACAGCGGCTGGGTGCCGCTCGCGGCGACGAGGTCCTTGCACACCTGCGTCTTGGGCTGCTCCGGGCCTTCCTGGTAGCACGTCGCTACGCGGCTGACCGGATTGAACATCGTGCCGTGCGCGCTCGCCTCGCCGGGAGTGAACGAGACGAGGAGCGTGGACGCTGCACATAAGGCGCCTGCGGAGGCAGCCTTGCGTCGAGCGGACATGTCGGGGGGCTCCATTCTCCTGCTGTGGGGACACGGATGAGGAACGGCCTGCTGGCACAGGCCGCGTTGCCCGCTGAAGCCTTGCCGGGCAGGGGCATGACACATGGCGCCGTGGGGAGGCGCCTGACAAGGAGAGTCGCATTGGCCTAGACCAACTGGCAAGAGCTCTGCACCAGGCAATCCGAACAGGCTGCCGACTGGAGGGATTCCGGCGGTTCGGTGGCGCGGGGCGCTGAACCGTCAGGCTGGGGCGCCGGTCCCGTCCAGCGAGGCGGCCTCGGCCGTCGGCTCGCCCGCACGCTCCAGCGCGGCGCCGTACGCGTCCCGCGCGGGAAGCCCCGCCCCACGGGCGAAACGCTCCTCGTACGCCGAGGGCCCCAGCCGCCGCAGCACCGCCCCGGCGATCCGGTCGACGTCACCGCGCTCGGCCACCGGCAGGGGCGCGGCCACCGCCCGGCGGGCCGCGTCGGCCGCGCCGAGCAGCAGCGCGGCCACTTCCGCCCGCCCGGCGAGCGCGTGCGCACCGGCCAGGCCCTCCAGCGCCAGCGCCACCGCGCGCCGGTCCCCCGTGGTGCGGGCGATGGCAAGGCCCTCCTCGTGCCGGGTCAGCGCGAGCCCGGCCGCGCCGCGCTGCTCAGCGGCGAAGCCCAGTTCGGCGAGCACCAGCGCGTTCGCGCCGTGCAGCCCGGCCTCGCTGTGCCAGGCGAGCACCGAGAGCAGATACTCCTCGGCACCGGCGGGGTCCCCCGCGCGGCGGGCGATGAGGGCCAGGCCCAGTTCGGCGTTGACCTGCCCGGCGCGGAAGCCCTGTTCCGCCGCGAGACGGCGGGCCCGCACATGGAGTTCGCGCGCCTGGTCCAGGTCCTGGTTCAGCAGAGCGATCCGGCCCAGGCCCGCGGTGAGGTCGGCAGCCAGCGTGGACAGGCCGAGCTGTTCGGCTGTCCGCAGCCCCTCGCGCAGCCGTCGCGCGGCGAGGCCGTAGTCGCCGAGGATCTCCGCGCGCGCCGCGCGCGTGGCGGCGGTCTGCGCCAGGCCCCACAGGTCGCCCAGGTCGGCGAATTCCGCCGCGCTCCGCTCTCCGTCCCGCTCGACGGCGACCAGGTCTCCCCGGACGAGGGCCTGCGTCGCCCGGTCGCTCAGCGCGGCCGCCACGCCCCACCGGTCACCGAGGGTGTGGAAGGACTCCAGCGCCCCCGCGGTGAGGTCCTGAGCCCCGCTCATGTCGCCCAGGCCGCTCAGGGCGTGGCCGAAGAACCACAGCGCGTGCGCCCGGCCCGCCTCGTCGTCGGCCGCGTCGAAGTGGCGCAGCGCCTCCCGTATCCGGGCCGCCCGGTCCGCCCCGCCGCCCTCCAGGACCGACACCCCGGCATGCCAGGCCGTGGCCCTGGCGAGCAGCGCGGCCGGGGCGTCCCCGGCGGCTGCCAGCGCCGCCGCCAGCGCGCGGCGCGCCTGCCCGAGGCGGCCCCGCAGCACCCAGTACCACGCGAGGGCCGCGGCCAGCCGCAGGGCGCCCGTGCCGTCCCCGGTCTCCACCAGCCCGTCCAGGACGGCGCGCGTGTCGGCGGCCTCCGCGTCCAGGCGTGCCAGCCACCGCCGTTGGTCCCGGCCGCGCAGCCCGGCCGTGGCGTGCTCGGCCCACGCGGTGTGGTGCGCGTAGAGGCGGAGGCGAGTGGGGCGTTGTTCGCCCGCCTCGCTCAACTTCTCGGCGCAGTACGCGGCGACGGACTCCAGCATCCGGTAGCGCGGCCCGTCGGCGTCCCCCGTACCGGCCGCGCCCTCCACCGTCACCACGAGGGACCGGTCCACCAGGCGCCCGAGGACGTCGGGGACCTCGGCCCCGGGCACCTCGCCCCATCCGGCGACCGCTTCGGCAGCGGCCTGGCCCCAGCCGTCGGCGTGCACGGCGAGGCGGCGGAGCACGGTGCGTTCCGGTCCGGTCAGCAGCCCCCAGCTCCAGTCGATGGTCGCCCGGAGGGTGCGCTGCCGCGCCGGGGCGCCTCTGCGCGCGCCCGTCAGCAGCCCCAGCCGGTCATCGAGCCTGGCCAGCAGCCCGGGCACACCCAGGGCGCGGACGCGCCCGGCGGCGAGTTCGAGGGCCAGCGGGTTGCCGTCGAGGCGTCGTACGAGTTCGGCTACGGCGGGCGCGTTGCCCGTGCCGAGCGCGAAGCCGGGCGCCGCGTCCGCCGCGCGCGCGACGAACAGCCGCACGGCGGCGTCACCGTCCAACGGCCGCACCTCCCACAGCCGTTCGCCGGAAACCGCCAGCGGCTCCTGACTGGTCGCCAACACGCGCAGCCCCGGCGCCGCGTGCAGCAGTAGCCGCGCCACCTCGGCGACCGGTTCGATGACGTGCTCGCAGTTGTCCAGCACCAGCAGCAGTTCCCGCTCGCGCAGCGCCTCGGCGAGCCGGGCGGCCGGGTCAGGGTCCGGCTCGTGCGGACGCTGCCCCCACGCCCCGTCGTCCCGTACCCGCAGGGCGGCGGCGATGGCCTCCACGACACCGGAGGCGGCGCTCCCGCCGCGCAGCCCCGCGAACTCCACGAGCCGCGCCCCGTCGTGGAGCGTCCCCGCGAGGTCCGCGGCCGCCTCCAGGGCGAGCCGGGTCTTGCCGACGCCGCCGGGTCCGACGAGGGTCACCAGCCGGTGCGAAGAGGTCAGCGAGCGGAGCGCTTCGACCTCGGCCCGCCGCCCGATGAGGTCATCGATGGGGGCGGGCAGGCCGGTACGCGGCGGGCGCGGGGCGGCCGGGGCGATGGCCCCGCCGCCGGGACCGGCGGCGCCGGTGGGCGTCAGGTCGGCGTCCTGCCGCAGGATCGCCCCGTGCAGCGCGACCAGTTGCGGGCCGGGGTCGATCCCCAGTTCGCCGGAGAGCGTCGCGCGCAACTCCTCGTAGCCGGCCAGCGCCTCGCTCTGCCGTCCCGACAGGTACAGGCACCGCAGGTGCGCGGCGCGCAGCCGTTCCCGTAGCGGGTGCTGGGCGACCAGGTCGGCCAGCTCACCGCTCAGCGCGCCGTACTCGCCCAACTCGATTCTGGCCTCGGCCCGTTCTTCCAGCGCGGTCAGCCGGTCCTCTTCCAGCCGGGTCACCGCTCCCCTGGCGAAGGGAGCGTCGGCGAATCCGGCGAAGGCGGGGCCGCGCCACAGCGTCAGCGCCTCCGTCAGCCGCGCCACGCGGACGCCCGGCGCGCCCGTGGCCCTGGCTCGGGCGAGCAACGCCCGGAACCGGTCGGCGTCCAGCGCCTCCGGCCCGACACGCAGCACATAGCCCGGTGCGTGGGACTCCACCGGCGAGGGCGCCTCCCCCGGCACACCAGGGCCGCGTCCGGCACCGCCCGCCTCCCGGAGGGCCCGGCGCAGTTGCGAGACCTTCGCCTGGAGCGCCCGCTCCGGCCGCCCGGGCTGCCGCCGCCCGTCCCACAGCGCGTCGATCAGCCGCTGGGAGGAGACGGGCGCGCCCGCGTGGGCGAGGAGAGCAGCCAGCAGCGTGCGGACCTTCAGCTCCGGGATCGCCACCGGCTCCCCCTGTGCCGTCCGCACCTCAAGCGGGCCGAGAACCCCAAAGCGCATGGACGCACCCTAACCCACCTGAGCTGCGAAAACCCCAGCCTGGCCGGGGCAGGCGCGCTCGCCCGAGCGCTACCGCGACCGCACCCGAACCAAACCCGAACAGCCGGGCCGCACCGTAGATCACGTCGCCACACCAACCGGGCCTGAGCCCGGGAACACACGGCGCGGCGACGGCACAACGGCAGAGCACGACGAGACCGCACGGTACGAGACCCGCGGCACCCCCCTGGAGAGGCACCGACATGACGCACAGCACCCCGCACACCACTCCGCGCACCAGCCGCGAGATCCACCTGGCGAGCCGCCCCGTCGGCGAACCCGTCCTGGGCGACTTCCAGCTCGTGGAGGCTGACATTCCGCAGCCGGGCCCCGGTCAGATCCTCGTCCGCAACACGTGGATGTCGGTCGACCCGTACATGCGGGGCCGCATGGACGACGCCGAGTCGTACATCCCGCCGTTCCCTCTCGGCGCCGCGCTGGAAGGCAGCGCGGTCGGCGAAGTCCTGGCCTCCCAGGCGGACTCCGTACCGGTGGGCGCCACCGTCTCGCACTTCCTCGGCTGGCGCGAGTACGCCGTGCTCGACGCGGACACCGCCACCGTCGTGGACACCGCACGCGTACCCGCCCAGGCGTATCTGGGTGTGCTGGGCACGACCGGCCTGACGGCCTACGCCGCACTCACCGATGTCGCTCCGGTACGGCGCGGCGACACGGTCTTCATCTCCGGGGCCGCCGGTGCGGTGGGCAGCGTGGCCGGGCAGATCGCCCGACAGCTGGGCGCCGCGACGGTCATCGGCTCCGCCGGAGGGCCGGGGAAGGCGGCCAAGCTGGTCGAGCGGTTCGGCTTCGACACGGCCATCGACTACAAGGCGGCGCCGATCGGCGAACAGCTGGCGAAGGCCGCCCCCGACGGCATCGACGTCTACGTCGACCACGTCGGTGGCGACCACCTCCAGGCCGCGATCGAAACGGCGCGCGTCGGCGCCCGGATGGCGCTGGTCGGCGCCATCAGCGGCTACAACGCCACCACGGCGCCCCCCGGGCCGAGCAATCTCTTCCAGGCGTACACCAAGCGCCTGAACCTGCGCGGCATGCTCGTCAGCGACTACTTCCACCTGTTCCCCGAGTACATCGAGCGGGCCACGGAATGGCTCAACGACGGTTCACTGCGCACCGAGGAGACCGTGTTCGACGGCATCGAGGAGGCCCCGGCCGCCTTCCTCGGCGTACTGAACGGCGCCAACACCGGCAAGATGCTCGTCCGCCTCGGTCAGGACGCCCGCTGACCGTCGCCCGCGAGGCCCCCGGCAGTCCCCCGGCGCGCACGGCGCCGGGGGCTGGCACGGTTGTGCTCCGCGCGCGTCACCGCCGAGTGGTGCCTGTTCGTGGGCGACCGGCGCAGGCGGACGTCGACGCCGCCGTCGCACTGGGCATGACCGGCGTCCGCTCCCGCGAACCGGACGGCCTCCGCCGGTCGGTCGGCTTCCTGCCGGCAGACCGCCGCTGACGGTCTCCCACCGGGCGGGCCCGCCCCCGCCCGGCGGGGCGCGGCGGGCGCGATACGTCAGGCCGGCTTCCGGGCGGCGCGTTCCAGCGCGCGGACGACGCGCTCGGTATCGGCGCTGGTCGTACGCCAGTTGCTGAAAGCGGCCCGCAGCGCGGGCACGCCCCCGTACACCGTGGGCGTCAGGAACACCTCGTCGGCCAGCTCCTCGGCGAGTGCGGCGAGCCGCTCCGGCACCGGGTCGGCGGACAGGGTGAAGCAGACGACGTTGAGCCGGACCGGCGCGAGCAGCCGCAGGTCCGCACTGGACTCGACGGCCTCGCCCACCGTTCGGGCGCAGGTCACGCACCGCTCGACGATCTCGCGGTGGCCGTCGCGCCCGTAAGCGCTCAGCGTGAACCATGTCGCCAGCGCGCGCAGGCGGCGGGAGTTCTCCGGTGTGAGATGGACGGGGTCGGGCGTCTCACCCAGTGGGCCGAGGTACGCGGCCGCGTTTTGGAACACCCGGGCCTGGAGGTCCCTTCTGCGGGTGAACTGCACCGCGCTGTCGTACGGCACGTTCAGCCACTTGTGCAGGTCCACGCAGACCGAGTCGGCGAGGTCCAGGCCGTCGACCAGCGGGGCGTGGGCGGGAGACAGGGCGGCGAAGCCCCCGAAGGCGGCGTCGACGTGCAGCCAGCAGCCGTACCGGTCGCGCAGCACGGCGAGGGCGCGCAGGTCGTCGAAGTCGGCGGTGTTGACCGTGCCCGCGTTGGCCACGATGACGCACGGGCCGTCCGCCGCGCGCAGTGCGGCTTCCAGCGCGGCCGGGTCCACCGCCTCCCGCCCGGCGAGGACCGGCACCGTGACCAGCGCGCCGCGGCCGAGGCCGAGCAGCGACAGGGCCTTGGCCACGCTGGAGTGCGGACTGCCCGACAGCACCCGCACCCGGCCCAGCGCGGCCACCCCGTGCTCTGCCGGGGAGACGCCGAGCCGTTCCCCGAGCCATTCGCGGGCGATCGCGAGGCCGACGACGTTGGACTGGGTGGCTCCGCTGACGAGGCTTCCCCCGTGACTGCCGGAGAGGCCGAAGAGGTCGCGCAGCCAGTGCACGGTCTCGCGTTCGAGGTGCAGCCCCGCGGCGTCCAGCGACGACATGGAGTTCTGGTCGTAGGCCGCGGTCAGCCAGTCACCGGCCAGCGCGGCGGGGGTGCAGCCGCCGGTGACGAACCCGAGGTAGCGCGGGCCCGCACTGGCCGACAGGCCCGGCTCCCAGCGCGCCGTGAACTCCTCCAGCGCGGCCCTCAGCCCCATCCCCCGCTCCGGCAGCGCGCACGCCGCCGGGGCGGATGCGGCGGGGACCACCGGCCGTTCCCCCAGGCCGTCGAGGAAGTCCGCGGCATGCTGCCGGGTGGCCTCCAGCAGCTGGGGCAACTGGGCGAGATCGGCGGCTAGTCGCGGGTGCATCGGCGGGGCTCCGTTCATCGGGTACGAGAGGAACCTAGCCCGCCGATGACCCCCGTGACCTGGGCCAATCCCGGGAAAGTGGCCCCCTCGGCCGCGAGCTCGCCGCAGCGCGGGCGACAATGGGCGGATGTCCAGAAAAAGCGCTCGCCCGCGAACGGCGACCGATCCCGGCTCGCCCTGCCCGTGCGGGCGGGGCGACTCCTACCGCGACTGCTGCGGCGCCCTGCACGACGGGCGGGAGGCGGCGCCCACGGCGGAGCGGCTGATGCGCTCCCGGTTCACCGCGTTCGCCGTGCGCGACGCCGCCTACTTGCTGCGTACCTGGCACTCGGCGACCAGGCCCGGCAGCCTCCGCTTGGACTCGCAGCAGCGGTGGACCCGGCTGGAGATCCTCGGCACCACCGGCGGGAGCGCGTTCCACTCCGAGGGCACCGTCGAGTTCCGCGCCCACTACACGGTGCGTGGGAAGGCGGACAGCCAGCACGAGAACAGCCGCTTCGTCCGTGATGAGGACGGGCACTGGGTGTATCTGGACGCTCTCGGCTGACGGCGGGGGCGCCCTCCGAGACACCCCGTCAGGTTTTGCGGCCCACGCCGCCGTACATCGAGATGTCGGCGTCCGAGACGTCCGTGCGGGTGCCGGGGTCCGGGCGCCAGCGGTGAATGGGCGTCACCCCGGGCTCCACGAGTTCGAGCCGGTCGAAGAAGCGCAGCGCGTCCGCCCTGCTGCCCTGCCGGAGTGCCACCCCGGACTTGTGGTAGACCGCCGCGGCGCGGGCCATCTCCTCGGGGGCGAAGTCGGTGGTGGCGTAGGACATGGCCAGGAAGGAACCCGGTGGGAGGGGCCGCATGAGTTCGTCCACGATGGCGTACGGGTCGTGGCCCTCGGGCAGGAAGTGCAGCACGGAGATCAGGGTGAGCGCGACGGGCCGTGTGAAGTCCAGGGTGTCGCGGACCTGCGCGGAGTCGATGATGCCGGCCGGGTCGCGCAGGTCCGCCTGGACGTAGGCGGTGCGGCCCTGAGGGGAGCTGTGCAGCAGCGCCTGAGCGTGGGCGAGGACGATGGGGTCGTTGTCGGCGTAGACGATCCTGGCGTCAGGGGCCGCGCCCTGCGCCACCTGGTGGAGGTTGGGCTCGGTGGGGATGCCGGTCCCGATGTCGAGGAACTGGGTGACGCCCGCGGTGCGGGTCAGGTACTCCACGGCGCGGTGCAGGAAGGCCCGGTTGGTGCGGGCGATGGTGCGCGCCGTCGGCAGGACCTCCATGACCTTCTCGGCCGCTTCCCAGTCCGCCGGGTAGTTGTCCTTGCCGCCGAGGAAGTAGTCGTACATCCGCGCTGAATGCGCCGCACCGGTCGGCGCGACGGGCGTGGCCGGATCTCCGTTCACCGTTGTCCTCCTGTGCCGTGGGGGGCTGTGGTCCATTGTGCGCGCACCTCTTCGAGCCGGTCGCGCGAAGCCGGGGCGGGCAGCGCCTGGGCGCACACGTGGTCCATGGCGGCCTGGTAGCGCGCGACGTGCTCGCGTCTGGTGTCGATGGTGGCCGCGGTCAGGCCGTTCTCGCTGCACACGATGTCCGGCAGCTCGCGCGCGCGGACCCGGAAGACGGTGAAGGCCCCCGCGCGGCTGGCGATGTGCGGGCCGTGGCTGTACGGCATCAGCTGCACGGTGATGTGGGGCAGGGCGGCGAGCTCCAGCAGCCTGTCCAGCTGGGCGCGCATCACGTCGGCGCCGCCGACCGGCCAGCGCAGCACGGTCTCGTCGAGGAGCACCCACAGCCGTGGCGGCTCGTCGCGCTCCAGCAGGGCCTGGCGGCGCATCCGCAGCTCGACCCGCCGCTCGGTGCGCTTCGCGTCGGGCGCCGTGAGGGGGTCGTCGGTGTGCAGCAGCGCGCGGGCGTAGTCCTCGGTCTGGAGCAGGTCGGGGACGTGCTGGGGGGCGTACCCGCGGATGATGTGGGCCGCCTCCTCCAGGCCGATGCAGGTGCGGAGCCATTCGGGCGCGACATCCCGGTACGGGTGCCACCAGCTGGGCTGGCTGGCCTCGTCGGCGAGTCGCTGTACGGCGTCGGCCTTGTCCGGCGCCGTGACGCCGTAGCAGGCGAGCAGAGCCATGAGTGACGCGCGTAGATACCGAGTCGCCTGCCCCGCTTCCATGCGGCGGATCGTCGCCTCGCTGACTCCGACCGCTCTGGCCGCCTCCTGATAGGTCCGCCCCGCGCCCTCGCGCAGGTCCTTGAGCTGGGCTCCGAGGATCTGCCGGAGCACCTCCGGGGGATCTCCGACGGCCAATCGGTCCCTCCTTGGGAACTGCAATTTGCAAACTGGACTTGCATTCTGACTTTTTCCGTCACCATAGTGGGTGTGGCCTGGATGACACGAGACGACGACGTCCGGGGAAACCAGGCACCAACCCAGGCACCGTGCCCGCCACCGCGGCGGGCCGAGCCCAAAGCGCCGTCCCGCTGCGTCAGAGCGACATCCCGCACGCGGGAGAGCACCTGGAGGACACATGGCCCGCTACCCCGCGCTAGAGCGGCTGGCGCAGTGGTTCTCACAGGACGGACACCCCCGTCGCCCACCACTGACCCCGGAACGCGCCGACGCGGCCGAGCAGTGGATCTACGACGCGCACCCCCGTCCCGAACGGCTGACCGCCGAATGGCTCCGCCCGCCACTGAACACCGCGCTCATCCCGGCGGGCTTCGGCTGGGACGCCGTCGCGCTGCCCTGCACACTGGCCGCCGCGGCCTGCGAGGAACTGAGCCCGCAGCAGCGCGAGAGCCTGGACGGGCTACCGCTGCTGTGCGACCTGGACAGTCAGCTCGTGTACATCCCTGTCGCCCCTGGCAGCGCCGACCGGTGGGGCGACCCCGCCGTCACCGTGCTCAGGCAGGACGACTGGCTGGTCGTCCCGCATCCGCGCAACCCGCCGGCCGGCCATCGCGCGCTGTGGGTCTCGCTTCCCGACGGCAGCGGGCGCCTCGCCGAGGTGGCCGTCCTGCGGCTGGCCGTGGCGCGGGCACGCGACCGGCAGCGGGCCGCGCGTGCGCTGGTGCCCGCCCCCTCGCCCGGAGCGCCTCCTCGGTCGTTCCCCGCTCCGTCGGCGGTCTGCGAGCAGGACGCCGGCTAGCGGCGTCCTGCTCCGGGGCGGCGGCCCTCGACCGCCGCCCGCCCCGCTCACCACGCGCTCACCGCGCGATGAGCGAGCCCAGCTCCCCGGCCAGCGCGATGGTCAGCGCGCGGAAGGTCCGCACCTCCGGATTGCCGTCGTCCGCCCGCGACGCGAGGTAGCTGCTCTCCCACGGGGCGTCGATGACCGGCACGAAGACCGCTCCCGGCCAGGAGTAATAGCGCGCGAAGGACTTCAGTCCCGAGCCCGCCGCACGGCCGGTGATCACTCCCGTCAGCACCTCCTGAGGCGTCAGCGCGAAGTGCTCGCCACGGCCCTGCGCCTCGTCGTTGAAGTACACGTAGTCCGTGAAGGGGCGGGGCGTACGGTCCGGCAGCCGGAAGAACGGCAGGCCCGCGATGTCGGCCACGCGTACACCGTCCGCCACCGCGTCCGCGATCGGCGAACGCTCCGGGACGGCCACGATGCGCTGCTCGGTGGTCAGCACATCGGCGGTGATCCGCTCGTCGTCCGGGGTGGGGCGTACGAAGGCGATATCCACCTTGTCGTCGACGAGCGCCGTGACGTGCTCGGTGAAGTCGAGGTGCCGCAGATCGACGGCGACCTCGGGACGGGCCCTGCGGTAGGCGTTGATGGCGGCGGGCGTCAGCTCCGCCGAGCCATGGCCCATGATGCCGACCCGCAGCGGGCGTACGGCCTCGGCCGATCGTTCCTGCACGGCGTCGGCCACATCGTCCAGCGCGGCGTTCGCGGCGGCGAGCAGGGTGCGGGCGTGTCCGACGAGGCGCGCGCCCGCGGGCGTGAGGGAGACGGGGCTGCGGTGCAGCAGCCGGGTACCGAGATCGCTCTCCAGGCGGCGGATGTGCTGGGTGACGGCGGGCGGCGACAGGAAGAGCCGCGCGGCGGCCCGGCCGAAATGTTCCTCCTCGACGACCGCCAGGAAGGACGACAGCAAGCGAAGGTCCATACCCGTCACCCTAGATACGCCACGCGGGTGACTTCTCCCCGCGTTCACGATTCGTGAACGCGGGCGGCGCGGGCCAGGCGGCGCCGCGTACTACTGGCCGCCATGAGCACCACCGCGGAACACCACGCACGACCTGGGCGGCTCTCCCGCCCCCGCCCCGCAGGCCCACGGCCACCGGCCCGCTACGGGCTGCGGACGGCCTGGCTGATGACGGCCTCCGGCTGGAGCGCCAACCAGTTCTCCGCCCTCCTCGGCGCCTATCGCACGGAACAGGGGCTGGCCGAGTCCACCGTGACCGGTCTCTTCGCCTTGTACGTCGTCGGCCTGGTCCCCGGCCTGCTGGTCGGCGGCCCGCTCGCCGACCGGCGCGGCCGCAGGCCCGTGGCGCTCATCGCCCTGGGGCTGAACCTGCTCTCGACCGTCCTGCTGATGGCGGGCTCGACCGCGCCCGCCCTGCTGTTTCCCGCCCGCTTCCTGACCGGCCTCGGCGCGGGCGCGCTGCTGGCGGCGGGCAGCGCGTGGGTCAAAGAGCTGTCCTCCCCGCCGTTCGCCCCCGGGATCGCGCCCGGCGCCGCCGCCAAGCGGTCGGGGCTGTTCGTCTCCGCGGGTTTCGCCTCGGGCGGGCTGGTCGCCTCCGTCATCGCCCAGTGGGCACCGCACCCGATGCTGACCGCGTATCTGCCGCACGTGGCCCTGTCGGTGGCCGCCGGGGCCGCCGCCTGGGGCGCGCCCGAGTCCCGGCCACCACGCCCCGCCGCGCCGTCGGGCATACCGGCGCCCTGCTCGCGGCCGGGCCACCCGGCTTCCTCGCCACCGGCCGCGGCCCGCCCCCGGCGCCGCTTCCCGCGCGCGCTCCTCCCCCTCGCCCCCTGGGTGTTCGCCGGGCCCGCCGTCGGCTTCGCCACCCTGCCCGGCCTCGTCGACGGCGGGCTGACGGGGTGGCAGACCGTCTACGCCGGGGTGACCACCGCCGTCGTTCCCGGCGCCGGGCTGGCCATCCAGCCGCTGGCCCGCCACCTGGCCGCCAGGCACCGGCTGGGCTCGGCCGTGACGGGGCTCCTGGTGACCGCGGCGGGTTTCGCCCTGGCGGCACCCGCGGCGGCCGCCGAGCAGCCGGTCCTCGCGCTCGCCGCCGCCGCCGTCCTCGGGTCCGGCTACGGCCTCGCTCTGACCTACGCGCTCACCGAAGTCGCCACCATGGCCCCGCCGGACCGGCTGGCCCAGCTCACGGCGCGCTTTTGGACAGTCGCCTACCTCGGCATGTTCACGCCGTACGTCATCGCGCTGCTGTCCCCCACGTTCCCGGTGCCCGCACTGCTGGTGGCGGGCGCGGCACTGGCGGTGCTGTCCTGCGCCACGCTCGTTCTGCTCAACCGCGACGCGACCTGACCGGCTCAGGCCCCTGACGGAACGTCGTCAGCGGCCTCGACGACGGGCGTCGCGGCGGCGGGGGCTTCGGCGGGGGCTTCCGCGACGGGGGCCGGACCCGCCGCCGGAACGACGATGACCTGATCCTTGTCCTCGTAGATGATCCGCCCCGGCGCCGACGACCAGACAGCCTCACAGGCGATGCCATGCGCGGCCAGCAACTCCAGATAACCGTCCACCCGGTCGATGAAGGGCCGCGCCGACGCCTTGAACCACGCCGCCGCCCCCGGGTTCAGCTCCGGGTCGTAGACCGAGGGGTCGACATCGACGGGGTCGGTGAGCGATGCGTCGTACCAGTCGTTACCGGCCCGCCAGAAACGATGCTGCTCCGCCGAGAGCTTCCCCTCCCGCGCGAGCCCGTTGGCCAGTCCGAACACCCCGGGAAAGAGCCCCCGTTCGTTACGGCTCGGCCCCTGGAACCTCACATACATCCGGCCTCCTCGCGCTCCCGCCGACAACCGGAACGGATGATCGCACAGTCCCCGCGGGAAGCCACCCCCGCTCCGGTCGTCGCCCTCCGTGGAATAACCGCTCGCCCAGCGCCACTTGGCCCAGCAAACCTGAACTGGGCCACCCGCGCCCCGAGCCCGGACGCTCCACGCCTCGGAAGCTCCGCCCGCACGTGCGGCGTCAGTGCCCGCACGTGCGGCCTCAGTCGAGCTCACGCCCGAGTTGCGGCCGGGTCAGTTCGCGGGCCGTCGGGGCGCGGTGTCCGGGCCGGCTACTCCTTCGGCATTCCCTTGAGCATGTCCTTCATCGAGGCGACCTCACCGGCCGGGGGCGCCTGCACCTTTACGGGGATGCCGTACTCCAGGTACTCGATAGTCGAGGTGGTCTTCCCCTTGGAGCCCTTACCGGATTCCCGGGTCTTCGCGGGAAGTTGGTTTTCGCCCACCCAGACATCCATCTCGATCGACTTCACGCCGTCGCTCTTGGAAAGCCGGACATACGAATCCCGCTGCTTCGCCGTCAGCAGGTCGCCCTTGTACGTGGCGAGTTCCGAGAGGACGACGGCCCCCTTGTAGTGGGTGGTCTTGCGCCCACCCACCGACTCCTCACCGGCCTTCTTGACGTCTTTGGACGTGGCAAGCACGGCGGCCTGAAGGCCCGCGGAGTGCATGGAGTCATTCTTGGACGTCTCTGGCGCGTTGCCGCGCTCGATCTTCATCCACGGCTTGCCATCGACGGGTTCACCGCCCTTGATGTAGAGGGCGTCACCGGTGCGTATCATGCGGACCTCGCCGGTCGGGTTGTCGGCCGTCTTGGGGCCGGTCCCCTTCAGGTCGGACGTGGCGGGCTTCTCCGAATAGACCACCTCGAACGAGGTCTCGCCCTCGTGGTCGTTGTTCAGGCCCTTGGCCTTGTACGAATTCTGCTTCGCCGCGTTCTCGGCGGCCATTTTCAGCTCGGAGACCGGGTCCGCCTTGTCATCCTTGTCGCCGCCACAGGCCGTCAGACCCAACACCAGTCCAGTTGCCACAACCACCAGGGCACTTCTGCTGAATGCTCGCAAGAGACTACCAATCTTTACTCGCTCTTTAAAAATCCCGGTAACGATAACCCATGACCCGGCGGGCTTGATCTTGTGCTGTGTTTTCAGCAAGCTGCGAGTTCAGCAACGAGAACGCTCGGCAAAGGAACACCTCGGCATCCGCCTTTCCGCCCCACGGGGTCAGGGCCGCTCAGGAGATCCGCGTGGATTCAAGGCGCTCGTCAAGCCGGACGTGAACGACAGGCGTAGGGCCGCCATACGGAGCCGGTGGTTCCGGGCGCACATGGTGGGTGCGGGACGGGGCCATGAGTGCGAACTGGTGAGCCGCCGTTCGACCGCGGTTCATCGCGGTGCGGAGGGCCGGCCGCACTGGTTAGGTTGGCCACCATGACCGACGCCATGTCCACCTTCCGCACGTTGCTGCACACCGGCCGCGATGACGGCGGGTGGGAGCCCGTCACGGATGGTGAGTCCGAGGCCAGTGTCTTTCGTTCTGGCGACGGGGCGCGCTACGCCAAGTGCGTCCCCGCTGACCATGTGGCCTCGCTGGAGGCGGAGCGGGACCGTGTGGACTGGCTCAGCACGCAAGGTGTGCCCGGTCCGCGCCTGCTCGGCTGGCGCGTCAGCGCCGATGGCGCCTGCTTGGTGACCAGCACCGTCGCAGGGGTCCCCGCCGATCGCGTCTCGGCTTCGGCGCTTCAGGCGGCATGGGAGCCGATCGCGGACGCGGTACGGCAGTTGCACGATCTGCCGCCGCGGCAGTGCCCCTTCACACGCGACCTCACCCGGATGTTCGCCGCCGCGCGCGACGTCGTAGAGCGCGGTGCGGTCAACCCGGAGTTCCTGCCCGAAGAACAGCAGCAAACGCCTCCTGACGAGCTGCTCGCGCGTCTCGCCCCGCTCCTCGGACGCCGCCTCGCGCAGGAAGCAGCGGACACCGTCGTCTGCCACGGAGACCTGTGCCTGCCCAACATCATCCTCGACGCGGAGACCCTGACCGTGGCGGGCTTCATCGATCTCGGTCGCCTCGGACGGGCCGACCCCTACGCCGACATCGCCCTCCTTCTCGCCACCGCCCGGGAAACCTGGACCGACGACCAGCAGTCGAACTCAGCGGACGAGACGTTCGCCAGCCGCTACGGCATCGCCCTCGACCGCGAACGGGAGCGGTTCTATCTGCACCTCGACCCCCTCACCTGGGGGTGAGAGTCTTGCGCAGCGGCGGCGAAGCCCCCGCAGACCCCAGGCGTACGCCCCACCAAGCCGCGAGCGGCTGCGAGTTGCCCAGGTCCGCGCGGCGCTGAGCCGTGCGCGGCATACATGCGACAGCGTCCCGCCCGGCCACCAGATGACCGGCTTCCGGGTCACTCGGGGCCGAGCGGGACGCTCGCGTCACAGCGCGGGGGTCGCGCTCACTCACTTCCAGATCTCGTCGACCCACTCCGGGTGGTCGATGAACGGGTTCCGGTTGTGCTGGTAGTCGTCGTATATCGTCTGGTTCCGCTTCTTCTCGAACGCGTCGGGGGCGTCCTCGGCATTCCACTTCCGCAGCACGGACAGCCGCCCCAGATACGGGTTGGAGCCGTTGGAGACCTTGTCGTTGGGCTCAAGGTCGGGGAAGCCGTCCTCACCCTCGTAGCGCACCGCCATGTAGAGGACCATCCGGGCGACGTCGCCCTTGACCTCGTCCCGGGGCTCCCAGGAGTCGCTGTCGGTGAAGTTGCCGGGCGCCTCGCCGACTTCGGCGCCGCCCATGTCGAAGTCCTTGTTGCCGCGGTTGCCGTTCACCGAGACATCGGTGGGGCGCAGGTGGTGGATGTCGGTGCCGGGACCGGTCGCCGTGCCGAAGTCGCCGTGCGACTTGGCCCAGACGTGCTCCCGGTTCCACTGGTCCGGGTCGCCGCCGTTGCTGTCCTTGGACTGCGAGCGGCCGGTGTACAGCAGGATGACGTTGGACGGGTTGGCCGGGTCCTCGTCGGTGGCCTTGAGCGCGTCCCAGACCTGGCTGTACGAGAGCTTGGTGTTGGTGCTGATGATCTCGTGCAGCGCGTCCTTGAGGGGCTGGCCGGTCTTGCCGACGGCGTCCTCGTAGTACGTGTCGTCGTACGCGCCCGACGCGGCCTGGACCCGCTCGGCGGACGAATCGACGAGGGCGGTGGCCGGTGCCTGGGCGGCGATGGCAGCGAGCGCCACTCCGGACAGCAGGGTCAGCGTTTTCCAGCGGTTCGCGCGGCTGATGCGCATGGGCGGTGCCCTCTCCCCGTGACGGACATCCGCCGTGCTCGGCAGCACCGCACGGACATCTTTGCGAACTGTCGTTCGGACAGGGGCAGCGTCGCATGCGGTGGATCATCAAAGGTGAACGGTTTGGATCGGTTCGGTGGAGCCAAGCGGTCGTTCAGTTCCGGCTCTGCCCGTTCCGGCGGGAGTTGTCCATCACGTCCCGCGGCGGTGCGGCGATGCTGACGGGAGCGGCGCTCCGCGGCCGCAGGGCCGAGCCTGTCTCTGTGATGGCGGAGGGGATGCCGCTCAAGGGATGGCTGTCGATGACACGTGGCGACTAGAGTGGAAGTAAGCGAACGCTTAGCCGCGGCTCCTCCTGATCAGGACCGGTGGCGCGAGGAAAGGCAGGCGCCCGTGCCGGTCATCGACGCGTGGATGCAGCACCCCACGCTCCGCCACTCCAACCATGAGATGTTCGAGTCGCTGCGCCGTTGGACCGGGCGAGAGCCGCTGACGGAGCCGTTGCCGGTCAAGGCCACGGTGGCCGCGATGGCCGCAGCCGATGTCGAAGTCGGCCTGTCCGCGGCGTGGTACGGGCCCCAGGGCGCGCTGATCAGCAACGACGAGGTGGCCGAGTTCGTCGCGCAGTCCGAAGGACGACTGCGTGGGGTGGCCGGCGCGGACCTCACCAAGCCGGTCCAGGCCGTGCGTGAGCTGCGACGCGCCGTCGACGAGCTCGGCTTTGCCGCCCTGAGGCTTGTGCCGTGGCTGTGGCAGCTCCCGCCCACCGACCGGCTGTACTACCCGCTGTACGCGGCCTGCGTCGAGCTCGATATCCCTTTCTGCACCCAGGTTGGGCACACCGGCCCGCTGCGCCCGTCCGAGACAGGCCGGCCCATCCCGTACATCGATCAGGTCGCGCTCGACTTCCCCGAGCTGACGATCGTGTGCGGGCACATCGGCTACCCGTGGACCACGGAGATGATCGCGGTGGCCGACAAGCATGCCAACGTCTACATCGACACCAGCGCCTACACGGCCCGCCGCTATCCGCGTGAGCTGATCGACTACCTGCGCGGCCGGGGCCGGAGGAAGGTGCTGTTCGGCACGAACTACCCCATGATCTCCCCGGCCCAGGCCCTGGAACATCTCGGTGAACTGGGCCTGGACGAGGAGGCCACCGAGCTGTTCCTGTCCGGCAACGCGCGACGGATCTTCAACCTCTGAGTGCTGAGGACTGGAGGAGATCCCTCTCCCCACCCCCCGCACAGGCGCGGGCGCAGGCACAAGCGCTAGACCTCGGCGGGAGTGCCCGGCTGTTGTCCGGCGCGCAGGTCCAGGGCGCGGCTGTAGCGGGTCAGCAGCAGGACGGCGGTCGTGGCCAGTCCGATCAGGAGTCCGAGCCAGACGCCGAGCGTGTCCGCCCCTGCCACGTAACCCAGGAGCGCCGCGGCGGGCAGGCCGACGATCCAGTAGCCGATGACGGTGATCCGGAAGCCGCTCTTCGTGTCGTCCAGGCCGCGCAGGAGGCCCACGCCGATGTTCTGGGCGCAGTCGAAGAACTGAAGTACGGCGATGACGAGCAGCAGCTGCGTGGCGATCTCCACGGCCTTCTCGTCGCCACGGGCGTCCGGGTCGAGGAAGGGGCTCAGGACGAGTTCGGGCAGCGTGGCGTAGACGACGGCGACGACCGCCATCACCGCCCCCGCGCAGACGAGCGCGGTGTTCTTCAGCCGCCTGGCGGCGTCGATCCGGCCGAGCGCCAGTTCCCGGCTCACGTTGATCGACGCGGCGTGGGAGAGGCCGACGGCGACCTGGAAGACGATGTAGACGAGCTGGTTGATCGCGGTGTGCGCGGCGAGGGCGGCGCTGCCGAAGCTGCCTGCCATCAGCGTGGTGACGGAGAAGAAACCGGCCTCGGAACCGTAGGTCGCCGCGATCGGCACTCCGAGCGCGAACAGGTCGCGCATCGTCTCCCGGTCGGCGGACCGCAGGTCGAGGGTGAGCAGCGGGGCGAGCACCGGGTCCCGCTTCGCCGAGACGAGCAGGGCGAGGAAGGACAGCAGGTAGACGGTCGAGGTGGCGATGCCGACGCCGGGCAGGCCGAGCTTGGGGAGCCCCCAGGTGCCGTGGATGAGGACCCAGTTCAGCCCGGCGTTGACCGCCACGGAGGCGATCGTGATCTGAAGCAGCGCCTGCGGGCGGCGCATGCCGACGGTGAACTGGCGGATGGCCTGGAACCACAGGCAGGGTATGAGGCCCGGCGCGAGGGCGGTCAGCATCGTCTGGGCCCGGTCGACGACAGCGGCGTCCTGGCCCAGCCAGGACAGCCCCTGCCCGATGAGGATCATCGCGAGGGCGCCGACGACACCGGCGAGCGTCGCGAGCGCGAGGCTGGCCTGCACAATGCGGCGGACCTCCGCGCCGCGCGCGGCAGCGCCGTCCCGTACGCGGTCGGCTTCCGCTCCGTCACCGGCCGCGGCCTGGTCGGCGGCGAGTTCGGCGCGGGCGGAAGCGGCGGCGATCTGGTTGCCCACCGAGGTGACGAGGCCGACCCCCATGGTGCGCAGCTGGTTGAAGATGACGATGGCCAGGCCGCCCGCCGCCAGGTCCTTCGTGCCGAGCATGCCCATCATGACGGTGTCGGTGGTGGTGAGCGCCACCTGGGCGAGCTGGGTGAGGATGAGGGGAACGGCCAGTGTGGCCAGCGCGCGGCTGTCGCCGATGAGGGTGGTCAGTCGCATCGATTATCAGTTCCTGCGGAGCTTGGTGAGTGTTTCGTCGATCTCGCGCTCCACAGCGGAGTCGATCAGGTTCCGGGCGTTCATCCAGTCGTCGTTGAAGACGGTGTCCATGTATTTCTCGCCACCGTCGTTGACCAGGGCGACCATAGTCGTACCGGGTGGCAGGGCCGCCATGCGGGTGAGGGCTTCGTAGACGACGCCACCGGCGGAGCCGCCGATGAGCAGTCCGGTCCTGAGGGCGACGACGCGCGCGGTCGCGAAGGCCTCGACGTCGCCGACCTTGACCCCCTCGCCGATCAGGTCGAAGTCGACCAGCGCCCCGATCTCGGCGCCCTCGGGGGTGCCAGTGCCGGACTGGTAGTAGTCGTGCGCGGGGCCGCCGAAGGCGATGGACCCCTTGGGCTCTACACCGATGGTGCTGACGCCGGGCACCATCGTGCGCAGCTCGCGGGCGGTGCCGCACAGGGCGCCGCCGGTGCCCACGGCGCCGATGAGGATGTCGACGCGCCCGTCGAGTGCCTGGTGGAGTTCGTGGGCGACGGGGAAGTAGCCGACACCGTTGGCGGGGTTGTTGTGCTGCTCGGTGAAGATGGTGTTGTCCTGGCCCCGCGCCATGTCCTCGGCCAGCTCCTCGCGGGCCGCCGTGGCCAGTTCCTCGGTGCCGTCGTCGACGACGTAGACGAGTTCGGCGCCCAGGGCCTTCATGCCGCGGAGCTTGTCGGCGCAGGCGTGGTTGTCGACGACGGCGGTGAAGGTGTAGCCGCGTTCGGCGGCGACGACGGCGAGGCCGAGGCCGGTGTTGCCGGAGGTGGATTCGATGATGCGCCCGCCGGGGCGCAGTTCGCCGCGCTCCTCGGCCGCCAGGACCATCTGGCGGGCCATCCGGATCTTGGCGGTGCCGGTCGGGTTGTACATCTCCAGCTTCAGCAGCAGGCGGCTGTCCGTCTCGGTGCGGCACAGCTCGAACAGCGGGGTGTATCCGATGAGGTCGGATATGCGGGAGACCACGGCGGGGCGGTTCAGTGCCTCGTACATGGGGAGGGCTCCTGTGAGGGTCGGGGCTTTCAGACGGCCGGTCGGCGGTCGAGGCGCCAGCGGGGGCGGCCGTCCGCCAGGTCGAGCACGATCTTGGGAGGCAGCGGTAGGTCGTGGAACGGCGACTCGTTGGAGTCCATCTGGTATCCGGCGGTGTTGGGGTACACCAGCAGGTCGCCGACGGCGGGCCGTGCCGGGAAGGGGATCTTCCGCCAGGTCAGCACGTCCGACTCCAGACAGCTGGCACCGGCGACGCACGCCGGGTAGCCGCCCGCGCCCCGGGCCCGCCCCGCGGCGGTCACCAGCACCGGGTCGGGCACGAACTCGCTGTTGAACCACTGCTCGGACAGGCTCAGGCTGGTGCCGTCCACGGTGAGGATGGCGTAGCTTCCCGCGCCCCCGGCCTGCCCGTCGTCCCCCCTGCCGCCGTCCGGGACACCGTCGCCTGCCCGGCCCGGCACCGTGTGGCCCGCCGCTTCGCGCGCCCCGCGTTCCTTGACGCCCTGGACCCGGAAGACGGTGGACCCGGCGCGGTCGAGCAGGGAGCGGCCCGGTTCCATCAGCAAGGTGATGTCCGCCGCCCGCAACTGCGCCGCCAGGGTGCCCCGCTGGCCGCGTGGTGTCACGTCGAGTACGGCGCGCAGCGCGTCGGCTCCCGCGATGGGCGAGTGATACGGGTAGAAGTCGGCCGAGGCGAACGCCTTGTCAGCGTGGTAGTGCGCGGGCCGCTGCGTGCCGAGGAAGTCCTCCCAGGTCTCGGCCGGGGTGTAGTCGACGGCGAAGCCACCGCCGATGCTGATGCTGTCGGCGCGCAGCCCCATCCCCCTGGCCTTGTGGCACAGGCCGACCAGCTCACTGGCCAGGTTGGCGCGCGGCCGGACCGCGTAGCCGGACAGATGGAAGCTGAACCCCTCCACGCTCACCGCGCCCTTGGCACGCGCGCACAACCGCAGGGCGGTGTCCAGTTCCGGCGCGGTCATCCCGAAGCGGCTGTGCGGCTGGTCGGGCGGCAGGCGGCGCAGCAGGACCCGGACGGCGCGGGTACCGCTGCCCGGACCCGCGCCGAGGAGGCGGTCGAGTTCGTCGAGCGCGTCCACGGCGATGAGGCAGTCGTGGGCGGTGGCGAGCCGCAGCAGCTCATCGGCCTTCGCGGGACCGGTGACGACGATGTCCTCGCCGCGTACGCCATGGCCGAGGGCCTGGCGCAGTTCGCCGGCGCTCGCCACATCGACGCCGATGCCGGTGGCCACGCAGCGTTCGATCCACACGGCGGCCTTGTTGGCCTTCTTCGCGTAGTAGACCTTGCCCCGCACGCCGGTGTCGGCGAGCACGGCACGGAACGCGGCGACGTTGGCGTCGAAGCGGTGCGGCAGCAGGAAGTGGAACGGGCCTCCGAAGGCGTACGACAGCTCGTGTGGCAGCCCGCTGTCGAGGATCGCGTCGGATTCCGGGTCGGAGTGAACGGGGACGGACGGGGACACCGCGGGAGCGGCCTCGGCGCGAAGCGGGGTCACTGCCACAGCGGCACCCGCTGACCGAGGCCCTGGTCCATCGCGAGCTGCGCGAACCGGTGACCGAGCGCGATGTCGGTGACGACCAGTCCGCTGTTGTACGCGAAGATCCGCTCCTGGGGGGAGCGGCGTCCGGCGGTGATTCCCGCGACGACGGGCGGGAACTCGGTGTCCACAGGCGGGAAGGCGCCGTCGGCGTTGGCCATGTCGGTGCCGGTGACCTTCATTTGCGCCTCGCTGGTGGCGATGACCCGGTCGGCGCGGTGCAGCGTGGACGGCGCCAGACCGTGCCCGACGAGGATGGACAGCGCGCCGGGCCGCAGCCAGCCCGCCTCAACGGCGGCGGTGGTGTGCGCACCGGCGGTGGCCACGATCACGTCGGCGTCACCGGCCGCCGACTTGAGGTCGGTGACGAGTTCGACGTCCCGGTCGGGGAAGTGGGCGCGCAGCTGTTCGCGGACGGCGGCGATGCCTTCCCTGTGCGAGCCCGCCAGCATCAGCCGGTCCAGCTGCGGCAGCGTGGTCAGCAAGAACGGCAGTGCCAGGCGGCCTTGCGTGCCGGTGCCGATGACCAGGGCGCTGCGCGCACCGGGCGCAGCGCATTCGCGGGCCAGCAGCGCGGACACCGCCGGGGTGCGCAGCGATCCGATGCGGCCGCAGTCCATCATCGCGACCGGAAGCCCGGTGACATCGTCGTAGAGCGTCAGCGTCGTGTAGTAGTGCTGCTCCTCACGGCCCTTGTCCAGGCCGTGCTTGTACGAGGTCTTGATGGCCACGACGTTCCGCGAGCCGTCACGCCCGAGCATGGCGTACGAGACGGAGTGCCCGTCCTGCGGCTTGACGGTGAGCTTGCGCGGATTGTCCGACTGGCCCGCTTGCAGTGTGCGGTAGGCCCCCTCGACGGTGGCGACGACATCGGCGAGGGAGATGTCGAGATCCGCGAGGTCGGACGTACTCAGCACACGCAGTGCCTTGTCGTCCCCGGCGACGTCAACGGCGACGTCACCGGCGGTGGTGGCCAGGGCGGGATCGGTCATGTCAGTCCTGTCTGCTCGGTGCTGCTCGGTGCTGCTCAGTGCGCGGTGGCGCTCGGTGCTACTCGGTGGCGTCTGGTCCGCTCGGTGGCGTCCGGTCCGCTCGTCGTGCGGTGTGCTGCTCGTTCCGTGGGACGGGCTCGGCCGCGGGACCCGCTGGGGGCCAGGTCGGCGCCTCGCCAACCGTCAGGCCGGCGGGTCGGGGACCAAGTCGGTCACGCGGCGGCCCGCGGACACGGCGGCCCCCAGACTCTGACGAAACGTTTCAGCAGCTCTACGACGCCTTCGCCTACGCGGCGTACGCCTCGATGGCGGCCTGGCCGTAGCCGTGTTCGTCCGTCTCGGCTGCCGGGCGCGTGCTCCGCCCGGCCACCCGGACCGAGGCGCGCTTGAGCCAGCGGTCGGTGCCGTCGTAGCGGGCTTGGAACGGGACCCGGCCGTGCACGACCAGGTCGTTGTCCACGACGAGCACCTCTCCGGGGATGAGGCTGACAGCCGTGGAAACCCTGGCCAGTTCGGCCTCAAGGCGCTGGTAGGCGGCCCGGTATTCGGCGGAGGCGTCGTCCAGCGGCGTGTAGGCCGGGTCGAAGCGCAGGGTCAGGCCCTGTTCGCTCTGGTACAGCGTGGGCACGGCGGGCGGGCTGCCCGTGAATCCGCGCGCCTCGGTGTACGCGTCGTCGGGAAGGATCGGCAGCTCCGGCCGCGACAGGATCTCGATGTCCGCGTCGGACAGCCGGGTGTTGCGGATGCTCGCCGCCGTGGTGGCGATGTTGTCGTGGTTGCGCATGCAGCCCAGCATCAGCAGATGGGCCCGGCCCGGGTGGAAGGCGTCCTCGGTGTGGGGGCTGAGGAGCACGGCGCTGCTCGCGCCCGTCTGCTCCTGCTCATGGCCGGGTGCGGGCACGATGTTGTGCACGAAGCGGCCGTCCTGCTGGCCTTCCCACGCGATCGGGTCGCCCATCACGGTGGCGAGCAGGAGCAAGACGATGTCCCACTCGGCAGCCGAGTCGTAGGCGCTGGCCCAGTTGCCCGGCGTGTCGCCGATGTCGGCGTCGTCGAGGCCAAGGCCACGCAGAATGAACAGACCGTCGTCGCTGTCGACGGGTCGCAGCCGCGCACGGGTCGGCTCGCTCAGTCCTGCGGCCGATTCCGCGACCTGCCGCAG
Source organism: Streptomyces sp. A01 (assembly GCF_059026195.1). NCBI lineage: Bacteria > Bacillati > Actinomycetota > Actinomycetes > Kitasatosporales > Streptomycetaceae > Streptomyces > Streptomyces sp. A01. Next base: position 575,236 of record NZ_JBWLKN010000001.1, on the reverse strand, counting down.
CAACTCGCCGGAGGTCGCGGAACTGCCGAACTCAGCGAGGATCTTCTGCGCGGCGTGCGTCAGCTCGGCGGCCGAGACGGGATCGAGCTGTCGGACGGGGGCGGTTCCCGCGTTCATGGGCACAAATGTCCGTTCCGATTGAGGGGATGGGAATCGGGTCCGGGCATGACGGTGTCGCTCGTGGTGATTCGGGGAGGAGCGACTCAGGACAGACGCGAGGGGAAGCCACCCCCGGCCCGTCTTTCCGGCGTCACCGGACGTCAAGAACTTATCATCCAACTTAGGTAAGGCAAACCTAACCTGTACGCCCCCTTCTGGCCCTTTCTGGCCGCCTAGAGCAGCAAATCAATGGGAAATGAGGGGTCTTGCCTTCATGTCTGTCAGCGCGTGGCTACGCTCTCTTCCACGCGCCCACGTCGAGACCGGAACAGTCAGGCCGGTGAGGCGACCGGTGAGAGGTGCCCCTGACGGCGCCGGGCACGGCCGCGAGGTGGCGGCCACGCCGCGGTGACCGCCCCCGCAGCCACTCCCCCGCGCCCCGCGCGGCAGCACCGCGGACAAGGAGCCGGATGATGCCAGCCGATGAACTGAGCCGCTTCGGGCCGGACTTCCTGTGGGGTGTCGCGACCTCCGCGTACCAGATCGAGGGCGCGGTCCATGCGGACGGCCGGTCCGCGTCGACCTGGGACGTCTTCAGCGCGCGGCCGGGAGCGACGCGGGGCGGTGACACCGGGGAGACCGCCTGCGACCACTACCACCGGTACCGCGAGGACGTCGCCCTGATGAAGGACCTCGGGGTGCACGCCTACCGGTTCTCGATCGCCTGGCCACGCGTCCAGCCCGGCGGCAGCGGCCCCGCCAACCCGGCCGGGCTCGACTTCTACGACCGGCTGATCGACGAACTGCTCACCCACGGCATCCAGCCGGTCCCCACGCTCTACCACTGGGACACTCCGCTGCCGCTGGAGGAGGCGGGCGGCTGGACCCAGCGGGAGATCACCGACCGGTTCGCCGACTACGCCGCCCTGCTCGGCGCGCGGTTCGCCGACCGCGTCCCCCGGTGGATCACCGTCAACGAACCCATGGTGCTCACCATGTTCGGGTACGCCGTCGGCGCGCACGCCCCCGGGCGGCGGCTGTCCTTCGACGCGCTGCCCGTCGCCCACCACCAGCTGCTGGCCCACGGCCGTGCCGCGCAGGCGCTGCGCGCCGCCGGGGCACGAGAGATCGGCATCGCCAGCCACCACGCGCCGACGTGGCCCGCCAGCGAGAGCGCCGCCGACAGGGAAGCCGCGCGGCTCTACGACACCCTGACCAACCGGCTCTTCGCCGATCCCATCCTGATCGGCAGCTATCCCGACGGATGGGCGGAGGCCATGCCCGGGCCGGTAGCCGACGACCTGAAGGTCATCGGCCGGTCGGTGGACTGGTACGGCGTCAACTACTACGCGCCCCAGCGGATCGGCGCACCGGGCGGAAAGGCCAGCGCGAGCGCGACGGACGGCTTCGCTCTGCCCGGCACGCTCCCCTTCGAGACGCGCGCCATCGAGGGCTACCCGCTGACCGACTTCGACTGGCCCATCGTCCCGTCGGCGTTCAGCGCACTGCTGACGTCGTTCCGCGACCGCTACGGGTCCGGCCTGCCACCCCTCTACATCACGGAGAACGGCTGCGCCGTGAGCGACGGGCCCGACGCGCGCGGACACATCGGCGACACCCGGCGGATCGGCTATCTCGACGGGCACCTGCGCGCCCTGCGTGAGGCCATGGACAGCGGAGTGGATGTACGGGGCTACTTCCAGTGGTCCCTTCTCGACAACTTCGAGTGGGCGGCGGGCTATACGCAGCGGTTCGGGCTGGTGCACGTGGACTTCGAGACCCAGCGGCGCACGCCCAAGGACTCCTTCCGCTGGTACCGCGACCTGATCGCCCGGCAGCGGGCGTGAGTGCCGTACGCCACGCCCGCCTGGCGAACCGCTCCGCTGGCGGGCCACCGCTCACCGCTCCCCCGCGTACGCCGCGCCCTATGGCAGCGGCCAGGCCAGCACCGCCGCGTAGACCGTCACCAGGCCATACCCCAGGGCGTACGTCACCAGGCGAGCGCGCTCCGACATCCGTACGCCTGCGAACGCGCCACCCGCGGCGAGGAGTTGCTGCCACAGCAGGGAGGCGACGAAGACCGCTGCGACGAAGACGACGCCCGTCGCGCCGCTGCCGAGCTCTCCGCCGCGCGCCGTGGTCAGGGCCGTGAAGTACAGCGCCGTCGTGGGGTTGACCAGTGTGAGCGCGGCGAAGCGCAGGAACGTCCGCCGGGCCGTGCCGTCGCCGGGCGCCGCCGCGGCGGTACGCGCCGGGGGCGCGGCCCGGCGCAGGGAGAGCATGCCGTGCGCGGCGATCGCCAGAAGAACCGCGGCCGCCCCCAGCCGCGCCCACGCCTCCACACCCGACAGGGTCCGCGCGACAATCGGGCCCGCCACCGTCGCCAGCGCCGCGTACACCATGTCCGCCACGGCCACCGCCGTCGCCGCGACGGCCGCTCCCCGCCAGCCTCGCAGCCCCTCGCGCAGCAGCAGCACGCCCATGGCGCCCAGCGGCATCGCCACCCCGAGGCCCGCGGCGGCTCCCGCCACGGCGGCCGTCGTCCAGGAAGAAGACCCGTAATCCGTCATGCCGCCACCGTTGTGCGGTCCGCCGGGCTATCACTGCCGTATTACGGCGCGCGCTGCGATAATCGCGGCATGGACGAGCTGGACCGGGAAATCCTCAGTGCCCTGCAACGGGATGCGCGGATCTCCTACCGCGACCTCGGCGCGCGCGTGGGCCTGAGTGCGAACGCCGCCGCCGACCGGATGCGCAAGCTGCGCCGTACGGGCGTCATCCGCGGGTTCACCACCCTCGTCGACCCGGCGGCGGGTGACCGCCGCGGGCTGGTCGTCTTCATCGACGTGACGCTGCGGCTCGACACCACCGGCGACGCGTTCGAGGCGGCCGTCGCCCGGCTGCCCGGCATCACCGAGGTCGTGCACGTCACCGGCGAACACGACTACCTGCTGCGTGCCCACGCCGCCGACGCCACGGCCCTGGACAACCTGTTGCGCCGCCTGAAGCAGGAGGCGGGCGTCGCCCAGTCGAACACCCGGCTCGCCCTGCGCTCCGCGTTCGGCTGAACCCGTTCCAAGAGCGCGCGCCGGAGCCGACGAGCCGCTTCGCACACCAACTTCTCCGGCTCGCGCGCCCATTGGCGGACACGCCCGCGTGCGGCTCGCCGATAAGCGGGATATCGATATGGTCACGGCGTCTTCAGAGGTCGCCACCCGACATCCGATAGGCGGTTATGCCACTGGGACATGTTGCCGACTCATCAGTTAGTAGGGATGGGCCAAAGGATGGACGCGGGGGTCGGATGAGGTACGAGTTACTGGGCATGGTCCGTGTCGTCGGCGTGGAGGAGACGTCGTATATCAGCGCGCACAAGGCAGAGGCACTGCTCGCCGCGCTGCTGGCGCGGCCGGGGCGAGTCGTCACCGCCAGCCAGTTGATCAATGAGATCTGGGGGGACCGGGCGCCACGACGGGCGCAGGCCGCGCTCTACGTGTACGTCTCCCAGCTCCGCAAGTTCCTCCGCGACGCCGGGTTCGCGGAAGACCCCATCGTCACCCGGCCCCTGGGCTACCTGCTGCGCGTCGGCTCCGACGACCTCGACATCCAGGACTTCCAGCGGCTCATGGACGACGGCAGGGAGCGGACGAGACTGGGACGCCACGAGGAGGCGCTGCGGTGTTACGAGGACGCGCTCGCGCTCTGGCGTGGTCCCGCGTTCGACGGCGCGCGGGACGGGCCGATCGTCACCGCCTGCGCGAGCTGGCTGGAGGAGACCCGGTTGCAGTGCGTCGAACGGCTCGCGGAGGAGTACCTGGCGCTGGGACGGCACCGGGAGATCGTCGGACAGCTGTACGCGATGACCAACGAGCACCCGCTGCGGGAGACGTTCTACCGCCATCTGATGCTCGCGCTGTACCGGTCGGAACGGCAGGCGGAAGCCCTGATGATCTACCGGGTGGCCCGTGGCCGGCTCAACGATGAGCTCGGCCTGGAACCGTGCCGCCCGCTGCGGGATCTCCACCAGGCCATTCTCGCCGGTGACGACCAGCTCACCGGAAGACCGACCTGACCGGCACCGGCTGGTCTGGTGCGCCGGGCGGGCCTGGCCGGCCCGCGCGCCAGGCGCGGACCAGTCAGGGACTCACCCCCGCGACTCAACGCCCCTCGTCGTCCGTCTCCTCCAGCGAGATCACCTGAGCCGGGCAGTTGCGTACCGCGTCCCATACCGCCTCGTGCTGACCTTCGGCCGGTGTGTCCTGGAGCACGGTGACCACGCCGTCGGTGTCACGCTGGTCGAAGACGGCGGGCGCGAGGTAGGCGCACATGCCCGAGCCCACGCAGGCGTCCTCATCGACCCGCACCTTCATTACCGCTGTCCTTCCTCGATGGGTTCGGTGGCCCCGGCGGGCTCGATGGCGTCCCACGCCACCGGCACGGTCGCCGGGCCGATCACGGGAGTTCCCGTCTTGAACGGCACGTCCTCCACGCGGCCCGCGAGGCGCAGCGACGGAATGCGCCGCGCGATCGTCTCCAGCACCACGGCCAGCTCCAGCCGCGCGGTCTGCTGACCGAAGCACTGGTGGGTTCCGTAGCCGAAGCCGAGATGGCCCTCCATCCGACGGCCCACGTCGATCCGGTCGGGTTCGTCGAACTCCTCGGGGTCCCGGTCGGCGGCCTGGATCGCGACGACGACGTAGTCCCCCTTGGCGACGGGCTGTCCGCCGATCTCGGTGTCCCGCGTCACCTGCCGGGCGATTCCGGCGGCGCCCCCGAAGCAGCGGACGATCTCCTCCACGGCGCCGGGGACCAGCGACGGATCTCTCCGCAGCCGCGCGAACTCCTCGGGGTGGGCGAGCAGGGCGAAGACGCCGTGTGCCAGCGCGGTGGCCGTGGTGTCGAAGCCCGCCACCAGCATCACCGCGCACATCGACACCAACTCCATCTCGGAGAAGGGGCGATCGCTGCTCTCGCTGCGGGCGATCATGCGGCTGACGCCGTCGTCCTGCGGGTTCTCCCGCCGCGCGCGCACCAGCTGGTACAGATACGCGTGCAGCGGCTTCATCGCCGCGATCATCTCCTCCTCGGAGGTGACCGCGCTGAAGACCGCCGACGCCGCCTCGTGGAAGAAGTGCCGGTCGGCGTACGGGACGCCGACGACCCCGCTGATGGCGGCGGTGGTGACGGGCACGGTGAAGTCGCCGTAGAAGTCGGCGGGCGAGCCCGCCTTCGCCAGGGCGTCGATCCGCTCGTCCACGATGGCCTGCACTCTGGGGCGCAGTTCGGCCAGCCGCTTGGGCGTGCCGACCTCGGGGGCGATCTGGCGGCGGAACCGCTGGTACTCGGCTCCGTCCATGCGGGTGAACTCACCTGGCGCCACCGGCCGGTCGGGGCTGGCGTGCCCCATCATGTGGGGCACCTGGCCGGTGCGGCTGCTGAAGCGGTCCGAGTCGCCCAGCACCTCGCGCACATCGGCGTACCGGCTGACCAGCCAGGCCCGCATCCCGGTCGGGCACCTGACCTCGACCACCGGTGCCTCGATCCGCAGCCGGGTGAACTCGGGGGACGGCCCGAAGGGGCACTCGCGGGGCCGCGGCAGGGGCATGTCCATCAGCTCGCGGGTAACGGGTGGCTCTGTACGTTGGTCCATCGGGTCTCCCTAGGCGCGGCCGCGCAGCGCGCGGCGCAGGATCTTGCCGCTCGCGTTGCGGGGTAGTTCTTCCACGAACTCGTAGCTGGTGGGCAGCTTGTAGTCGGCGAGCCGGTCCTTGAGGAACAGCAGCAGCTCGCGCGGCGTCGGCCGCTCGCCGGGCCGGGCCACGATGCAGGCGTGCACCGCCTCGCCCCGCACCTGGTGCGGCACGCCCGTCACGGCGGCCTCGGCCACCGCCGGGTGCTTGCTCAGGGCGTTCTCCACCTCGGCCGGATAGACGTTCTCCCCGGCGACGAGGATGACGTCCTTGATGCGGTCGCAGATGTAGACGTAGCCGTCGTCATCGATGTAGCCCGCGTCGCCGGTGTAGAGCCAGCCGTCGACGATGGCGCGTTGGGTGTCACGGGGCCGCTGCCAGTAGCCGTCCATAAGGGCCGGGGTGTCGATGCGGATCTCGCCGATCTGGCCGCTGGGCAGCGCGGTGCCGCTCTCGTCCACCGCCTGCACGGCCACCCCCGGGTACGGGCGGCCCGCGGCCTTCAGCCGGTGGCTGCCGGGGTAGTGGTCGCCGGGCGGGAGGCAGACGGCGGAGGCGCAGGTCTCCGTGAGCCCGTAGATCTGGGCGAACTCGCAGCCCATCACCTCGATGCAGCGTTGCAGAACGGGCTCGGGGATGGGCGAGCCGCCATAGACGACCTTGCGCAGCCCCGCGAAGTCGGCCGGTCCCACGCCGGGTTCGGCGAGCAGGATCTGCAGCATGGAGGGGACCATGAGGGCGGTGGTGAGGCCACCGGTCCTGATCAGCTCCATGGTCCGCTTGGCGTCGAACCCGGGCACGAGCACGTTGGTCGCCCCGGCCCGGAAGCCCTGGAGAAACCACCAGGGGCCGCCGATGTGGTGGCCGGGCAGCAGGCTGAGGCTGTGGTCCTCCTCCCGCCAGTCGAGCCAGTCCAGTTCGTGCCGGGCGAGCAGGTCGTTGACCGCCCAGAAGCTGCGCTGGCTGAGCACGACGCCCTTGGGCACGCCCGTGGTGCCGCTGGTGTACATCTGCGCGAGGGGCCGTGCCGCGCCACCGGGCGGCCCAGGGTCCAGGTCGGTGCCGGGCTGGTCCGCCGACCAGGAGAGGAAACCGGCCCCGTGACCGGTCTCCTCCTCCAGCGGGATGACGCCGCGCAGCTCCGGAAGGGCGGACCTGACCTCCGTCACCGCGGGGAGGCAGGTCCCCTGGGCGAAGAGGAGGGTGCTGCCGGAGTCGCGCAGCACGTGCTCGATCTCGCTGGGCGTCAGCCGGGGATCGGCAGGGACGAGGACGGCACCGGTCTTGGCGCAGGCCAGGAGCAGGTCGTACAGGTGCTCGCTGTCGTGGCCGAGGTAGCCGACCCGGGTCCCGGAGCCCACCCCCGCCCCCAGCAGGGCGTGGGCGGTGCGGTTGCTGCGCTGGTGCAGTTCCCGGAAGGTGACCGTACGGCCCTCGCAGGCGATGGCGACACGGTCGGGCCTGATGTCGGCGTGCTGGGCGGACGCGGCGGCGACCGTGCGCGCCCGAGTGGCCGCCTGGGCGGGAGCGCTCATCACTGTTGTCCTTCCGCTGTTGTGGTCAGCCGGCCGTCGATGAACTCACCGAGCAGCGCGACCGAGGGGTGGTCGAAGACGCTGGAGGCCGACAGCGGCAGCCGGAAGCACACCTCCAGGGCGTTCTTCAGCTCCACAGCGGCCAGCGAGTCAAGACCGACCTCGAAGAAGCGGGCGTCCGGTGGCACGTCGTCGGCTCCGTCGAAGTGCAGCAGGTCGGCGATGACGCCTCGGACCACGAGGGACACGCCCTGCCGCCGTTCCGACTTGGGCAGCTGGAGCAGCGCTTCGAGGTCCACGCTGACGGCCGTACGCTGCGAGGACCGGCCTACCTGCTGGTAGAGCGCGTTGGGCAGCGGCCGGGTCGCCACACACTGGTCCCAGTCGACCTCGGCGATGGTGACCTGGGCCGGTGGCCGCTCCAGCAGCCTGATCAGTGCGCGCATGCCCGAGGTGGGCTTGAAGAAGCCGAACCCCTGGTGTTCGACGTTGGCGATGTTCTGCTCGCTCATGCCGGCCGCGAGGCCGATCTCGCCCCACGCGCCCCAGTTGACGCTCATGCCGGGCAGCCCCGCTGCGCGGCGCCGCCACATCAGCGTGTCCAGGAACGCGTTGCCCGCCGCGTAGTTGGCCTGCCCGCGCGACCCGAGGACCGAGGTCAGGGACGAGTAGCCGATGAAGAACCGCAGCTCCGGGTGGTCCTGGGCGGCCTGGTGCAGCAGGTGGCTGCCGTAGACCTTGGCGCCGAAGACGGTGTCCAGGCTCTCCCAGGTCTGCGCCGCCACCGGGGCGTCGGCCAGCACACCCGCCGCGTGGACGATGCCGCCGAGCGGCTGGCTCCGCGCCAGCAGGGCCTCGCTGACACCCCGGACGTCATCGGCGTCGCCGACGTCAGCGGCGTAAGTGATCACTTCGGTGTCCTGGCCGAGCCGGGCCTGGAGCGCTTCGAGCTCTTCGGCCGCGGGCACGCGCCTGCCCATCAGGGCGATGTGGCGGGCCCCCAGGCCGACGAGCCGCTCGGCGGCGAGTCGGCCGAGGGAGCCGAGCCCGCCGGTGATGAGGTAGGTCCGGTCGGGGCTGACCTCGGCCGGTGGCGGCTCGGGCAGATGCTCGTCGTGGAAGGCGATCACGACCTTGCCCGTGTTGGCGCCCCGGCTGAGCGCCCCGAACGCCTCCTCGACCTCGTCAAGGCTGTACGTCGTGGTCGGCAGGGGGGTGAGCTGCCCGGAGGCCAGCTGTTCCGCCACGGTGCTCAGCGCGTCCTCGGCCAGTTCCCTGACGCGTTCCTGGGAGATGTCGCTGAAGTCGGTGTACGTGATGTCGGGCCGGGCCTTCGTCACCTCCTGCGTCGCCAGGACCCCGACCTTGCCCAGTTCGACGAAGTGACCGCCGCGCGCCACCGCGCGCAGACCAGCCGTGGCGAAGTCCTTGTCGAGGCTGCTGAGGACGATGTCCACACCCTTGCCGTCCGTGGCTTCGAGGACCTCGTCGGCGAAGTCGAGGGTGCGCGAGTTCATCAGATGGCGCACGCCCTGGTCGCGTAGCAGCGGCCACTTGTGCGCGCTGGCGGTCGCGTAGACCTCGGCCCCGGCCAGCTTCGCCAGCTGCACCGCGGCCTGCCCGACGCCACCGGCCGCGGCATGGATGAGGACCCGGTCGCCCTTCTTGACCCCGGCGAGCTGGTGGAGGGCGTGGTGGGCGACGAGGAAGGCGGCGGGCAGCGCCGCGGCCTCGGCGAAGGAGAGACCGCCCGGCTTGCGGGCGACCTGCGCCGAATCGACGGTCACCCGCTGCCGCAGACAGCCGAGGTGGGCCACGATGACCTCGTCACCCACCTGGAAGGAGGCGTCGGGGCCCGCCGCGATCACCTCGCCCGCGCACTCCTGGCCGAGCGGGAGTTCCATCGGCCCCGTCCCGGCCTCCTCGGTGAACTGCCGGTGCAGGCCGAGGACGTTGAACACGTCCTTCATGGTGAGCCCCGCCGCGCGCACGCGCACCTGGACGTGGCTTCCCTCCGGCTCCGGGTCCTCTTGGAGCGGTACCGCGGTGACGCCGCTGAACTGCCCGTATTCCTTGACGACCAGTTCGATGTCGGAGGGCGGCCCGCCCGTGCCCGCGTACACCCGTCGCACGTGCCGCAGTCCGGAGCGGTAGGCCACCTGGTATTCGGTGGAGTCCTTGGCCGCCCACTCGTCGAGGAGCGCGGGGTACGCGCCGGCGGTGCCAAGGGCGGGCAGGTCCAGCAGGGTGACCCGCTGCGCGGGGTACTCGGTCCACATCACGTGGCCGAAGCCCCAGAGGGTGGCCGCCGCCAGGGTGGCCTCGTCGTCGGCGCCCGGGGCGTCACCGGGGACCCACTGGCCGCCCTCGGTGATCAGCCACAGCCGCTGGTCGCGCCCGAAGCCGACCTCTTCCAGGCCGTCCCTGAGCGCGAGCAGACTGCGGTAGTTGCGCTCGCACTCGTCCCGTAGCGACTCCGCGGTGTCCCGCCGCGGCTGCCAGAACCAGCACACGTCCGTGGGCCGTTCCCGTAGCAGCTCAACGGCCTCGCTCGTGGTCGCGGCCGCCGAGAGGGTCACACCGCGCGCCACGGCCGGCTCGGCCAGTTCCGCGAGGCCGGCGGCGCCCGCGCCGATAAGGACCGCGTGGCGCGGCTCCGGGTCACCGGCGCGCAGCGACCGTTTGATCCAGCGCACTTCGGAGTACATCCGGTCGCGGTCGGGGGCGGCGTTCGCCACTTGGCGCAGGGTCAGCTTCTCCAGTACGCAGACGGTGCGGTCGCCGTCGAGCACGAGCAGGTCCAAGGTGGGCGCCGCTGGTTCGTCCGCACCGGTCTCCCCGGTCGCCGGGTCGGCCGCGGGTGGGACCATGCGCACCACGCTGCGCAGCTTCTGGCCGCGCGGTTTCTTCAGCAGGCGGCAGCGGCCGAGACCGACGGGCATGGCCATGACGTCGCTGTCGCCCGCGAGGGCGGTGAGCGTCTGGAAGGCGCAGTCGAGGATGGCGGGCGGCAGGTGCTCGGCGCTGACGCCCTGCTGTCCGCGCACGTCACCGATGGCGAGCCCGGCCCTGTATCCGTCGGCCTGGCTCAGCCCCTGGAACTGCGGGCCGTACTCCACGCCCAGCTCGCCGAAGTCGGCGTAGATATCGTCGGCCGAGCGCTTGACGGTGGGCTCGCCCGGCTGCTCGGCGAGGGCCCGCAGAGACCGTTCCGTCTCGTCCAGCTCGGGGGCGGGCCCTGGCGCGATGGTCGCTGTGGCGTGCTTGCGCTCGATGCTCCGGCCGCCTTCGTCCTCGCTCTCCACGAGGCTGACGATCTCCACGTGGAGGCCACCGTCGGCGAGCGCGCACACCCGGGTGCGCAGTTCGGTGGTGCTCTCCTCGGTGAGGAACAGCGCCTCGTGGATCTGGACCCCGGTGACGGGCAGGCCGGTCTCGCCGTGTACCGCGTCCTGGACGGCGAAGAACATCTCCACGTATCCGGCGCCGGGGAAGACGACCTTCCCCGCCACCTTGTGGTCGGCGAGGTAGCCGGGCCGGTCGGCGCTGACGCGGGAGGAGAACTCGCGTGCGCCGGTGGCGCGCTGTTCGTCAGTGGAGATCTCCTTGCCGAGCAGCGGGTGCGCGTCGAGCGGGCCTCGGGCGGCGGGCAGCGCCGCGGGCGCGGGGAGCCAGTGCCGCCGCCGGTCGAAGGCGTACGTGGGCAGGGTGATCCTGCGGCGTTCGCGCCCCCGGTGGTGGTCGGCCCAGGAGACGGGCGCGCCCGCGACGTAGAGCTGGGCGAGTGCCTGCCGGGCGATGGTGGCGTCGGTGTCCTCGGGGTGGAGGCTGTTCAGCCACAGATGGTCGGTCGCGGCGTCGAGGCACTGCTTGCCCATGCCGATGAGTTCGGTGGCGGGTCCGCATTCGAGGAACGCGTGGCGGCCGCGTTCGGCGATGGCCCGCATGCCGTCCGCGAACTTCACGCCTTCCCGCAGGTGACGCGCCCAGTAGTCGGGGGTGGACAGCTCCGCGGGGTCGGCCACCGTGCCACTGAGGTTGGAGATGAGGGTGTACTCGGGCTCGTGGAAGGTGAGCCCGGCGACGACCTCGCGCAGTTCGTCGGCCGCCTCGGCCATCAGCGGGGAGTGCGAGGCGCAGGACACGGCGAGCCGCCGGTTCTTGATCTCCCGCTCGGTGAGGGCTTGTTCCACGCTGGTGAGGGAGTCCTTGCCACCGGACAGGACCAGCTGCCTCGTGCCGTTCACCGCGGCCACCGACAGGTCGTCGTGGTCGGCGAGCAGCGGGGCGACCTCGGCGACCGACGCCTCCACGGCGGCCATCGCGCCGGGTGGTGAGGCGTCCATCAGCCGGGCGCGCGCGGCCATCAGGGTGACCGCGTCGTCGAGGGAGAACAGACCGGCGACGGTGGCGGCGACGATCTCGCCGATGCTGTGCCCGGCGAGCACGGAGGGCTCGACGCCCCACGACAGCCACAGCTTCGCCACCGCGTACTCCAGGGCGAACAGCGCGGGTTGCATGTAGCTGATCTGGTGGATCAGCTCGGCGTCGTCGGTGTCACCGAGCAGCATGTCCCGGATGGACCGGCCCAGGTGCGGGGTGAACAGCCGGTCGCAGGCGTCGAGGTGTTCCCGGAACACCTCGAACCGCTCGTACAGCGGTTTGCCCATGCCGACGTACTGGGTGCCGCCTCCGGAGAAGAGGAACGCCACCTGGGCCGTGGTGCCGCCGGTGCCTGACTGCGCGGTCTTGGTCAGGCCGCGTTCGAGGAGCCTGGCGACATCGTCGTGGTCGCGGACGACTCCGGCCAGGCGCAGCCCGAAGTGCGCGCGACCGGCATTGGAGGTGTAGCAGAGGTCGCCGATGTCGGTGTCGGGCGCGTCCCGCAGCATCCGCTGGTAGCGCTGGATCTGCCCGTGCAGCGCGGGGGCGCTCCTGGCCGACAGCGTGAGGAGGTGGCCGTCGCCGTCGGCCGGGGCGGGGGTGTCCTCCGCGCGTTCGGGTGCCTCTTCGAGGACGACGGAGGCGATGGTGCCGGTCAGGCCGAAGGAGTTGACCAGGGCCCGCCGGGTCGTGGCCGACCAGGGGCGGGCGTCGGTGGCGACGGTGACCGGGGCGGTATCCCAGGGGATGCGGCGGGAGGGCGTGTGGAAGTTCAGGTGCGGGAAGATGGTCTTCTCGCGCAGTTGCAGCGCGGTCTTGATGACGCCGCCGATGCCCGCGGCGGACTCCATGTGCCCGACGTTGGTCTTCAGCGAACCGATGGTGACCGGGTTCTGCGGGGTGTGCGACTCGCTGAAGACGGAGGTGATCGCACTGATCTCGATCGGGTCGCCGAGCGGGGTGCCGGTGCCGTGCGCCTCGATGTACGAGATGTCGTGCGGCCGCAGGTCGGCGGCGGCCAGCGCGGCGCGCATCAGCCCCTCCTGCGCGGTCCCGTTCGGCACCATCAGGGAACTGCTCTCCCCGTCCGAGCCGACGGCTGAGCCGCGTACGACGGCGTAGATCTGGTCGCCGTCGCGCTGGGCGTCGGCCAGCCGCTTGAGGAGCAGCGCCCCGCCGCCCTCGCTGCGGCAGTATCCGTTGGCGTCGTCGTCGAAGGTCTTGCAGCGGCCGTCGGGGGCGAGCATGTTCGACTGGCTAGCGAGGATGTACGGGCGTGGGCTGACGATGGCGTTGACGCCGCAGCACAGCGCGACGTCGGTTTCGCGCTCGCGCAGCGCCTGGGCGGCGAGGTGCACGGCGACCAGGGACGCGGAGCAGGCGGTGTCCACGGTCATGCACGGCCCGCGCCAGCCGAGGAAGTACGAGAGCCTGCCGGACACCGCGCTGAGCGCCGCTCCGGTGGGCATGTAGCTGTTGAGTTCCTCGTTGGAGTACGCGCCCATCTCGCCCGCGTAGTCCGTGTTGCTCACGGCCACGTAGACGCCGCCCCTGCCGTGCCGCAGGGTGCCGGGGTCGATTCCGGCGTCCTCCAGCGCTTCCCAGGAGACTTCGAGGGCCAGCCGCTGCTGGGGGTCGACGTAGTCGGCTTCCTTCGGTGAGATGTTGTAGAACTTGGCGTCGAACTGGTCGATGCGGTCCAGGAAGCCTCCGCGTTCGCAGCGGATGACGCCCTTGGCTTCGGGGTCCTCCGAGGTGAGTCCCTCGGGGTCCCAGCGGTCCGTGGGGAGCTCCCGTACACCGGACTGCCCGGTGCGCAGGAATTCGGCGAATCCGTCCGGCGCGTTGTTGCCGCCGGGGACCCGCAGGCCGATCCCGACGATGGCGATGAGTTCGCCGGTGGTGTCCCGCTCCGGTCGGCCGGCGCGGTCCTGCTCCTGCGAAGAAGCGGCGATTCCTGACATGGCTCCTGCTCTTGTTCGCACAGTGCGTGCTCCAAAACTCACGAGGCGACAGCTCGGGTCGTTCGTACGGCGAGCCGCACACCGCCGAGGCAGGCGGGCACGTCTTCCTCGCCGAAGCGGCAGAGAGTGCTGACGAGCACCAGTGCCCCGCTGTCGCCGTCGCGTTCTTCGACGCCGACCACGTCAAGCTCTCCCCAGAAGTGGCGCCCGCGCATGGGGCGCCGGAAGGTGCTGCGGAAGTCCACGATGAGAATGTCGGGGAGCTGCCGCGCCCAGAATTCGTCAATCGTCCAGGTGTCGAACGGCCACATCGCCTGTTCTTGTACGGACTTCGCCAGAATGTAATAGACCAGTTGGTTATAGCAGAGGTTGAATTCGACGGCGTTGAAGTGACCGGTGTTGTCGATGTAGCACGACTCGGGAATGGTGAATTCGCCGCGCGCGCTGACCCGACCACCGTCCCGGGGTTCTCCCTGACGCGTCACGGTGGCTGTTTTGAGATACCGGCAGTGAGGTTTGTACGGCGTGAGGACCCGTGTCAGCAGATCCTCGTCACACGCGTACGCGACCGGCTTGGCCGCAGGAGTGGCCAGTTCCACGGTGGCCCCTCAGCGGTCGGACGCCGGGCGTCGGCCGATGCCGGGGTAGAAGTCGTACTCGTCGTGCACGGTGACGCGGTGCGAGACGGTCGGCTCGGGCTTGGCCGTATGCCGGGCGCAGTGCACAAGGCTGCGGTTGTCCCACAGCAGCAGGTCGCCCTTGTCGAAGGTCTGGAGGTGGATATTCTCGTGCTGGAAGGTCGTATCTGACTGGCCGGTGGCCGCGAGCAGCTCCCTGAGCAGGCTGTCCGGCAGCGGCTTGCCCTCGGCGTCCTGCAACTCGTAGGTGAACGCCTCGCTGATGTACAGCAGGGGCTCACCGGTGACGGGGTGCGGGAAGACGGTGGGGTGGGTGACGGCGGGGGTGGACTCCTCGATCTCGGCGAGGACGTCGACGACCGGCCGGTAGACGTCGGTGGGCCGGATCTTGAAGTAGCGCCGCACGCTGTTCAGGCTGCGGGTGCCCGCGATGGCGGCCTTCAGGTCGGCGGACAGCTTGCTGTACGCCTTGCCCATGTCGATGAAGTACGTGCCGCGGTTCTGCCGGGGAACGACCTGCGGGTAAATGAGAGTCAGGCCGAAGGGACGCGGCATGAACGAGTAGTCGTGGTGCCAGAACTTCCCGGTCTGGGGCACACCGACCTGCTGGCCCTCCTCCTTCACGTTGGAGGAGACGAAGATCTCCTTGTGCTCCGGGTGGTGGTACATGGGCTGGTAGTACGTCTCCACCTCGCCGAGCCGCCGCCCGAAGGCGACGAACGCGCCGGGTGTGAGGTGCTGGTCCTTAAGAACAACGATCTTGTGCGTGTAGATCTTGTCTTTGAGGGCGGCGAGTTCTTCGGCGGTAGCGCCGAGGACGTCCAGTCCCTCCACCGAGATTCCCATTGCTGCTGTTGCCGGAATGGTGCTCATGATCTCTCCCATGGGTGATGAAGCGGATGACGAATGCGCGGGAACGAACAAGGGGGCGCTCTTCACAACGCCATGTCGCAGCGCTCGATGAGGCGAGCGCGACGGCTTCACGGGACTATCCGCGAACCGTCCTGAGCCTGGTCCAGTCGTCTCGCCTCCGGCGAGCACTGGTCTTTTTGGCTGCCCTTGTGGAGCTCGCTGCTCCCGTGGACACGCAGGGCCTGGCTGACGTGAGCGATCGACGCGGTCCGGTGCAAACCACGGACCCACGGTGAGCCGTCAGCGCATGCGGCCATGTCGCTCCTGTCGTCGTACTCAAGCCGCATCACCATGCCCGACCCGGCTTAGGCGGATCTTCGCTCGTTCTGAAATGGAAGAGTGACGCCTGCGACAGGTGTTCTAGGAGCTGTTGTCCGGGCGCCGCGTGACACGGCGGACACTGCGCGGACGGAGCGGAGATCCACAACAGGGCCGACCGGTCGCGATTAGCCCGATGGGGTGACGCGGGCACTCCCGATGAAGCAAGGGGGTGAACGCAGTGTGCACGCACCATTCGCCCGGCGTCCCGTCACCTCCACAGACCATCGCGCGCGGTTGACGCACGGGAGAGCGAACGCCAAGGACGGGCCCGTGAGCAGCGGTAAGGGCGCGAGGGGGCAGGGTGCGCGCGACACGGCGCGGGCGGCCGGGGATCAGTGGCGGACCGGGCGCGCGAGTCCGGCTGCCGTGTCCCACTGGCGGGATTCCGGCCCGTTTCCGGCCGCGCCCGGCGGGCGGGTGGGCTCGGCAGGGCGACGGCTCACCTGATAGAAGGAGGCGCCTGGCGAGCGTAGACCGAACAAACGCGGAGCTGCGGATGGCAGTCAGCCGACGTCGGTCACGCGAATCTCGCACCGGCGCGGCGGCGTACCGGCCGTCCGCGGCTGTCCCCCGAACGTGTCACGGCCTGACAGGCGACAGGCCGTCCGGCCGACGCCCCCTCGGGCGCACCACATCGCACGAGCCTTGCTCACAACCACCCCACGTGAGGAAACTTCCTTTGAAGATCAGGACTGTCATCAAGCTGGTGAGGAACCGTCAACTTCCGCTGACCCTGCGCCTGTCGAAGAACTGCCTGACACCGGTCTACCGCACCTCGTTCCTGGCCTCGGCGGCGAGCAACGGTGTGCTCAAGCAGCTCGCGGCGAGCCCCTGCGACGTCGCCACGCTCGCCGACGAACTCGACGTCCGCAAGGACAAGGAGCTGCTGCGGGTCTGGCTCGACATCGGCGTCCACCTCGGCGAGCTGGGCTACCGGCAGGGCCGGTACCGACTGCGGAGCAGTACGGCGAAGGAGCTCGCGCGCGCCGAGCAGGACGCCTTCGCCGCGATCATCGACCAGCTGCTGCGCTTTCACGCCCCGATGCTGCTGGACGCCCCCACCATGCTGCGTGACGGGCGGCGGCTGACCTACGCCGACCAGGACGGGGCGCTCATCGCCCGCTCGTCCCGGGCGCTGGAGCCGGCCGTCCAGGAGGCCATCAGGCTCGTAGTGGACCGCGCCGCTCCGCTCCGGCTGCTCGAAGTCGGCTGCGGCAGCGGCACCTACGTGCGGCATGCCGCCTCCCTCAACCCGAAGCTGACCGCCTTGGCGATCGATCTGCAGAGCGAGGTGGTGGAGCAGGCCACCACCCAGCTGGCGGAGTGGGGGCTCGCCGACCGGGTGGAAGTCCGGCAGGGCGATCTGCGGACGTTCGAGACCGAGCCGGAGTTCGACCTCGTCACGCTGCACAACAACATCTACTACTTCCCGGTGGCCGACCGCGTCGCGATCCTGGAGCGGGCCCGCTCCTTCCTCGCGCCCGGAGGCAGGCTGCTGCTGACGACGGGCTGCCAAGGCGGGAGCCTGGGCTCCCAGATGCTGAACATGTGGTGCGAGTACACCGATTTCGGCGGCCCGCTGCCGGAGCCGCAAGAGCTGGTGGGTCAGCTGAAGAGCGCGGGGTTCACCGACGTCGCGGCGCACCGGCTGATCCCGGCCGAGCAGTTCCGCGCGTTCGTCGGCACCAATCCGGCCCCCGCGCCCTCCTGACTCTCCGTCGACGTCCCAACCAGGCATGACGCCCGCCGCGCCTCGTGGCCGGGGTTGGTTTCCGCAGGTCAAGCGGGGCCAATGGGAGGCTGCGAGGTGAGCGGGGCGCGAACACCGAGTGACGAGGGCCGGGGTGAAGAACTTCACAAAAGACCGTTTCAGCTCTGAGTCTGGTTGGTTCATGACGCAAAATCCCTAACCGGCACTACCAAGCCCTCGTCACCATGGCGGGGCGGCCCGGGCGGACGCCGAGTCCTGCCGCCGTACCGGGCCCTGGAACGCACAACACTGAATTGGCAGGAACGGGAGACCCAAGCACGACGGGCCACGAACGCGGTGGCCCTTGGGGTGAAGCCACGCATGTGGCCGGGCAACTTCGCCAGCCCGAACCCGACAGGTCATCTTTCGCAGGCGGATGACGAAGGGCTCTCGCATGTCCACGCATGCACACATACCCCTGCCCGCCTCCCGGTTCGGCACCGCGTCCGCACTCACTGCGGCGCTCCTGGTCGGCACAGCGCTGGTACCGGCGCTGACCACCGAAGCCGAAGCGGCCACCCCGGCGGGCAAGGCCCTGAAGGTCGCAGCTTCCAAGAAGGGGGCCCCGTACAAGTACGGGGCGACAGGTCCGAGCCGGTTCGACTGCTCGGGCCTGACGCTTTACTCGTTCAAGAAGGCGGGGAAGAAGCTGCCGCGCACCGCGGCCGCCCAGTACAACAAGACCCGCCATCTGTCCGCGCGCTCCCGCAAGAGCGGCGACCTGGTGTTCTTCCACTCCGGCCGGAACGTCTACCACGTCGGCATCTACGCCGGGAAGAACACCATCTGGCACGCGCCCAAGCCGGGCAAGTCGGTCCGTAAGGAAAGGATATGGACAAAGAACGTCTGGTACGGCCGCGTGCGATGACGTACGCGTCAGCCGGGGGTGAGCAGGACGGCTGACGGGCCGCTCGGCCAAGCGGTGACCGCCGCCTTCGCTTCCAGCGGAGGCGGCGGCCGCGCGTGAGGACTCGCACACGGCCCGCACACTCACCAAGGCGAGTGATCCTTGCCGCGAATACGTCACCCGAAAGTGAGGCGCGCCGTTGTCCTTGCGTGCCGTCCTGACCGCGGACGGCCCGGACCAAAAGGACTAGTCATGTTGCGACGTACCACGGGCGCTGCCATCGCGGCGGCGGCGATGGCTTGCACGATGGCGCCCGCCCAAGCCAACGAGGCGACTGTTCCGCTCAACGCCGAGGCCAGCCTCTGCCTGCGCGGCGACGCCGCCCAGCGGCTCGCCGACCGCGGGATCTCCATGGTCGCCACCGGTGAGGCACGGCTCGCCGGAAAGCACCGGGAGTGCGTGGCCTTCCCGATCCACGAGGGCACCAAGACCAGCTCCCGGCTGAGCGGCGGCATCCTCTTCCACGACCGGGAAGACCGCCTCGAACTCAACAAGATCGTCAACCATGTGGACAAGGCCCCGCGCACCATGGTCAAGTCCTCCGTCAACGGAGCCGCCCCGCAGTCCACCAAGCTGCTGAAGTACGCCATCCGACGGGAGAACGTCCAGTTCACGCGCAAGGAACTGCGGGCCGTCAACGTCCCCACCACGCTGACCAAGCAGGGCGAGGACCTGTTCAAGCAGACGTTCCAGATGTCGCCGTTCCGCAAGGGGCAGAAGCTGTTCACCCTCAACGCGTCCACCGAGCTGGCCAAGAACGCCCCCAGGGACCCCGACGCGCTGGTCACCCCCAAGTAGTGAGCGCGCCTCGTGGCGGGTGCGCCGCCGCCCACCAAGGCCGGGACACGGGCGCCCGCGCCCGCGCGGCCTGGGTCTGCGGGCCCCCGGCCACGGGCCGCTGACAGACCGTAGCGGGTTCCGAGGACCGTAGCGGGTCCCGCTTCCCCGGTGCCGCCGACGCGCAGTGCGCTGCCGGCGGCACCGGGGTCAGTCCCCGCCGACCAGGCCGGCGGCCGCTGCCCTGCGGATTCAGCGGCAGGGGCCTGAGCCCCCGCGGGCGATGACCGGCCTCGTCCGGGCTCCGGCTCCCACGGCGTCATACGCGCCGCCCCCGGGCCCCTCTGCTCTGGTTCCCCGTCACCGCCGCGCGACCGCGCTGGTCTCTGGTCCGCACCCGTGCCTCCAGTAGCCGGACGGCCTCCCCCGCGCCCCCGGCCTGCCCCGCCGCGCACACCCGTGCCTTCCGCGACGCCCCACAGCCCGACACCGCGACGGCAGCGGTCCCGGGCGCCCTGAGACCAACCCGTCCGGCGCTCTGACTCCTTCCGGCTCTCCTCGGCTCCTCGGCTTCCGGCTCTCCGCAGCGCGACGAGAGTGGTGGCTGGGGCGCCACCGGCCCGCCCGCCTCCGCCCGTGATCGGCTCCACGTACGGTGTGACAGTGACGGTCGGCGGCGGCTGCCCGCGGCAGCCGGTCCGGAGCGGGCACGAGAGGGTGATGCGGACGATGCGGGTGGCTTTGTTGCGAACGGTGGGCGCGGCGACCGCGCTCTACGGCCTGGCGGTGACGGCGTGGCCTGACCTGCTGGCCCGGCCTTCCGGGCTGGCGGACGACGACGGCCAGGTCCGGTCGGCCACCCGGATCTCGCTGCGCCCACTGGCGTGGCGGGACGCCGCCAGTGGACTCGCCATGGTGGTCGCGCCCGAGGGGCCGGCGCTGCGGACCGCCACCGCGCTGCGGATCGCCGCTGACTTCGGTGACGCGGCGCTGCTCGGCCTGACGCTCCCGGACCGGGACCGGCGCGTCATGGCGGTCGCCGTCTCCGTCGGCTGGGGCGCCCTGTCCGTCGCCGGTCTGCTCACCTCTTCCCGGCGGGGGCGGCGATGAGGCCCCGCGCCGTGTTCGTACGCGACGCCACCGCCGTGGCTCCCGCCCTGGTCCTGCGCCCGCCCGCCATACCGCCGCGCGCCGCGGTGCTGCTGCTGCACGGCGGGCGCGAGGACGGTCTTGAGCCGCCGCCGTCGCTGAATCTGCCCAGTGCCCGGATGCGGCCGTTCGCCCGGGCCATCGCGCGCGCCACCGCCGAACATCCGATAGCGCTCGGCGTCGTCCGCTACCGCCATCGCGGCTGGAACGGCGAGCGGGACGACGCGGCTCAGGACGCGCAGCGTGCCCTGGACGAACTCAGCTCCTTCCACGGCCCCCTGCCGGTCGTCCTGGTCGGGCACTCCATGGGCGGCCGCGCCGCCCTGCGAGCCGCCGCGCACCCCAGTGTCCACTCGGTGGTGGGCCTCGCGCCGTGGTGCCCGGACGACGAACCGGTGGCGCAGCTGGCGGGCAAGCGTGTCGTGCTGCTCCACGGCGACCGGGACCGGGTGACGACGCCGAGCGGGTCGCGGGAGCTGGCCGCGCGGGCCAGGGAGGCGGGCGCCCAGGCGTGCGCGCTCCTGCTGCCCGGCGGTGATCACGCGATGCTGCGCCGGGCGAACGCCTGGCACTCGCTGACGACCCGGGTGGTCACCGGACTGCTCGGCCTGACCCCGCTGCCCACTGTGGTGGACAACGCGCTGTCCGCGCCGGAGGCGGACGGTCCGGAACTTCCGGCGCCGACGGGCTGAAGCGGGCCCCTGGCGACTGGCGTGAAACGTGCGGTCACGCCCGGGTGCCAGCAGAGCGAAACGCCCATAGAGTGACGGTGGAGAGCAGCAGGGAACGGAGAGCGTCAGGGCACTGGGCGCGGCGACCAGCGACGCCGGTGATGACGATGGCCCCGGCAGGGGTCACCGCCACGCCGGCTGGTCCGCGCGCCGTCCCTGGCAGCGCGGAACGTCATCACGAGGTGCGAGACACGGTGCGGACATCGCGACAGCCCGGCCCGCGGCCGCCACGGCACGCGGACCCTTCCCGCCGCCCGCCCCACCCTGGGCGCCGCGCCCCCGCCACCCGCTTCCCGCCTCTTCCCCGCACGGGCCCGCCCGGGAGCACTCCAGGTCCGGCCCGCCCGAACTCCTCGGCACCGGCGGTGAACTGGGCACCTGCCAGGCCACTCCCGACGCCAGGACAACCAGCTAGAGTCAGCGGTTTCCGCGCGGCATGAGGGGTAGAACGCGGGGCGACGGCGGATGTGGAGGAGACGTACGTGGAGCACGGCCGGAACAACGCCGTGCGGCCCAGCGCCGTACGCCGCTTCACCACGGCACTCTCCGACCGGTTCACCGCGCGCGACAGCGCTGCCCAGGACGGCAGCGCACGCGACGAGCTCACCTGGCTCAACGAAGCGAGCGTCCGCATCGGAACCTCCCTCGATCTCCTGACGACCGCGCAGGAGCTCGCCGACTTCTGCGTCCCCCGGCTCGCCGACGGCGCCGCCGTGGATCTGCTGGAGTCCGTGCTGCACGGCGAGGACGGCGCCCGGCCGGGCCGGGCCGACCGCCCGGCCACCCGGGCGATGGGCGTCGCGGCGATCGACGGTCTTGACTCGCTCGAACCCGACCCGGTGGGCGAACTCAGCTCCACGGGCGCGGACAAGTACGCCACGAAGTGCCTGACGACCGGCGAGCCCGTGCTCGTCGGCACCATCGCGGCGGCGGACTTCGAGCGCGTGGCACCCACCACCAGCGCGGCGGCGCAGCTGCGCGCGGCGGGAGTGCACAGTTACCTGGTGGTGCCGCTGATCGCCCGTGGGGTGCTGCTGGGCGCCGCCGACTTCATCCGCACCGGCGACCGGCCCGCCTTCTCCCCGACCGACGTCGCCCTCGTCTCCCAACTGGCGGAACGGGCCGCCCTGTTCGTGGACAACGCCCGGCTGTACGAACGTGAACGCGCACACGTCGTCAGCCTGCAGCGCAGCCTCCTCCCCCGCGCCACCCCGCACACGCCCGGACTGGCGGTCAGCCACCGGTACGCGCCGACCGCCGACCCCGGCGGTGTCGGCGGCGACTGGTACGACGTCGCGTCGCTGCCCGGTGGCCGGACCGCGCTCGTCGTCGGGGACGTCATGGGCCACGGCCTGTCGGCCGCCGCCACCATGGGCAAGCTTCGCGCCGTCGGCCGGACCCTGATGGCGATGGACATGGCGCCGGACCGGGTGCTCGCCAGGCTGGACCTGGCCGCCCGCGACTTGGAGGAAGACCAGATCGCGACCTGTCTGTGCGCGGTCTACGACCCGGCCGACGCGAGCTTCACACTCGCCAGTGCCGGGCACCCGCCGCCGTTGCTGGTCACCACCGAGGGCGAAGCCTCGTATGTGCGGGTGCCCGTCGGCGCGCCGATCGGTGCCGGTGTCATCCCCTACGACGCGCTGCGCCTGACGGTCACCCCGGACAGCCGGCTGGTGCTGTACACCGACGGGCTGGTCAAGTCGCGTACGGAGGACATCGACAGCCAGCTGGAGCGGCTGCTCAAGACCGCCGCCGACATGCGCTTCGCCGAACTCGACTCATGCGCCCTCAGCGACCTGGCGCCGGCCGGACGGGCCCGGTTCGACGAAGCGGTGCTGCTGGTGGCGGCGGCGCGGCGGTCGACACCAGGGACGGCCCTACGGATGTGGGACCTGCCGGGCGACGGTTCGGCGGCGGGAACGGCGCGTAAGTACGTCAGGGAACAGCTCGACATCTGGCGTCTCGGTGACCTCGCCGATGTGACCGAACTGGTGGTGAGCGAGCTGGTCGGCAACGCGCTGCGCTACGGCGGCGGCCCGGGCCGGCTGCGTCTCCTCCAGCACGAGCGGCTCGTGGTGGAGGTCTCCGACACGGGGCCCGACCTTCCGCAGATCCAGCACGCGTCGCTCCACGACGAGGGCGGCCGGGGGCTCCAGCTGATCAACATGCTGTGCCGCCGCTGGGGTTCATGCCGGACGGCGACCGGCAAGGTCGTCTGGGCGGAACAGGACATCCCGGCCTCGGCGGGCGAACGAGCCGGGACCGGCTGAGAGCGCGGCCCCACGGCGCGCGCCCGGAGTGCGGGCGGGGGCGAGGGCCGCGCTCACCCGGCGTACGGCCGCCGCGGTGGCGTTGTCCCCCGTCACCCCTGCTGCTGGGCCTTGGCGAGCTGTTCGAGGATGGCCACGGAGAAGGCCGGGAGGTCGGCGGGTGACCGGCTGGTGATGAACTGACCGTCGATGACGACCTCTTCGTCGACGACGTCGGCTCCGGCGTTGCGCAGGTCGGTGCGGATGCTGGGCCAGGAGGTCAGACGGCGGCCGCGTACCACGTCCGCTTCGACCAGCGTCCACGGACCGTGGCAGATGGCCGCGATGGGCTTGCCGCTGTCCACGAACCTCTTGGTGAAGGCGACCGCGTCCTTGTTCATGCGCAGCTGGTCGGGGTTCATCGTGCCGCCCGGCAGGATCAGGGCGTCGTAGTCGTCGACGGACGCGTCGGCGACCAGCCCGTCCACGGAAATCGTGCCCGCCGGGTCGAGGTCTCCCTGGCGGGCCTGGATCTCCCCGGAGTGGACCGAGATGACCTCGGCCGTGACCCCGGCGCCCTGGAGGGCTCCGCGTGGTCCTTCGAGCTCCACTCGCTCGACGCCGTCGGTGGCCAGGATCGCGACCTTCTGGCCGCGGAGGTGGTGTGCCATGTGCTCGTCCCTCAGGGTCGTCGTCATGGTCATGGGCGCGTCGTTGACACTGCTTGACGTCGGCTGGTTCTCGTCCGCCGGCGGCTGGGCCGGGCTCACTCGTACGGCTCAGCCCGTTCGCCGTCGGGACGGACGTCGCCTTTCCAGGCTCGCACCCAGTCCGGCCCTGTCAAATCCGCCCGTCTCTCCCGGCCCGTCCGCTGGTTCTCCTCGCTCGCTTCCCTGTGCGCGCTGCTCGGCCAACAGGAGCAACTCGGCGCCCAGCAGGGCGGCTGCGGCTCTGCCGTTCGGGTCCTTTCCCGTTTGCGGCGGAAACAACGGGGGACCCGGTTCGCGTGGGCTATCGCGCCATACCGGGCCCGTCACATCGCCAGGGCAGCACTTGAGAACAGTGGGAGTAGGGAGACAGGGCCGTGACCGATCACGTGAGCCAGGCACCCAGCCACGACGAAGAGGACGCCAAGGCCACGTCAGCAGCCGAGCATGCCAGTCGTACGCCGTCGCCCAAGGCGGCCGGGCCGGAGGCCGAGCGCTTGCGGACCTGTGTGGAGTTTCCGCTGGAACCGCACATCGTGCGCGGCGAGGACTGATGGCTGTGCCGGTCACACGTTCGAACAGGGCTCCCGGCCCCCGCGGGAGCGACACCACGGACATGACGTTCGGCGCCGCCGAGGAGTGGTGGCAACGCGCCGAATGCGCTCACGAGGACCCGGAGTTATTCTTTCCCGTCGGCGTGGTGGGTCCGCGAGGCTTGCAGCAGGAAGCAGCGGCCAAGTCCGTCTGCGCCCGCTGCCCGGTCACTCGGATGTGCCTGGACTGGGCCGTACGCACCGGCCAGACCCACGGCGTGTGGGGCGGTACGGGCGAAGCGGACCGCCAGGACCTGCTCCGCGCGGAACGCGAACGCCGGCGCCACCGGGAGGGACAGCCGCCCGAGCGGTGAGGGGCCGAGGCCGTCCGCACACCGAGGCTCGGGACACTCCCCGTATCCATGAACCCCCTCCTGCCCGTCGCCCTGAAGTGTCGTGCGCGCAGTCCTACCCGCCGATGTCGTCACGCTCGTCGGCCACGGGCCACGCGCGCATGAGGCGACCGCGGGGTTGGGGTCCGCACGCGCCGTGCCGGGGACGGGCTCGCTCCTCCAACGCTGAACATCTTGCGGGTGGTCACGCCGAGAGCTGTGTGAGATCGCCGGTCTTCACTGCGATGAGGAACTCGGCCCAAGCCTGGGGTGCGAAACGCGGTGTCGGTCCGTCAGGGTCTTTGGAGTCCCGGACGCCGACACCATCGGAGAAATCGGCAACCTCTGTGCGGTAGGAATCGCTAGGCTGGCAGTAGGAGCTCTTGCGCCATGGGCTGACCGGTAACGCTGACTCTCTGGCCACGTTTCCGTCCTCCTGCTTGGAGCATCTGACGGGGACAGGCAGCTCAACCTATTCCGCATGACGTGCTGCTGCCCAGGCGATGCAGGCGATGAACCCAGGATGACTTGAAGCTGATCCGCGCGTAGGTGGTGCCGGGGCGGCTGTCAGACGGTCGGCGCGTTCGTACAGCTCACCGGTGTGCGCGTTCTTCACACACGGGCGGATGGCGGCCATCATCGCGTGATACCGGTCATCACAGCGGCCGGACTGGACGTGTGCGTAGTCGCCCAGGACCCGATGCCAGTCGGCGCGCGCCTCGTCGAGTCGGCCGACTCCGAGTTTCCGTTCCGTGAGCAACGCGCCGTAGCGGACCCGGCTCCGGCGGTAGACCGGCTCGCGCAGGTGGGAGGACTCCTCCACGGAGTCGACAGACCCGGCCGTGTCGCCCAGCTCGTACAGAAACTGACCCATGTGGTGGTTCAGCGACGACTGGAGGGAGGAGCCGAACGCTTCGGCTCGCGGCTCCGCCCTGTCCATCGCGACCTCGGCCTCCTTCAACCACCGCAGGGCCGTGGCCCGGTCGCCGCTCTCAGCGGCGGCGCGGGCCTGCTGCCTGGCGAGGAAGGCCCGCATACGCGGGCCCAGGGCACGGCTTTGGCCATGGCTTTGGCCATGGCGGCTTTGGGCTTGCCCGTGGCGGGGGAAACCATCTATGCGGGGACTCCCGGCGCCAAGGGGCCGCCGTGCTGAGCGGGGTGGCGCCGCTCGCGGGCTCCGCCTCCACCCGGCTGTGTCGTCGCGGCCGGGATCGCCTCCGCTGAGGGCCCGGTGTGCGCGGTGTCCCGCAGCGGGAACGCCTTGGGCCGCTGACCGACGCAGCCGAGGCCGCGGGCGTCCGGCACCGAGAGCGCGGGACGAGGCATGGCGGCGCGGGCCGCGGCGCGCGGCCCGGCCAGTCCGACCGTGCCGGGCCTGGGGCGGTGGCCCTGGAGAGGAAGGAACGGATGCGGCGTGCGATGACGGCGGGGGTTCTCCCGCCGATCCGGTGGACCATGCTCTGCACGCTCTACGTCATCCTCAGCGGCCCGCAGCCGCCGACAGGCACCGGGCCGGGACGGGGGCCGGGACACGGCGCCGGCTTCTCGGCGTGCGGCTTACCAGGAGAGGACCGCTGATGGAGCCGCGCCATGTGACCGCCCTGACCTTGCTGTGCACCGCCGTGGCCGTACTGGCACTCGCGGCGCTGGCGCTGCTCGTACTGCCCGCGCCCTACGCACGACTGCACGCCCTCACTCCGGCGACATCGCTGGGCCTGCCGCTGCTCGCCATCGCGCTCGCTGTGGAGATCGGCCCCGGCCCGATGGCCGCCAAGTTGCTGCTCGTCTCGGCGATCTCCGCGATCGGCGGACCGGTCACCGCCCTGGCGGTCGGCCGGCACCTGGGCGGTTCGAAGAGACATCCGCAGCCGGCACCGGACACCCGGCACGCGGAAACGGACGCCCCGCCATGACCGCCGATCCGCCCGGGCTGCGCTAGCTGCCCTGGCTGCCCGAGCGGCGCGATGACGGCGACGCGGTGGCCGGCCACGCGCACCGCGCGTAGGGAGATCAAGAGGCGCCTGGCGATCTCCGCACTCCCGATGTATGCGACTCGCGCCGCATAGCGAGAGCCCCCGCGTGCGCGCATAGCCCCAACTCGCCCGTAGGGGCTAACAGGCGTTGTACATTGACGGCCGGATGTACACCCCTGTTCGTCTTAGGTCACTCAACTTACGTGTCCTTTACGAAGTTGACCATTCATCAGGAGCTTTACCACGATGTACGCTGCCGCCCTCGTATCCGGAACCACGGTCCTCATGGAGATCTGCAGGTTCATGATCTGAATGGCCTGACTCCAGACCGGGCGACGGGAGGCGACTTCCGTACCACCGGAATCAGGTGTCGTCATCGGCCCCGCCGCCCGCTCCGGGTGACGGGGCCGATGCCATCCGACGGCTCGCGGTCCAGCCTCTTGCAGGCGTTCTGCAAGCGGTCCGCCCAGGCCCCCCGCGCACGCTCGTCCCAACGGGTGCACCGACCGGTGACCGTCAGTGAGGACGCCCGGTCACCGGCGGGCCCGGCGACGTGTTCTCAGTACCCCGGGGGAGGCAGAAGCGACATGGCCAATATCGTGATCGCGGGGATGACCAGGCTGTCCATGACGGTTCCCGTGGATGGTTTCCCGCTCCAGTTCGACGCCTACCGCAGTCCGTCCTGGATGCGGTGTGCCGTGGTGGGCGGCGCGTACAACATCGCCGGGGCGCTGCTGCGCCTGGGCGACATGCCACGACTGTGCACTCTGGTCGGGGCCGATGACGCCGGAGAGGTCATCAGGACAGCGCTCCGGCGCTCGGGCCTTGACGGCCCTGGCATCGTGACCGTGCCCGAGTCGGCGAAGACGGTGATCCTGCTCGAACCGGACGGGCGGGCCGCGCGCAACGCGTGGGCGAGCGGGCCCCGCGACTACCCGATGGAGCGGTTCATCGAGCGTGCCGTGGGGGCCGATCTGGCCGTGGTCAGCGGAGGCGCGTTCGGGGCGCCGTTCCTGCCGGTGGCGAAGGAGTTGCTGAGGCTGCCCATCGCCACGGACCTGCACACGGCGCTCGATGTCGATCACGCGGGCCAGCGGCCGTGGCTGGAGTGTGCCGATGTCCTCTTCCGCAGCCACGAGCGGCTGTCGGGGCCGCCGCAGGAGTGGATCGCCGAGGTGCTCCGCAGGTATCCGGGGTGCCGGATCGCCGCAGTGGGGCGCGGTGAACAGGGTTGCGTGATGGGCCTCAGGGACGGCCGTATGGTCGAGATCGACGCGGTGACGCCACGGCCGGTGCGCAGCACGGACGGCGCGGGCGACGCGCTGTTCGCCTCGTTCCTGCATGGCTGGCTCGCCTCTGGCGAACCGGTGGAAGCGCTGGAGTCGGCGGTGGTCTTCGCCGGGTGGAAGGTCGGCGCCGACTCGGCGGCGGACGGTTTCTTGTCGCGCGATGAGCTGGCGGCGCTGCGTCAGGTCTATCCGCTACGTACCAAGGTCGGAACCTGGCGGTGAGGCCGGTGGGGGTGGTGAGGGCGGTACAGGCGGCGGGGCAGCCGGGCCCGGTGCCGGGCCCGGTGGCGCGCTGAGTCCGCGGCGCCGGTCGGCGGCACGGCGGGCGTCCACTTCGGCGCCGAGCCTGTCGTAGACGTCCTCGGCCCGGGTGTAGCTGTCCCTGGCCGAGGCCGTGTCGCCTTCCGTCTCGGCCAGGGCTCCCAGCGTCTCGTGGATCGTACCGGTCTCGAAGACGTCACCGCCGAGGGCGCCGTGCGCCGACAGGGCGGCGTGCAGGTGGGCACGGGCCCGCCCGCGGTCGCCGGTGCGCCAGTGGGCTTCGCCCAGCAGCCGTTCGGTGAACGCCGCGTGGTAGGGGTCCCCGGCTTCGACGAGGGCGTCCCGTGCCTGGGCGAGGTGCGTGATCGCCGCCTCGTGCCGCCCCGCGAGGCTTTCGGCCTCACCGAGCGCGGTGTGTTCCTTGGCGGCGCCGTGCACATCGCCGGTCTCCTCGCGGATGGCGAGTGCCTCGCGCAGGACCGTCCGGGCCCGGTCCAGGTCGCCGAGGGCGCGGTGGGTGAGGCCGATGTTGCGGAGCACCAGGCCCTCGCCGCGCCGGTCGCCGATCTCCCTGCGGATCGCCCCCGCCGCCTCGAACTCGCGCAGGGCCTCCTCGTAGCGCCCGGTCTCCCGGTACGCGATGCCGAGGCCGGTGCGCAGCCGGGTCTCGCCGAGCCGGTGGCCGCAGGCAAGTGCGCCTTGGACGGCGAGCTGGTGGGAGGAGATCCAGTCCTGGTGGTAGCGCATGAGGACGAACAAGGCCCACAGGGATTCGGCCAGTTGCCAGTTCGCCGTGTCCAGCCCGCGTTCGGCCGCCAGCCGCTGGACGGCGAGCAGGTTCTCCCGCTCGGTGTCCAGCCAGTCCAGCGCGGACGCCGAGTCGATGAAGGTCATCGGCGCTACGGGCGGATACCCGTACTCGGCCGGTGGGCGCCGCCGGTGCGGATACAGGACGTGGTCGGCCTCGTTCGCGCTGGCGAGGTAGTAGTCGGTGAGACGGGTGACGGTTTCCAGCCGCGACAAAGGTGCTTCGTCGAGTCCGGCCCGGCTCCGTGCGTGCTCCTGGATCAGGTCGTGGAACGCGAACCGCCCGGGGGCCGGTGCGGCCAGCAGGTTCGCTTCGACGAGACCGGCCAGGCACTCGGTCACGTTGCCCACGACCGGGGGTGTCCCCGCGACCGCCTCGGCGACGGCGGAGCCGAACTCGGGTCCCGGGTGCAGGCCGAGCCGCCGGTACAGGCGGGCGGTGTCGTCGGAGAGCAGCGCGTAGGACTGGTCGAGGCTGGCTGTCATGGAGACCTCCTCATCGGGCCGGCCGGACCGCAGGGCGGCGAGTCCCGCGGCGGCCGAGGCGACGCTCCACCCGGGGCGGGTGGTGAGCAGGGCGGCTCCGACGCAGATCGCCAGCGGGAAATGCCCGCAGGACGTCACGAGCCGCTGAGCCGCGGCCGCGTCGGCGGCCACCCGGTCCGCGCCCGCGATCCGGCCGAGCAGTTCGACGGCCGACGTGGGGTCCAGGGGTTCGACGGGCAGGACTTCCGCGCCGTCGAGGAGCAGTGAGCTGAGCCGCCACCGGCTGGTCACCACGCACGCGCTCGCCGGGGAGGCGGGGACCAGCGGGCGGACTTGCGCCGCCGACACGGCGTTGTCGCACAGCACGGCGAGGCGCCCGTCGGCGGTCAGCGTGCGGAACAGCGCCGCCTGTTCGGCGAGTTCGGCGGGCATCTGGTCCGGCAAGGTACCGAGCGCGCGCAGGAACCACGGCAGGACGGTGCTGGGGGCGACCGGGTCTCCCCCGTCGTGGCCGCGCAGATCCACGTACAGCTGTCCGTCGGGGAACGCGTCGCGGCGGGTATGCAGCCAGTGCAGGGCGAGTGAGGTCTTGCCGACCCCCGCCGGCCCGCTGATCAGCGCGAGAGCCGGGGAACCGGACCCCAGGAGCGAGTCGAGTCTGCTGAGACTTGCGGTGCGGTTGGTGAAGTGCCGTGCGGCTGGCGGGAGTTGACGTGGAGACGGGCGTCGGCTCGAAGCGGGCACGCCGACGTGGACGTCACCGTGGATGGCGCCCGCCTGGAGGCTCGGGCCGAGAACCGAGCCTGACAGCGTGTTGCGGATGTCCCGATCCCGTGACTCCCCGCCCGCCGGTTGTCTGCCGTCGCTCCCCAAGCCGTCCCCCAAGGCCGAGAACAGATGTACAGGTCAGCTTTCCCTGGACGACGGCTGCCCAGGGCGGCCGCCGGACAAACGGCTTCCGGCACGGTGGGCCGTGCGCGTCCCGGCTGCCACGGGCGCATGCCTCGCGTGCGCGGCCGAGCGCCCCCTGTGCCTCAACCGCCCGTACGGCGCTCCCTGCCGCCCCCGGCGCCGCCGTGCCACAGTGGCTGACGCCCAGTCAGGGTGAGGGGCACAACCGGCGCGAGGGGGGTCGCTGGTGGAGTTCCGGGTGCTCGGCCCGCTGGAGTTGTGGGCCGACGGTTCGCCGTATTACTTCGGTTCGGCCAAAGAGCGGTGCCTGCTGGCGGTGTTGTTGTGCGCCGGTGGCACGCCGGTCCCCGTGGAGAGCTTGCTGAGCCGGGTCTGGGACCACCGGCCGCCGCCGAGTGCGGCGGCGTCGTTGCAGAGCTACGTCTCCCGCCTGCGGTCGCAGCTGCGGGCCGCCGTCGGCGACCGCGCGTGCGTGGAGTTCACGGCGCGCAGCTACGTGTTGCGGGTGGCGGACCCGGAGGCCGTCGATCTGCGCCGGTTCCATCTGCTGTGGCAGCGGGCCCGCGGGATGGCGGCGGGCGGTGACGCGGAGGGCGCGGTGGCGCTGCTGCGGGAGGCTGAGGCCCTGTGGCGGGCGGAGCCGCTGACGGAGTTCACCAGCGCGTGGGCCGCCGCGACCCGCAGACGGCTCGCTGAGGACCTGCGGCGGGTGCGGGAGCAGCGGATCGGGCTTGAGCTGTCGCTCGGGCGGCACGCGGATCTCGTCGGGGAGCTGTCCGGGCTGCTCGCGGACGCGCCGGACTCCGAGCCGTACGCGACGCATCTGATGCTGGCGCTCTACCGGTGCGGTCGGCATGGTGACGCCCTGGGCGTCTACCGGGATCTCCGGCGGCATCTCGGCGACGAGCTCGGCTGCGACCCGAGCCCGGAACTCGTCCAGCTCCATCAGCGTCTTCTGCGCCGCGATCCCGCGCTGCGCGCCCCGCGTCCGCTCCCGGTGCGCGCGCCGTCGCCGGGGCCGCCGGACAGTCTTCCCCGCGACATCGGCGATTTCACCGGACGCGTCCACGAGCTGGGCAGGCTGCTGGCGCGGGCCGACCCGGCGGCGACCGCGCTGTCGCTGACCGTGGTACACGGGATGGGCGGGGTCGGCAAGACGGCGCTGGTCACCCATGCGGCTCATCTGCTCGCCGACCGCTTTCCCGACGGCCGGTTCTACGTGCCGTTGCGAGGCCACCACGAGCAGGCGCCGGTGGACCCGGGCGACGCGCTGGCGACGCTGCTGCTGTCCGTGGGCGTGGCGGCCGGGGAGCTGCCGGCGAACCTGGACGAGCGGGCCGCGCTGTGGCGGGAGCGGATGGCGCACCGTACGGCGCTGCTCGTCCTCGACGACGCGCGGGGCACCGCGCAGGTGCGGCCGCTGCTGCCCGGCGCGCGCACCTGCCGGGTCTTCGTCACCAGCCGCCACCGGCTGGCGGATCTGGAGGGCGCGCGGTCGGTGTGCCTCGACGTCCCTGACACGGTGGAGGCCGCAGCGATGTTCACCCGCATCGTCGGCGCGAACCGGACGTACGAGCCCATGGACGTGCGGCGCGTGGTCGCCCTGTGCGGCCACCATCCGCTGGCGATCCGGCTGGCCGCCAACCGCTTCCGGCACCGGGACTGCTGGGAGGTGCGGGATCTGGCCGACGAGCTGTCGCAGTCGGCGCGCCCGCTGGAGGAGATCGACGCGCCCCCGGGCATCGCCTCGGCCTTCGACCTCTCGTATGCCGGGCTGCGCGGCGACGACCAGCGGCTGTTCCGCCGCCTCG
This sequence comes from Streptomyces sp. A01, assembly GCF_059026195.1. Taxonomy (NCBI): domain Bacteria; kingdom Bacillati; phylum Actinomycetota; class Actinomycetes; order Kitasatosporales; family Streptomycetaceae; genus Streptomyces; species Streptomyces sp. A01. The sequence continues at coordinate 542,957 of NZ_JBWLKN010000001.1, read as the reverse complement.
CACTGCACCCGGGCCCCGATCTCACGCTCCACGCCGCCTGCGCACTGGCCGACGTGGACCAGGCCGCCGCCCGCCGGAGCCTGAACGCCCTGCTGGACGCGCATCTGCTGGAGGAACCCGTCAGGGAGCGGTACCGGCTGCACGATGTGGTCAGGGACTTCGCCCTGCGGATCGGTGAACGGGACGACGTGGAGGATGTCCGGCGTGCGGCGGTGCACCGGGTCCTCGACCACTATCTGGCGGCCGCCGACCTAGCGGACCGGCTGGCCCATCCGCAGCGCTGCCGCCTGCCTGTCGACGCGGCGCACGCCGTGCGCCCGCTGCCCGTGTTCGAGGACGCGGCCGCGGCCGCCGCGTGGCTGGACCTCAACCGCGGCAATCTGCTGGCGGCCGCGCGGCTGGCCGCCGAGCGCTACCCGCGAGCGGCGGTGGTCTTTCCCCACGTCCTGGACCAGGCGTTCCACATCTGGGGCAGATGGGAGGCCGCCACCGGGCTGAACGCCGTGGCGCTCGACATCGCCCGGACCGGCGACGAGCCGGGCGCTGTGGCGCGACTCCTCATCGAGCGGGCCGCGTTGCTGCGTCCGCAGGGTGCCCACGAGGACGCGATGGCCTGTGCGCGGGAGTCCCTGCTCAGGGGGCGGGACGTCGGCGACCGCTGGGTGCAGGCGGAGGCCCTGGAGCAGATGGGGATCGCCGATCTGGTGGCGGGGCGGCTGGCGGAGGCCCTGGGCCGGTTCCGTGAGGCCCTGCCGCTGCACCGGGCCGTCGGCAATCGCAGTGGTGAGGCGGAGGCGCTGAACCACCAGGGCATCGTCCTGGCCCACCTGGGCCGTCTCCAGGAGGCGGCCAACCAGTTCCACACCATGCTCGCGATCCACCGGAGCACGGACAACGTGCGCGGGCAGATCAAGGCCCTCAACAACATCGGCGAGGTGTACAGCCTCCAGAAGCGGCAGTCCGACGCCCGGGAGTACTACGAGAGATCGCTCGCCCTGGTCCGGCGGGTGGGTGGCAGACAGGAACTGGCGATCCTCTACAACAACCTCGGCAATCTGTGCCGGGAGAGCCGGAACCGCGGTCAGGCGCTCGCGTACTTCCGCATGGCCCTGGAGACCTACCGGGCCATCCACGACTCCCCCGGACAGACGGACTCCCTGGTCAACCTCGCCATCACCTACCAGGCCGACGGGCAGTACGCCGAGGCGCGCGTGCATCTGGAGCTGGCGGACGAGATCGCCCACCGGATCGGCGACCGTCACCAGCGGCAGCGGGTCCTCGCCGCGACCGGCGCCGCGCAGCAGGCGCGCGGCGACCACGCGGCGGCGCTGCGCACGTACCGGCAGGCGCTGAGCATGGCGCGCGAGCTTGACCGGCCGTACGAGGCGGCGCAGGCGCTGAGCGCCATCGCGGAGATCGTCCAGGCGTCGCGCGGCCCACTGGCCGCGGCGCCGCACTGGTTCAGGGCGCTGGCGCTCTACGAGGAACTCGGCCTCGCCCGGCAAGCGCAGGACATCCGGCGCCGGGCGGCGGCCACCCCCGACGGCCAGGCGGGGTAGGCCCGGGGCCCGGCCGTCGGCCGGACACGGGGCGCGGCCGCCGACCGGGCCCGTGCTCCCGCACGCGGGGCGTCTCCCGCTTCTCAAGCGGGTGTGAGCCGCTTTCCGCCCTCAAGCAGCGTCTTCAGCGCGGAGAGAACCATCGTCCAGCCTCCGCTCACGCCCTCCAGCATCTTGCTGTCCGCGCTCGCGAAGCCGCCGTGGACGATGGTCAGCTTGGTGCCCGCGCTGGCCTTTTCGGCCGGTTCGATGGTGAAGGAGACTCCGTCCGCGCGCGGCCTCCGGGCCCCGCTGGCCCACCTCCTGGAACTCAGGAAGAAGGCCGCGACGTGCCGCCTGAGGGGCTGTGGACAGGGATCAGCGCCACGTCCGAAATCCGCCAGACGAGATGGCTGACGTGGCGCAGGCTGGTAGACGTACCAGGAGAGAACAAGGAAAGGACAGACCGATGACGGTCTACACCACCATCGACAGCCCGCTGGGCGAGCTGCTGCTGACGGGTGAGGAGGACCCGGCGGCGCGGGGCGGGGTCACCGTGACTTCGCTGTCCGTTCCCGGGCAGCGGAACGCGCCGGCCACCGGGGCCGACTGGCGCGCGGACCCGGAGGCGCTCGCGGAGCCGGTGCGGCAGGTGCGGGCGTACTTCGCCGGTGAGCTGACCAGCTTCGACCTGGCGTACACCGCCGGTGGCTCGGAGTTCCAGCAGCGGGTGTGGCAGGCGCTTGAGTCCATTCCGCACGGCACGACCACCACCTACGGGAAGATCGCCGAGCGCATCGGAGCCCCGCGCTCCGCCGTCCGCTCGGTCGGCACCGCCATCGGCGCCAACCCGGTGCTGATCCTGCGGCCCTGCCACCGGGTCATCGGCGCCAACGGCTCCCTGACCGGCTACGCGGGCGGGCTCGACCGCAAGGAGGCGCTGCTGGTGCACGAGGGCGCGCTGCAAGCCCAGCTTGGCTGAGAGTCACGGGGCGGGCCCGCCGCACGCCGGACCTACACGCTGACCGGCAGCGACGGGCGGCAGCGGGAGAGCCCCGTCCCGGGGACGCTCGGGGGACACCGCAAGAGCCGGCTCTACGGGCGGCTGGACTGCCCTTCGGCGCTGCGCGCCCTCGCCCGTGGCGGATACGCACCGCAGCGGGTCTTCTTCGCCGACCAGGCCGCCGCCCGGGCCGCCGGTTACCGGCCGTGCGCGGTCTGCCTCCCGCAGGCGTACGCGCGATGGCGGGCGGAGCAGCACGCCACGGGCAGCGCGGACCGCGGCGAGAGGCGCGCGGACAGTCACAGCGAGGGACACAGCATGAGGAGACCAGCACCATGACATCGCTCCAGGAAGCCCGGAGGGCCGCCACTCCCCTCGCGGCCCCCGCCGCTGAGCGCGTCCGCCCGCCGGTCCCGCACACCGGGGCCGAGCTCGCCGCGCTGCTGGACCTGCTCACCTCGCAGCGGCCGCGGGTCCTGTCCGTCGCCGTCGGCCACGGCCGCGACGCCGCGTCGCGGGCGGCGGCCGAAGCCTTCGCGGCCGCCTGGCGCGACCTCGGCCATGACGTGACCGGCGTCGTCGACTGGCCCGAGGAGGCCGCTTCCTGGCTGCGGCAGGCCCGGCGGTTCACCGCTGGGGCACCCGACGCCTGGGTGGTGGCCGGCCACCCGCTGGGGTGGGCGAACATGGCCCGCCGTCTGCGGCACAGCACCGGCTGGACCGCGCGGCGCACCTACGCCTTCGCCAGTCTGGGCGCCCCGGAGACCGTGGAACTGGCGGGCACGGCGACGCTGGAGGGGCTGTGCGGGGTCTCGGCGGACGGCGGGCACTGGCAGGTCAGCCGGGGATGGACCACGTTCCTGCCACCCGCGCCAGGCCCTGACCCGCTCGCGCGGCACGGCGGGCAGGAGTGAGCATGGACGCGCTCGTCCCCCGGCCCCGCGCCCACCTCGCCCCCGGCGCCGTCCATGTCCCCGGCTGGCTCACCCTCGACCAGCAGCGTTCCCTGGTCACCGCGTGCCGGGAGTGGGCCACCGGACCGGTCCCGATGCGGCATACGAAGCTGCCCCGGGGCGGGGTGATGTCGGTGGGGACCGTATGCCTCGGTTGGCATTGGCAGCCGTACGCGTACACGCGGAGCGCGGACGACGTCAACGGCGAGCGGGTCGCGCCGCTCCCCCGGTGGCTGGTGGAGCTGGGGCGGCGCGCCGTGACCGACGCGTACGACGATGAGGCGGCCGCCGCTGACTACATCCCCGACACCGCCTTGATCAACTTTTACGACGAGGCCGCACGGATGGGCATGCACCAGGACAAGGACGAGCGGTCGAGCGCGCCCGTCGTCTCGCTCAGCGTCGGCGACAGCTGCGTCTTCCGGTTCGGCAACACCGAGACCCGCACCAAGCCGTACTCCGACGTGGAACTGGCCTCCGGGGATCTGTTCGTCTTCGGTGGGCCGTCCCGCTTCGCGTACCACGGGGTGCCGAAGGTCTTCCCCGGCACGGCCGATCCCGCGACGGGCCTGGCACGTGGCCGTCTCAACATCACCCTGCGCGTGACCGGGCTGAGCGGCACGGACTGACACCGGCCCGCGGGAACGCGGACCGGGTGACGCGGACCGGCGCCGCCCGCCGAGCGTTCTCAGGGGACGCCCGCCAGGCGAAGCAGCGCGGCCGTGACGGCCGCCGCGATCACGATGGCCACGAACGGCGCCTTCCGCCACGCGAGCAACCCGCCGACCAGGACACCGGTCGGCCTGGCCCGTCCGGCGAGCTCCTGGACCTCGGTGAGCGTCGCGGTGGCCACCAGGGCGACGAGCAGCACGGTGGCGCCGGTGGCGAACAGGCCCGCCGCCCACTCCGAAAGCTCGATCCGGCCGTGCGGCAGCGGCCCGACCAGTCGGAAGGCGTACGTTCCCACGGCCGGCACGAGAATGGCGGCGACGGTCATGACGCACGCCTGGCGAGGAGCAGACCGGCGAGGGCGGGCAGCACGGGCAGTCCTGCGGGCAGCAGGGAGGTCGCCGCGAGAGCGATGGCCGCGCCGGCCAGGGCCCCATGGCGGGTCGCCGCGTCCCGCAGCGCCGGAGCCGCCGTACGCGCACGCCGGCGTGCCCCGGGCCGGACCGCGCCGACGCCCGTGAGGCGCCCAAGTCCCGGGCTGTGCGGGGCTCCGCACGGTTAAAGTGATCATCATGAGTACTGTGGCAGTGAACGGCGTCACGGTCGCTTACGACGACCAGGGCCCCACCGACGGCATACCGGTTCTCCTCGTGCACGGGCACCCCTTCGACCGCAGCATGTGGGCGCCGCAGGTCGCCGACCTCGTCCAGGCCGGATACCGGGTCCTCACCCCCGACTCGCGCGGCTACGGCGCGACCACGGTCGCCCCCGGGCCCTTCCCCTTCGCGGCGTTCGCGCACGACCTCGCCGCGCTGCTCGACCATGTGGGGCTGCGCCAGGTCATCATCGGCGGCCTGTCCATGGGCGGGCAGATCGTCATGGAGTTCCACCGGCTGTACCCCGAGCGGGCCCGCGCCCTGCTGCTCGCCGACACCTTCGACGCCGCCGAGACCGACGAGGGAAAGGCTGCGCGCAACGCCATGGCCGACCGCGTACTCGCCGAGGGGATGGGCGGTTACGCGGACGAGGTGATCGACAAGATGATCGCCCCGTACAACGTGACCGGGCTGCCCGACGTCGCCCGGCACGTGCTCGGCATGATGCGCGGCACGGACCCCAAGGGCGCCGCCGCCGCACTCCGGAGCCGGGCTGAACGCCCCGACTACCGCGAGAGCCTGGCGGGGGCGACCGTGCCCGCCCTGGTCGTCGTCGGCAGGGACGACGCGTACACCCCGGTCAGCACCGCGCAGTCGCTGCGCGACACGCTCCCGGACGCCACGCTCACCGTCATCGAGGGCGCCGGGCACCTGCCCAACCTGGAAAAGCCCACGGAGTTCAACACGGCCCTACGGCGGTTCCTCGACGCGCTACCGACCCGCGACTGACCCGCGACTGACAGACCGTGACTGACAATCGCCCCTGGTCACGGGCGTCTTGACCACCGGATCGCCTCGGCGTTTGCGCCAGGTCCCGCCGGTGCGTCGCTCCCGCGCCCTGGCGGGGCGCCCGGTGCGCGCTCCACGCGGTCAGGTCCCGTACGCGTCCGTACGGGACCTGACCGCGTGCGCGGCGTCATGCGGGGCTGGTCACGCCGCCGCTGGAGTGAGCTGAGCCTGGCCGAACAGGAGGGCGTAGCCGTCGGGCAGCTGGGCGAGGACGCGTTCCAGCAGATCCGGCCCGGTCAGCCGGGCGAGGACAGCGAGGACGGAGCCGGCATCCCAGCGGGCCGTCGCCGGGGTGGCCTCCTGGGCGCGCGTGACGAGGTCGTCCACGAACTGTCCGCCGGTCAACGGCCGGGGCAGGAGCACCTGTCCCGCGAACATCTGGGCGGCTTCGGGAGGCAGAAGCCGGGCCAGGTCGACGCGTTCCTCTCCGGTGAGCTGGCGGCCCAGAGCCGCCAGCACCATGCCTGTGACCTCTTCGGCCTGGTCCCGACCGGGGTAGAGCCCCTCGGTCCGTACCTCCTCGACCAGCTCATCGAAGGTCATGCCACGCTCCTGCAGATCCGTCCTGTGCGGGTGGCGCATCGTCAAGGGTGCCTTTCTCGTCGAAGGAGCCAAGCCGGGTCAGGCGGCGATCGGCCGGACCGCGCCGGTGCCGTCACTGATCTTGATCTTGCGGGGCTTGGCCTTCTCGGAGACCGGCAGGCGCAGGGTGAGCACTCCGGCGTCGTACGAGGCGTCGATCCGGTCGGCGTCGAACGTGTCGCCGAGGAGAAGCTGGCGGGTGCGGAGACCTGTGGGGCGCTCGGCCGCGATCATCTCGGCGCCCTCGGGAGCCGGTGAACGGCGCTCGGCCTTCACCGTGAGTACATCGCGCTCGACGCAGATGTCGATGGTCTCCGGGTCGATGCCCGGCATGTCGAAGTGGACGACGAACTCGTCGCCCGTCCGGTAGGCGTCCATCGCCATCGCCGCCGGGTGGGCCGCGGCCCCGAGCATCTGCCGGGGGAACCGGTCCAGTTCACGGAACGCGTCCGTACGCATGAGCATCACAGGTCACTCCTTCTCTCTCTCGCACTGCGTGCGATGCCCTACGCCTTTTTATATAGTCCGACACCCATAAAGTTGACAAGCCCCGACTCAGGAAGCTCCCGGGCCGGCGGCCGCCCGCTGGCCGCCCCGGGGACACGACCGCGCGGGAAGCGGCTACTGCTCAAGGCCCCGCAGCCGGTCTCCGGCGCGGCGCGGACGCCGCAGGACGCCGCCGGGCCCAGCCGAGCAGAACGACCGAGCACACCGCCGCGAACGCGCACCAGGTGGAGACGAACCGCAACCGCCACAGCGCCACGCAGATCACCGCCCCGGCGACGAGCAGCCTGGAGTGGAGCAGGGCCCGGACCCGCGTGAATTGATCTTTACCGCCGGTAGCTCTACGGCTACCCGCCCGCTTTCCGCACTCCTGCGCCCGGGGCGTCTAAGCCACTTGGCGGGTCGGTCACCGCCGCCCGCTCGTGTGCCCGGCTCGGCGGGAAGGTGCGGCGGCGGGGCGGCACGTACCAGCTCCGGGCCCACGCGTGGTGCTGCGGGGCCCTCACCTGGCGTACTCGTGCCCCGTAGCCGCGCGGGCGCCGCCGGTTCGTCCGCCGACGCCGGAGCCCGCGCCGCGCGGGCGCGTCGGCGGCGCCTGGCCTCAGCACCGTCAGGTGGGCTGGATTCCTGACCGGTGCCACCGTCCGGTGCGGGGGGGGGAAGCCGGTGTTGGCGGTCTCCGTGGGTCGCTCGCACCACGGAGACGGGCGCCCGCGAGTGCGGCGGCGGCCCCGCGCGCCCGTCAGCAGCCGCTGACGGCGGCTCAGCGACGGCGGCTCAGCGACGGCGGAGGCCCGCGGTTCTCACCGCGTACCGCCGCCTGAGCGTGCCGCCCCGTCGACAAGGTCGCGCAGCTGCCCGCGCGCGGTGATGCCCAGCTTCGGGAACGTGCGGTAGAGGTGGGAGGAGACGGTGCGTGGTGAGAGGAAGAGGCGTTCGGCGATGTCGCGGTTGGTCAGGCCACCGGCGGCGAGGCGGATGATCTGCTGTTGCTGCGGGGTGAGCTGGGTGAGCGCGTCCGGTGGCGGCTGGGTGACCTCGATGCCGGAGGCGCGCAGCTCGGCTTGGGCGCGCTCCGCCCAGGGCCGTGCGCCCAGGCGGCGGAAGGTCTCCAGGGCCGCTGTCAGATGGGGGCGTGCCTCGTTGATGCGGCGGCGTCGGCGCAGCCACTCGGCGCAGTCCAGGTGCGTCAACGCCCGCTCGAAGGGCCAGTGTTCGGTCACCGGCCGGGACAGCGCGGCGCGGAAGTGGTCCTCGGCGGTGTCGGGTCCGACCAGCAGGGCGCGGCCCCGGTGAAGCAGCGCGTCGAGGCGCGCGGGGAGGTCCGCGCCCAGTCGGCCGGCCGCGCGGTCCAGGATGACCAGGGCTTCGTCCTGCCGGCCGGTGCGTGCCGCGGCGGCGGCCAGGTCGGCGAGGACGCTGTAGGAGGCGTGGTAGTGCACGGGGTCGCCGTCCGCGGTGAAGACGAGCCGGAGTTGCTCGTACGCCGTCTCGTAGTCGCCGTCAGCCGCCGCGGCCGTCGCCAGGGCGGCCCGCGCGCGGACGGCGGTGGAGCGGCTGTTCAGCGGATTCACCGCGGTCAGGGCGTCGTTCGCGGCCCGTCGTGCCCCGCCGGAGTCACCCTGGGCGGCGAGCACGGTGGCGTCCAGCGCGAGGGCTCCAGCCGCGATGTGCGGCAGCCCGGCCTCGGCCGCGCGGGCCGCCATGTCGCCGCCGACCGCCCTGACGTCCGCCCAGCGGCCCTGTTCGTAGTAGGCCCACCCGGGGGCGCAGCCCAGCCCTTCGGGGAGCGGGCCTCGGGCACGCCACTGCTCCATGGAGACGTCGAACAGCTCGATGGCGAGGGGGGTCTCGTCGATCAGCCAGGCCGCCGTGGCGAGCGCCGTCAGTCGGCCGGGGTGGTCACTGGGTTCGGCCGCGAGCTGCGGCAGGCAGCTGAGCAGCGTGGCTCTGCTGCCGTACGGATCGGCTACGGCCAGCGCCCAGAGCCGGGGGTACTTGGCGTGCGGTGCTTCCTCGATCAGCGGCAGCAGTCGCTGGATCGCGCGGCGTTGGGTCTCGTCTCCCGAGTAGTAGCCGACCACCGCCGCGGTGGCGATGGCGTCGAGTGCCGTGTCCGGTGCGGTGGCGGCGGCGTGTTCCGCTGTGTGCGCCAGCAGGGTGAAGGCCGCCGGGTACTGGTGGATGACGGTCAGGGCCTGACCCGCGCGCAGCGAGGCCAGCGCGCGCAGGGCCGGGTCGTCGGTGAGGGCGTCGGCCTGGGCGGTCAGTTCCTGGACCCAGGCGGGCTGGTGGGTGAAGACCGCCATGCTCGCGGCGCGTATGAGCCGCCGTGCCCGGTCGCCCCGGTCCGGGCTGAGTTCCGCGGCCCGTTCCAGGGTGGCCGCGGCCGCGGCGTATCCGCCGCGCCGTCGGGCCGCGTCCGCTGTCTCCTCCAGGGCGGCGGCCACCTCCTCGTCGGGGGTGAGCGCGGCCGCCGCCAGGTGCCACGCGCGCCGGTCGGGTTCCTCGCGCAGCGCGTCGGCCAGGGCCGTGTGCGCGGCTCTACGGTCGTCGGCGGGGGCGCTGTGGTAGACGGCCGAGGCGATGAGGGGGTGCCGGAAGGTGAGGCGCTGGTCCCTTACGCGGATCAGTCCCGCACGTTCGGCCGGGGCGAGGTCGGCGGAGTCCGCTCCGCCAGGTCCGGCCGTGGCCGCGAGGGGCGCGGAGGTGTCGGCCGCGGCGAGCAGCAGGGCCCGGCGGGTGCTTTCAGGGAGGTGGCCGAGGCGGGCGGCGAAGACCCGTTCCAGCCGGTCGGAGAGCGGCAGCGGCCCCGTCAGCAGTCCTTGCGCGGCGGGCGCGTTGCCGGCCGCCGCGCGGGCCAGCTCGGTCAGGGCCAGCGGGTTTCCGGCCGCCTGGTCCAGGATGCGGCGCCGGATCAGCCCGTGCGGGCGGTGCGGACACGAATCGAGCAGCCGGTTCGCGGCCGTGTCATCCAGCGGCTCCAGCGTGAGCGCCGGGTGGACGCCGTCGAACCCGGGGAGCAGGCCCTGGCCATGGGCGCCCAGCAGCAGGACGACCGGCTCATCGGCCAGCCGCCGGGCGACGAAGGCGAGCACGTCCAGTGAGCCCCGGTCGATCCACTGCGCGTCATCGGCGATGAGCAGCAGCGGGGCACGACCGGCGAGGTCGGTGAGGAGGGTGAGGACGGCGCCACCGAGCAGCATCGGGTCGGGCGGTGTCGGCGCGGACGCGACACCGAGCGCCTGCTGGAGCGCGGAGCCCTGCCCGGCGGGCAGCGTGGCGAACGCGTGCCGTAGCGGCGCGAGCAGCTGATGCAGCCCGGCGAAGGCCAGCCGCGCCTCATGCTCGCTCCCCGTCACCCGCAACGTGCGGTGGCCCGCCGTGTCGGCGTGAGCGGCGGCGAGGTCGAGCAGCGTGCTCTTGCCCGTGCCGGGATCGCCGGTGAGGACCAGCACCTTCCCGGCGGACGCGGATGCGGACGCGCGCGTGGGCGTGGGCGTGGTGTCGCCGCGCGCACTTCCCCCCGCCGGGAGGTGGCCGAGCAGGGCGAGCAGCCGACCGGTCTCCGCGTCCCTGCCGACGATCTCCTCCCCCGCCGCCTCCGTCTCGTGTCCGTCGTACGGGCGCCCCGCCACCTGCTGATGCACATCGGCCTCCTCGCGCCGAGCCTAACGCCGCGACGGCGAGTGCAGTCACGTGACGGATACCGGGCGGGCCGGTACGCGGCCCAGAATTCAGTGGTCTGCCACGGGGGACGAGCGAGCACGCGAGAACCGGTCACGAAGAACGGTCACGAAGAGCGGTCGCGAAGACCCGCCACGAAGTCACGAAGAAGAGGAAGCCGCGCATGGACACGATCACACTGGGCGACGTGGATATCACCCGCGTCATGGAATTCCACGGCTCTGCCGAGATGGCGCCACAGGAGTTCTTCCCCGACAGCCCGCCCGGTCTCTGGGAGACCAACAAGTCCTGGCTGGCACCGGACTTCTGGGACCCGACCAGCGACGACTGTGTGTGCGCGGTGCAGAGCTGGCTGCTGCGCAGCGAGGGCAAGACCATTCTGATCGACACCGGAGCCGGAAATCACAAGGAGCGTCCGTACGCACCGATGTGGCGGCATCTCCAGACGGACTTCCTCGGCAACCTCGCCCGCGCCGGGGTCCGTCCGGAAGACGTCGATATCGTGGTGAACACCCACCTGCACGTCGACCACGTGGGCTGGAACACCACGTTGCAAGGGCGGGACTGGGTTCCCACCTTTCCCAACGCCACGTATCTCCTGCCGCATGCCGACTTCGAATTCTGGAACCCGCTGGGAAATCACCGGCCCAAGGGCGCGCGCAGTCATCAGAACGTCTTCGAGGACAGCGTCGCCCCGGTGCACCAGGCCGGGCAGGCCGTGCTGTGGGACGACTCGTACGACATCGACGCCAACCTCCGGCTGGAGCTCGCGCCGGGACACACGCCCGGTTCCTCAGTGATACGCCTGACGTCCGGTACGGAGCACGCCGTCTTCGTCGGCGACCTGCTGCACACCCCCGTGCAGCTGCTGGAGCCGGACGTCAACAGCTGCTTCTGCGAGGACCCGGCGCAGGCCCGTGCGTCGCGGCGCCGGGTCCTGGAATGGGCCGCCGACCACCGCGCCCTCGTGCTGCCCGCGCACCTCGGCGGGTCGGGTGGCGCGGAAGTGAGCCGCGAGGGAAGCACGTTCACCATCAAGAGCTGGGCGCCGTTCAGCCGTGTGTGAGCCGGCTTCCTCCCGCGCCCCCGGGCCGCGCCCAGGGCCGGGTACGGGATCGGGTGGTCAGGACTCGGCGGGGAAGAAGTCGGCGCCCTGGACGTACTCCATCGCCTTGGTGAACTCGAGGTCGGTAAGCCGCCGTTGCATCTCCTCCGCGCTCACGTCCTCCACCCGGGTCTGCACCCACCACAGATTGCCCAGCGGATCGCGCACGCGTCCCACGCGGTCGCCGAAGCCGAGGTGCGTGACCTCGGTGACGGAGGTGCCTCCGGCCTCGACGGCCTGCCGGTGCACGGCGTCGGCGTCCTCGACGTACAGCCGGATGAAGGCAGGGGTCGGCGGCCAGTCCGGCCGGGCATCGAACATCATCACCACCGAGTCACCGATCCGTACTTCCGCGTGCCCGATGCTCCCGTCGTCGCCGGTGACACGGGCGATCTCCTGGGCGCCGAAGGCCCGCTCCAGGTAGTCGATCAACTGGGCCGTGTCGCGGGAGATGATCCACGGCGTGACCGTGGTGTAGCCCTGGGGAACCGCCTTGACGGACATCCGACTCCTCGTGACAGGTGGTTGGCTCAACGTGGCGTTCACACTAGAGGGGCTATAGGCCAGCTTCCGTCCTAATCCCTTCCCTGGATACCTCACCCACCGCCGTGGTCATGGCTGTCATCCCCCTTCCCGGCTCCGGGGGCGGAGGATGCCCCGGACGTGGGGCCGCCGCCTGGCGCGTGCGAGGAGCCGTGGGTCTCGCCCGCTTCGATGGTGCCGCCGAGCTTGGCGCGCAGCGGGCGGAGCGCGGCCGGGGACTGGGCTGTCACGGCCCAGCGCCTGCCGACGAGGTAGACGCCGCCATAGGACTGAGTCTCCGTCAGCCAGGCCCGCTGTCCCACGTCGGCGGCGAAGGTGACCATGCGGTAGTTCTCCCCGCCGTGTGTGCACGCTCCCTGGCGCAGCTCCTCGGCGTCGACGGTGAGCTTGGCCTCGCAGCCGATGGCGGCGGAGATCGTGCGGATCGACGCCGGTTTCGCCGGTGCCCGGCTCGCCTTCGCGGGAGCGGCGTCCGGCCGCTCGGCTGCGGAGCAGCCGCCCAGCAGGAGCACGCACAGCACGGCGGCGGCACGGTGGGGGCGCGTCATGGGTCACCTCGCGGGGCGAATGGGCTGGGGGCCGGGGAGCCGCCGCTCGCTGGAGCGGCGGCCCCGCTGGTGGTGGCTGGCTGAGCGGCGGCCCGACGGTGGTGGCTGGGGGGCCGTGGGCGGCTGTCAGAGGTGGCGCGCGGGCGACGCCCGGTGTGCGGGTTCGGTACGCGGCGTCGCCAGGAGGAGTCAGGACGGGTCAGGACGGGTCAGGACCGGTCGGTACGAGTCAGTACGAGTCAGTACGAGTCAGTACGAGTCAGTACGAGTAGTCCATACCGTCCGACGCGTCCGGTGCGGCCGGCGCGTCGGAGTCCGGCGCGGCGCCGGAGCCGCCCTCTCCCTTCACCTTCTTGCCTTCCTTCGTCACCGTGAACCACAGACCCTGCTTGTTCTGCCCGTTGGTGTCGCCCGGCTTCTTGTCACCGGTGAACCAGTAGACCGGCCAGCAGTCAATGGCGAGTTGCTTGGTGCCGTCGGGGCGTTTGACGGTCGTGACCAGCTTGGTGGGTACGCCATCGACCTTGGCCTTGTCCACGGGCTTCGCGGGCTTCCAGGTTTCCAGGCACGCGTCGTTACAGGCGAACTTCATGGGCCAGGCACTGTCCTTGTTGAACCGGTAGAGCGTCCTTCGCTTTCCGTCGACGAGGATTTCGCCGAGCTTCGCGTCCTCGGTGGTGGACAACTCGGCGCCATCGCCCGCACCGGTGTCCTCTCCCGCACCGGCGTCCTCTCCCGCACCGGTGTCCTCCTCCGCACCGGCGTCGCCCCCTTGCCCGGCGGGCTTGCCGTCCGGGGCCAGCGCGTTCCAAGTGCCGGCCACCCCATGCCCCTTGGTGTCCCCGGGCTTGGCGTCCTGCGCGTAGCGGTACACGGGCCAGCCCGCGAGGGTGAGCTGCCGGGTGCCGTCCGTGCGGGTCACCTCTCCCAGCAGGTCAGCCTTGATGCCCGAGGTGGCCGCGGCGTCGTCCGCGGGGACCGGGGGCCAGGTCTTCGCGCAGCCGCCGTCGCAGTTGGACTTGGGGGGCTCGGCGGTGTCCGTGTCGAAGCGGTAGAGGGTGAATCCCTTGCTGTCGGCGACCACAGGGCCGAGTTCGGGAACGTCGCGCACGGCGAGCTTGCCCGCTGTTTCCTTCTTGTCGCCCGCGTCCTGCTGGGCGGCTCCCGCACCGTCCGCCTTGTCGTCACCGGAGCCGTAGCCACCCGCGCCATATTCCGAATCGCTCTTCTTGCTGCCGCCCGCGGGCTGGGCATCACTCGCTTTCCCAGAAGAATCCTCACTCCCGCATCCCGCGGTGAGCAATATGGCTGCTGCCGCCCCGGCCAGTGCCACATGACGCGCTTTCCTCATGACCACTCCTTACGTTGTCGTCCGGCGGCTTCCTGCCGTCGAACCATGGATACGGGGCGCGGGGCCAAGAGCGTTCAATGGCTGCGGAATTTGTCACATCACATCAAAGTCAGAGGTTTTTCGACGGCAGGGTCGCATCAGCCGTCCGGTGGCGGCCATGCCCGGCCGACCACGCGAGGCGGCCTGGGCGTGGCCCCGGAGCCGCTGCTGCCACTTCGCGAATGTGATCAGAGCTGTCTGGCTACTTCGGCTCCTCGACGCGCAGTGCCAGCGCGGGACAGCGGCGTACCGCGCGCAGCGCCTGCCCGCGCAGCCGCTCGGGCAGCGCGACGGTGGCCTGGCTCGGATAGCCGTCCGGGGCGAGCTCGATGACGCCGGGCAGCACGTCCGCGCACAGGCCATGCCCCTGGCACAGCGTCCAGTCCACCACCAGCCGTTCCCCGGGAGGCTTGGCGGCCCCGGCGCCGGTCTGGTCCGTCCGCGCGGCCGTCGCCTGGGGGGTGCCGGTCGCGGCGCCGCCCGGCCCGTTTCCGTCCGCGGGCAGCGGCAGCGCCCCGAGGACGGGCCGACCGCAGCCGGGGCCGAGGGCGTGGGCGTGGAAGTCCTCGGGGAACGCGGCGAGCGCGGAGGCGACGAAGTGCGCGGTCCCGTCGGGATGGCGGCACGCGCCCCGGCCCAGGACCGCTTCGGCGCGGGCGCGTACGCCGTCGAGGGCCGCCTGGCCGCCGCCGTGCGCCGCGTCCTCCAGCGCGTCGGCGAGCGCGGGCAGTCCCCGTACGCACGGGCCGCACTGACCCGCGGACTCGTCGGCGAGCCAGCGTGCGACGCGTACCGTCTCGCCGACGGGGCAGGTGGTCACGGGCAGCGGCAGCACCGCCCCGGCGCCCAGGACCGCGCCGAATCCGGCCAGCGACTCACGGGAGACGGTGGCCACCGACGCCGCGTGCGGCCCCAGCCATCTGCCGTGGTAGCCGCCGACGAGCACACCCTGGCCGGGCTCCGTGCCGCAGAGCTGGAGGACGTACGACAGGGGGACGCCGGTCGGGGTCTCCATGACCCACGTCCCGGCGACGGTGAGCAGCACCGTGCCCGGCTCCGCCGGCAGCCCCGTCGACCGGAACGGGAGGGCGCCGAGCCGTGCGGCGACGGCGAGTTGAGCGAAGGTCTCCGTGTTCGACAACAGGGTCGGCAGGCCCCGCAGCCCGCTGTCGCTGGTGCGTGACTGGCGTCCGGACGGCAGCCCTGACCCCTGGTTCAGACCGCTGATCAGCGCGCTGCTCTCGCCGGTGACGAAACGCTCGGCCAGCCGCACCACGCGCAGAGGCGGCCCGGCCGGGCCGCGTTCGGCGATGGCGTCGCGTACCGAACGTTCCACGTCCGGCCTGGTCACCCCGACCACGATCTCCTCGGCGCCCAGGGCCAGCGCGCCCAGCACGGCGCCGTCGAGCATCAGATGCGGCACGTGGAGCAGCAGCGCGGTGTCCTTGAGGCAGCCGGGCTCGCCTTCGCTGCCGTTGACGACGACGGCGGTACGGGTACCCCGGGCGCGGGCAGCCGTCGTGACGGCGCGCAGCTTCCGGGCGAAGGGGAAGCCCGCTCCGCCCCGGCCTCTGAGGTCGATGTTCTCCGCGAGGGCGACCACCTCGTACCAGCGGGGCTGCGGCAGCGAGCCGTGCAGCGCCAGGTGGGCGACGCGGCCGAGCCGTGGCGTCTCGTCGAGCCCGGCCAGCAGACGGGGCGGCCCGACGCAGCCGAGCGCGAATTCCGGGCGCGTCACGGGCCCCACCGCTGCGGACCGCTCACCTGGGTGTCCCGCTCGCCGGCCGTCGGCCGCACACGCCACAGCGGGGGCTCAGTCGAGGGCTCTCGCGGCGGTGTGGGGGGCGGGGGCGGTGGGCTCGCGGCGTTGCGTCCGATGACGAACCGCACCGCCAGCGCCGCGGCGGTTCCCACCAGGCACAGGGCGTAGGACGCCGTCACCCACCCGGCCGCGAGCCGCCCGGCCTTCAGGCCGTGGACGAGTGCGGCGCCCCATGCCGCGTAGGCGCACATGTGCGTCACACGCCACCACTGCGACCGTCCCCCGGCCGCGAACGCGCCGCGTACCGCGCCGGTCACCGCCACCGTGACGAAGAGGTATCCGGCCAGTGTGCCGAGGCCGATCAGGACGGGCCGGGCGCCGTCGGTGAACGGCACGGCGGCGGACAGGCCGCTCGTCCGCCCCCTGGCCACCTTGACCCACACGTGCAGCGCGAGGAAGCCGAAGCCCGCCACGGCCAGGCCCCGGTGCACGCCCTGGGCGAGCAGCCGGTGCTGGGAGTACAGCAACAGCCGGTCGGTGGCGGCCAGCCCCCACAGCACGGTGGCCGTGAAGGACACCAGGGCGAGGACGCCCGCGCCGTAGTCGAGGAATTCCACCAGCCGGGTCAGAGCGCCCGAGTTGAGGGTGACGATCAGCGAGGCGAGCGCGGCCGGGCCGATGACGCGGGCCGCCGCACGAGGGCGCACCTCTTCGGAGGGCAGCGCCCCGGCGTGCCGCCCCCGGGCACGCGGTGGCAGATGGCCGGGCCGGGCGGCTCGTGGCGGGCGCGGCCTGACCCCGTACGTGCGCGGCCTGGAGGAACGCCGCCTGCGCGGGCCTGGCGGGGGCGAGTGCGGTGTTTGCGACTGCGACTGGAACATGGGCTTCTGGGCCTCCCCATCGCTCGGGCGCGGGGCCTTCGTACCGAAGGCCGGTAGCCGGGATGCAGCAGCATCGCTGAATACACCAAGTTCGCCAGAAGGTTTATCGCAATGTGATAAATTCTTGCGCCCGCGTCGCCGACACCCCCGATGACTGCGGAAGATGCCCATCCCGAGCCGTTCAATACGGGCCGGTACCAGCGGCCTTGGCCGACTCGGCCACACCCTCATAGCGAGACCGAGGGCCGCCTGTTCCTCCCACATCGGACAGGCATTACCCGGCTGAACGAGGTAGAGATGTGCGAACTTCTGAACCGCATCTGGGCACGCCCGCGAGGCGAGTGGACTCGCGTTCTGCGAAAGGAACTCCCGTCGCTGGCCGACGAGGTGGTTGAGGCACTTCTGGAACACCTTCCGGCCTTTGCGGCACTTGTTGAGCAAACAGACAGGGAATCGGTCCGGTGGGGAGTCGAACAGGCTCTGCTCACGGCCCTCGGGTACCAGAAGACGCCGCTGAGGAGCCCGGCCCGGGCACTGCCGATGATCGCCGCTCCCCCTGAGCACGCGCGGCGTGCCCTGTTCACGGCCGTCACAGGCGGCACGGACCTGCCCGAGGGCGCGCTGGCCGAGCTGGCCCGCGCCGCCGGGTGGCGGCTGCCGGAAACAGTCCAGGCCGTGGTGCTCACCGCACCGGGCGAGGCGCCGGAGCGGGTGGCGCCACTGGGCGACTACCTCTCGGGCACCGTCAGCGGTGAGCCGTGCCTGCTGATCCCCGACCCTGACCCGCATCCGGACGCGGACGCCCGCGCCGCCCTTGAGGGCGCGCTGCGCGGCCGCAGCGGGGCGGTCGGTTACGCCACCCCGCTCGGCGACGCGGCCTCATCACTGCGCTGGGCGCGCCGGTTACTCACTCTGGCCCCGCCCCGCGGTGGACCGGAAGCACGCGTCATCTTCGTCGATGACCACCTCTCCACGCTGCTGCTGCTCCAGGACGACTCGCTGGCGCGGGCACTGGCCGCGCGCTGGCTGCGCCCCCTGTCGGGCCTGACGCCACGGCAGAGTGAGCGGCTGGAAGTGACGCTGCTCGCCTGGCTGGAGGGCGGCGGGGCGCCGGAGGCGGCGAAGGCGCTCCAGGTGCATCCGCAGACCGTGCGCTACCGGCTGCGCCAGATCGAGAAGCTGTTCGGCCCGGGACTGCGGGAACCGCGTACCCGGTTCGAGCTGGAACTCGCCCTGCGCAGCCGCCGCCTGACGGCCCATCTGCGACGGCAGCACTCCCTGATGGGACGCCGGGCGCGGGGCGTCGCCGCCGGGTTCCGGCCGCTGGGTGTCGCGCGGGAAGCGCGCGTCAACGGGCTCTGAACCGCCGCTGCCTCCCCCGTGGCCCGTGGGCCTCGGGGGAGGCTGACGCCGCACGAGCGGCGGCGGCTCGAAGTGTCCTTCGCAGCGCACCGCCGCTCACGGGGCCGCGCTGTCCGGGGGGCGGGGAGAGGCCCCGGCGGCGGCCCTGATGTTGGCCTGGTCTGGGGAGCACGCGCCGGGCGCCGTCAGCGGCGCGCCGTCACCGGCGTCGAGGGCCGCACAGGGCCGCTGTCAGGTGGTCGCGGGACGCGTGGCGCGTGCTCCCGGGGCGCTCAGCCGCACTGGCGTCCGCCGTTGATGCACCGCACCGCTTTGTCCATCAGCCTCTGCGACATCACGTTGATGAAGTCACCGTGGTCGGTCACCGGCTTGTGCAGCTGCTCCGGGAAGCTGTCGACGGCGAACACGGCGCCCTGCGGCACGTCATACGTGATCCGCTGCACCAGCCGCGGGATGGCCCGGAAGCCGTTTCCGCACGCGCCGTCGCCCTTGGCGAAGGCGACGTGGGTGCGGTGGTTGGCGCTGTCGGTGTTGCGCCCGTCCCAGCAGCTCTGGAAGGCGAAGGTGCGTACGACGTCACTGCCCTCGGGGCACAGCGGGTACTTGTCCCGCAGCTGCCGGTCCTCAAAGCCGGTGCAGCTCCACGAGGCGTTCGCGTTGGCCGTGCCGTTGGTGAACGCCTTGGCGTCACCGGTGATGATCCGCAGGAAGCGGGGCATCGCCCGCACCGTGCCGACCGGGCTCCCCTTGAACTCGATGGACACCTCGGAGGGTCGCAGGATCTGGCCCACGTTGCCGTCCTGGCCGCCGCCCGGTGCGTTGGCGTCGACTTCCTGGCCGTTCTCCGGAAGCCGCAGGACCGGCCAGTAGTACGTGGACTGGTCGCCGTTGCCGCAGGTCGTCCCGGCGGCGGCGAGGCTGTCGTTGGTGGAGAAGGCGTCCGTGGACTCGTTGCCGACGTAGTCGTGCATGTGGTGGGCGCCGTTGCTGACGCCGGGGGCGACGATCACGTTGTCCGGGTTGAAGTGACCGTTCTCGTTGCGGCCGCACTCGGACGTGAACGAGCCTTTGGACGCGCCACGGCGGGCGGCGGGCTCGTTGACGTTCGGCTGGACGGTGGTGATGTCCACGAAATCCTCGCGCGAGGGGCCGTTCAGCGAGCCGTCCGGTCCGGCGCCGTCGCCCTGTCCCCCGCCCCCCGCCCCGTCCGCGTCGCCACCCGAGGCGTTGTCCCCGCCCCGTGTGCCGTCGGCGGCCTTCCGCTCGACGCCGGGCCGCATCTCGCAGGAGCTGAGCCGCGCCAGGTCCCGCGGACGGTCCTCCCCCGCTTCGCCGACGGCGGTGACGATGCGACCGATGGTCTCGCCCCGGTCCTTCTCCAGCCCGTCCAGCACGGGCCCGCTCTTGCTCTGCCCCGAGGCGAGCCGCTTGTAGGCGTCCGCCACCTGGGTGTCAAGACGCGCCAGGTCCTTGTCGACCGCGCGCCGTGCGGCGCGCGGGACGGCCCGGAGCCGGTCCCCCACATCGGGGCAGCTGATGGTGTCGGCCACCCGCTGCCCCGGCCCGACGGCCCCCTCCCCCTCGTTCTCCTGGGACTTCCGGTCGGCCGCGGAGTCTTCTTCCCCGACTTCGGCCGACGCGTTCGCCGCGATGACCGCGGCCCCTCCGGCGCCCAGCGCGAGCACCGCGACCATCGCGACGGCCGGGCTGGCGAACCGCGAGCGTTTGTGCCTTCGATTCATCATGGGATCACTTCACTTCGTCGTTCCGGATTGCGTTGTGCCGGGTACCGGGGGCGCCGAGCCTTCGGCGACGGCGTCGAAGTCGACGAGCCCGGTGTCTTCGAGGACCGTGATGTGGTCGAGGACGACGGCGTTGGCCCGCGTGGCCAGGGACCGCACCATGGTGTTGCGGCTCTGCGCCCGCACCTGGGCGACCAGGCTGAACACCTTCCCGTGCGCGCGGCGCAGCAGGTTGGCGAACAGCCGGTCGTACGTCTCCCCCTGGGCAGCGTCGAGTTGTGAGAGCCAGCCCTGCTGCTGCTCGTTCGGCTGGTTGGGCAGGTCGATGCCGAGCGCCTGCCCCGCCTCGATGGAGCGCCGGTCCAGTTCGCTGTGGCCTTCGACCAGGTGGTCGCCCGCCGTCTTGACGGTCGCGCGCGTGCCGCGCTGCTGCGCCTGCCGTCCCGCGGGCAGCTCCCACAGTCCGGCCAGCCGCACCTTGCGGACGAAGTCGCGGTCCATCGGCGACAGCGGCCCGAACTGGGTACTGACCGTTCCGCCGCCGTCGTCGTCAGCCGACCGCTGGCCGGCCGCGGCCGACCGGCTCTCGCCGAACAACTGCACCGGGACCAGCAGCGCCACGAGTGTGACCGCGAGCGCGCCCACGACAAGGCCGGTGCCGACCGTGTACGCGGACGCGATGGACTTGCCGATGCCGGAGCGCCGTATGAACGCTCGCACAGTGCCCTCCTCTCCGCTCGCTTCCCGCTACTCCCGCGGGTGCCACCGGACGCTAGCCCTGCGGCGAGCGGGTTTTCGAAGGTTCATCACAGGTGGACAAAAACTGCTCAGCAAGGCTCCATCGACGTCCCCTGACGGTCGGTTCAGGGTGTGACCCCCGAACCGGCCGGAGAAGGGACGCCTCCCTGCGAAGACGGGCGCTTCAACGCTGGACCGCTCGGATGGGCCGCTCGGCACGGCTGTGGGAACCGGCCTCACCCCGGCCGCGACGAGAACCAACGCCGCACCGACCGCGACCGACCCACGCGGCACGCGCGGCCCCGGGGAGGCAGCAGGTGCCGTCGCCCATGGCGGAACCCGGCGCGCAGCTGCCGGGTGTCAGGTCTGGGTCAGTGGCCGCTACCGCGACCGGGCGGGACTGCTGAACGGCGACAGCGGCAGCTGGCGCTGGTGCGAGCCGCTGCCCGACGCCACCCGCCCCCACCCCTCGGCGTCTGCCGCGCGACGGGCGGTGAGATCTGGGTGTACGGCGATGTCATCACCCGCTGGGACGGGGCCTGGACCGTCCTGCCGCACCTGACCGCATCCGCAACAGCGTCACCGGTCTTGTCGTGGCCGCCCACGACGAAATCTGGCTCACCGGCTACGGCGTCGGCGGCCCGGTAGGCAAACCGCCGTCCATCCCCCTCGCCATGGTGGGCAGTGCCGTTCGCGTGCTCGAACCTGGAGTGCAAGGCTGCCCCAATAGGGCTGCGTTTCGGTCGAACCTGTGAAAGTCGCGGCTCGCCGTGAAGTGACGCCCCAGGCAGACGGGTTCTCGTCGTAGTGACATGCTGGAGGTCACACAGGGCGAGAAGGGAAGTCGGCGCATGCGGTGGACGGTTCATAGTGAGCGACAGATCTACAGCAACCCGTGGGTCAATCTGTGGCTGGTCGACGTCCAGCAGCCAGACGGCCGTCGGTGGGAACACCACGTGGTGCGGTTGCGGCACCTGGCGGTCGCGGCTGTGGTGGACGATCAGAAGCGGGTGCTGATGATGTGGCGCCACCGGTTCATCACGGACACGTGGGGCTGGGAGCTGCCCATGGGACTGCTCGAGGCGGACGAGACGCCTGAGCAGGCCGCCGCCCGGGAAGTGGAGGAGGAGACAGGCTGGCGGGTGGATGGCCTGAAGCCGTTGGTGTACGCGCAGCCCGCGAACGGGATCACGGATTCCGAGCACTACGTTTTCCGTGCCGACGGAGCCACTTACGCCGGGCCGCCTACTGAGCTCAATGAGACGGACCGCGTCGAGTGGGTACCGATCTCCGAGATCCGCGGCATGATCGACCGCCGTGAGGTCGTCAGCAGCGGGAGCTTGGTCGGGCTGCTGTATCTACTACTGGACGAGGCGACCGGCGTCATCGGCTAGCTGAGTACGTCCCGCATCTTCTGCTCGAACACGATCACCGGTGTCTCCCGCGCGTAGGGGGCGAGACGTCGGTGGAACTCGCGTACATGCCCGGCCACCCGCGGCGAGTCGAGAGAGGCACTGAATTCGAGCGCGAGACCAGCGCTGCCGCAAGCGGCTTCCACCTTGCCCTGCTGCAATTGTGCGGTGGCCAGCCAGAAGGCGTGGAATGCTCTGCCTCGCTGCTGGGCGGCTGTTTCCCGGCGTAGTCCCTCCGCGATGAGAGGTTCGGCACGCGCAGCTTCACCAAGACGAGCGAGGGCGATCCCTGTGTCGACGATCAGCTTGCTCTCGTGGAAGTAACGGACCCACGAAGGCGCCTCGGCTTGCCGGCCCCGTGCGAGTTCGTAGGCGTCGCGGGAACGGTCGATGGCTTGATGGCACGCCATGGAGTCGCGCAAGGTGGCCTGGGCGAACGCCTCCCGCATGTGCAGCATTGACATCACAAGGGGCTGATCACCTGCGGCGCGCGCGGAGTCCTGGGCCTTGCACGCCAGGGCGACGGCGTCGGTCGGGTTGCCGTCGTAGGTCGCCTGAAGGCTCATGCAGGACAGGACATTGGCCATGAAGAGGTAATCGTCCTGCCCGTGGGACAGGCGCAGGGCCTGCGCGAAATGCGTGCGCGCGATGCTGTACTGGCGGGCATCGAAGTATGCCCAGCCAGCCAGGCGAGCGAGCTCAGCCGCCAGTGACTGCAGATCACGGCGTACGCTCCCCCCGGCGCTGCTCATCAGCTGCGATACGTACCGCAGGTGCCCGACGACGGCAGGGCGAAGTGAAGCACCGCCGTGCTCGTCGTCTCGCCGCCAGTAGTCCTCGACCGAGAACTGAAGAGCTACGAGGGTGGAACGGGTGACCTTGCCGTCGGCGAGCGTGAGCAGATCGCCGATACCGCTGGGCTCCGCGTCTGTGTCAGCCGTATGAGTGCGCTGCGAAGGTACAACCGGCGGGTTGGAAGTTGATACGCCGGCCTCTGGGGGGTCCGGGATTTCCCAGGGCCGATGGGCAAGCCCAAGCATCGCGCCGGGAATGCGAAGACCGTCAGCGACGCGTTCGATCACGTCGATGTGCGCAAGGCTGCGGCGCCCGGACATGATCTCACCGACCCGGCTGGGCGTCAGTCCGCACAAGGCCGCGATCCGCGACGGGTAGACGCCGGCCTTCTTCTTGGCCAGAAGGAAAACCTGAGCGAAGTCGCGCTCCCTGCAGGCCCGCTGCCACTCAGGGCTTGCCAGTAACTCAGGAGGTACTCCTGAGTAGGGCTGCGGTCCGGACACGTGCGCTCCTCGGCCGTATTGGAAGCGGCGTACTGGGCGGGCGGTCAGCCACACCGATGTTACCCACGTTGGGTAATCACCGTGGCCTGATCCTGTGATGTCTTCACGCGGTGCAGTAGTCCCCCAACCGCCTGCGACGAGGGGACGCGATGCAAGCGATGGCCACACAGGACCCGCAGACCACCGAAAGATGGCAAATGCAGTTCGCCGCGACTGCCAAGTGCGCCGCTCTCGTGCGCACCCAGGTGGAGAAGACGCTCCGCGGCTGGGGGTTCGCCCACGACGACATCGACGGCGCCGTCCTGATCGCGAGTGAACTGGCTTCGAACGCGGCCGTGCACGGCGTCCCCGGCCACCTTTTCGAGGTCGGACTGACCTCTTGGGAAGACACCTGCCTCATCGAGGTCTCAGACAGCAGCCCCCGTCGGCCGAGAGCGCTGGCGGCAACAGCTGAAGATGAACACGGCCGTGGTCTTCCGCTCGTTAAGGCTCTCTCCGCGCAGGTCGGGCACCGGCCCCGCCAGCCGGTCGGGAAGACGGTGTGGGCGCTACTGCGCCTCATGCCCCGACGAGAAGCCCAGTCGTGATCGGCCTGATGCGAAGAACCGCCGTCAAGCGAGGGCGAGCCGCAGCAGATCACATGCACAGGCCGTGCGCGCACGTCACCGAAGGGCGGATGCCGTGATACGAGCCATCGGCCGTTACGCCGGCCTTCTGTTCATCATCGGCATCAGCGCCTCATGCGGCCTCATGGTCGGCCTGGCACTGGCCTCAGCTCCCTCCCCATGAACGGGTTCATTGCGGGCGCGCATCCGGGCACAGCGGGCTGGCTCCCCCGTGCCCACCCATAACGAACCTCTTGCCCGCCCGGCCGTCTGAGAGCCGAGCTCGACGGCCGGGCGGGTCATAGAGCGGCTCACGAACAGACCGCTCTCGCTCCGTGCACGTTCTCGGGCCGCCTCCTCACCATGCCCGGCTTCTTACCCACAGGGAGCCCGTCCGGCGAAAGGGATCATCCATGATCCACCATCCCGCGTTAGCCGACATCGACAGCACGGTCCCCATCACGGTCACCATGGACCGCACCCTCCGCGTCAAAGTCATCGACTCGTGTGGCATGACCTGCATCTTTTGCCACAACGAGGGAACTCCCGTAAGCGCGGACAATCGCACGTACCAGGTGGGAAAATTCGCGACGTCCGGCCCGTCCGGGCGTGTGTCCATCTACGCGGCCACCAACGGGTCCCGGTTCCTCAGCGCACCGGTCTTCCCCGACGAAGCCTTCCGCTACAGTCTCATTCGCCTTCGTCAGGCACTGGACTTCAACGAGGTACATCTGACCGGCGGCGAACCGACCCTCCACCCGCAGCTGCCGGGCATAGTGGCCGCTGCCAAGGAGAGCGGTTACGCCGTGAGCGTGACCTCAAACGGGGAGAACGGCCGCCGAGTACTGGCCGACTGTGCCCGGTCCGGTCTCGACCGCATCAACTTCTCCGTCTTCGGGACGACCCCTGAAGAACTCGCCCAGGTGCAGAACTTCCGCTACCGAAACCCCGCTCTCGCACAACGCAAGATCGACGCGCTCGACGAGTCGATCATGCTCGCCATGGATCTCGGGCTTGATGCCCGCGCGAACGTCGTACTACCCCACCGCGGGCACGTACCTCGCGTAC
This sequence comes from Streptomyces sp. A01, assembly GCF_059026195.1. Classification (NCBI taxonomy): domain Bacteria; kingdom Bacillati; phylum Actinomycetota; class Actinomycetes; order Kitasatosporales; family Streptomycetaceae; genus Streptomyces; species Streptomyces sp. A01. The sequence continues at coordinate 518,122 of NZ_JBWLKN010000001.1, read as the reverse complement.
ACCGGCTTCTCAGCAAGTATTCAGCCAGCCTCTCGGTCCGCGTCCTGTCCTCACTGGCCGACGGTGACGACTCCCTCCGCGCCATCGACCTCCTGCTGGACGAGCTCGACGCCGAACTTCAGGAGGTGCGCCTCATCGCCGGCACCTCCGGTTTCCGCATGGCTTACCGCTTACCGGGTGGCCGAGAGCTGATCGTCAAGCACATACGCCCGCTACGGTTGCCGGGCACCTGCGCCCGTTGCCGCTACAACAACCCCACCGACTGCGAAGAGGGCTACTACGGCGTACGCCTCTACCGCAGCACAACAGGCGAATTCCACACCGGGGTATGCATACAGCGCATGGACCTCTGCCTCCCTGTGGAAAAGTTCGTAGCGGGAGAGGCATGCGACGAGGTCGTCCGGCTGCGCGAGAGCGACTGTCATAACCTGACCGCGTAAAAACAATCCCCAGGAGTCCACAGCGATGGCCCAGAACGAGTACGAGGCCAAGTTCCTCAACATCGACGTCGACGCGGTCCGCGACCAGCTGCGCACCGCCGGAGCACAGCTCGTCTTCGACAAGACCATGTTCACCCGGCTGATCTTCGAGAACGACACCGTCCAGGGCGAACAGTGGCTGCGCCTCCGCGACGAAGGCGGCAAAACCACCCTGACCCTCAAGCAGGTCAGCGACGCCACCACCATCAACGGCACCACCGAGATCGAGATCGAGGTCAACGACCTCGACAAGACAGCTGAACTCCTCAAGGCTGTCGGGCTCCGCCAGGTCCGGTTCCAGCAGAACTACCGCGAGGAGTGGCAGATCGGCGACATCAAGTACGACCTCGACACCTGGCCCGCCCTGCCCACCTTCATCGAGATCGAAGGTCCGTCCGAGGAGGCTGTCCGCAAGGCGGTGGCCGAGCTCGGCTTCGCCTACGAGCAGGCCCGCTACGGCAGCATCGACCTCATCTACAAGAGCGAGCTCGACCGGGACATCCTCGCCGAACCCACCCTCCTGTTCGGAGAATACGAAACCCTGACGACGTAGGCTCGCCACTCCGGCGGCCAGCAGACCAGCGGCGACCCCCATGTGCCGCTGGACTATCACCACCGCTACGAAGACGCAGAACCCGTCGTGCTCGCACACGTAGACCGTGAGCTGCGACCGCAACGGGCTTCCTCCAGGAAGAGCGGCAGCCTGAACAGGGAAATCAGGCGCTGCTCCGATTGCATTCACGCCTGTTCAGCACCGTCCACCGCTCGGTTTTCGAGGCATTCCATCTGGGACCAGAAGCGGGCCCACTGCCTCCGCTGGAGCGGCACCGCCTGGACCGGCGAACGCGGCCCGGAGATGCCCACCACAGCGCTGATGAGCAGTGTCGCGGCCGTATACGGCACCAGCACCTACTGGTCCGTGGGGACCACGTCGTTCTCGCCATACCCGCCCGGCCACGCGCACATCGAGCGGTACGGCTGAGGCGGCTCCGGTCCAGTGACCCGGCCCCGGACCCGGACCGGACCTGGGGCAGCCTTGCTGTGGCGATCGAGGGCCCGGCACAATGCCGTCGGACCACAACACACTTCCATGACACGGTCGTTGAACACGGCGGCCGTACCGGCGGCGGGTTCCGGCAGTGGCTCGCAAGGGGGCAGCGATGGTGTCGGCGGCTGAGAAGGCGCTGGGCAGAGTAGTCCGGCGGTACGAGACGGACGACCGCAGGCGCGGCCGGACAGCCGTGGTGGCACTGGTCGTCGGGATCGCCGCCGCTGCCGTCGCGACTCCGCTGATCTTCCGCGCCTTCGAGGACACCGGCGGTTCCGTGAGCCGCGGCACCCTCCCCGGCCTGCTGCTCGGCCTGTCCCTGGCCTGCCTGTGGTCGGGCATCTCCAATGGTCTGCGGTGGTCCAACCGCAGCGGTGAGGTGTTCACGGTGCGGGAGGGCGGCCTGGCCTACCACTGCACCGGGGAGTCGCGCGTCTTCCCGTGGGAGCACATCGAGTCGGCCGGGGACTCCGGCCAGGACAACGCGCTCTGCCGCCCTCTGGGCTGGGACGTGCACTGCCGCATCAAGACCAAGGGCGGCAGCCGGCTGCTGATCTCCGGCTTCACCAAGGACGCGGCCGAACTCGCCAGGACCGTGGAAAGCGCCGTACGCCACGGCATCCTCCCGCGACCGCCGCACAGCGCGTAGCACGCGGGACGCGCGGCAGCGGGACGCGCGGCGCGGGACGGGAACGACGGGCTCCAGCGGCGGCACCGGCCGCGGAAGGCGGGTGCCGCCGCCCCGCGCCGCGCCCACCCAGGGCGCCCTCCCCCTCCTGTGCCCCCTTGCCGTTCCGCTTCCCCTTCTGCTCCAATCAGCGGCACACGTCTAGACCATTGGTCCAGACGTGAGAGGCGCAGCCGACGCGACCGGGCCACCGCACACGTCCGGCCGCTCAACCGCAGCGCACGGCCGTCCGAAGGTCACTCAGGAACAGCGCCACTCGACAACGGCTCAGCGAGAACACCCGCGCCCTCGCGCACGCCGCAGCCCTCGCCCTGGAGGACCCATGCCCCGGCTCAGCAGAACGCTCGCCGCCCTCCTCGCCGTCACCTCGATGGCCGCCGCCTATCCGGCTTCCGGAACGCCCGCGCCCCGCGCCGAACGCCACAGCGGTGCCGGACCGGTCCAGCCGCTTCCCACGGTGTCCCCGACGCCGCAGCACATCAGCCGCGCCGGGGCGGATCTGGCGCTGCCGCGCAGGGCCGAGGTCGTCATCGGCGCGGGCACCGACCGGGCCGCGCGCACCCTGCTCACCGACACGCTGCGCGCCCACGGCGTCCGGCGGATCGACGTCACCGAGCGCGCCACCGGCCACGCGCCGCTGGCCTTCCTGCTCGGCCCCGCCACCCGCCCCGACCTGGCCAAGGCCCTGTCCGGCAGCACGGTCCCCGAGCGCGAGGAGGGCTACGCGCTGCGCGTGGACCGGCGTGCGGGCGGGGGCACGGTGGCGCTGGGCGGCACGGACGCCGCCGGCCAGTACTACGCCGTCCAGACCCTGCGCCAGCTGTTCACCGGGCCGGACAGGGGTGCCCCCCGGATCGCCGGGGCCGCCGTGTCCGACTATCCCTCGATGCCGTTGCGCGGCAGCATCGAAGGGTTCTACGGACCTCCGTGGACCAACGCCGAGCGGCTCGACCAACTGGACTTCCTCGGCGACATGAAGTCCAACACCTATGTGTACGCGCCGAAGGACGACCCGTACCACCGCGAGAAGTGGCGCGAGCCGTACCCGGCGGACAAGCTCGCCGAACTGACGAAGCTGGCGCAGCGGGCGCGGGAGAACCACGTCCGCTTCACCTTCGCCGTCTCGCCGGGCGCCTCCATCTGCTATTCGGACCCCGGTGACACCAAGGCGCTGACCGCCAAACTCCAGGCCATGTACGACGCCGGGGTGCGGTCGTTCTCCCTCCCGCTGGACGACATCAGCTACACGCGGTGGAACTGCGCGGGTGACGAGAAGGAGTTCGGCGCCCCGGGCCGGGGCCCGGCGGCCGCCGCGCAGGTGCGGCTGCTGAACACGGTGCAGCGCGACTTCATCGCCACGCACCAGGGCACCAACGCGCTCCAGATGGTGCCGACGGAGTACGGCGACCTGAAGGAGACCACGTACAAGCAGACCCTGCGCACCTCGCTCGACCCGGCGGTGCGGGTGATGTGGACCGGGACGGACGTGGTGCCGCCCGAGATCACGATCAGTCAGTCGGCGCAGGCCGCCAGGCTCTTCGGCCGCAAGGTCTTCGTCTGGGACAACTATCCGGTCAACGACTTCGGCCAGACCAAGGGGCGGCTGCTGCTCGCGCCCTACGACAAGCGTGAGCCGGGGCTCTCCGGGCACCTCAGCGGCATCGTCTCCAACCCGATGAACCAGGAGGCGGCCAGCAAGCCCGCCGTGTTCACCATGTCGGACTTCTCATGGAACGACCGCGGCTACGACCGGGCCCGCTCCGGCCGCCAGGCCGCGCTGTACCTGGCGGGAGGCGATGAGCGGGTGGCGGCGGCCATGCGGTGGTTCGTCGACCTCAACCACGCCGCGCCGACCTTCGGCCGGGACCTGTGGCAGCCGCAGGCGCCGCTGCTCAGCGCGCGGCTGGACGCCTTCTGGAAGACGTACGCGACCTCTCCGGCGCGGGCGGTGCGCGCGCTGCGGCCGACCGTGCGGGCGATCACGGCCGTACCGCGGACCCTTCGCGACGGCGTGCCCGACGCCCTCTTCCTCTCCGACGCCTCCCGCTGGCTGGACGCGACCGAGCTGTGGGGGCGGGCGATGGGGCACGGACTGTCCGCGCTCCAGGCGATCGAGGCCGGTGACCCGGCGAAGGCCGCGGCGGAGCGGAAGGCGATGGACACCCGTGCCGCCGAGGCGTCGATGATCACGGTCGATCCCGTGGAACACCACCAGGTCGGCCCCGTGAAGATCGCCGACCCGTTCGTCGGGGACTTCGTCACCCGGGTGCGCGCGGCGCACGACGCCTCGTCCCGTTCGTAAACACCCTCCGGGACAGGCGGCGGTGGCCGCTCGCCCCGTGCCCGTACGAGACCGCCCACCGCGGCTTCCCGCCGCGGCCCAGGAAGGGAGAGCGCATCCCATGGACCGGAGAACGTTCATCGGCATGCTCGGCGCGGCGGGCGTCACCGTCGGACTCGGCGCCCCGGCGGGCGCGTTCCGCCCCGCGGCGCGTGCCGCCACGGGCGCGCCCGCCGCCCGCGCACCGCACCAGCCGTTCATGCACGGCTACGACGCCGCCGGGATCAAGAACTGGAGTCCGCGCACCGACCGCTGGGCCCGGTACTTCCGCTCGCGGGTGCCGCTCGCCCGGACGATCGCGCCGTTCGCCCCGACGCAGGCCGACCCGGCACTGGCGACAGGGCCGAAGGTGATGAACCTCAGCTTCGACTACGACAACACCTTCTTCACCGCCCACAAGTACAACGACGTCTTCGCCCGGCGCCTGCTGCGGTTCTGGCAGTACACCGACCTGTACGGCTCCTGGCACGGCCTGCCCGTCGACGGCTCGCCCACGGACGAGCCCGTGCACGGACTGGTCAACCCGCCCAACCCCGCGTACACCGACGCCGCCCACCGCAACGGGGTGAAGAGCCTGGGCTGCTGGTTCTGGCCCAGGCCCGGGGTGTTCGCCGACTATCTGGAGCAGCGGGCCGACGGGTCCTTCCCGGTGGCGGACAAGCTGATCGAGATGGCGGGTTATTTCGGTTTCGACGGCTACTTCATCAACCAGGAAGCCACCATCTCCACGGCCGACGCGGAGAAACTGATGGAGATGCTGGCGTATCTGCGCGCCACGGCGCCGGACGGCTTCCATTTCCAGTGGTATGACACGCTGCTGGTCAGCGGGCGGCTCGCCTACCAGAACGCGTTCAACGACACCAACGCCCCCTGGGTGCTCCACGGTCGGACCCCCGGCGCGCACAGCCTGTTCGCCAACTACGCCTGGGACAAGGACCGGGTGGAGACCTCACGGGCCACGGCGCGGCGGCTCGGTCTGGACCCGTACGAGGTGGCGTTCCTGGGCACCGAGAACGAGAAGTACGGCTACAACCCGCCCTACGACACCCGGCTGGTCTTCCCCGAAGGGAAACCGGCGCGGACGAGCTGGGCCCTGTTCGGCTCGCACTTCGCGTGGGACCGCTTCCCGGACCGGGAGAACCCCGACGCGCAGCAGGCGGTCTTCCAGCGGGAGCGGCGCTACTGGTCGGGCCCGAACGAGGACCCGACACGCACCGGCCGCACGGAGTACGAGCCATGGCCGGACGAGGATGACGGCAAGCCCCGCGACCCGGACAACCACAGGAAGTGGGACGGCGTCGCCCGGTACATCACGGAGCGCTCGGTCATCGGGGCCTTCCCCTTCGTCACCCGCTTCAACACCGGCCACGGGCGGGCCTTCTTCCTCGAAGGGAGGCGGGCCGGGGAGCGCGAGTGGAGCAACGCGAGCATCCAGGACATCCTGCCGACCTGGCAGTTCTGGGCGCGCAGCGGCGGTCAGGGGGCGCCGCTCGCCGTCGACTACGACTACACGCAGGCGTACGACGGCGGCTCGTCACTGCGGATATCCGGCGTCCTCGGGCCGGACAACGCGACCACGGTGCGGCTGTTCAAGACCGCGCTCGCCGTGGCGGGCGGCGAGCGGCTGTCGCTCACGTACCGCACCGGCCACCCCGGGGGAGACAGCGGCCTGGAGACCGGGCTGGTCTTCGCCGACGCCCCGGACCGCTTCGTCTGGCTGGCAGCCGGTCGCGCGAGCCGGGGCTGGCGCACGGCGACGCTGCCGCTCGGCGCGTTCCGGGGCCGCACGATCGCGGCGATCGGCGTCCGCGTGACGGCCGCGCGCGGCGGCCCGTACGCGGTGAACATCGGCGAACTCGCACTGCTCGGCGCCCGCCGGCTCCCCCGCCCCGCCCGGCCTTCCGGCTTCCGGATCGACGCGGCCCACCTCGCCGGGGACGACGCTGAGGTGTTCCTGTCCTGGCGGCTGGCCGAGTCCGGGGTGTGGTTCTACGACCTGTACCGGATGCTCCCGGACGGCGGGCGCGAGGCGGTCGGCCGGATCTGTGACGACGTGTACTACGTGAAGTCCCTGCGCCGCGCCGCTGGTGAGGACGTCTCGGTGCTGCGGCTGGTCGCCGTCGCCCCGGACGGCTCCCCTGGCGCCCCCGCCGAGACGGAGCTGCGCTGGACCTGGCCGCCGACGCGGGGCGACTCCGCGGGGCGACTCACAGCCTCTGCGTGAACGGCGCCCAACGCGCCGAAGAAGCCCTGGTGACGCGGGCATTGCGGAGCATTTCGTCCCGTTTCATGCCCTCGTTTTTCCACAACCCCACCTCCCTCTCACCGGTCTCACCTGCCGACACGACAGGGCTGTGAAGGCGGAGGAACAGAGTGCTTCGAAGACTGAGCCATCGACAAAAGCCACGAAGGCCACGAGACCCGCGAGAGCCACGTGAAGGATGGGCGGCGGGTGGTGCGCGCGGCCTGAGGGGTGCGAAGCGCGGGAGTGCGGCGACCGCCGTGGCGGCGGCGCTCGCGTTGACCGCCGCGCTCGCCGTGACCGCCGCACCGGCGTCAGCGGCCGACCGGGCGGCAGGCCCGCAGGCCATGCCGTCGACCACCATCCCCGGAGAGCGGATGGCGGACCCCAGGGCGGCGGGTCTGCTGACCGCCGACGACACCGGGTATCTGACATCGACGCAGCCCCGTGACCCGGGCGGCACCTCCACCTGGGTCGGCGACGACGGCAGGACCGTACGCGACCTGCCCAACGCGCAGGCGTTCAACGGCGGTCTGGGCCTGGAGCGCACATGGAACACCGACAAGTACCGCATCAGGCACTACGCGACCGGCAAGGTGGTCCCCTTCGACCTGCCGGAGACCGACACGGCCACCGGCATCTTCGCCGAGGACCGGATGGTCACCGTGCGCAAGACCGGCGGCAAATACACGCTGCGCCTCCTTGAGGCGCGCGCGGGCGGCGGGGCGCCGGTTGACCGGCCGGTCTCCGGTGTGCCCGACACCATGCAGGGCGCCGTGTTGACCCCCGCCTCCGACGCGCGCGGCGCGGCCTTCTGGTACAAGCCGGTGGGCGGTGGCGCGTACCGCACCGCGCTGATCGACTTCGCCTCGGCGCACATGACGCTGCTGGACACCGGCGACTTCGGCGTCGTGGAGTACCCACGGCTGACCGAAGACAAGATCGTTTTCATGTCCGTCGACAAGAAGTTCGACGTCTCCGACGCGTACGTCATCGACCGCGCCCACCCGGACCGTCCCGGCACGCACATCGAGGCGCTCGACGGGGTCAAGGACTTCCACACCGAGATGGCCGTCGTCGGCGACTGGCTGGTGTACGTGGGACCCGACGACGCGCGGCATCCGGTACGCGCCATGCCGATCGCGGGCGGCCCCGCGCGCACCCTGCTGCCCCGCTCCCGTGGCACCTTCGTCACGCCCGGGGACGGCAGCGTCATCGTGGAGGGCGGCAGCGACGCGAAGCACTGGGCCTTGCAGAGCGTCACCCCCGGCGCGGACGGCGCGCCCGGCGTCGCCCCGCGCGTGGAACTGCCCCCCGTGTCGGTGTGGGAGGTCGGCGGTCTCGCCGTCGACCACGGGCGGGTGCTGGTCGCCGCCGAGGACGCCCGGGCCACCCAGCCGTACGACGGGACCCGGCTGGCCGGTTCCGCGCTGAGCCTGTCCGCGGACGGGGAGCTGACCGCCGCGCCGCCCGAGGATCTGGCCGACCTGGGGTACTGGGTGCCGGGTGACGACACCGGAGATCCCGGCTCCGGCGGCCACTACGAGAACTGCTACGGCAGTTGCCTGCGGTTGACGGGCACGGGCGAGTCGTCCGTGGCGCACACGACGTACGGCGTCCCCGAGGTCGTCGCCGCGTCCGGCGCGTACCAGGTGGTCCGCCCTTACGAGACGCGCCAGGAGGTACGCCAGGGCTCCAAGGTCCTGCGGGCCGGGGCGCCGGGGCCGGCCGCGCTGTGGGGCAGCACGCTGTGGACTCCGGGCAGCACGCGCGGCACGGTCAAGACGGTCACGCTGCCGTCCATGACCGAGACCGCCACGGAGCCGGTCGGCGCGCCCTGCGCCGTGCGGGACCTCCAGGTCGTGGGCCGCTGGATCTACTGGTCATGCGGGCCCGACGGGGAGGCGGGCGTGTACGACCGCGGTACGAAGCGGCTCATCGGCGTGCCCTCCGGCTACGCGCAACTGGCCGACGGCTACCTGGTCAGCCAGGACATCGCGGCCGGCAAGCTGATGATCACGTACTTCCCCGGCGCGGTGCCCGACGGGGAGGCGGGCACCCATGAGCTGGCGCCGCTGCCGTCACCCGTACCCGCCCCGCAGGACCGGCGCGGCCGCTTCTGGGCGGTCGACCGCTTCGGTGGCGCGGTGGCCTGGCTCGACGCCTCGGGCGACGTGGCGGTGAAGTGGCCGCAGGTGCGCACCGCACCGCCTTCGGTGATCGCCAAGGTGGCGCCGACCGCGCTCGACACGCGAAGCGGTGGCGTCTGGAATGCCACATGGCACACCTCGCGGCCCGTCGCCGGCTGGGAGCTGACCGTGCGGCGGACACCGGGCGGCAAGGTGGTCAGCACACGCACCGGCGGGCTGACCCGCGGCAAGATCACCGCAAGCTGGGACGGCACCTCCGGCGGCAAGAAGGTGCCCAGCGGGTCGTACCGCTGGACCCTGACCGCCCGGAGCACCGGCCCGGCGGCCGGGCCGGTGGCCGTCTCCGGGGTCATCGCGGTCCGCTCGCGGTAGCGCGGCACCGAGGGCGCGAGCGCCGGGCGGGCGGCTGGGGGACGAGCCGCCCGCCCGGCGCCGTGCCGGTCCCGGCGCGGACAGGGCACGGCGACGGAGTGGGCGGCTCGTCACACGCCGCCGTTCAGCGCCTGCTCGGTCCAGATGACCTTTCCGGTGGGCGTGTACCGGGTGCCCCAGCGCTCGGCGAACTGGGCCACGAGGAACAGGCCGCGACCGCCCTCGTCCGTGGTGGCGGCGTAGCGCAGGTGCGGAGCGGTGCTGCTGGAGTCGGAGACCTCGCAGATCAGGCGGCTGTCGCGGATCAGGCGCACCTGGATCGGGCCCGAGGTGTAGCGAATGGCGTTGGTGATCAGCTCGCTCAGGATGAGTTCGGTGGTGAACGCCTCCTCGTCCAGCCCCCACTCCCCCAGCCGCTCGGAGACCGCGGCGCGCACCGTGGAGACGGCGGAGGGGTCGGACGCCACGTCCCAGTGCCCGACCTGGTCGGCGGGCACCGTACGGGTGCGGGCGACGATCAGCGCCACGTCGTCGTCCGGGTGTTCCGGGAGGAGCTGGTCGAGGACGGTCTGGCAGGTCTCCTCCGGGCCCCGGTCAGGCCCGGTCAGAGCGTCACGCAGCAGACCGAGCCCGACGTCGATGTCCCTGCCCCGGTGGTCGATGAGCCCGTCGGTGTACAGGACGAGCCGGCTGCCCTCCTGGAGCGACAGCTCGGCGGCCTCGTAGGGCAGACCGGCCACCCCGAGGGGCAGCCCCGCGGGCACCTCGGGGAACTCCACGGTGCCGTCAGGGCTGACGACGGCGGGCGGCGGGTGGCCGGCCCGGGCCACGGTGCAGCGCCGTTCGACCGGGTCGTAGATGGCGTACAGGCAGGTCGCGCCGGTGACGGCGGCGGCGCCGCCGGTCGCTGTGTGGTCCTGGTCTATGTGGCTGACCAGCTCGTCCAGGTGGCCGAGGAGTTCGTCGGGCGGCAGATCGAGCGAGGAGAAGTTGTGGACCGCCGTGCGCAGCCGCCCCATGGTGGCGGCCGCGTGCAGGCCGTGGCCGACGACGTCGCCCACCACCAGCGCGACGCGCGCGCCGGGCAGCGGGATGACGTCGAACCAGTCGCCGCCGACCCCGGCCTGCGCCAGCAGATAGCGGTACGCGACGTCGAGCGCGCTCTGCTCGGGCAGGCCGCGCGGCAGCAGGCTCTGCTGCAACGTCACCGCCATGGCGTGCTCGCGCGTGTAGCGGCGGGCGTTGTCGACGCACACCGCCGCGTGCGCGACCAGTTCCTCGGCGAGTGCCAGATCGTCGTCCTCGAACGGCTCCGGTTTCATCGAGCGCCAGAAGTTCACGACGCCGAGGACACCGCCGCGGGCCCGCAGCGGGACCGCGATGAGGGAGTGGATGCCGTAGTCGAGGATGCGCTGGGCGCGCTCGGGGTCCTGGGCCCGCCACCCCTGGGACTCGCGCAGGTCGGGAACGATGACCGCACGGGCACTGCCGAAGCCCTGCGCCTGGGGCGTGGAAGCGGCGAAGTCGATGAGCTGGTCCGCCGGATAGAGGGGGTGGTCGTCGCGGATGCCGCGCAGAGCCGTCCGGCGCATCTCCGCGGCGCCCCCGGCGGGCGGCTCCTCGCCCAGCAGGACGGCCTCCACCAGGTCGACGCTGGTGAAGTCGGCCAGCTGGGGCACGGTCACCCGGGCCAGCTCCTCAGCGGTCCGCCGCACGTCGAGCGTCGTACCGAACTCCACGCCCGCGTCGTACAGCAGCCGCAGCCGCTTGCGGGCCGACTCGGCCCTGCCGGTGAGGGTGTGCAGCTCGGTGGTGTCCCGCAGCGTCGCCACGGTGCCGGGCGGGCCGCCGTGGCGGTCCGTGGTCCTGTTGTTCACCGCCAGCAGCCGGTTCCCCGCGGTGACCACCTCATCGGTCGTCACCCGTCCGGAGGCCAGCATCTCGACCACGGGCCCATCGAGCCCCAGGTCGGTCACGTGCCGTCCTTCCGCGTCGGCGGGCAGGGCGAGGAGCCGCCGCGCCTCGTCGTTGGCGAGCACGAGCCGCCGGTCGCCGCCGAGGATGAGGACACCCTCACGGACCGCGTGCAGGACCGCGTCGTGATGTTCGTACATCCGTGTCATCCGGGCGGGGTCCAGGCCGTGCGTCTGGCGGCGCAGCCGCCTGCTGGCGAGCGCGGTGCCCGCCATGGCCAGGGCGAGTCCGATTCCGCCGCCACCGAGGAGGATCGGCAGCTCGTCGTTGAGGGACTCGCTGACCCTGCTGGTCCGCATTCCGGCGGAGACCAGGCCCACGACCTCGCCGTCGGGACCGGTGACGGGAACCACCGCCTGCACCACTTCGCCGATGGTTCCCTGGACGGTCTCGGTGTGCTGGTGGCCGGCGCGCGCCTCGCCTATGTCGCCGACGAACTTCTTGCCGATCCGGTCCCGGATGGGGTGGGTGTACCGCACCCCGTCGGTGGTCATGACGACGACGAAGTCGACGTCGGTGTCCTTCCTGGCGGCTTCGGCGCGTGGCTGGAGCACGGCCGTCGGATCGCGGGAACGCAGCGCCCGCTCGATGCCGGGCGAGTCGGCGAACGTCTCGGCGACGGCGACTGACCGGGTGCGGGCGACCTGTTCGCCATCGCGCTCGACGTGCAGGACAAGTGCCGCCACGCCTGCGGCGACGATCAGGAGCACGATCAGCACTTGCAGCACGAAGATCTGTCCAGCGATGCTGCGCACGCTCAGTATCGAGCGCGAGGGCGGGCGATCACTACCCTCCGAGCGTCGGCCTGTGGCAGTGGAGGCCGACGGAAACCGGGAGCGGCCCATGACCACATGTTGACATCGAAAAGTCCGCGAGGCGACCTGTGCGTTCCCACCAATTCACGGCGCCCGCCGACTGAGGCGGCCGCACGCGCCGGACAGCCGCCGCTTTCCGGCGCGCCGCCCCGGAGGCGAGTTCCGCCAGGCCCGGGAGGGCCGGGCGCCCAAGCCCCGGCGCGTGGCAGCGGACCGCCGGAGGTGCGCGGCGCGGGCCCGCCGGGTCGCCAGGGCAGCGCACGCCAGCCATAATCGCTCACGTGTTCTATTTGGTGCGTATGCTGGAAGACATGGCGGTCACCCTGCAAGGTTCACTCTTCGACGCGGCTGAGGACATCGGCCTGGGTCCGCTGACGGCCGCCCGCCGTACGACGATGGCGCACGGCGCCTGGATCGATGCACTCCCCGGCTGGCTGACCGGCGCCGACGCGCTGTTCGAGGCCCTGGTCGACGCCGTGCCCTGGCACGCGGAGCGGCGGCAGATGTACGAGAGGGTCGTCGACGTCCCCCGGCTGCTCGCCTTCTACGGAACCGGGGACCCGCTCCCCCACCCGGTACTGGACGCGGCCCGCTCCCGGCTCAGCGAGCACTACGGGCCCGAACTGGGCGAACCTTTCGCGACCGCCGGGCTCTGCTACTACCGGGACGGCCGGGACAGCGTCGCCTGGCACGGGGACCGGATCGGCCGCGGCGCCACCCAGAACACGATGGTCGCCATCGTCTCCGTCGGGGAGCCCCGCCAGCTGATGCTGCGCCCGCGCGACGGCGGCGCCCCGGCCCTGCGGCGCGCCCTGGGCCACGGCGACCTGATCGTCATGGGCGGCTCCTGCCAGCGCACGTGGGACCACGCGATCCCCAAGACGAGCAAGCCCGTCGGCCCGCGCATCAGCGTCCAGTTCCGCCCCCGCGGCGTGGCGTAGCGGGCCGAGCACAGGCTTCCCCAGGCCACCAAGCCCAAGCGGGGGCGCCCCACCAGGGGCGCGGGGAACCGCGCGACCAGCCACAAGCCCACCCGCACTCCACAGCGCACGGGCAGGGACTCCCCCGCCCCCGACTCCGCGAGGCGGACCGCCCACAGACCTCCCCAGGCCACCAACCCCAAGGGAGCGCGCCCCACCAGGGGCGCGGGGAACTGCGCGACCAGCCACGAGCCCACCCGCAGACCACGACGCACGGGCAGGGACTCCCCCGCTCCCCCGGCACGACCCGCCGGACACGGCCGAGCACCGCAGCCCGGCCTCCGCAGGCCGAGCGGACTCGCCTGATGCGTTCTGGGGTGGAAGTGGCTACGGTGGACAGTGCCCGATCGGTCCCTTTTCGGAAACTTCTCCGCCAGTCGCGGGGCGGCATCCGGCCCGGGCCAGAAGGGTGAATGAGCACCGTGCTTCGGACCGAAGGCACGCACCACGGGGGCGGGTACACCTGCCGTCCCCGCATCGTGCCGGGGTCCGGCTTCGTGCGCTCCCGTGGAGAATCGTCCGCCGTTCCGGGAGCTGTCCCATGACGACTGTACGAGTACGAGCACAAGCCAAGCGCCCCTCGAAGCATCCGCACGACGATGCACCCGACACCGCGGCCGCCTTCCGGGAACTGTCCGTCCTTCCCGACGGACCCGAGAAGGACGCGCTGCGCGCACAGATCATCTCCGCCTGGATTCCCATGGCCGACCGGCTCGCCCGGCAGTTCCGCAACCGCGGCGAGGCCCTGGAGGACCTGCGCCAGGTGGCGGCACTCGGCCTGGTCAAGGCCGTCATCCGGTACGACCCGACACGCGGGATCGCCTTCGAGAGCTTCGCCGTGCCCACCGTCGTCGGCGAGGTCAAGCGGCACTTCCGCGACCACATGTGGGAGGTGCACGTCCCGCGCCGGGTGCAGGAACTGCGCAACCAGGTACGAGCCGCCTGCCGCGAGCTGTCGTCCTCACTGGACGACCGCACTCCCGGCGTCGATGAGATCGCCGAGTTCACGGGGCTCAGCCCGGAGGACGTACGGCTCGGCATGCAGGCCCTCGACAGCTACAGCGCCCTGTCACTGGACGCCGAGCTGTCCGGCACCGAGGACGGCTACTCGCTCATCGACACCCTCGCCGACCAGGAGCCCGGGTTCGACCAGGTCATCGACCGCGAGGCGGTCAGGCCGAAGCTCAGCCAGCTGCCCGAACGCGAGCGGCACATCCTCTATCTGCGTTTCTTCTGCGACATGACGCAAAGCCGGATAGCCGAGCAGCTGGGCATCTCCCAGATGCACGTCTCCCGGCTCATCAACCGCACCTGCGCCACTCTCTGCGCCGAGGTGATGAGCGACAAGGTGCCCCGGTCGCCCCACCGAGGTCAGGCCGATGCGCCGGGCGCCACCGACGGGCACCCGGCCGGCTGACCTCAGCCGAGCTCGTGCCCGGTGGTGGCGTCGACGTGCGTCGGCACGGGATCGTGCCGGTCACCGACGGACAGCGTGCCGCTCGGCTCGAAGACGAGGATCGAGGCTCCGGCTGTCGAGTACGGCCGGTGCTCGACGCCGCGCGGTACGACGAAGACCGCGCCCTGGGGCAGGGTGACCTCACGCTCGGCCCGCGGACCGACCGCGCCCTCGGGCGTGCCGCCGTCGCGCAGGCCGATACTCAGCCGGCCGTCGAGGACCAGGAAGAACTCGTCGGTGCTGTCGTGGACGTGCCAGATATGTTCGCCCTTCACCTTGGCGATCCGGACGTCGTAGTCGTTGACTCGGGTGACGATGCGGGGGCTCCACAGGGCCTCGAAGGTGGCCAGCGCGTCCCGCAGACTGATGGGTTCGTTGTTCACCAGCCCATCCTCGGCCGTGACAGCGGGGCGGCGGGAGTGCTAGGAATCGCGTATGCCGCAACAATCCTCGCACCACGCCGCACTCCGACCGGGCGGGCCACCCCCGGACAGGGCACAGCCGGACGGGACACAGCCGGACGGCGCGCGGACTCCGGAGCCGGCGGACCCGTCCGGCCGTCCGGCAGCCGCGGCCCCGCCGGGCTCCACGCGCCCGCCGCGCCCCGCGAGCCGTCCGCATCGCGTGGCGGTGATCGTCGATGACGGGTCCAACCCGTTCGAACTGGGTGTGATGACCGAACTCTTCGGGCTGCGCCGCCCCGAACTGGACCTTCCCTGGTACGACTTCACTCTCTGCGCGGCGGCGCCCGCCGTCCGGATGCACGCCGGGATGTTCACCCTGTCCGGCGTGGCCGGGCTTGAGGCGGCCGACATGGCCGACACCGTGATCGTGCCGAACCGGCCCGACCCCGACGCTGATCCTTCGCCGCTGGTGCTGGCGGCGATCCGGCGGGCAGCCGCACGCGGTGCCCGACTGGTGAGCCTGTGCACCGGGGCGTTCGTCCTGGCCGCCGCCGGAGTGCTCGACGGGCGCCGGGCCACCACCCACTGGCGGTGGGCGGACAGCTTCGCCGCCCGCTACCCCGCGGTCGCCCTCGAACCGGATGTGCTGTTCGTTGACGAGGGCGACGTACTGACCGCGGCGGGCAGCGCCGCCGCGCTCGACCTCGGTCTGCATCTGATCCTGCGGGACCACGGCGCCGAGGTGGCCAACGCGGTGAGCCGAAGGCTGGTGTTCGCCGCCCACCGGGACGGCGGCCAGCGGCAGTTCATCGAGCGCCCCGTGCCCACCCGGCCCGGCACCTCCCTGGCGCCCGTGCTCGGCTGGGCCCGGGAACGGCTGGACCAGCCGCTCACCGTCACCGGCCTCGCCGCACGCGCGGCCGTCAGTCCCGCCACCCTGCACCGCTGGTTCCGCACCCAGCTCGGCACCACCCCGCTGAGCTGGCTCACCGCCGAACGTGTGGCGCTCGCCTGCCGGTTGATCGAACGCGGCGGGCTCGGGCTCGACCGGGTCGCCCAGCTCAGCGGCCTGGGAACCACCGCCAACCTGCGCGCCCAGCTGCGCCGCAAGACCGGGCTCAGCCCGGCGGCCTACCGCCGGCGCTTCGGCCCGGCGGCCCTCCGTACGCCTGCGGCGGCGAGCCACCCCGTACGGTCTCGCCACCCGGCCTGAACCGCACCCCGGGCGCACCCACCCGCACCGCCATGTCCTGCCAGGTCGCGGGCGTCCCAGCACAGGCGGGGCCGCGTGAACGGGGCGTGGGAACCGGACAATCGGCGGTGCGGCCGCCATGGACCACCGGAAGCGCTGGCGGCCCGCCGGGCGCCGCGAGCAGACTTGCGCCATGGAACTCATGGTGCCGGTCAACGACGGTGAGGTGTGGGCGGACGACTCCGGAGGGGACGGACTGCCACTGGTTCTGCTGCATCCGGGGATCACGGACTCCCGCGTCTGGGACACCGTCATGCCGCGCCTTACGGAGCGGCACCGGGTCATCCGTTACGACGCGCGCGGCTTCGGGCGGTCTCCGGTGCCCACCACACGGTATTCACTCGTCGATGACCTGGTCGCGGTCCTCGACCACTTCGAGCTGAGCCGGGTGGTCCTGGTCGGCTCCAGCATGGGCGGCGCCACGGCGGTGAGCCTCACCCTCAACGACCCCGCGAGGGTCGCCGGACTCGCCCTGCTGTGCCCGGGCGTCACCGGCTACGCCGGGCTCACCTCGCCGGACATGATGGCCGAGATCGAGACACTGGCCAAGGCGGGCGACATGGACGGACTGGTGGCCCTGGCGCTGCGCGTCTGGGCGGCGTCCGGTGTCGGCGACGACGCGGAGGCCGCCGCCCACATACGCGGGGCGATCCCCGCCTGGTTCACCACCCAGCCGTACCAGGTGCCGGACCCGCCCGCCTTCGACCGGCTCGGCGAGCTGGACACGCCCTGTGTGCTGGCGGTGGGCGACCGGGACCAGGCCGAGGTGATCCAGTGCAACGAGGAGATGGCGCAGCGCGTTCCGGGCTGCCGTCTGGTGCGGATGCAGGGCTGTGACCACCTTCCGACGCTGCGCGAGCCGGAGGCGGTCGCCGGTCTCGTGCTGGAACTGTCCGGCAGCGTGCACTGACACACCGGCACCGGCCGAACGAGCCGAGTGGGAGCGGCCGCGACCCGCCGCGACCTCTCCCACTCGGCGTACGCCGAACAGCGTTCGCCGACCACCCGCACTCCACACGTTGGGATGGGGCGTCAGACCACCGGTATCTCCTCCTGGGCGCCCGCCGAGGCGCGCCGCAGGCCCAGCGTCACACCGGCGGTGGCGAGCGCGAGGACCATCAGCAGCGCGCTCACCCACACCGGCGAGCGGTAGCCGAACCCCGCGCTGATCGCGAGCCCTCCGAACCAGGGGCCGATGGTGGCACCCACGTTGAACGCCGCGGTGGCGAACCCACCGGCCAGGGTCGGCGCGCCCGTCGCCAGGTGGAGCACCCGCGAGATCAACGCGGGGCCGGTGCCGAACGCGAGCATGCCCTGGAGGAAGACGAGCACGACCGCGGCCACCGGGTTACCGGCGGTCAGCGCGAGCGCGGTCCAGCCGATGGCCAGCGACACCATGCCCGCCACCATGAGGGTGACCGGACGGGCGTCGGTGAGGCGCCCCCCGACGGTGACGCCGATGAACGAGCCCACGCCGAAGAGCGCGAGCACCGCGGGCACCCACCCGGGACCGAATCCGGTGACCTCCGTGACCAGCAACGCGAGGTAGGTGAACGTACAGAACGTCGCGCCCTGCAAGAGCGCGCTCATCAGCAGGGTCAGGGAGAGCTCACGGTCACGCAGGACACGCAGCTCCTTGGCCGCGCTCGTGGACACCGCTGCTGCTGCCTCCCCCGGCACCGCCCGCGCGATGGCGACGATGGCCGGTACGGAGACGAGGGCCACCGCCCAGAACGCCGACCGCCATCCCCACTGCTCGCCCAGTAGCGCACCGGCGGGGACTCCCGCCACGCAGGCGACGGTGACGCCTCCGACGACGACGGCTGTGGCCCGCGCCTTGGCGTGCGGCTCGACCATGCTGACCGCCGCCGCCAGGGCGACGGCCCAGAACCCCGCGTTCGCCAGTGCCGCGACGACCCGCGTCGCGAGCAGCACCCCGTAGCTGGGGGTGAGGGCGCCGATGGCGTGTACGGCGGCGAAGACGCAGAGAAAGAGGATCAGCGCGCGGCGCCGGGGCCAGCGGCGGCTGAGCAGCGCCATCGAGGGCGCGCCGACGACCATCCCGATCGCGAACCCCGAGGTCAGCAACCCGGCGGCGCCGACGGATACGTGCAGGTCCTCGGCGATGCCCGGGATCAGGCCCGACAGCATGAACTCCGATGTGCCCTGGGCGAACACCGCGAGCCCGAGCACGTAGACGGCAAATGGCATGGCAGAACTCCGCAAACGGCTAGTGGATCAACTGGGTGGGGTGGGGCGTGCCCGCTCAGCACGGCGGGTGGCGAACGCGGCTGACGGCTGAGCAGTCCGGTCGGTTCACGGACATGGCGCGGCACGGACCCGCGACCGCGTGCGCGCGGCAGAGAGGTCCGTTCGCTTCAGGAAATCGGCGTACGTCCGCCGTGGAAGGCAGCCCACATGACGGTGATCCGGCGACAGCAGCCGTGCGGAGGAAGGCCCGCGACTCCACGGTCGCGCGACGTCAACTCGGCAGGGGGTCAGCCACCGGTCAACCGGTGGCTAGCGTCTGTTCGCCTCGGGGCTGGACATGATCGCGACGATAACAGCCCGGGTCAGAACCGCTCCAGTCCTTTTACGGCCCCGCCCTTTGCCGATCCGGGTCGGGGCAACTCCACGGCCCGAGTCGGGGCAGCCGAGGGCTCTCATCCGGGGGAACGGCGTGCCTCACGACAACGAGAGCTTGCTTCCGGCGGGCAGGAGAGCGCGGGCTGTTTGCTCAGGCATCGAGCGGAAACCCGACCGGCGTCCTCACTTCTCGACCGCCGGGAGGCATGTCATGGCAGCATCCACACAGGTCAGCCCCGAGCTGTGGGACGAGTTCCATACCGTCGTCAACATGACCTCGCGTGAGCTGCGGGAATGGCTGAGCGTCAACGCAGCGGGCGAGGAAGCAGAGGAAGTCCCCGACCATGCGGGAAAGCCGATCAGCCGCCAGGTCGTCGATATTCTCGACAAGCGCCGTACGGACCTCACCGACGACGATGTGCGGGTGATGCGGCGCGTATGCGACATCGTCCGGTCGCAACGTGACCCCGATCTGGAGCCGAAGGCCGGCGGGGCGGAATGGCGCCACGGCCTGATGAGCATCGGCCACGACCCGCTGAAGCCCTCTCCCTGACCGACGCGGCCCCCAGCAGCCCTCCCCGACACCGCCCAGGCCGCCCTCCGCGCGGGACCGACCCCGCGCGGAGGGCTCATACGGGGCACATACGAAGAAGGGGCCGGACGCTCAGACGAGCGTCCGGCCCCTTCGTATGTGCCCCGTCAGGGTGTGCCCCGTCAGGGGCGCGGGGAACTGCGCGACCGGCCACAACACACCCGCAGACCACGACGCACAGACGAGGCTCCCGTCCTGGGTCCATCCGCCGTCCCGGACCCGCCCGCGCGGCAGGTGGTCATTCGCCCCGCCGCTCGCCCTTCGGGCCCTTTCCGCGCTCGGTACGCGGCCCCTGGGACCTCCACTTGGGGTCGGCCTGGAGTTTCTCGTTCGCTTCCCGGTTGGCATCCTGGTCCGAGATGCCCCGGTCCTCCGCCTCCTTGCGGAGCCTCGCCCGTTCCTTGTCGTACGCCTTGCTGCCGGGCTCCGGCATAGCGGCCGCCTCCTTCCACGCGACGCGCACCCTCATTCCCGCGCGTCGCGCCGTGCTGTGGATTCACGCCTGACACGTCATTCACGTCTACCCAGACGACTGCTTACATGTCGTCCTCGCGGGCAACGTTGGGGCTTGTTCCTCCCGCTCGCCTGGACTCGTCTCCCGCTCGTCCGGACTGCGCTCGCGGGTTCCCGGCAGGCGGCGGCCCAAACCTGGCCGCGCGGCCCGGACGCGCCCTGCCTGCGAGCCGCCTCGCGGCGGTGAGGGAAAAGCGCCCACGTCCCGATAGAAAGCGACAGAAAGATCCCGCCCCCTCTTGCCCCCGCATAGCAAGCGCTTACATGCTGACCCGCGACCCCGCACGCGTCGTCGTCCACGGCTCCGCCGCGGGGAGAGTTCAGCCTGCGCAGCCCCGCTCCGCCATGCCTCCCGCGCGCCGCTCCCGCCGTTTCCCGCCGTTTCCCGCCGTCGAAGGGTTCTCCCATGACCTCGCACCGGACCGCGTTCAGCCGACGCTCCCTGCTCGCCGCCGGGGCGGCCTCCGCCCTCGTACCCGCCGCCGGGACGGCACGGGCCGCCACGGCCGACGACGCCGTGGCTCGGCGGGAGGGGCAGGCCCTGTCCTTCGCCGACCTGCTGGCGCGCGCCCGCGAGATGATCACCGGGCGGGGCTTCGACACCGCCGACCCCGATATCGCCGTGGCCCTGAAGGCCCTCGACAAGACGGCCTCCGGACTCTGGAAGAGCCTGGACCGCTCGGCGGGGCGGGCCGCGCTGTGGGCGGACCTCGCGCCAGTCACCGACGCGGGCATGTTCGGCCAGAGCTACACTTGGCTGCGTTCCCTCGCGACCGCCTGGGCCACCCCCGGCACCTCGCTCAGCGGCTCCGCCGAGGTGACGGCCGCGCTCGCCGCCGGACTGCGCTTCCTGCACGACAAGGCGTATCACCCGGCGGCGGCCGAGCGCGGCAACTGGTGGTTCTGGGAGATCGGCGCGCCGCGGGCCATGCTCGACTGCTGTGTGCTGCTGGGCGGCGAGCTGCCCGCAGCCGACCTGGCCCGCTTCCTGAAGACGGTGGACGCCTTCTGCCCTGACCCCGACCGGCGCACCAACGCGCCGACGCTCGCCGAGACCGGCGCCAACCGCGCGGACAAGGCCGTGATCGTGGCGCTGCGCGGACTGCTCGGCGGGAACGCGGCGAAGGTCACGCTGGCGCGCGACGGTCTCTCCGATGTGCGCGACAAGGGCCGCAACAGCCTGTTCCAGTACGTCACCTCGGGCGACGGCTTCTACGAGGACGGTTCGTTCGTCCAGCACGGGACGGTCGCGTACACCGGCACCTACGGCCAGGTACTGCTCGGTGGCGCCGCGCAGCTGATCGCGCTGCTCGACGGTTCGGCGTGGGCGGTGACCGACCCGAAGGTCGCCGTGCTGTACGAGGCGGTGGACCGGAGTTTTTCCCCGGTGGTCTTCGACGGGCTGATGATGGACGCGCTGCGCGGCCGGGCCGTCTCCCGTGAGAAGGCCAGGGACCGCAACGACGGCGCTGCCACGCTGGCGAGTGTGCTGCTGCTGGCCGCCGGAGCCCCAGCGCGGTACGCCGACTCCTGGCGGGCCACCGCCAAGGGCTGGCTGGAACGGTCCGCCGGTACGTCGTACGGCTCGCTGCTCGCCCTCCCCCATCTCGCCCGCGCGAAGGCCCTGCTGGCGGACGAGGCGGTGCGGCCCGCGGAGCGGCTGACGGGGCTCCGTGTGTTCGCTGACATGGATCGCGTGGTGCACCGGCGGCCC
This sequence comes from Streptomyces sp. A01, assembly GCF_059026195.1. NCBI lineage: Bacteria > Bacillati > Actinomycetota > Actinomycetes > Kitasatosporales > Streptomycetaceae > Streptomyces > Streptomyces sp. A01. The sequence goes on along the minus strand of NZ_JBWLKN010000001.1, from coordinate 496,516 downwards.
AGCTGGGCGTTCACCCTGTCGCTGTCGTCACGCCGGATCGCGGCGTACGAGGCGGGCAACGGCGAGAACCTGCACGGCTGGTACACCGGTGACGGCATGGCGTACCTGTACAGCGCCGACGATCCGGGGCAGTTCAGCGACGCCTTCTGGCCGACCGTTGATCCGTACCGGCTGCCGGGCACCACGGTCGACACCCGGCGGCGTGCCGATCTGGGCGACGGCGGGACCTCCACGTACCAGCCGCCGAACGCCGTCGCGGGCGGGGCCGCGCTGGGCGGCCGGTACGGTGTGGCGGCGATGGAGCTGATCGCGCAGGGCAGTTCGCTGCGCGCCAGGAAGACGTGGTTCTTCCTCGATGACGCGGTGATCGCACTGGGGGCGGGCATCAGCGCGAGCGACGGACGGCGCGTGGAGACGGTGGTCGACAACCGCCGCCTCCAGGGGGACGGCGTCCAGCAACTGCTGGTGGACGGCGTCGCCCAGCCGGTGGAGCAAGGCTGGTCCCGGGCGTTCGGGCGGTCCGGCTGGGCCCATATCGAGGGCGTCGGCGGCTATGTGTTCCCCTCCGGAGCGAGCCCGCACGCGCTCCGTGAGCAACGCACCGGCGCCTGGCGCGACATCAACACCGGAGCCGACACCGGTGGCAGCGCCACCCGCGTCACCCGCCGCTATCTCACCCTGTGGCTCGACCACGGCGTGTCCCCCACCGCGGCCGGGTACGCGTACGCGCTGCTGCCGCGCGCCTCGGCCGCGGCGACCGAGAGGTGGGCCGCCGCGCGGCCGGTGCGGGTGATCGCCAACAGCGCCACGACGCAGGCCGTGCGGGATGACCGGGTGGGGCTGACCTCGGCGCACTTCTGGGCGGCGGGCAGCGTCGCCGGGATCGCCGCGAGCGGGCCCGCCTCTGTGCTGGTGCGGCGCCGTGCGGGCCAGATCTCGGTCGCCGTCGCCGACTCCGGCCGCACCCAGTCCACGCTCAGCCTCGAACTGCCCTTCCCCCTGCGGGCGGTGACCAGTGCCGATGCCGCCGTGACCCTCACGCCGGGCAGCCGACCGGTACTGAAGGTGGCGGTGGGCGGCTCCCGCGGGCGTACGCACCGGGCCGAACTGGTCTGATCCAGCCCCCCACGCCACGAGGAGTCACCCGATGCCCGCACCGTATCCGCCGCTGCCCCGCACCGACCGGACGCTCTCCCCGCGGACCGGCTGGACCCGCGCGCACTGGGAGGCCATGGCCGACCACCTGCTGGACGCGCTCGTGCCGTACGCGACGCCCGGCTTCGCGCAGTACCGGCTGCCGGGCCGGGGCAGCTGGTCCGGCGTCGTCTCGGACGGCCTTGAGGGATACGCCAGGTCGTTTCTGCTGGCCTCGTTCCGGATCGCGGGGGCGGGCGGGGAGGTGGACCCCGCGCTGATCGAGCGGTACGCGGCGGGCCTCACCGCGGGCACCGACCGCTCCAGCGGTGAGGCGTGGCCCGAGCTGACGGACCGCTCGCAGCAGATGGTGGAGGCCGCCTCGATCGCCATCGGCCTGTTCGAGACCCGCCCCTGGCTCTGGGACCGTCTTGACCTCCGCGTACGGGAGCGGGTGGTGGACTGGCTGTCCGGCTTCGTCGGCGGCCGTACCTGGGACAACAACTGGCGGCTGTTCCAGGTCGTCTCGGAGCAGTTCCTGGCCTCGGTCGGCGCCCCGTACAGCCAAAGGGACATCGACGGCGGCCTGGACCGGATCGAGGACTGGTACGTCGGCGACGGCTGGTACAGCGACGGGGACGGCAGGAACTTCGACTACTACATCGGATGGGCGATGCATCTGTATCCGCTGCTGTGGTCGCGGATGGTGGGCGAGGGGCAGGACGGCGGCCGCGCCGAGGTCTACCGGGAGCGGCTCTCGCGGTTCCTCACCAGCTACCCGCACTTCTTCGGCGGCGACGGCGCCCCGGTCCACCAGGGCCGTTCGCTCGCCTACCGCTTCGCGGCGACGGCTCCCGCGTGGATGGGCGCCCTCGCCGACCGCACCCCGCTGGAGCCCGGCCTCACCCGCCGCCTCGCCTCGGGGGCGCTGCGGCACTTCGTGGAGCGGGGGGTGCCCGACGAGCGCGGACTGCTCACGCTCGGCTGGTACGACACCTTCCTTCCCGCCACCCAGGCGTACTCGGGCCCGGCCTCCCCGTACTGGGCGAGCAAGGGCTTCCTCGGGCTGCTGCTGCCCGCCGGTCATCCGGTGTGGACGGCGCGTGAGGAGCCGCTGCCCGTCGAGGAGGCCGACCAGTACACCGCGCTGCCCGCGCCCGGCTGGCTGCTGCACGGCACTCACCACGACGGCATCGTGCGGCTCGTCAACCACGGCAGCGACCACAACCCGCACGATCCGGCCGCCGGGGACAGCGACGATCCGCACTACGCCAAGTTCGGTTACTCCACGGCGACGGCGCCCGAGGCGGCCCCGCACGCCTGGGAGCGCGCCGTGGACAACCACCTCGCGCTGTTCCCCCCGGATTCCGCTACCGGGCGGCCGGTCGGCGACGTGACCGTGGGACGCCCCGGCGGTCCCCCGTCCCGGCGGCGGCGCATCCATCCGCTGCGCTGCGCCGGGCGCCTGGCCTCCTCCTGGCACACCGCCACGCTGCCCGGCGACGAGCGGGCGTACCGCGTGGAGACGACGAGCGTGCTGCACGGCCCGTGGGAGATCCGGGTGCACCGGCTTGAGGCCCCGGCGGGCGCCGCGCTCCGCGAGGGCGGATACGCGGTCGCCGGGCGGGAGGCGCCCGCCGCCGAGACCGGGCCCGGCTGGGCGCTGGCCCGTAACGCCGACGGGCTGACCAGCGCGGTGGTCGCGCTGCACGGCTGGGACGCCGAGCCGGAGGTGGCCCGGGAGGTGCGGGCCAACGCGTACGGGCCGCACTCGGCCACTCCTGCGCTGTGGCTCGCCCGGCACCCGGGCGGGCACGGGGTGCATGTGTCGCTGGTCGCGCTGTCCGGCGACGCGGTGAGCCCGCGCGCGTTGCGCGAATCGGTCAGGGCCGAGGTGACGGACGCCCGGGTGCGGGTGTCCTTTCCCGACGGCACGGCCGATATCGCCCTGGAGGATGACATATTCACAAATCCGGATGAAGCGGCCATAGAGGGCACTGGTGAGGAGATGTGAACCCCGGCACTGACGCCTGACAGGCGGGCCACGGGAGCGGCCGCGCCCCGCCGGTCGCGCGGGGGAGTGCATACGTTCGGCGGCGTGGGGCACCCGGTCGCCAGCCGCGAACCACGCGGCGACCGGCGAGCCCGGCTTCCAACGAGCGTGCGACGGAGTGGACATGGCGACAGCACCGAGTGGCGGCAGCGCGGACAAGGGCGGCGGCCGCATCACCGCGCCCGAGGCCATGCGCGGCGCCGCTGAGCAGCTCGCGGAGCTGCTGCGGTGCGAGCCGAGTTCGGTATCCGCGATCCGTGCCACCGATGACGGGTGGTCAGCGGATGTCGAGGTCAGGGAGATCGAGAGAGTCCCCGACACGGCCAGCGTCATGGCGTCCTACCGCGTACACCTCGACGAGAGCGGAACGCTCGTCGGCTACGAACGCGTCCGGCGCTACGCGAGGGGCCAGATCGACCGCTGAACGCCGCGGACCACGCCTGCCCCGCCCACATCACGACGCGTGGGTCAGGACGGGTGAGGTACCCGCGCGCGTCCGGACGGGAGCCTGTGAGCCGGTCTCCTCGCCGGTGCGCCGCGTCAGCGCATAAGGAGGAGCCATCGTGACTGTTGTCCCGCATGCCAATACGGCAGCGACCCAAGGAGGGGGAACCGGAAACCTCTATGACGTCCTGGAGCTGATCCTGGACCGCGGCCTGGTCATCGACGCCTTCGTACGGGTGTCGCTGGTGGGCATCGAGATCCTCAAGGTCGACGTCCGGGTGGTCGTCGCGAGTGTCGATACGTATCTGCGGTTCGCCGAGGCCTGTAACCGGCTGGACCTGGAGTCCGGCCGCAAGGCGCCGACGCAGCTGACCGACATCGTCGGCGAGGCCACCGAGAACGGCGCGAAGGGCAAGTCGAAAGGCGCGCTGACCGGCGCCGTGGAAGCCGTCGGCGACACCATCAAGCGGACCAGGAAGGGCGACCCCGAGCCCGCTGAACGCAGCCAGAGCAAGACGACCAGCAGCCGTCGCACCGCGGACCGGGAGGAATAAGCACCATGTCGACGTACGTGTACGCCATCACACCGGCCGATCACCCGATGCGGCTCGACGGCCTGAACGGTGTCGGCGAACCCGGCGGTGAACTGCGCGTCCTGAAGACCAAGGAGCTGGGCGCCGTCGTCAGTGACGCCCCGGAGGACCTGCGCGCCAAGCGCCGCGACCTGATCGCGCACCAGAGCGTGCTGACCCGGCTGCTGGACGACGGTGCCGCGCTGCCGATGCGCTTCGGCCTGGTGGGCCCGGACGACGAGCAGGTGATCGCCGCACTGGAGGAGCGCCGCGAGGCTTACGCCAAGCGGCTGGACGAGATCGACGGCTGCGTCGAGTACAACCTCAAGGTCTCCCGCGACGAGAACGACCTGCTGTGTGAGGTCGTCGCCGACTCGGAGGAGATCCGCCGGCTGAACGACCTGACACGGGAGAACCCCGACGCCCAGCGTGAGCGGGTCGCCCTGGGCGAACTCGTCGCCAACGAGGTGCGACAGCGGCAGGACAGCGTGGCCGAGGAGGTCGTGGCACGGCTGGCGGCCGCCGCACACGACCACCGCGTGGCCGAGGCTACGACGACGCACTTCCTGAATGTGTCGTTCCTGGTCAAGCGGGCGGAAGCGGATGCCTTCACCCAGGCCGTCAACGAGGAGGCCGAGACGCGGGGAACCGGGTACGCGCTGATCCTCAACGGCCCGCTCCCGCCGTACAGCTTCGTCTGAGCCGCCGGTTCCCGCGCACCGCTGTCCCGCCCCGCCGCCGACCGTTGACCGCCGTTGCCTGAGGGCACGACTGGCCGAAGGAGTCCGCCATGGGTCTCATCACAGGTCTGCTGACCCTGCCGTTCGCCCCCGTGCGCGGCACGGCGTGGGTACTCGACCAGGTGCTGCTCACCGCCGAGCGCCAGTACTACGACCCGGAGCCGGTGCGCCAGCGGCTGCTGGCACTGGTGGAGGACCTGCGCGAGGGCCGGGTGACGGAGGCCGAGTTCGACCGTCGCGAGGACGAGCTGCTCGACGAGCTGGAGTGGCTGGAGGACTGCCAGCGGCGGCTGCGGGCCCGCTCCTAGCGGCGCCTCGGCCCACCGGAGCACCGATAGCGGGCCGGGCCGGCCGTTGTTCCTCCGTGTCCCTCTCGTACGCCCCCGCACCCGTCCTCACCACCGGCCCGCACCGTCCGCGCGCCCCGTCACCGGCTCAGTGCCGCCAGCACGCCCACCACCACGAGGAGGCGCATCCCCCGTGTCTGACTCTCTCGCCGCCCGCATGGGACCCACCGGCGCGCCGTCGCCGTACAGCCAGCAGGGTTCGTCCGCGAACCTCGCCGACATCCTCGAACGCGTCCTCGACAAGGGCGTGGTCATCGCGGGCGACATCCAGATCAACCTGCTCGACATCGAGCTGTTGACGATCAAACTGCGGCTGCTGGTCGCCTCGGTCGACAAGGCCAAGGAGATGGGCATCGACTGGTGGGAGCACGACCCGTCGCTGTCCTCCCGGGCCAACGGCGGCTCCCAGCGGACCGTCAGCGGGCGGCCCCGGCAGGAGCTGGCCGAGGAGAACGAGCGGCTGCGCGCCGAACTCGACGAGCTGCGGGCCATCGCCGCGCCCGCCACCGGCGACGCGCGGCGGTCCGACGGCGAGGAGGAGCACGAGACACGGGCCCCTGACGCGGGAGGCGAGCGATGAACACCGACAAGAACTCAGCGGTGGACGGCGCGGCACTGAACGGCGACGCGGGCCCGGTGGCCGACGCCGCCCCCGTCCCCTACCCGCGCGGTGGCGCACCGGCGCCCGGGCCCATCCCGGTGCCGCCCGCCCCGGCCGCCCCGCCCGGTCGGCACGCCTACGTCTACGCCATCGGGCGCGACGAGCCCGCCCTCACCGGCCTGGCGGCGAGCCTGACGGGCCTGGGCGGCGCCCCGGTGCGCACGGTGTGCGCGGACCGGCTGGCCGCCCTGGTGTGCGACGTACCGGCGGAGCAGTTCGACGAGGAGGGACTGCGGGCCCAACTGGAGGACATGGGACGGCTGGAGGCCATCGCCCGGTCGCACCACGCGCTGGTGGCGGCCGCCAGTCAGCGTGCCACGGTCCTGCCCATGCGGCTGGCCACCGTCTACCGGGATGAGGCGGGCGTGGCGCAGGCGCTCCAGGAGCGGGGCACCGTCTTCCGTACGCTGCTCGGCCAGTTGGAGGGGCACGCCGAGTGGGGCGTCAAGATCTACGTCGATCCGCGTGTGGCCACCCCGGCGACGCCGCCGGGCGGGGGCAAGGAGCCGGACGAGCCGAAGGAGGCGATCAGCCCCGGGCGCGACTATCTGCGGCGGCGCCACGCGCGGCGGCGCGGGCAGCAGGACGTGTACCGCGCCGCTGAGGCCGTGGTCACCCGGGTCGCCGAGCTGGCGGCCGGCATCGCCACGCAGCGGGTGGCGCACCGGCCGCAGCGCGGTGAACTGGCGACCGGGCCCGGCGAGAACGTCGTCAACGACGCCTACCTCGTGGCCGACGACGACGCCGACAGATTCCAAGAGGCGCTGGCCGGGGTGGCGTCGCAGGCGCCCGGGGTGCGGGTCGAGGTGACGGGCCCGTGGGCCCCGTACTCCTTCAGCACGCCGCCCGGCGACCTGGGGGGTGGCCCCGGTGCCCGCTGACCCCTCCGATTCCCTCGTCGACAGCCGGGACGTGCTGTGCGGCAGGCAGGTCGCGCTCATCGACCTGCTCGACCGGCTGTTGACGGAGGGCGCCGTCCTCACGGGTGACCTGGTCCTGTCGGTCGCCGACGTGGACCTGGTGCGGGTCAATCTCCGCGCCGTCATCCACTCGATCACCGCGGACAGCCCGTCGCCATGGTGAACCGGCCGTGGCGCGGACGAAGGGAGCACCACCATGACTGATGTGTCCGACGTGCCCGGCCACGCCGGGACAGCCGCCGGGACAGCTGCAGCGGCCGGGCCCGGCGGCGGGCAGCCCGGTCCCGGTGCCCGGCTGGAGGAACTGGCCGGTGCGGCGGCGCGCGCCTTCGCGCTGCTGCCCGAGGGACCCGGCGGCGACGCGGCGGGCGGGCGGCGCGAGGGCGCGCTCGCGCAGCGGCTGCGTACCGACCCCGACACGGTGGAACGGGACCTGATCAGGCTGGTGCTGACGATCGTCGAGCTGCTGCGCCAGCTGATGGAACGCACCGCCATGCACCGGGTGGAGCAGGGGGATCTGAATGTGGAGCAGGAGGAGCGCGTGGGGCTGACGCTGATGACCCTGGAGGAGCGCATGGCCGAGCTGTGCGACCGCTACGGACTGACGCTGGACGACCTCAACCTGGATCTGGGCCCGCTGGGTTCGCTGCTGCCGCGCGACGGAGCCTGAGCACCACCGCCACGGCACCGCCCGTCGGGCCGGGGCGGCGTCAGATGCCGTAGACGCGGGCGGCGGCGCCCCCGAAGACGTCCGCCCGCTCGTCGGCGCCGAGCGCGGCGGTCAGCTCGCGGGCGGCCGCCAGCACCCGCGGATAGCTCGCCGCGAGCTCGCACACCGGCCAGTCGGAGCCGAACATCACCCGCGCCGGGCCGAACGCGTCGAGCACGGCATCCGCGTACGGGCGCAGACCGGCCACCGACCAGGTGCCCCAGTCGGCCTCGGTGACCATGCCGGAGAGCTTGCAGCAGACGTTGGGCAGCGACGCCAGCCTCCGGATCTCCCCGCGCCAGGGTTCCAGCGCTCCGGAGGCGATCGGCGGCTTCCCCAGGTGATCGAGGACGAAGGTCAGCTCGGGCACGGCCTCGGCCGCCTCGCGCGCGGCGGCGAGCTGCCGCTCCAGGATGACCAGGTCGTACGTGAGGCCGCCGTGCGCGACGGCGCGCAGGCCGCGCAGCACGTCGGGGCGCACCATCCAGCGCGGGTCGGGCTCGCCCTGGACCTGGTGCCGGACGCCGACCAGCCGGTCACCGCCGGGCAGCGCGCGCAGCGCGGCGAGGGTGTCGCCGACGTCCGGTGCGGTGAGGTCGGCCCACCCGACGACTCCGGCGACCAGCTCATGGCCGTCCGCGAGGGCGAGCAGTTCCGGGGTCTCCTCCGGGACGGTGACGGTCTGCACGACGACGGTCGCGGCGACGGAGGCGGACCGGGCCTCCTGAGCCAGCTCGGACAGCGGGAAGTCGCGGCGCAGCGGGGCCAGTCGCTCGCCGGTGATCCAGTCCTGGTCGCGGACCGAGAGATCCCATACGTGGTGGTGGGCGTCGATGACGCGGGGCGGGCTCACAGCTGCCAGACCACCGGCAGTGAGGCGTCGGCGCCGTCCGCCGAGTAGTCGTGGACGACGTCGAGCAGTTCGCCCATGCGCTGCTGCCAGGCGGCGTTGACCGGCAGCTTCTCCAGCTCCGCGAGCATGCGCGGGTAGTCGTCGACCTCAAGGACGTGGAAGAGGTCGGTGCCGCTGCGCCAGATCGTCCATGAGGTCGCCCCGGCGGCGCGGATCGCCCGGGTCAGCTCCTCGGGCACTTCGCGGTGGGCCGCCTCGTACTCCTCCACGCGGTCGGCGCGGACCCTGGTGTGCAGTGCGATCTTCATGGTCGGTCCTCACTCGGTGGGGCTGTCGGTGGTGACGGGCGCGAGGGGTGGGCGGGGGAAGGACTGGCGCCCGGGAGCGCGCCGGGGACCGGCACGCCGTCCGGGAGCAGGCCGTGGGCGCGCAGGTCCGCCCACAGCGCCCCGGGCACGGGGGTGTCCAGGCAGCGGGCGGCGTCGGTGGCCTCGCGTGCGGACCGGGCGCCGACGAGCACACTGGCGACGGCGGGGTGCCCGAAGGGAAAGCGCAGCGCGGCGGCGCGCAGCGGGGTGTGGTGCCTGGCCGCCGCGTCCTTCAGCGCCAGGGCGCGGCGCAGCAGCGGTTCCGGCGCGGTGGCGTAGTCGAAGGTGGCGCCCGGCTTGGGGTCGGCGAGCAGGCCGGAGTTGAAGACCCCGCCGATGACGACGCTCTTGCCCCGGCGCGCCGCCTCGGGCAGCAGGTCGGCCAGGGCGCTCTGGTCGAGGAGGGTGTAGCGGCCCGCGAGCAGGACGGCGTCCACGTCGGTGTCGCGGACGAACCTGGCGAGCATCGCCGACTGGTTCATGCCCGCCCCGATGGCGCCCACCACGCCTTCGGCGCGCAGTCGCTCCAGCACCGGGTAGGCGTCGCGGAACGCCGCTTCGGCGTGGTCGTCGGGGTCGTGGAGGTAGACGATGTCGACGCGGTCGAGTCCCAGTCGGGTCAGGCTGGTCTCCAGACCGCGCCGTACGCCATCGGCGCTGAAGTCCCAGACGCGGCGGTGGGTCGCCGGTACGGCGAAGCCGTGGGCGAGGTCGTCGCCGGTGCCGGTGGGGTCGGGCTCCAGGAGGCGGCCCACTTTGGTGGAGAGGGTGTAGGAGTCCCGCGGCCGGTCGCCGAGGGCGGCTCCGAGCCGGCGTTCGGACAGGCCGAGCCCGTAGTGCGGTGCGGTGTCGAACGAGCGGATGCCCGCGTCCCAGGCGGCGTTCACGGCCGCTGTGGCTTCCGCTTCGCTGACGGGGGCGTAGAGATTGCCGAGGGCGGCGCCCCCGAAGGCGAGTTCGGTGACGGTGACGCCGCTGTCTCCCAGTGTTGTCGTACGCAAGGTCCCGCCCTTTCAGGTCGCTGCCGGGCGGCGCGCCGGGCGCGGCCCGCGCGTCGCCGTGCCGCTCGCAGGCGCGGGGTCTGGCGCGGTCCGGGTGCCTGCCGTCGGGGCTCTCATGCCGGGACCCCCTGGGGCGTGGTGGCGTCGGCGGCCCAGAACGCGCCGTCCGGATAGGTGTACGTGGCGATCGACTCCGGGCACATGGCCGCGGAGAAGCCGGGCTCAAGCGGGGCGGTGTAGTGCCCGTCGCGGACGGTCGCGGGGGCGGTGAAGTGCTCGTGGAGGTGGTCCACGTACTCGATGACACGGTCCTCGACGGTCCCGGTGAGTGCCACGTAGTCGAACATGGACAGGTGCTGGACGAGTTCGCACAGGCCGACGCCGCCCGCGTGCGGGCAGACCGGCACGCCGAACTTCGCGGCGAGCAGCAGGATCGCCAGGTTCTCGTTGACGCCGCCGACGCGGGTCGCGTCGATCTGGAGGATGTCGATGGCGCGGGCCTGGAGGAGCTGTTTGAACACGATGCGGTTCTGTACGTGTTCGCCGGTGGCGACCTTCGTCGGCGCTACGGCCTTGCGGACCGCGGCGTGGCCGAGGATGTCGTCGGGGCTGGTGGGCTCCTCGATCCAGTACGGCTGGAACTCGGCCAGGGCGCGCGTCCAGGTGATCGCCTCGTCCACGTTCCACCGCTGGTTGGCGTCGATGGCGACGCGGATGCCGTCCCCGACGGCGGACCTGGCCACCCGGCAGCGCCGGACGTCGTCGGCGAGGTCGGCGCCGACCTTCAGCTTGATCTGCGTGAAGCCGTCGCTGACTGCGCCGCGCGCCAGCCGGGTCAGCTTCTCGTCACTGTAGCCGAGCCAGCCGGGCGAGGTGGTGTACGCCGGGTAGCCGCGGCCGCGCAGGGCGCGTTCGCGGTCCGCGCTGCCGCGCTTGCCGTCGCGCAGCAGGGACAGCGCCTCGCCGGGGCTCAGCGCGTCGTCGATGTAGCGGAAGTCGACCTGGGAGACGAGCCATTCAGGTTCGGCGTCGGACAGCAGCTGCCACAGCGGTTTGTGCGCCCGCTTGGCCGCCAGGTCCCATACGGCGTTGATGACGGCCCCGATCGCCATGTGCATCACGCCCTTCTCAGGGCCGAGCCAGCGCAGTTGGCTGTCGCCCGTCAGGTCGCGGGCGAGGGAGGCGGGGTCGGCGCACAGGGCGTCGACGGGGCGGCCGATCAGATGGGGGCGCAGGGCGTCGATGGCGGCGACCTGGACATCGTTGCCGCGGCCGATGGTGAAGGTGAAGCCGTGTCCCTCGGTGCCGTCGCCCGCGTCGGTGCGCAGCACGAGGTAGGCGGCGGAGTAGTCAGGGTCCGGGTTCATCGCGTCGGAGCCGTCGAGCTCCCGGGAGGTGGGAAACCGGATGTCGTAGGTGTCCATAGCCAGGACGCGCGCGGTTGAGGAGGACGGCACTGCGGACGCTGCGGACGCCATGGAGGTACCTTTCAGGCTGGTGCTCAGGCTTGTACGGGGGCGGCTGCCGGGTACCAGGGCCGTCGATGGCCGGGTCCACGGTGTTCGCGGGGGCGCGGACAGGCGGAGAGGGCGGATGAGGCGGACAGCGGGCGGTCGGGCGGGCCGGGGGCGGCCCCGGCCGGGGTGCCGGTGGTCAGCACGCCGCCGGGTTCCAGGACCGGTACTGCTTCGGATACCACACCGGGCAGGGCACCTCGAAGATCATGTCGCTGGTGTGGCCGTCCTGCTTCACGGGGTTCTCCCTGGCCGGGTCACGGTGCGGGGCCCGCCGGGCGGGCCGGGCGTACGCGGCAGGGCGTTCCCGTCGCACCGCGGCGGCCCGGGCCCGGGTGGAGGGCCCGCCGACGTGCGGCTGACCACCCGGTCCGGTCAGCCGGTATCGGTGGTCAGTCCTGCGCCCGGCCTGTGGTGACGCGGGCGATCATCAGGGCCAGCAGGATGATGCCGCCGTAGATGGCCTGAATCCAGAACGAGGGAACCTGGGCGAGGGTGAGCAGGTTCTGCACGACACCCAGGAGCAGCACGCCGGTCAGCGCGCCGAACATGGTGCCCTTGCCGCCGTCGAGGCTGATGCCGCCGATCACCGCGGCCGCGAAGACCGTGAAGATCATGTTCTGGCCCTGGTTGGCGTTGATGGCGCCGACGTAGCCGGTCTGTATCAGCCCGCCGACGGCCGCCAGGGCACCGGCGGTCACGAAGACCCCGATCATGATGCGGTCCACCCGGATGCCCGCGGCGCGCGCCGCTTCGGGGTTGCCGCCGATCGCGTAGAGGGAGCGGCCCCAGCGGTGGTACTTCAGCACGAATCCGGCGACGCCGAAGGCGGCGGCCGCGAGCCAGACCGACATCGGTATCCGCAGGAACGTGGTGGTCGCCAGGGTGAAGAAGCCCTCGGGCATGCCGAAAAGCGTCTTGCCCTCGGTCGCGCCGACGAGCAGTCCGCGCAGCACGATGAGCATGGCGAGGGTCACGATGAACGCGTTCAGCCGCAGTTTGACGACCAGCAGGCCGTTCAGCCCGCCGAGTACGGCACCGGCGAGCACCATGGCGGCCAGGGCCAGTGCCGTGGGCCAGTTCCAGCCCCAGCCCGACTGCGCGGCCGGCAGCACCAGCAGCGCGCCGAGCGCCGGGGCGATGCCGACGACCGACTCCAGGGAGAGGTCGAACTTGCCGGTGATCAGGACCAGCGATTCCGCGAGGACGACCATGGCCAGCGCGGCGGACGCGCCGAGGATGCTGATGAGGTTCGCTTCGGTGAGGAAGCTGTCGTTGACGACCGCGCCGAGCACCACCAGGGCGATCAGGGCGGGTACGAGCGCGAGTTCGCGAACTCTGCGCAGCAGTGCCGCGCGGGCCGCCGCCCCGGCCCCGCCGCCCGGGGGCGCCTTGCGGGGGGACTTCGTCGCGGGCTTCGAGGCGACGTGGGCGGCGGTGTCAGCCACGGTCCACTCCTTCAATCGAGGCGATCAGCTCGTGGTCGTGCCACCCGGCCGGGTGTTCGGCGACGGTGTGGCCATGGAAGAGGACGAGGACGCGGTCACAGCCGCGCAGGTCCTCCAGCTCGTCGGAGACCACCAGGACGGCGAGGCCGTCCTGGCGGGCGCGCTCGATCCTGGCGAGCAGGGAGTCCTTGGACTTCACGTCCACCCCGGCGGTGGGGTTGATGAGGACGAGCAGGCGCGGGTCGGAGGCGAGCGCGCGGGCCATGACGACCTTTTGCGCGTTGCCGCCGGAGAGGTCGGACACCGGCTGGTCGGGCCCCTCGGTGTGGATGTCGAGCCGGTCGATGAGGTCGCGGGCGACCGCGCGTCTGCGTCCGGCGCTGACGAGTCCGCGACGCCCAAGGCGCCCGAGGACGCTGAGGGTAACGTTGTCACCCACGCTCATGCCGGGCACGAGTCCCTGGTGGTGGCGGTCGCGCGGTACGCAGCCCACTCCGGCCCGCAGCGCCTTGGTGACGTCGCCGAGCGGCAGCGGAGCGCCGTCGAGTTCGGCCGTGCCGCGGCTCGGCCGGCGCAGCCCTGCCAGCGACTCGGCCAGTTCGGTCTTGCCGCTGCCGCTGCTGCCCGCGAGGCCGACGACCTCGCCTTCGCGGATGTGGAAGCTGATGTCCTCGAAGGCGTCGCCCGTCAGGCCGCGCACGCCCAGCCGGACGGGGGTGTCCGCGGGCAGTGCGGGCCTGGCCGCGCTGGTCGAGGCGCTGACGGGCTCCCCCGCCATCGCCTCGACCAGTGCGGGGCGCGGCAGTTCGGTGACCGGGGCTGTGGTGATCCAGCGGGCGTCGCGCAGGACGGTGACGTCCTGGCACACCTCGTAGACCTCTTGCAGGTGGTGCGAGATGAACAGGAACGTGACCCCGGATTCCTGGAGGGCCCGCATCCGGTGGAACAGCCGCTCGATCTCCTGGTTGTCCAGTTGCGCGGTGGGCTCGTCCAGGACGATGAACCGGGCGCCGAAGGACAGCGCGCGGGCGATCTCGACGAGCTGCCTGTCCTCGACCTTCAGGTCCCCGGCGCGGGTGGCGGGATCGACATGGACGTCCCAGGCCGCCAGCAACTCGGCTGCCTCAGCGTGCAGTCGGCGCCAGTTGATCACCCCGGCCCCGCGGGTGGGCTGCCGGTTGACGAACAGGTTCTCGGCGACCGTGAGGTCGGTGATGATGGTGGACTTCTGGTAGACGCAGGCGACCTTGCGGCGCCAGGCGCCGCTGTCGGACAGCGGTGGTGCCGGCTGTCCGTCGAAGGTGAGGGTGCCCGTGTCGGCCGCCTGGAGTCCGGTGAGGATCGACACCAGGGTCGACTTCCCGGCCCCGTTGCGGCCGACGAGGGCGTGGGTGCGGCCCGGCCGTACGGTGAGCCGGGCCCCGGCGAGGGCGGTGGTGGCTCCGTAGCGCTTGCTGACGCCGACCGCCTCCACCAGCGGGGGGTGGGTGGTATTGGTCATGACGGGCCTCACTTGACCGTGTTGCCCCAGAGCTTGGGGTCATCGACGTTGTCCTTGGTCACCAGCGGGGCGCGCAGCTGGTCTTCGAGGAGCCCGCTGGGCAGCTTGACGATCCTCGAATCGTGGTCGGTGCGGCCCGGCTTGAACTTCTCGCCGCGCATGGCCGCCTTGATGTAGCGCATGCCGTACTTGGCGTACTCGTCGGCGGGCTGCGACACGGTCGCGTCGATGAGGCCCTTGCGGATCGCGTCGAACTCCTGCGGAATCCCGTCGTTGGAGATGATCGCGATGTGCTTCGGGTCCCCGGCCTTCTTCAGCATCCCCTTGCTCTTGAGGGTCTGGAGGGCGGGGGCCAGGTAGACGCCGCCCGCCTGGAGGTAGATGCCCTTGACGTCGGGGTTGGCGTTCAGCAGGGTGTCCAGCTTGGAGGCGGCGGTGTCGGACTCCCACTTGGCCGGGATCTCCAGGACCTCCAGCTGGGGGTACTTCTTCTTCACGCACGAGCGGAACGCCTTGGACCGCTCACGCCCGTTGACGGAGGCCAGGTCGCCCATGACCTGGACGACCTTGCCGGAGTGGACCTTCTTGCCGAGGTACTCGCACGCCTGCTGACCGTAGGAGAAGTTGTTCGCCCGTACGACGATGGCGACCTTGCCCTTTTCCGGGGCGACGTCCACGGCGACGACGGGGACGCCCTTGCGTTCGGCCTGGTCGAGTCCGGCGACGATCGCCGAGCTGTCCAGCGGGGCGACGACCAGACCCTTGACCGACTGGTTCAACTGGCTGTTGATGTCGGTGATCTGCTGGGCGGGGTCACTGTTGGAGTTGACGGTCTTGAGCGTGTCGACGCCTTCCGACTTGGCCATCTTCGGCACGTAGTCGTTGTACGACTGCCAGAACGGGGAGGTCAGCAGGGGCAGGATGACGCCGACCTTGCCCTCTCCCTTCCCTCCGGAGCTGGTGCTGTCCGTGGTGCTGCCGCATCCGGTGGCCGACACCAGAGCGGCGGCGGTCACCGCGCACACCAGGCTGGCGCGCTTGTTTCTGACTGCTGTGCTGAACACCATCGGAAGGCTCCTCAGAGGGGAAGCGCACACGTGAAGTGCCGCGCCAGACGGCTCCAGACGCCGCCGCCACGCAATAATCATCCGATCTATTGGGCCGCACAAGCCTCTTTAGCTCACAGATCCGCAACGCACCCGTTTTACATCCAATCTTTGGGGCACGGCGGAGATTTGGATGCCCTCCCCACCGATCCCGCGCCATGGAGGCGTGGCGGCCGCGTTCCGCCCGGCCCGGCACGCTGTCGGTGCCGGCACGCCGAGCGCGGGCCGGTGGACAGCGTCCGCGCGGAGCAAAGCCCGTTCCCTGCCCGCGCGTTACCGCGCGAGGTGGGTGCGGCGACTCCCCGAGGGCGGCCAAGTCCCGGCGGAGACAGCGTAGTCACTGCCTCCGGCTACCGGACACACGGGCGGCCCGGGGCCCGCGCGAGTGCGGGCACGCCACGCCGGCACGGGAGCGCCAGGTCACACGGGCAGAGCGGCCGCGGCCTCCCGCAGCCCGGCGAGCGCCTGCTGGAGCAGCGGGTGCCGCTCGGTGCCCGCACGCACCGCGGTGAACACCTTGCGCGTCGGCCGGTGACCTCGTACGGGACGGACGACGACGCCCTCGGCCACCGCGCCGTGCAGCGCGGACCTCGGCACGAGGGCCACTCCCGCGCCCACTCCCACGAGTGCGCACACCGCCCGGAAGTCGTCCGAGAGTGAGCCGACGCGCGGCTGGAACTGTGCGTCGTGACAGGCGAGGACGACCACGTCGTGCACCGGGTTGCCCGGCCACGGCGTGATCCACAGATCCCCGGCCAGCGCGGCGAGATCCACCTCGGCCGACCCGGCGCGCGGATGGTCCGGGGGCAGCACCACGTCGAACGGCTCGGCGTAGAGCGGCTCGCGCAAGATCCGGTCATCGCCGCGCCCGACCGTCTCGCGGTCCTCCACCGCCACCGCCACATCGGCCTCGCCCGCGATCAGCAGCCGTCCGCACTCCCGACCCTCGGCGTCCTTGACCCGGACCCGCAGGCCCGGTGCGATCCCGCGCAGCGTCACGAGCGCGGGCGCGACGACCTCGGTGATCGCCGTCGCGAAGGCGGCGACGGTCACCTCCCCGGTCACGCCCGCCGCGCAGGCGGCGACATCGGCCTCGGCGCGCTCCAGCTGGGCGGCGATGGTGGTGGCGTGCGCGGCGAGGACGGTCCCGGTGGCGGTGAGGCGCACGGCGCGGCCCCGCCGCTCCAGCAGCGCGTGCCCGACCTCGGCTTCCAGCGCGGCGAGCTGCTGGGAGACGGCGGAAGGCGAGAGATAGAGCGCCTGGGCGGCGGCTGTCACGGTGCCGTGGTCCGCGAGCGCCCGCAGGACACGCAGCCTTCTGGGGTCGATCACTGGGGCAGTATGGCACGGCTGTGAAGCAGAGCTTCATAAGTGACCTGGGAAAATGCTGATGGACTTCACAGCGGGAACACAGCACAGTGAGCGCCCATGAAGGCATTGGTCAAAGCCACCGCCGCACCCGGCATCGAGCTCACCGACGTTCCCGCCCCCCGGGCCGGGGACGGCGAGGTGCTCATCCGGGTCCTGCGCACCGGGATATGCGGCACCGATCTGCACATCGACAGCTGGGACGACTGGGCCGCCCGCTCCGTGCGCGCCCCCCTGGTGATCGGCCACGAGTTCGTGGGCGAGGTCGTGGAGACCGGTCCCGGCGTCAAGGACATCGCGCCGGGTGACACCGTCAGCGGCGAGGGCCATCTGGTGTGCGGGAAGTGCCGCAACTGCATGGCGGGGCGGCGTCACCTGTGCATTCGCACCATCGGCCTGGGCGTGCACACCGACGGCGCCTTCGCCGAGTACGTGGTGCTGCCCCAGTCCAATGTCTGGGTTCACCGGCACCCCGTCGACCTGGACGTCGCCGCGATCTTCGACCCGTTCGGCAACGCCGTGCACACCGCGCTGGCCTTCCCCGTCCTCGGCGAGGACGTGCTGGTCACCGGCGCGGGCCCGATCGGCATGATGGCCGCGGCCGTCGCCGCGCACGCGGGCGCGCGCAGTGTCGTGGTCACCGATGTCAGTGAGTACCGGCTGGACCTCGCGCGCAAGATGGGCGCCACCATCAGCCTCGACGTCAGCGCGCACGGCATCGCCGAGGTGATGCCGGAGCTGAGCATGAGCGAGGGCTTCGATGTCGGCCTGGAGATGTCGGGGCGTGCCGACGCGCTCCGCGACATGATCGCCACGATGGGCCCGGGCGGCCGCATCGCGGTGCTCGGCCTGCCCGCCGAGGAGGTGCCGGTCGACATGGCGACGGTGGTGACCCGCATGCTGACGCTGCGCGGCATCTACGGCCGGGAGATGTACGACACGTGGTACGCGATGTCGGTGCTGCTCCAGAGCGGTCTGAACATCTCGCCGGTGATCACCCACCGGTTCGGCTACGAGCAGCACGAGCAGGCGTTCGCCACCGCGAGGTCCGGGCAGTGCGGCAAGGTCATCATCGACTGGACCCGCCCGGTCCTCCCCTGAGCGCCCGGCCTGCCGGGCCCCTGACGAACCCCACCGACCAGTCAAGAGGAGTTCCCGTGTTCGACAGCGTGCGCCAGGACCTGCGCGCCCAGCTGGATGAGATCCGCGAGGCCGGGCTGTACAAGTCCGAGCGCGTCATCTCAAGCCCGCAATCCGCGAGCGTCCGCGTCGGCGACGAGTCCGTCGTCAACTTCTGCTCCAACAACTACCTCGACCTCGCCGACCACCCCGAGGTGATCGCGGCGGCCAAGCAGGCGCTCGACGACTGGGGCTTCGGTATGGCCTCGGTGCGGTTCATCTGCGGCACCCAGGAACCGCACAAGGAGTTGGAGCGGCGCGTCTCCGGCTTCCTCGGCACGGAGGACACGATCCTCTACAGCTCGTGCTTCGACGCCAACGGCGGGGTTTTCGAGACCATACTGTCCGACGCCGACGCGGTGATCTCCGACGAGCTGAACCACGCGAGCATCATCGACGGCATCCGGCTGTCCAAGGCGTCCCGCTTCCGGTACCGCAACCGGGACATGGCCGACCTGGAGCGCTGCCTCAAGGAGGCGTCCGGCGCCCGCCGCAAGCTCGTCGTGACGGACGGCGTGTTCTCCATGGACGGGTACGTCGCGCCGCTGGACGAGATCTGCGACCTGGCCGAGCGCTACGACGCCATGGTCATGGTGGACGACTCGCACGCGGTCGGCTTCGTCGGCGCGAACGGGCAGGGAACGCCCGAGCTGTACGGGGTGACCGACCGGATCGACATCATCACCGGCACCCTCGGCAAGGCCCTCGGCGGCGCCAGCGGCGGCTACGTCGCCGCCCGTGCCGAGATCGTCGAGCTGCTGCGCCAGCGCTCCCGGCCCTACCTGTTCTCCAACTCCCTCGCCCCCTCCATCGTCGGCGCCTCGCTGAAGGTGCTCGACCTGCTGGCCGCCTCCGGTGAGCGCCGCGAGCGGCTGCGGGAGAACACCCGGCTGTTCCGCTCCGAGATGACGGCCGCGGGCTTCGACGTGCTGCCCGGCGAGCACGCGATCAGCCCGGTCATGGTCGGCGACGCCGCCCTCGCGGGCCGGATGGCCGCCGCGCTGCTGGAGCGGGGCATCTACGTGATCGCCTTCTCGTACCCGGTGGTGCCGAACGGGAAGGCCCGCATCCGGGTCCAGCTCTCCGCCGCGCACTCGACGGACGACGTGCTGCGCGCGGTACGCGCGTTCCGCGAGGTCCGGGACGAACTGGCGGCCTGACCCGCCGCCCGCGCCAGGCTCGGGAGCACCGGTGGACGGCGGCCGTCAGCGAACCGCTGACGGCCCCGTCCACCGCGTACAGCCGCTGGAAACCTCAGCCGGCTTCGAGGACGACGACGCGGCAGGTCAGTCGTTCCTTCGTGTGGTACGTCTGGTCGGCCCGGTCCTCCCGTACGCGGACGCTGCCCCCGTCCGTCAGCTCCGCCACGTGCGCGGGGAACCCCATGGACTCCCAGACGGAGGAGAGCACGGTCACGACGACGAACCCGCCGGGCCTGGCCGCGGTGATCAGCGCGTCCAGCCCCTCGGGGCCGACGTGCCCGGCGGTGAACGTACCGGCGCAGACGACCGCGCCGTAGCTGTCCCGGTCCAGCGGCAGTGGCCTGGTGATGTCCCCGATGGCGAGCCGCCGGTAGATGCCCTTGGCCCGGGCGACGTCGAGCATGCCCTGCGACAGGTCGACGCCGTCGATGGTGGTGAAGCCGCGCGCCGCCAGCGCGGCCCCGACCAGGCCCGTTCCGCACGCGGCGTCGAGGACCGGGGTGTGCGGCGGCACGAGCCCGGCGACCGCCGCCGCGGCCAGCTCCGGACCGGCGTAGCCCAGGCTCGCGGTGTCCTTGTCGTAGTCGTCCGCCCAGTCGTCGTAGATGCTGGTGCGTTCCCCGACGTCCCCGCTGAGGGAGTACATGCGGCGCAGGATGGGGTGCTCTACATGGACCTTGCCGGTTTTGTCCGCCTCATCACTCACGCATGGTTCCTATCGCAGCCCGGCAGGCGCGTAAAGGGCGCCTGGGCCGTACGGGCCAACCAGCGCGGCGGCCCGGTCGCCGGTCGCCGCCCGCCTCCGGGCGGCGGGTCAGCGCGCCCTCCTGTTGTGCCGGATCACCGCGTCGATCAGGCCGGGGGTGCCGTCGGGGAAGTCCATGGCCACCACGCCGAGCCCGGTCCACCCAGCGGTCTCCGCGCCCTTCAGGAAGTGCAGGACCCGCGGGTTGAGCCGGTCCGCGTTCCAGGCGGGAGGCCGCCCGGCGGCCGTGCTCACGTAGTTGGCGTACAGCTTGCCCGGATGCCGGGCGGCCTTGCGCAAGTGCGCCGTGACCTTCGGATACTTGGCGGACGGCGCGGCCGTGGAGTCGTCCTGGATGTCGACGAGTGCCGGGTCCCGGTAGCGCACGCCGGGCAGGCCCCCGTTGTCGGCGAGCAGCACGACCTTGCCGCGGGCCTCGCCCAGCGAGGGCAGCGTGCTTCCCAGCCGGAACAACGACCGCCAGCTCGTGGCATACAAATCGAAAATACGACGGAACTCCACGTCGTTGACCTTCGAGTGCTCCTGCTTCACCCGCATCAGGACGGTCTCGGAGGGGCAGTCGCGCAGGAACTTCTCGCAGGCGAGCAGCACATCGCCGAACATCAGCCGCTGGTGGACCGCTTGGTGGTGGATGATGAAGGCGGAGTGGTACGCCCGGCACCGGATGTCCAGGAAGCGGATGCCGCCGGTCAACTGCTCGGGGATGGTACGGCGCTGGCAGGCCACCCACTTCCCGCCCACGCGCGCGCCCGAGTGATGGGTCCCCGGCAGGCTGAGGCGCGCCACGGGGACGTCGTCGGCGATGCCGGAGAGCCAGTCGCGCGGGGAAGGGGGAGTCAGGCGCGCGCCGGCCCGGGGCGCGGCCACGGCGGGTGGTGCGCTGGCGTGGGCGAGGAGTCCGCTCGCGGACAGGGCCGCCGCTCCGGACAGGAAGCCGCGCCGGTCTAAGCTCATCTCGCGTCCTCTCGTGGCCAACTGGCCGTCGGGTGGTGCCAGGGAGACGGGCGGCACGTTAACAGCTCCAGGCCAACCCTTCGGTAGCCACTCGGCAGGGCTCGCCCGCTTGCCCCGCATATGTGACCGGCTCGCGCCGCACGGCGCGTGAGCCCGGACCCGGCGGAATCCAGCCGCCGCGCGATCGCCACTATGCGAGGGTCCGGGCGCGGAGTCCGACGGGAGACCGACCGCGGGGCCCGCACCGGGCGGGCGGGACGCCCACCTCCCGGGCCGACGGGAGGACAGTCCGGTCGGTGCCCATGGCCCCGAGCCCACCACGCACGCGGCTCGATCCGCCCCGGCGCCCGAGGGTCGCCCGTAGGAACACGGTTCCGGTGCCGTCACATACAGGTCACTGATTAGCCATCAGTTGTGGACGCGCGTAGCCCAGTTGGACGTACCCGCGACTATTCTTCGCAGCAGCGTACGGGACCGGGCGGACGGGGGGCTCCGTGACCAGAATGTACGGCCGAGACGACTTGCTCAAGGGGCGCGTCGCCCACCTGGTGGGGCTGGAGTACGAGCGCGACCGGCGGATCGACACCGAGCCCGCCGGGCAGCCGCCGGTTCTCCAGTGCGTGGGAGGCAGGGGCGCCGGTAAGACGGCGCTGCTGCGGGCGCTGTCCGACGCGTACAGCCAGCGGGTCCCGCAGGCGTACGCGGATCTCGCCGCGCCCGGGTTCGGTGACGCCGCGCTGGCTCCGCTCGCTGAGGACGCCACCGCGAACGCTTCCCACGTGACCGACCTGCTCTACTTCCTCTCGTACCAACTCGGCTTGCGAGTACGGGACTTCGGTAGGCCGTTGACGTTTCCCCGGCTGGTGCAGGGTCTGCTCGCGATCACCAGCTGGCAGTCGCAGGACGACGATGCCGCCGCGGCGGCCGGGGTGCGGCCCTCGGAGCTGGCTGCCGCTCAGGCGCGGCTCGCCGAGCTGCTGCGGGGCAGCCAGCCCGACCGGCAGCAGCGGCTGGACCGGGTGCGGCTGTGGACCGACGCCGTGACCCAGCGCATCGGGCCGCTGGCCGGTCTCCCGCCCGCCCTGGACACGATGGTCCAGGCGACCGTCGATGTGGTGGCCACCGAGCTCTTCTCGCCACGTGCCCACGGTGGCGCGCTGAAGTGGTGGGCGCACCGCGATGTCGGTCCGCAGGGAGACGGCCCGCAGCAACTGGTCGCGCTGGCTCGCGGATTCCGCAACGCGGGTGACAGCAGGACACGGGCCGAACGGCACCTCGTGGCGGCACTGCTCGACGACGTAGCCGACTACTACGGGTGGTGGCGCAGCGCCAACGGCGTCCCACGTCCCCTCGTCCTCCTCGACAACGCGCACACGACGCTCGGTGAGGAGTTCCTCGGGCTGCTGCGGCATGCTTACCGTGCGGCGGCGCTGGCGAACCGCTCCGTCCGTGTCGTGTCCGTCACCGCGGCGCTCGGAGCGGAGGCGGAGGTCCGCCGGTCACGCTCCGGCGCCGGGGGGACCGCCCAGGCCGGGGCGGGTTCGGAGGAGCCGGAGGACTGGCTGTGCGCTCTCGGTCTGCCGCCGCTGGAGATCGACGACATCGAGGACATGTTCGGCGCGGACACCCCGCCCGCCGGTCTGGTCCGGCTGATCTCCCGGCTCAGCGCCGGGCGGGCGGGCGTCGCCCACGCGCTGGTGCGGGCCGCCGTGCGACGGCTGCGCGGTGACGGCGAGCTGCGCCCTGAGCAGTTGCTCGACCTGCCCGCCACCGGGCTGCCCGAGCCGACCGTGACGACGCTCCTGCTGGAGCGGCTGCTGCCTGACCCTGTCGCCAGGCGCCGTCTGATCTACTACGCGCCCGCCCTGGACGACGGCGCGGCCCACCTGCTCAGCCGCGGCTTCCCGCCGCAGGACCCGGGGGGCGTGCCCGTACAGGAGGCCAAGGAGCATCTGCGGCGCAACGCGTGGCCCCGCCAGCCGTGGCCGGGCGTGAGCGGGCCCGTGGTCGGCGACCGCTCCCTGCGCGACCTGCTGCTGCACGCGCTGGGCACCGCGTCCCGCGACCCCGCCGACGGGGACACCTGGACCAGTCTCCACCTGCGGCTGCGCTCCCACTACGACCCGCGGGGCCTGGGTCCCGGGTCGGCCGCGCACGACGTCCGCTACCTGCACCACTCGCTCGCCCTCGGCGACACCGGAGTCGTCGTGCACACCCTGCACCGCCTCTTCGGCGAAGGCGACGCCAGGGGCTGGCTGGCGGCGCTGAACCTCGTCTGCGCCGCGCCGCGGCCCCCGCAGGGCCTGCCCGCTCCGCCGACGCCGACGATGCCGTGCCCCGGCTGTGTGTCCGGCGGCCAGCGGGTGCACCAGGCCATCGGCCTGCTGGTCGAGAACCTGTGGCGGCAGTCCGCCCCGCTGGCCGTACCGGACGAATCCCTGATCAACAGGGTGGGGCTGCAACTCAGCATTCTGGCCCAGCACAGCGGACCGGCCGCGCAGGAAGTCCTCTTCCACGCCCAGCAGGAATGGCCGAAGCGGCTACGGCGCTGGGAGCGGGCGCCCGGTCTCCCGATCCCGGAAGGGTCCGGCTCATGAATCTTCAGCGGCCCCACTGGCTCCGCCTGCCCCGGGGCAAGCTCGCCAGACGCCTGCTGGTGGCCTTCCTCGCGCTGGCCACCGCCGCGGCGGGCTTCCTCGTCTACGACGCGGCGTTCACCTCCGACCCGTCATGCGGCGAGGGCGTCGAAGAACGCGGCCCGGACAAGGAGTGCACCGGCGTGACCGACGGGGACGTGGTGTTCGCGCCGGCCCTGCGGAAGGTCACCGGCCGGATCAGTGCGGAGAACGACAGGGTCAGCCGCGGCCCGCACGCCACGATCGCCCTCATGGTGCCGATGGCCTCGGCCAACGCGGCCGAGCAGCGGCAGATCGTCGAGGAGGTGCAAGGCGCCTACCTCGCGCAGTACCGCGCCAATCACCAGTCCAACTCCCGGGCTCCGGCGATACGCCTCGTCCTCGCCAACCCGGGGCGCGACAACGCGCACTGGCGGCCGGTCGCCGATCAGCTCGCCACCATGGCCGCGTCGTCGAAGGACAACCTACGGGCCGTGACCGGCTTCAACATCAGCCTGCGCAGCACCGAGCGGGCCATCGCCTATCTCACCAACACCAAGGGCATCCCGGTCGTCGGCGGCCCGATCACCGCCGACGACATCGCGAACACCGCCGAGCGCCCCAGGGCCTTCAAGGGCCTGGCCCGGGTCGCGCCCACCAACAGCGACGAGGCCGCGGCGCTGGCCTCCTTCGACGCGTCGGCGAAGCCTTCACAGGCCACCGTCGTGGAGGACATCAGAGAGGGCGACAACTACATCAGCACCCTCAGGCGGACCTTCGAGCGGCTGGCCGAGGGCGCACCGCTCGCCCCCGAGACGTACGAGTCGCCACGGGAGAACGTCAACGCCGAGGGCAACCTCTCCAACGACTTCCATCAGATGGTCACCAACATCTGCGTCTCCTCCGCGAAGAACATCTACTTCGCGGGCCGCCCCGTCCAGCTCAGGCAGTTCATCAACGAGCTGGGTTCCCGCTCGTGTGCCGACAAGCACTACACGGTGATCAGCGGCTCCCACGCCTCCACGCTCGCGGTGGACAGCAAGTTCGACTGGGAGGCGCTGCGCCGGGGCAGCGGCATCACCGTACGTTACGCCTCGCTGGCCCACCCGGACGCCTGGACCAGCGCCGACGCCCCGAAGACCGGTGGGTCGAAGGCCGCCTACCAGGTCCTCAGCGACCTGGTGGAGAAATTCGGCACAGGACCTGACGCGGCGGTCGGCCGGATGTCGCTGACCGACTCGCGGACCATCATCACCTACGACTCCGTCTCGACCGCCATCGCCGCCGTCCGCAACAACACCGTCGGCGGTGTGAAGATGCCCTCGCTCACCCAGGTCGCCGACAGCTGGCTGCGGCTGCACGGCCAGGGCAAGGTGGAGGGCGCCAGCGGCTGGATCTGCCTCGACCGGTACGGCAACGCGTACAACAAGGCGGTGGCCGTCGTCGAGCTGGACCCGGACACCAGGGCCGCCGTCTTCGACGGCCTGGCGTGGCCGGAGAAGAAGCCTCCGGCGGCCCACTGCACGGCGCCCAACAAAGCCCGGTGAATCCGATGAGCCCGGCCCGGGGGACGCGCGCCACCGGTGGCGCAGCCCCGGCCGGGTGCGCCACGTGAGTGAGGGAGCGTCACTATGCGGGTGACAGGGCGCGGCTTCCGGGTTTGAGGAGGGGCGGGACGGGGACGCGACCACGGGGCCGAGGGCACACCAGTGAAGGGCCGTGACGCCGTGGCGACGCACAGCACTCAGCAGTTATCGACCGCTTCGGCGGTGACCTTGCACATCAACGGGACCGCGTGCCAGCTGACGCTCGACCACCGGACCACGGTGCTCGACGCGCTGCGTGAGCACCTCGGTCTGACCGGGTCGAAGAAGGGCTGCGACCACGGGCAGTGCGGCGCGTGCACCGTGCTCCTCGACGGGCGTCGGGTCAACAGCTGCCTGATCCTGGCCGTCACCGCCGACGGCCGGGAGGTCACCACCGTGGAGGGGCTGTCCGACGGCGAGCAGCCGCACCCCGTGCAGCGTGCGTTCCTCGACCACGACGGCTACCAGTGCGGCTACTGCACGCCCGGCCAGATCTGCTCCGCCATCGGTGTCCTCGCCGAGGCCGCCGAAGGCCACCCCTCCTATGCCACCCCCGTCCCCGCCACCGGCTCCGGGGCCCCGCCACCTGGCTCACCGGTGCCGCTCACCGGGGAGGAGATCCGCGAGCGCATGAGCGGCAACCTGTGCCGCTGCGGCGCGTACGCGAACATCGTCACCGCCATCGCGGAGGTCGCCCCGTGAAGACCTTCGGATATCTGCGGCCGGACACCGTGGACTCCGCCGTCGCCGCGCTGGCCGGCGAGCCAGATGCCAGGTTCCTCGGTGGCGGCACCAACCTCGTCGACCTGATGAAGCTGGGCGTCGAACGCCCCACCCTGCTCGTGGACATCAGCCGGCTGCCGCTACTGGGCATCGAACCGACCCGGCAGGGCGGGCTCCGGGTGGGCGCCAACGTGCGCAACAGCGACCTGGCGGCGCACCCCGTGGTCCGCACCCGCTATCCGATGCTATCCCAGGCGCTGCTCGCCGGTGCCTCCGGCCAGCTGCGCAACGCGGCCACCACCGGGGGGAACCTGCTCCAGCGCACCCGCTGCCTGTACTTCCAGGACACCAGCAAGCCGTGCAACAAGCGCGAGCCCGGCAGCGGTTGCCCCGCGCGGGAAGGCGTACACCGCGACCTCGCCGTCCTTGGGCACTCCGAGGACTGCGTGGCCACCCACCCCTCCGACTTCGCCGTCGCGCTCGCCGCCCTGGAGGCGACCGTCCACCTGCGGGGCCCCGACGGCGAACGGGCCGTGCCCGCCACCGCCTTCCACCGGCTGCCCGGCGACCTGCCGGAGCACGACACGGTCATCTCCCACGGCGAGCTGATCACGGCGGTGGAGCTTCCCGCGCCGCTGCCCGGCCGGTCCGCGTACCGCAAGGCACGCGACCGCGCCTCGTACGCCTTCGCGCTGGCTTCCGTCGCCGCCGCCATCGACGTACGCGACGGGACCGTGGAGGACGTGCGGCTCGCGTTCGGGGGTCTCGCCCACAAGCCGTGGCGGGCCCGGGTCGCCGAGGACGCGCTGCGGGGCGGCCCCGCGACCGAGGAGTCCTTCCACAACGCCGCCGACGCCGAACTCGCGGCGGCCCGGCCGCTGCGCGACAACGGCTACAAGGTGCCCCTCGCCCGCAACCTCGCCGTCCGCGTGCTGTCCACGCTCGCCATGACGGCGCACACCGACAGCCGGACCGACGGATCAGGACCCGGCCCCCGCCCGCCGTACGGCAGTTGAGGAGAGCTCCGTGAGCACCACCGAGACCGCGCTCGGCGCGCCCACCGGCCGCCTCGAAGGGCCGCAGAAGGTCACAGGAGCCGCCCGGTACGCGGCCGAGCACACCCCGCAGGGCACGGTGTACGCCTGGCCCGTACCAGCGACCGTCGCCCGCGGCACCGTGACGTCGATCCGCACCGAAGCGGCGCTGGCCGAGCCCGGCGCGCTCGCCGTGCTCACCCATGAGAACGCGCCGCGTCTGGGCGAGTCCGACGACGCCACCCTCCAGGTCCTGCAGAACGACCGCGTCCCGCACCGCGGCTGGTACGTGGCGCTCGCCATCGCCGAGTCGCTGGAGGCGGCGCGCGCGATGGCCGCCGCCGTACACATCAGCTACGCGGTGGAGGACCACGACGTCATCCTCACCGAGGACCATCCGGGGCTGTACGCGCCGGAGGAGGCCAACGGCGGGCAGGTGGGCAGCCGGGAGCGGGGCGACTTCGACACCGCGTACGCCAGGGCCGCCGTGCGCGTCGACGCGACGTACACCATGGCCGCGCAGCACAACCACCCCATGGAGCCGCACGCCTGCACCGCCCAGTGGGACGGCGGCCGGCTGACGGTCCACGACTCCAGCCAGGGCGCCACGACGGTCAGGGACATCCTCGCCCAGCTGTTCGCGCTGCGCCCGGAGCAGGTCACCGTCGTCTCCGAGCACGTCGGCGGCGGCTTCGGTTCCAAGGGCACGCCACGGCCGCAGCCGGTGCTGGCGGCGATGGCCGCCCGGCACACCGGCCGCCCCGTGAAGCTCAGCCTGCACCGCGCGCAGCTCGCCGCTGTCGTCGGCCACCGCGCGCCGACGATCCAGCGGCTGCGGCTCGGCGCCGACCCCGATGGCGCGATCACCGCGCTGGCGCACGAGATCGTCACCCACACCTCGACCGTCAGGGAGTTCGTGGAGCAGGCCGCCTCGCCCTCCCGCACGATGTACACCTCGCCGAACAGCCGCACCACCCACCAGGTGGTGGCGCTCGACGTACCCAGCCCGTCGTGGATGCGCGCGCCCGGTGAGGCGTCGGGGATGTACGCGCTGGAGTCCGCCATGGACGAACTGGCGGTCGCCCTCGGCATGGACCCGGTCGAGCTGCGCGTACGCAACGATCCCGCGGAGGAACCGGACAGCGGCAAGCCGTTCAGCAGCCGCCACCTCGTGGCGTGCCTGCGCGAGGGAGCCGAACGCTTCGGCTGGGCGGAACGCGACCCGCGGCCCCGGTCGCGGCGGGAGGGGCCGCTGCTCATCGGCACCGGAGTGTGCTCCTCGACGTATCCCGTGATGGTCTCGCCGTCCACGGCGGAGGCCGCCACCGAACCGGGCGGCGGCTACCGGGTCCAGGTCAACGCCACCGACATCGGCACGGGCGCCCGTACGGTGCTCGCGCAGATCGCCGCCGACGCGCTGCGCGTCCCCGTGGACCAGGTGCGCATCGACATCGGGCGCAGCGATCTGCCCTCGGCTCCGCTGGCGGGCGGCTCGTCGGGCACCGCCTCGTGGGGCTGGGCCGTGCACAAGGCGTGCGACCGGCTGTCCGAACTGATCAAGGAGGCCGGGGGCGAGGCACCGACCACCCGGCTGCGCGCCTTCGCCGACACCACCGAGGAGGCCGGGGCGGAGTCGCCGTACGCGCGGCACGCGTTCGGCGCGCAGTTCGCCGAGGTCGCCGTGGACACGGACACCGGGGAGACCCGGGTGCGGCGGCTGCTCGGCGTGTTCGCCGCCGGGCGCGTCCTCAACTCGCTGACGGGGCGCAGCCAGTTCATCGGCGGGATGACGATGGGCATCGGCATGGCGCTGCTGGAGGGCAGCACCATGGACCCGCGCTTCGGCGACTTCGCCGAGCGCGACCTCGCCTCGTACCACGTGCCCGCGTGCGCGGACGTGCCCGCCATCGAGGCGCACTGGATCGACGAGGACGACCGGCACCTCAACCCCATGGGCAGCAAGGGCATCGGGGAGATCGGCATCGTCGGGACGGCGGCGGCGATCGGCAACGCCGTGTACCACGCGACGGGCGTACGCCTGCGCGACCTGCCGCTGCATCCGGACAAGCTCGTGCCGCTGCTCGGCTGAGCACGTCGCGTCGGGGCAGCCGTCACACGGGGGTGAAACCGTGCGTTACGCCCCGGGGTCCGCGCGGCGCGGCTACGGTGCCTCCGCGTGATGTCTCGATGGAGAGGATGTTCTCTGATGCATGATCTGACGGCGGTCGCACCCGCGTTCGTGAAGATGGCGCACGGCATCGTGTGGGCCTCGGTCGCCACGGTCGACTCGGCGGGCCGGCCCCGGAGCAGGGTGCTGCACCCGTTCTGGGAGTGGGCGGACGGCGAACTCACCGGCTGGGTGGGCACCGAGGCGACGGCGGTCAAGCGGGCGCACCTGAGGAAGAGCCCGCACGCGTCGGTGAACTACTGGTCCCCTCGGCACGACACCTGCGTGGCGGAGTGCCACGCCGAGTGGGCCGAGGACGTCCCGACCCGTACGCGGGTGTGGAACCTCTTCAAGTCGGCGCCGGAGCCGCTGGGTTACGACCCGGGTGCCATCGGCATGCCGGGCTGGGAGCAGCCCGCCTCCCCCGCCTTCATGGCGCTCAAGCTCACCCCGTGGCGGCTGCGCGTGATGCCGGGGTCGCTGCTGGCCGGTGAGGGCGGCGAGATCCTGACCTGGCAGCGGAAGGACTAGCTGGGGCGCCCGGTCCCGCACCGGGCGGGCGCCCAGCGCTCGGACGTGCCCCATCAGGGGCGCGGGGAACTGCGCCACCAGCCACGACGCACCCGCACTCCACAACGTACAAACAGGGGCTCCCCGAGCATGCCGGGTCACAGGCGATGAGGCGTGCCGTGGTGGCTCCGTCGTGCGGCCGGGACTTCACGGCGGGGCCCGCGCGCCCACGGCGGGGCCCACGCACCTGCGGCGTGTCGTCGCGGACTCCCCCGGTCCACTTCCCCCGCGAGGAGCAAAATGGGCATGTCGGACACGGGGTGAAAGTCGCCCCGCTGACGTCCCACGCCACCACACAGAAGGAAGAGCTGGCTATGGCACCGATCGCGCACGCTCCGCACCCGGACCACACGCATCAGCACGGGGCAGGCTGCGGCCATGTCGCGGTCCCGCACGACGACCACGTGGACTACGTCCACGACAACCACCTGCACCGGGTACACGGCGACCACGCCGACGAGTGCGAGCCGGGCGATCACACGGCCCACCAGGACCACTCCCACCAGCACAAGACGGGCTGCGGCCATGTCGCCGTGCCACACGGTGACCATGTGGACTACGTCCACGACGGCCACCGGCACGCGGCACACGACGACCACTGGGACGATCACTGAGGGGCCGCCAATCCGACCCCTGACATCGCGCGCTCACGGGCGGGCGGCTCAGGCACACACCATGCCCGCGCCGCCCGCCCGCGCGTTCCCCTGGACAACCAGGCGGAGTGGCCTGGTCCGCTGGTCGCCTTCCAGGCCGGCGACGAGCCTTCGCGGCTGGAGCGGCCGTTCGGCCAGGCAGGGCACGGCCCGCTCGCCCGGCTGCCGCGCGAGCCCGACGGCGCGTTGGAGGAGACCGCGCGGGCATTCCTCGTAGCCCGTGAGGCCGAGACGGGGTGAGGGCGGGCGGGTGCGGGCGGGGGCGCTGAAGAGCGCGGACCGGCTGGTCACCTGGGGGTGGTGCGCAAGGCGGCGGTCGGGTTCGATGTGGTGGCCACCGGCTGGGTGCCGTACCCGGCGGCCACGCCGTGGCATCGGATCGCCCGTCCCCGTACCGAAGGACAGCGCATGAGACAGATACGTACCCGGCTGGGCGTGCTGGGCACCGCCCTGCTCGCCGCGGCTCCGCTGGCCGTCGCCGCCCCGGCGGCGGCCGCCGCCCCGGCAGCCACCGGCACGCACACCGTGGCGAGC
Organism: Streptomyces sp. A01; assembly: GCF_059026195.1. Lineage (NCBI taxonomy): Bacteria > Bacillati > Actinomycetota > Actinomycetes > Kitasatosporales > Streptomycetaceae > Streptomyces > Streptomyces sp. A01. The sequence goes on along the minus strand of NZ_JBWLKN010000001.1, from coordinate 465,794 downwards.
ACCAGGGCCGCCGGTGAGCCCACCGTCGAGGAGCGGCGGCTGGAGCTGCCGGTGCCGCGCGAGATCCTGCGCCGCGGCGGCTTCGACACCGTGGCACCCGACTTCGCCCGCGCCCTGAACCGGGCGCACTCCGCCGCGGCGGCCGAGCGGCTGGTGGCCCGGCAGGGGCAGCGGCTGTGGGACCGGGCGGTGGACCGGGCGCAGGGGCGCGGCCCCGCCCGCGGCGATCTGAACCGCGCCGACGACCGCCCGCTGTACTGGGCGCGACTCGGCATGACGCGCGCGCTGACCGGGTGGAGCCCGTCGTTCCCGCTGCCGGACACCCGGCGCGCCGCTCTCGTCGACACGCTGGAGCGTGCCTCGCGCGGCCAGGACTCGATGCGGCTGCCCGCGGGCAAGGCCGTCAAGCGGATCGTCGTCACCGGCTTCGACCCGTTCCAACTGGACGCCGACCCGCGGCGCAGCAACCCGTCGGGGGCGGCCGCGCTCGCGCTGGACGGCACGACGATCAGCACCGCGTCCGGCCCCGCGCGGGTGGAGACGGCCGTCTTCCCGGTCCGCTGGGACGACTTCGCGGACGGTACGGTCGAACGGACCCTGCTCCCCCACTTCCGCACCGGCCCGCGCCAGGCGGACATGTTCACCACGATCAGCCAGGGCCGCCCGGGGCAGTTCGACGTGGAGCGCACCAACGGCGCCTGGCGCGGCGGCTACGCGGACAACGCGAACCTCTCCCGTACGGGCATGGTGCCGGTGCCTCCCGGCGTCCCGACGCCGAAGCCGCAGCCCCAGTGGACGACGACCACACTGCCGTACGAGCGGATCGTGGCGGCGGACACCGGCCCCTTCCCCGTCCGCGACAACACGGCCGTCACCGAGATCCCGGCCGGCGGCACCGAGCCCGTCGAGCGGCCAGGCGGCCCGACGCCGGGCTCCACGGCGCGCGAGGGCGGGGGCGGTGACTACCTGTCCAACGAGATCGCCTACCGTGCGACGCTGCTGCGCGACGGGGTGGGCTCCAAGATGCCGGGCGGCCATCTGCACACCCCGGTGCTGAAGTTCGGCGCGGGCAACACCGACCCGGCGACGGGCCGGATCACCGACCCGTCCTTCGAGAAGGACCGGCTCGCCATCACGGCGCAGATACGCGCCGTACTCACGGTGTCGGCGGGCACGCTCGGCTGACGGAGCCCGGACGTGAACCCGGACGCGAGCCGGAAGGTGTGAGCGCGGGGGTGCGGCGGATCGGCGCCGCACCCCCGCGTCCACCACTGCGGCGGCACCGCGCCTCCGGAGCGGACGGTGTTACGGACGCGCCGGGCCGCCGCCCCGGTGCGAGGGCAGGGGCCCGGATTCCTCGTCGCCCACCGGGGCGGTCTTCGTGACCTCCGGCGGGGGCTGCGGCGACGCGGTCTTGGCGGAGCGGGCGGCGGTGCGTGCGGCACGCAGCCGGCGCACGGCGGGCTCGGTGTAGCGGGCGGCGAGCGGGCCGACGATGACGAGGATGAGGACGTAGGCGGTGGCGATGGGCCCGATCCGGGGCTCCGTGCCGACCGCGAGACCGGCGATGACGATGGAGAACTCGCCGCGCGCGACCAGCGCGCCACCGGCGCGCAGCCTGCCGCGCGAGCCGATCCCGGCACGGCGTGCCGCGTACCAGCCGGTGCAGATCTTGGTGACCGCGGTGATCACCGCGAGCAGCAGGGCGGGCAGCAGCACCGGGGGGATCTCGGTGGGGTCCGTGGACAGTCCGAAGAAGACGAAGAACACGGCGGCGAACAGGTCACGCAGCGGCGTGAGGAGCCGTTCGGCGCCCTTGGCGACCTCTCCGGACAGGGCGATGCCGACGAGGAAGGCGCCCACGGCCGCGGAGACCTGGAGTTCCTGCGCGACCCCGGCGACCAGCAGCGTCAGTCCGAGCACGACGAGCAGCAGCATCTCGGGGTTGTCCGAGGAGACGGCGCGGCTGATCAGGCGCCCGTGGCGGAGGGCCAGGTAGAGCACGACACCGACGGCACCCAGGGCGATCAGCAGGGTCACGCTCCCGCCCGCCAGCCCGGCCCCGGCCACCAGCGCCGTGAGCAGCGGCAGGTACACCGCCATCGACAGGTCCTCGATGACCAGGACGCTGAGGATCACCGGGGTCTCCCGGTTACCGAGCCGCCCGAGGTCGGTGAGGACCTTGGCGATCACGCCGGACGAGGAGATCCAGGTGACACCGGCCAGGGCGACGGCGCCCACCACGCCCCAGCCGAGCAGCAGGGCGGCGACGGCGCCCGGCACCGCGTTGAGGAAGAAGTCCACGGCGCCCGAGGGGTACTGGGTCTTGAGGCTGGTGACGAGTTCCGACGCGGTGTATTCCAGCCCCAGCAGGAGCAGCAGCAGGATCACGCCGATCTCGGCGCCGACGCCGACGAACTCCTCGCTCGCCTTGAGGGGAAGCAGCCCGCCCTGTCCGAAGGCGAGCCCGGCGAGCAGGTACAGCGGGATCGGGGAGAGGCCGAAGCGGAGCGCCAAGCGGCCGATGAGCCCGAGGCCCAGGATGACGGCGCCGAGTTCGATCAGGAGCGTGGTGGTGTCGTGCACGCCTGTCAGCCCTCCGCGATGATCGTGGCGAGGGCGTCGACGCCCTCGCGGGTGCCGACCGCGACGAGCGTGTCACCGATGGCGAACCGGAAGTCGGGGCCCGGTGAGGGGTGGGCGCTGGTCCGGCGGAGCACGGCGACGATGGACGCCCCGGTGCGGGTGCGCGCCCCGGTCTCGCCGAGCAGCCGCCCGGCGTACGGGGACCTCTTGCCGACCTGGATGTGCTCGGTGACGAGGTCGATGCCGTCGGTACGGACGGCGTCGATGGGCGCCTGGTCGATGAGGTGGGCGACGGCGGTGGCCTCCTCGGGTGACAGCGCGATCGACGCCTGGCAGGAGTCGGGGTCGTCCTCGGAGTAGAAGCCGATGAAGCGGCGCCCGTCGTTGTGGATGACGACGGACAGATGTTGTTCCGCGTGCGTCGTGAAGTCGTACTGGGTACCGACACCGGGCAGCGTCGTACGCCGTGTGCCCATGGTTGCCTCCTGGGACGCACGTGGATATGAGCCGTTTCTTTTACGCTATCCGACCTTCGTCCCTGGTGGCGGGCGGGGCCACCAAAGTAGCTGCCCTATGCATGTTCCATTGGGCCCCGTCCCTTCCTACGGCGGCCCTCTCAGGCCCCGCCGCCGGGCCCGCGCCGCCTACGGGGCGGGCTCGTACGCCCGTGACCCGCGCGCCCGCGCATCGCGGCCCTGCGCTACGGCGCCGTTACGGCCCTACGGCGACGCCACGGCCGCGGGAGCCCGAAGCGGCCGTTGTGCGCAGGGCCGCGTGGAGGTAGTCGGCGTCCAGCGGTCCGGGGTCGGTCAGGACCTGGGGGGCGCCCTGCGCTGCCGCGCCCCGCAGTCTCGTCGCCTGCCATCCGGCGGGGACGGTCAGCGCGTCGAGGGTGGGCCGTGCGTAGCGGCGGCGGAGCGATCCGTAGGCGTCGATTCCCCCGGCGAGCCCCGCGAGGTACCGCTCGCCGGGCCGTGGTGTGCGGGGCTCTGAGGAGAGAGCGACGCGCAGCGGTGGGCAGACGCGCCGCATCGCCTCCAGCAGGCGCGGTACGGGCGTCTCCACGGGATGGACGACGTGGTGGGTGCGGACGCCGGGGCCCTGCGGACTGCCGACGAGCCGCACGATCGCCTCGCCGGCGTACTCGACGGGGACCAGGTTGAGTGTGGCGTCCTCGCGGCCCGGGAAGCAGGCTGTCACGGCGCCGTCGGCGCCGGGCCGCAGCCCGAGGCGCTCGCGCAGGAAGCCCGGTCCCCGGTGGGCGAGGAGGCGCAGTCCGGCGCCGAGCGCGGCGTAGCCGTGGCGTGGGCCGCCGGGCACCGGCGGCCTGTCGGTGACCGGCACGCCGGGCCGCAACACGGTCACCGGGACGTCGTGCTGCCCCGCCCAGGCGCGCACCCGCAGTTCGGCCTCGTACGCGGACTCCTCATACCGTGACAGGAAGCCGAACCGCGCGCTCAGATCGTCCTCCGCGATCAGGCCCGTCTCCCGGCCTCCGGCGACGTACGCCGTGCTGAGGTGAACGAACCGGGGGCGCCGCGCTCCGGCTCCGGCGAGGGCCAGCATGCGGCAGGTGGCCGCCACGTTCGCCTGGTGCGGCGCGGCGGGCCGGGCCAGTGCCGCACCGTGCCATACCTGGTCGGCGGAGTCGGCCAGGCGCTGGTAGGCCGACGCGCTCTGGCCCAGCCGGGGGCGGGCGAGGTCCACCTGGAGCGTGGTCAGCCGGGGCGCGTACGCGTCGATGTCCGCGCGCTGCGCCCCGGCCGACCGCAGCGCTCGCCGCACTCCGGCCTCGGCCGCCTCGGGGGCGTCGCGCACCAGGGCGGTCACCCGGGCGCCCGAGGCCAGCAAGCGGAGCGTCAGGTGTGAGCCGAGGAAGCTCGTGGCCCCCGTGAGCACGATGTCCATGATTTTCCGTTTCGCTCCGTATCGCGCGTGATGAGAGCTTCAGGAATACCAGCTCGCGCGCGAAACGCCGGTGCCCGCCGGGTCGTTCGGGTGAGGAGTGCGGGTGAGGACCACCCTGAGGGCTTGGGGCGTGGGGCGTGGGGCGCGGGGCGCGGGGCGCGGGGCGCGGGGCGCGGGGCGCGCGGCCGGCGTGCCGGGGGCCGCCCCGCGTAGCGGATGCCCGCCTCACGCTCCTCGCCGCCCCGGCGCCTCGGCGTGGGCGCGGCGCACGGCGCACGGCGGGCGGCGGGCGGCGCGGTGGAGTCAGTCGCGCGCCTGAAGCTGGGCCCGCAGCGACTCGTTCTCCCGTTCCAGCTCGGTGAGGCGGGCGCGGACAGGGCGCAGCGCCTTCTCGACCTCGGCCTCGGAGAACCGGGGCGTGATGTGCTGGGGGCAGTTCCAGTTGAAGCCCTCGACACGGATGGTCATCAGCCGCTCCACGCGCCCCTCGGTGCGGACCTTGCCCAGCCGCTCGGCCAATTCCGGGTGGTCGTCGAAGCTGTGGAGTTCCGCGTGCCCGAAGAGCTTCAGGCGTGCCTGGCGCGGATAGTCCATGAAGAACAGGGCCACTCGCCGCTGGGCCCGCACGTTTCCGGCGGTGATGTACTGGCGGTTGCCCCGCACGTCGGCGAACCCCAGGGTGTGCTCGTCCAGCACGTGGACGAAGCCGGGTGGACCGCCCCGGAACTGCACGTACGGCCAGCCCGTCTCGCTCACGCTGGCGAGATAGAAGCCGTCACGCGACTCGACGAACGCCGTCTCGGGGTCGCCGAGCAGGTCCGGTTCATCCGCCCCGGCGAGCTGGCGGGCTCCGGCGAGGGCACTGCCCTGCTCCTGCTGCACGAGACGGACGCTCTCGGTGTACGCCAGGTGCGCGAAGCGGCCCATGACGCACCCCCCTCCCATTCCGGGGATCGATCCGATGCCGATCGGTGATTACGATACACGTCGTAATGCTTTCGCGGCATGGTTTCGGGCTTCGCGTGGGAGTGTCCACACCATGCCCGCAGCACCGGACCGGCAGGCCGTGCAGGTGGACGGCCACCGGCTGACCCTCACCCACCTGCGCAAGAAGCTCTTTCCCGGCTCCGCTCACACCAAGGCTGAACTCCTCCACTACTACGCGCTCGTCGCCCCTTTGATGCTGCCGCACACCACGGGCCGCGCGGCTTCCTTCGTCCGCGCGCCGGACGGGGTGGAGGGCGAGCGCTGGTACGCCAAGAACCCGCCGCCGGGCTCTCCCGACTGGGTCACCATCACCCCTGTGCCGGGCAAGGACGGCCCGGCTCCGTTCGTCGTGGTCGACTCGACCGCCACCCTCGTGGCGATGGCCAACCTCGGCGCGTACGAGGTGCATGTGCCGCAGTGGACCACGGACGCCGGGCCCGGCACCCACGACCGGATCGTCTTCGACCTGGACCCCGGGCCCGGCACCGACATCACCGACTGCTGCCGGATCGCGCTGGGGCTGCGGCAGGCACTCAGCGACGACGGCCTCACCGTCTGCCCGGTGACGTCGGGCTCGAAGGGCCTTCATCTGTATGTGCCGCTGCGGCCTTCACCCGGCGACGCCGCGGTCGGTTACGCGAAGCGGCTGGCGGTGCGGATGCGGGAGGAGTACCCGGAGCTGGCCACGGCCACGATGGCGCGCGACGCCCGCAGGGGCAAGGTGTTCATCGACTGGTCGCAGAACACGTCGGCGAAGACGACTGCCGCCCCGTTCACCCTGCGCATCGGCGACCGGCCCGGCGTGGCCACTCCGGTCGGCTGGGACGAGGTGGCCGCCTGCGAACACGCGGAGGAGCTGGCCTTCACCCCGGAGCAGGTCCTTGAGCGGACCGAGCGCGAGCCCGGATTGCTGGCCCCGCTCGCGGCCGCCCACGGCCGGGGGCGCCTCACCGGCTGACCCACGGCCGCCCGCCACCGGTTCCGCGCGTACGGGTGGTCCCCGCCGCGCCGGAGCGCGACGGAGACCATCCAGCGGACAGGGCGGAACCCCGGGAAGGGGAGGGAACGGGCCCGCTACCGGAAGCCCTCGGGGCCCTCCCTGTCCCCCCGCCTGCCCCGCGCGGACTCCTCGCCGCCCTCGTACTCGATCTGCTCCTTACGGATCTGCGCCGAGATCTCCTCCTGTTCGGTGACGCGTTCGGTCTCCAGCCGTACGCGTTCCACCGGCACGGTCTCCTTGCTCACCACAGGCTGCTCCGCGTGGAGGACGACCTCCACCTGACCGTCCTCGATGTGGGCGTCCCGGCCGGAGCGCCGCGTCTCCTCGGGGCTCAGCGGCTCTCGGGTGAGATGCACTTCCTCATGGCTGACGGGCACAGTGCGAGTGACGTTCTCGGTGACGACGTGCTTGCGCAGCCGGGCCCGTCCGGTCTCGCGCTGCTCGGTGCCGACCCGGAGCTGCTCCTCGGAGAGGATCATCTCCTGGACGCCTTCCTTGGCCGCCTTGACGTCCTCGGCGCTGCGGGCCGCCCCCGCGCCGACGAGCTTGGGGCCCTGTGCCTCGGCCTCCGTACGGTGGGTGCCCTTGTCCCTCGCGAGCCCACTGGGTCCGCCACCGGCCCCGGCCATCGTGCCGCCGGCCCGGTCCCGCTTGGCCGTGCTCGCGTCGCTGCCCATGGCCATGCCCGTACCGCCACCAGCGGCCGCGGCGTCGCCCCGGCCCCTGGTCTGGCGTCCGGGCTGCTTGAGCCCGTAGTGCCGGTACAGCTCCGTCTCCTCTTCCGGGGACAGATGCCCCTCGGCGTCGATCCGCGGAGCGTCCTTGATCTGCTCCTTGCTGTACGGCACGCGCAGTTCGCCCTGGGAATGCTGGGCGCCCGCCAGCGGGACGAAGGTCTCCTTCATACCGAACAGCCCGGTCCGCACGGTGATCCATTCCGGTACGCCGGTGATGTCATCGCTGTACACCTGCTGCACCGACCCGACCTTCTGGCCGTCCGGGTCGACCACGTGCATGCCGGACAGCTCCTGCGGGGTGTCGCCCTGGGGTGCGGTCATCGCCATTGCCTCCTTTCGCGCGTAGCACGCGCCGACACGGCTGGACGTGCTCCTTCTCCATTGCGCGCGCCCGGCCACCACACGGCGACCGCTGACGCCGCTGACAGGCGCTTCCGCGTGGGGCGCCGACCCGGCGCCAGGGCCGTACGAGCGCGCCGCGTGAGGCTCTCCGGCGAAATCCACCCCTACGCCATTCGGGTGAACGCAGTGCGTGGCGGGCATACGGCCGCGGCGCGCCGTACGCGCGCGGGCGCGGCCGTCAGCGGAAACGACGCCGGGCGGCACCCCCTCGCGAGGGTGCCGCCCGGCGCGGCGGAGGCACGGTGGTCCGGTGGCGCGGTGAGGATCGCCCCGGGGCCGGTTCAGCGGATGGGCATCCCCGAGAGGGTGCGGGCGATCACCAGGCGCTGGATCTCGCTGGTGCCCTCGAAAATGGTGTAGATAGCGGCGTCGCGGTGCATGCGCTCGACCGGGTACTCGCGGGTGAAGCCATTGCCGCCGAAGATCTGTATCGCCTGCGCGGTGACCTGCTTGGCGGTCTCGCTGGCGAACAGCTTCGACATCGAGCCCTCGGCCGAGGTGAACTTCTTGCCGGTCGTCGCCATCCACGAGGCGCGCCACACCAGCAGCCGGGCCGCGTCGATCCGCGTGCGCATGTCGGCCAGCTGGAAGGCCACACCCTGGTTGTCGATGATCGGGCGGCCGAACTGGGTGCGCGTCTTCGCGTACTCCAGGGCCTCCTCGTACGCGGCGCGCGCCGTACCGACGGCCATGGCGCCCACCGCGGGGCGCGACGCCTCGAAGGTGGCCATCGCCGCGTTCTTCACGCGTTCGCCGCCCGCCTCGGCGCGCTCCCTGGCCCGGGCCAGCCGCTCGTCGAGCTTCTCCTTGCCGCCGAGCAGGCAGTGGCCGGGAACGCGGACGTCCTCCAGCACGACCTCGGCGGTGTGCGAGGCGCGGATGCCGTGCTTCTTGAACTTCTGGCCCTGGGACAGCCCGGGGGTCCGCGGCGGGATGATGAAGGAGGCGTGGCCCTTGGAGCCCAGCTCGGTGTCGACGGAGGCGACCACGACGTGGACGTTGGCGATGCCGCCGTTGGTCGCCCAGGTCTTGGTGCCGTTCAGCACCCACTCGTCCTTGGCCTGGTCGTACACCGCGCGCGTGCGCATCGCGGCGACATCGGAGCCCGCGTCCGGCTCGGAGGAGCAGAAGGCGGCGACCTTCACGTCGTCGGCGTCGCCGTACATCTGCGGGACCCAGGTGCCGATCTGCTCCTCGGTGCCGTTGGCGAGCACACCGACGGCGGCGAGACCGGTCCCGACGATGGCGAGCGCGATTCCCGCGTCGCCCCAGAACAGCTCCTCCATGGTCATGGGGATGCCGAGACCCGTCGGGTCGAAGAACTGCTGGGCGTAGAAGTCCAGCGAGTACAAGCCGATCTTGGCGGCCTCCTGGATGATCGGCCAGGGGGTCTCCTCGCGCTCGTCCCACTCCGCGGCAGCTGGGCGCATCACGTCCTGTGCGAAGCCGTGAATCCAGTCACGGACGGACTTCTGGTCATCGTTGAGTTCGAACGAGAACTCCGGCATGATCCCTCCAGCTGCTTATTACCTACGGTAACGCGAGTGTGTTACTCGCCAGTAGCCGCTGTCAACTCCCTGGCCACCGGACGTGCCCGCGACCACCGGGTGTTACGTTGCGCGGGCGGCACAGAAGGGCCCGGGGCGGGAGGAACACCATGGAGACCACGCAGCGCGAAGGACAGCAGCGCGCGACCGAGGAGCGGCGGCGGGAGCTGCTGGAGGCCGCGGACCGCGTGGTGCTGCGCGACGGCCCCGGGGCGTCGATGAACGCCATCGCCGCCGAGGCCGGGATCACCAAGCCCATCCTCTACCGGCACTTCGGCGACAAGGGCGGGCTGTACCGGGCGCTCGCCGTCCGCCACACCGACGCCCTGCTCACCGCGCTCCGCGCGGCCCTGGACGCCCCGGCGCACCGCCGGGACCGGGTCGAGGCCACGCTGGACACCTATCTCGCGGCGATCGAGGCGCGCCCGCAGGTCTACCGCTTCCTGATGCACCCCGCCGACGACCAGAGCGAGGACCAGTCGCCGGAGCAGGGCTTCGACGTGGGACGGCACGCCGCCCCCCTGCTGCGCAGGCTCGGCGAGGAGCTGGCCCAGGTCATCGCCGAACGGGTCGACCTCGGCCCCGGCAGCGAGGAGCAGGCCCGCGCGTGGGGGCACGGGATCGTCGGCATGATGCACGCCGCGGGCGACTGGTGGCTGCGCGAACGCCCGTATCCGCGCGCCCAGTTGGTGACACATCTCACCGACCTGCTCTGGGGGCGGCTGGCCGAGGCGGGCGACCGCGCGGGCGGGCCCGCTTTCTGACCACCGCCACACCGGCGCGGTCGCGCGTCCCCTCACCCCGCCCAGGGCGCCCGGGCCGCGGCGCGCAGCGCGCGACGCCTGCGGCGCCCTTCGAGGCGGTCGGTGAACAGCTTTCCTTCCAGGTGGTCGCACTCGTGCTGGAGGCAGCGGGCGAAGTAGCCGGTGCCCTCGACGCGCAGCGGGTCACCGTGCGCGTCGAAACCCTCCACGGCCGCGTAGTCGAAGCGGGGCGTGCCCGCCTCGACGCCGGGGAGCGACAGGCACCCCTCCGGGCCCCGGAACAGCAGGCCGTCCGTGTGCGCCAGCCGGGGATTGACGAGGTGGCCCAGGTGCCGGCGGTCCTCGTCGTCGGGGCAGTCGTAGACGAACACCCGCAGCGGAACGCCGATCTGATTGGCCGCGAGGCCGACGCCGTCGGCGGCGTACATCGTCGCGTACATGTCCTCGATCAGCCGCGCGAGGTCGAATCCGAACTGGGTCACCTCCGCGCACGGCGCCTGAAGTGACGGGTCACCGAGCAGCCGCATCGGTCGTACTCGCCCCGAGCTGCCGGGGATCGCGCCGTTTCGCATACGCGTCAGAGTACGGTCCATGGCAGGCCCTGAAGGCCGGGCAGGGGTGGCGGGGTTCGGGCCACTGCCTGGATCTCGATAGGCTGAGCCCCCACCGAAGCCTCCCGGCTGGTGAGTCGGCACCAAGGGGGCGTTCCACCGGAACCCCCGGGGGCGGGCGGAGTGCCGGACGCAAGGAGGAGCAAGGACGATGGCAGGCAACACGGAGCCGCTGTCGCCGCGGGCCAAGCTGGCCGTGACGGCGGGCAAGGCGGCAGCGGCGGTGTCGCGGGTCGCTGGTCGCGGCAGCGGATCGGTGATCGGGGGCAAGGTCGCCCTCCGGCTCGACCCGGATCTGCTGGCCCGGCTCACCCGGCACCTGGACGTGATCCTGGTCTCCGCGACGAACGGCAAGACCACCACCACACGACTGATCGCCGAGGCGCTGCGAGCCAGCGGCCCGGTGGTCTCCAACGCGCTCGGCGCGAACATGCCCGCGGGGATCACCGGCGCCCTCGCCGGGGGCTCCGACGCGCGGTACGGCGTGATCGAGGTCGATGAGAAGTACCTGGCCGGGGTGGCGCGCGACGTCACGCCCAAGGCCATCGCCCTGCTCAACCTCTCGCGCGACCAGCTCGACCGCGCCGGTGAGACCCGCATGCTCGCCGAGAAGTGGCGCGAGGGCCTGGCCGGCACGAAGGCCATCGTCATCGCCAACTCGGACGACCCGCTCATCGTGTGGGCGGCCTCATCGAGCCCGAACGTGGTCTGGGTCGCGGCGGGCCAGGAGTGGAAGGACGACGCCTGGTCCTGCCCGTCCTGCGGTGGCGTGCTCCAGCGCCCCGGCGACGACTGGGGCTGCGGCGACTGCGGCTTCCGCCGCCCCGTCTCCAGCTGGGCGCTGAACGGCGACTACGTGCTGGACCCGCAGGGCTCGGCATGGCCGATCCACCTCCAGCTGCCGGGCCGGGCGAACAAGGCGAACGCGGCGACCTCCGCCGCCGTCGCCGCCGCCTTCGGGGTGCCGCCCCAGGTCGCCCTGGAGCGGATGTACGCGGTGCAGGCCGTCGCCGGACGCTACGACGTCGTCACCTTCCAGGGCCGTGAGCTGCGGCTGCTGCTGGCGAAGAACCCGGCGGGCTGGCTGGAGACCTTCTCGCTGATCGACCCGCCGCCCACGCCGGTGATCCTCTCGGTGAACGCGCGCGGCGCCGACGGCACCGACACCTCCTGGCTGTGGGACGTGGACTACACCCGGCTCGCCGGGCACCCCATCCTCGTCATCGGTGACCGCAAGCTGGACCTCGCCGTGCGCCTTGAGGTCGCCGGTCTGGAGTTCAGGGTCTGCGAGAACGCGGACGAGGCGGTGCGGCACGCGCCACCCGGCCGTATCGAGGTCATCGCCAACTACACCGCCTTCCAGGACCTGCGCCGCCGCGTCGGCAACTAGGCCAACGAACCCGAGAGAGCCATAAGGATGCCGAGGATGAGCCAGAACAGTTTGCGCCTGGTGTGGGTCTACCCCGACCTGCTGAGTACGTACGGAGACCAGGGCAACGCACTGGTCGTGGAGCGGCGCGCGCGGCAGCGCCACCTGAACGTGTCGCGCGTCGACGTCCGCTCCGACGAGCAGATCCCCACGTCCGGGGACATCTACCTGATCGGCGGCGGCGAGGACCGGCCGCAGCGCCTCGCGGCGGAGCGGCTGCGCCGCGACGGGGGCCTGAACCGCGCGGTCGCCAACGGCGCGATCGTCTTCTCGGTCTGCGCCGGGTACCAGATCCTCGGCCACGAGTTCATCAACGACCTCGGGCACCGCGAGCCCGGCCTCGGCCTCCTCGACGTGGTGAGCACCCGTGGCGAGGGCGAGCGGTGCGTCGGTGACGTGCTCGGCGACATCGACCAGCGTCTTGGCCTGCCGCAGCTGACCGGCTTCGAGAACCACCAGGGCATCACGCACCTGGGCCCGACGGCGCGCCCGTTCGCCCATGTCCGGCTCGGCAAGGGCAACGGCACCGGCGACGGCACCGAGGGCGCGTGGAACGACACCGTTTTCGGCACGTACATGCACGGGCCCGTACTCGCCCGTAACCCGCAGATCGCCGACCTGCTGCTCAAGCTGGCGCTCGACGTCAACGCGCTGCCCCCGGTCGACGACCGGTGGTACGAGGCGCTGCGCACCGAGCGGACGGCCGCGGCCACCCAGACCGCATGACGGACATCCGTGTCTGAGGACCGGCGCGCGCTTGTAGGGTGACTGAATTCCCCCGGACGACGCGGTCCGGTCGTCCGGTTGAGTGACAGAGGTATCACGGACCATGCGTATTGGTGTGCTCACATCCGGCGGTGACTGCCCCGGTCTCAACGCCGTCATCAGATCGGTCGTCCACCGGGCTGTCGTCGATCACGGCGATGAGGTCATCGGCTTCCACGATGGCTGGCGGGGTTTGCTGGAGTGCGATTACCGCAAGCTCGACCTCGACGCCGTCGGCGGCATCCTCGCGCTCGGCGGCACGATCCTCGGCTCGTCGCGGGTGCAGCCCGCCCACCTGCGGGACGGTGTGGAGCGCGCCCGCGGGCACGTCGCCGACCTCGGGCTCGACGCGATCATCCCGATCGGCGGTGAGGGCACGCTCAAGGCGGCCCGGCTGCTGTCGGACGCGGGGCTGCCCATCGTCGGCGTGCCGAAGACCATCGACAACGACATCGCGTCCACCGATGTCACCTTCGGCTTCGACACGGCCGTCGGTGTCGCCACCGAGGCCCTGGACCGGCTGAAGACGACCGCGGAGTCGCACCAGCGGGTCCTGATCGTCGAGGTGATGGGGCGGCACACCGGGTGGATCGCGCTGCACTCGGGCATGGCGGCGGGCGCGCACGCCATCGTCGTGCCCGAGCGGCCCTTCGACATCGGCGAGCTGTCCGAGGTCGTCGGGCGGCGTTTCCAGGCGGGGAAGAAGTTCGCGATCGTCGTCGTCGCCGAGGGCGCCAAGCCGCGCGAGGGCTCCATGGAGTTCGAGGTGGGCGGCAAGGACATGTACGGCCACGAGCGGTTCGCCGGGGTGGCCAGGCAGCTCGCCATCGAACTGGAGGAGCGCCTGGGCAAGGAGGCGCGGGCGGTGATCCTCGGGCATGTGCAGCGAGGCGGCACGCCCACCGCCTACGACCGGGTGCTCGCCACCCGGTTCGGCTGGCACGCGGTCGAGGCCGCGCACCGGGGTGCCTTCGGCATGCTGACCGCGCTGCGCGGCACGGACATCGTCCTCACTCCGCTCGCCGAGGCCGTGGAGACCCTGAAGACGGTCCCCGTGGAGCGGTACGCCGAAGCGGAATGCGTGCTCTGAGCTGAGCGCCACACCAGCGCCCACCCGCCCCCGGCCGCAGCGACGGCCGGGGGCGGCTCTACTCTGGTGCGAGCGTTTGCGGCGATATGAGGAGAGAGCGGATGGAACACGGCGGGCACGGCATGAACATGGATCTGCCGCCGTTCACCCTGGCACGCGGGCTGGAGTTCAGCGGCGAGCCGTTCTTCCTGATCGGCTGCACGCTGGGGCTCGCGCTGTACGGGTGGGGTGTGGTGCGGCTGCGGCGGCGCGGTGACAGCTGGCCGGTGGCCCGTACCGTCGCCTTCACCGTCGGGGTGCTGACCGTCGCCCTGGTGATGTGCACCAAGCTCAATGACTACGGCATGGTCATGTTCAGCGTGCACATGGTGCAGCACATGGTCATCAGCATGTTCTCCCCCATCCTGCTGCTGCTCGGCGCGCCGGTGACGCTGGCCCTGCGGGCGCTGCCCGCCAAGCGCGGCGCCCACCGGGGCCCGCGCGAGCTGCTGGTACTGCTGCTGCACAGCCGCTACATGCAGCTCATCACGCATCCGGTCTTCACGATTCCGCTGTTCATCGCGAGCCTGTACGGGCTGTACTTCACCCCGCTCTTCGACTTCCTCATGGGCAGCAAGCCCGGCCACATCGCGATGATGGTGCACTTCCTCGCCGTCGGCCTGGTCTTCTTCTGGCCGATCATGGGCGTGGACCCGGGGCCGCACCGGCCCGGTTATGTGATGCGGATGCTGGAGCTGTTCGCCGGGATGCCGTTCCACGCGTTCTTCGGCATCGCGCTGATGATGGCGAGCGAGCCCATGGTCGACTCGTACAAGAATCCGCCCGCCTCGCTGGGGATCGACGCGCTCTCCGACCAGAACGCGGCGGGCGGCATCGCCTGGGCGTTCAGTGAGGTCCCGTCCCTGCTGGTGCTCATCGCTCTGGTCTTCCAGTGGTACAAGTCCGAGCAGCGGACCGCACGGCGCGCCGACCGGGTCGCCGACAGGGACGGCGACAAGGAGCTCAACGCCTACAACGACTACCTCGCGTCGTTGCAGGCCCGGAGCCGGTAGCGGTCCGACCAGTAGCGGTACCACCCCTCGCCGGGAGAACATGGCCTCCTGGCCGTGGTCTGGACGGATCTTCCGCCCGGTCCGTTGAGGAGGTTGCGGGGATGCCCGGATCTGCGAAGGCGATGGCGGTATTCACGGTGGGCGGGCTGGTGACGGTCACCGCTTACACCGTGGCGTTGGGCAGCAACGGCTGGCTGTGGTTCGGCTGGGTCGTGCTCGGGCTGCTGACGGTGGGTGTGGTGGCCGCACGGGGCACCTGAGGAGAAGAGCGAGTCCGGCAGGGGCCCAGCCGCCCGCTCGGACCGGGTGCCGCGCCCGCTCAGAACCGCCCGCTGGGAGGCGCCCGCTCAGAACCGGAACAGGGGCCCGGTCGCCGACCCCATCCGGCACGCGTTGGCGTAGGTCCTTTGCCAGGCGACCGGGGCACCCCGCCAGGTGCCGGCGGCGTTGACGGTGACCGGGTCGTACTGCTGCGGGCACACGAGCGGGTCGGCGGTCAGCCGGCCCGGATCGCCCCCGGCCCGGACGAGCGCGGCGCACGCGGCGTCGGCGTCCCGGTGCGGGCCGCCCGTCGGCTCGCAGAGCAGCCGCACGCCCCTGACCCAGGCACCCTCCTGCCCTGAAACGGTCAGGAAGAGATCGCTCAGCGGCTTCTGATCGGCCTGCGCCGGGGCGCCGCCGAGGGCGGCGAGGGCGGTCATGGTCGCCGCGGCGACGGTGGCCGCGGTGCGGGCGAGACGGTGCACGGGATCTCCCGGGGGCTTGCTGACCGACAGGCCAGCGGCGGAGGTGCGGGTCCGCCTGGTCAGGTCCTGACCGCGGCGACGGCCGCGCCGCACCCGCGCGGCCGCGAGGGCCAGCGCACCCCGGCACCGCCCCGCGCGACAAGCCGCCACACCGGAGCGCCACTCGTACGGCCCGCGCGGACCACGCCGCCGCCACCCGACCGGAGCACGCCGCGTCGGCACCGCAGCGGGCGACTGGGGCCAGGATCGGCCGTATCCTTATTGCGAAGAACTCGCAATAACCAGGTATGGGCAAAAGGAGCGGTGCCGTGGGCTCTCCGGTGGTGCTGGGCATCGAGTCGTCATGCGACGAGACGGGCGCCGGTCTGGTCCGCGACGGGCGGCTGCTGGGCCACGCGCTCGCGTCGAGCATGGCCGAGCACGCGCGCTACGGCGGCGTGGTGCCCGAGATCGCCGCCCGCGCCCATGTGCACGCCCTGGCGCCCGTCGTACGCCAGGCGCTGGCGCGTGCCGAGCTGACCATGTCCGACGTCTCCGCCGTCGCCGTGACCACCGGGCCCGGGCTGTCCGGCGCGCTCCAGGTCGGGCTGGCCGGTGCGAAAGGGCTGGCGTACGCGCTGGACGTGCCGCTGTACGGGGTGCACCACCTGGCCGGGCATGTCGCCGCCGACACCCTGGAGCACGGCCCGCTGCCCGACCCGTGCGTGGTGCTGATCGTCTCCGGCGGCCACACCTCGCTCCTCCTCGTACGCGACCTGGCGCGCGACCCCATCACGCACCTCGGCGACACCCTCGACGACGCCGCCGGTGAGTGCTTCGACAAGGTGGCGCGCGTCTTCGGGCTGCCCTATCCGGGCGGGCCCGCGATCGACCGGGCGGCCCGCACGGGGGACCCGCGCGCCGTCCCGCTCCCCCGCCCGCTGACCGGACGGCGGGAGGCCCCGTACGCCTTCTCCTTCTCCGGGCTGAAGACGGCAGCGGCACGCTGGGCCGAGCAGCACCGCGCCAGTGGCCTGGAGCTGCCGGTGGCCGACGGCGCCGCCTCGCTCCAGGAGGCCATCGCCGACGTCCTGACCCGCAAGGCGGTCGCCGCGTGCGCCGAGCACGGGGTGCGCACCCTTGTCGTGGTCGGCGGCGTGGCCGCCAACTCCCGGGTGCGGGCGCTGGCCGAGGAGCGCTGCGCCGCGGCCGGGGTCACGCTGCGCGTGCCGCCGCTGAACTTGTGCACCGACAACGGCGCGATGATCGCCGCGGTCGGCGATCTGCTGGTCCGCGCGGGCGCCGCCCCCGCGCCGCTGGAGATGTCCATCGACCCGTCGGCGCCCCTGGAGTACGCGGCGCTGCACCCGGTCAGCCGGGCAGCAGCCGTGCGGGCCGCCTGACGACCGGACGCCGCCGGGGTTGAGGGGCCCTGACGGCCGCGCGGCGGGCGCGGAGCGGTGACGACTGGCGCTCCGCGCCCGCCCGCGTGCGTCCCGGCCCCCGGACCTCGCCGCTTCGCACGGTGTCTCACGTCATAGTCCGGCATGCGGGCAGTGCTGTTCGCGGAGCGAGCCGAGCGCCTAGGGTGACTGGTGCAGCTGGTTCGCCCTGTCCGCCAGGCAGGCGCGTCGCAAGAGGGAACCCGGTGGGAATCCGGGACTGCCCCGCAGCGGTGAGTGGGAACGACCGCCGTCACACGCACTGGGCCCCGGCCGGGGTCTGGGAAGCGACGGCCAGTAGGAACCTCGTGTTTCACGAGAGACGCCCGCGAGTCCGAAGACCTGCCACTGCCCGCACGCCTCCCGTGTGCGGAGAACTCGGTGACCTCGTGGGCGGGTCGGCGTACGCACCAGGCGGGCACCCGCGGCACAGCGGGATTCTCCGCCCGGTCCGCCATCCCTTCGCGCCTTCGAACCCCCGGGTCATACGGAGACATACTCGCGAAGGAGAGTTCTGTTGACCGTCACCAAGACCACAGCAGCGGCGACACAGGCCACCGTGCACGGCTACCCCCGCCAGGGCCGGAACCGGGAACTGAAGAAGGCCATCGAGGGCTACTGGAAGGGCCGCGTCAGCGCCGCCGAACTCCAGCGGACCGCCTCGGCACTGCGGGCCGAGAGCTGGCGCCAGCTCACCGACGCCGGTATCGACGAGGTCCCCAGCGGCGACTTCTCGGCGTACGACCACGTCCTGGACACCAGCGTGATGGTCGGCGCGATCCCCGCCCGGCACCGCGCCGCCGTCGAAAAGGACGCGCTCGACGGCTACTTCGCCATGGCGCGCGGCACCCAGGAGGTCGCGCCGCTGGAAATGACCAAGTGGTTCGACACCAACTACCACTACCTCGTGCCCGAGCTCGGCCCCGACACCGCCTTCACCGCCGACTCGGCGAAGCAGGTCTCCGAGCTGAAGGAGGCCATCGCTCTCGGCCACTGCGCGCGCCCTGTGCTGGTCGGCCCCGTCACCTACCTCCTGCTGGCGAAGCCCGCCCCCGGTGTGGACCCCGGCTTCGAGCCGCTGACCCTCCTCGACCGGCTGCTGCCCGTGTACGCGGAGGTGCTCGCCGATCTGCGGGCCGCGGGCGCTCGGTGGACGCAGCTCGACGAGCCCGCGCTCGTCCAGGACCGGACGCCCGCGGAACTGAACGCCGCGGCCCGCGCCTACCGTGAGCTGGGCGGGCTCGCCGACCGGCCCAAGCTGCTGGTCGCCTCGTACTTCGACCGGCTCGGCGAGGCCCTGCCCGTGCTGGCCAAGGCGCCCATCGACGGGCTGGCGCTCGACTTCACGGGCGCGGCCGCCGCCAATCTCGACGACCTCGCCCGGGTCGGCGGGCTCCCCGGCAAGCGCCTGGTCGCGGGGGTCGTCAACGGCCGCAACGTGTGGATCAACGACTACGAGAAGTCCCTGGCCACCCTTGGCACCCTCCTCGGACTGGCCGACCGGGTCGACGTGGCGTCCTCCTGCTCGCTGCTGCACGTACCGCTGGACGCGGCGGCCGAGCGGGACATCGACCCGCAGGTCGGCCGCTGGCTCGCCTTCGCCCTCCAGAAGAGCGGCGAGATCGTCACGCTGGCCCGCGCCCTGGTGCGGGGCACCGGCTCCATCTCCGCCGAACTCGCCGCCAACCGCGCCGACCTGGCCTCCCGCGCGGGCTCCGCGCTCACCCGCGACCCGGCGGTGCGGGCCCGCGCCGCCGCCGTCACCGACGCCGACGTGCGCCGCTCCCAGCCCTACCCGGTGCGGGCCGCCGCCCAGCACGCCCACCTCGGGCTGCCGCTGCTGCCGACGACCACCATCGGCTCGTTCCCGCAGACCACCGAGCTGCGCACCGCCCGCGCCGGACTGCGGGCCGGACGCATCGACAGGGCGGCGTACGAGGAACGCATCGAGGCCGAGATCCGCGACGTCCTCTCCTTCCAGGAGAAGGCGGGCCTTGACGTGCTGGTGCACGGCGAACCCGAACGCAACGACATGGTCCAGTACTTCGCCGAGCAGCTGACCGGCTACCTCGCGACCCAGCACGGCTGGGTCCAGTCCTACGGCACCCGGTACGTCCGGCCGCCGATCCTCGCCGGTGACATCTCCCGCCCCGAGCCCATGACGGTGCGCTGGACCTCCTACGCCCAGTCACTCACCGACCGCCCGGTCAAGGGCATGCTGACCGGCCCGGTCACCATGCTCGCCTGGTCCTTCGTACGGGACGACCAGCCGCTCGGCGACACCGCCCGCCAGGTGGCGCTGGCCCTGCGCGATGAGGTGAACGACCTGGAGGCGGCGGGCAGTTCGGTGATCCAGGTGGATGAGCCCGCCCTGCGCGAGACACTGCCGCTGCGCCGTGACGGGCACGCCGAGTATCTGGCCTGGGCGACCGAGTCGTTCCGCCTGAGCACCAGTGGAGTGCGGCCGGACACCCAGATCCATACGCACATGTGCTACGCCGAGTTCGGCGACATCCTGGCCGCCATCGACGACCTGGACGCCGATGTCATCAGCCTGGAGGCCGCGCGCTCCCATATGCGCGTCGCCGACGAGCTCGCCACCGCCGGTTACCCGCGCGAGGTAGGCCCGGGCGTCTACGACATCCACTCCCCGCGCGTGCCCGGCGTGCGGGAGGTAACGGCGCTGCTGCGCGCGGGGCTCGCCGCCATTCCCGCCGAGCGGCTGTGGGTCAACCCCGACTGCGGCCTGAAGACCCGCGGCTGGCCGGAGGTCAGGGCCTCGCTGGAGAACCTGGTGGCCGCGGCGCGCGAAGTACGGTCCGATGTCACCCCGCCCTCGGGTTCCCAGACCGCGGCTTCCTGAGCCCGCGGCTTCCTGAGCGAAGAGGCGGCCGGGGACGGGGACGCCGTGCGGTGTCCCCGCCCCCGGCCGCCTCCGCACGCCCGCGCCCGCGCCGGTTCCGTGTTTTCTGTGCGCGGCGCGTAAAACAGGGAAATTGACTCACACTTCGATGCTTTCCCGTATCCGTCATGGCAAATACCCATGGCCACATGGCGGCAGCCGACCGGCGCTTCGGGTGTTCCTCCGCGTTATGGGAAACTGATATCTCCACGTCGGGCATGCGGAGCGGTACCTTCACATTCAGCTGCCTCCCGTGAACTCCCCCTTGCGCACATTCCGCCGTTCACCGCGCAGCGAACCGTATCGCGATCCCCCACGACGAGCGGAGAAACGTATGCCATCCCGCAAGTTCACGCAGGCGTCGCTTGCCCTGTGCGCGACGGGTGTCCTGCTCGCGTCCGGCGCGCAGACCGCGGCGGCGAGCCCGGAGAACAAGACCGCGGCGCGCGTCGTCACCTATGACTCCCGGGGCGCCGCGGAATTCACCGGCGCGGTGAACGAGGGCGCCGCCGCCTGGAACGCCAGTGTCAAGAACGTCCAACTGAAGCCGGTGGAGTCCGGTCAACGAGCCAATATCATCATTGTCGCCGACAATGGATGGCCGCGCGCGCAACCCACCTCACTGGGCAACGGCAAGGTCTGGATGGGCAGGCAGGCGGTCAATCAGGGGCACAACACCATCCGCATAGCGTCCCACGAACTGGGCCACATTCTGGGGCTGCCCGACATGAAGCCCGGTCCCTGCTCCAGCCTCATGTCCGGCTCCTCCGCGGGAACGTCCTGCACCAACCGCTATCCCAACACCTCCGAGAAGGCGTCCGTCGAGCGCAGCTTCGGCGGGTCTCAGCTGTCGCGTGACGCCGGGATCGACCGCGCGCGGGCCGCCTATTGAGCCGCCGCGTCCCACCGGGACGACGCCGCCCGGTATTCCCGGCCCCTCCGCACGGCGAGCGCCCCCATGGGGGCGCTCGCGTCGTGTTCGGCGCCCACACGTCCGGCGCCCCCGTGCTCCTGAGAGCGCGTCATATGACATGGGCGACAAGCCCGTACGCACGTCCTCACGCGTAGTGACGCCCGGCGGTGTCTGTGTCTACACTGGCCGTTCCTGGATAGCCGATGACCTGGTATTACGCTATTCACATTCTCCGTGAACTCCGGCAGAGTGAGGGCCACGCGTGTTCTATCTGCTGCTCAGATACATCCTGCTGGGGCCACTGCTGAGACTGGTGTTCCGGCCGAGAGTCGAGGGGCTGGCGCACCTCCCCGAGGACGGCGCGGCCATCGTCGCGGGAAATCACCTGTCGTTCTCCGATCATTTCCTGATGCCCGCCATCGTGCCGCGCAGGATCACGTTTCTCGCGAAGGCGGAGTACTTCACCGGCCGGGGCCTGAAGGGCCGGCTCACGGCCGCCTTCTTCCGTGGCGCGGGCCAGATCCCGGTGGACCGCACCGGCGGCAAGGCGTCGTCGGCGGCGCTGCGTTCCGGCCTCTCGGTGCTGCGCAGGGGCAGGCTGCTCGGCATCTACCCGGAGGGCACCCGGTCCCATGACGGGCGGCTGTACAAGGGCCGTACGGGGGTGGCCGCGATGGCGCTGACGGCGCGGGTGCCCGTGGTGCCGTGCGCGATGGTCGGTACGTTCGAGATCCAGCCGCCGGGACGTGTCGTGCCACGGGTACGGCGGGTGCGGCGGGTAACGATCCGGTTCGGCGAGCCGCTGGACTTCTCGCGGTTCGCCGGGATGGCGGACGAGCGCACCGCGCTGCGGGCCGTCACCGACGAGATCATGTACGCGATCATGCGGCTGTCCGAGCAGGAGTACGTCGACCGCTACGCGTCCGAGGTGAAGGCCGAACAGTCCCACCGGCTCCTGCCGCGCATCGGGCGCTGACGCCCGCCGGTTCGCTCGCCTTCTCCCCTCGGGGGCGGGCGTGTTGCGCTGTCGGCGATTCTGCGGACGGCGAAGTCCCCTGACGCGGGCGGCAGTCGCACCGTAGCGTCCCCGCCATGACCACAGGGACCGCAGCAGGAACGGCCGCATCACGGACAACACGTGCACCAGGGACTGCCTTCGTGCTCGGGGCGACGGGGCAGACCGGCAGGGCGGTGGTGCGCGCGCTCGCCGCCGAAGGATGGCAGGTCCGCGCGGCCTCACGCGGTGGCGGCCGGTCCCGGGAGTGGCCCGACGAGGTGCGGACGCTCGCCGTCGACCGGGAGGACGACGCGGCGCTGGCCGCCGCGCTCGGTGACGGCTGCGACGTGCTGTACGACTGCGTCGCCTTCGGCGAGCGGCACGCCCGTCAGTTGATCTCACTCGCCGACCGGATCGGTTCCGCCGTGGTGCTCTCCAGCGGCGCGGTGTACGCGGACGAGCAGGGCCGCAGCTTCGACACCCAGGACGAACCGGACGGATTCCCCGCCTTCCCTGTGCCGATCCCGGAGTCGCAACCCACGGTCGCGCCGGGTGGGGCCACGTACGGCACGGCGAAGGTCGCGCTGGAGCGGGCGCTGCTCGCCGCCGGGGATGTGCTGCCGACGACGCTGCTGCGGGCGGGGGCCATTCACGGTCCGTACTGCCGGACGCCGCGCGAGCTGTACTTCGTCAAACGGGCGCTGGACGGGCGGCGGGTGCGGGTGCTCGCCCACCGGGGTGAGAGCCGGTTCCACCCCGTCCACGTCGACAACCTCGCCGAGCTGGTCCGGCTCTCGGCCCGCCGGCCAGGGAGCCGGGTACTCAACGCGGGTGACCCGCGGGCCCCGACCGTCGCGGAGATCTCCGTGGCCGTGGACGCGGTGCTCGGCGCGCGGAGCGAACTGGTGCTGATCGACGGCACGCCCACGCCCCCCGGCCTGGGCTCCACCCCGTGGAGCGCCGCCTGCCCGGTGGTCTACGACATGACGGCGGCGGAGCGCGAACTGGGCTACCGCCCCGTCACCGGCTACCACGACTCCCTGCCCGGGACAGTCGCCTGGACAGCACGCCAGCTGGAGGGCACCGACTGGCGCACGGCCTTCCCGAAGATGGCCAGGAACTACGGCGAACTCTTCGACTACGCGGCCGAGGACGCCTGGCTGGCGGCGGGTCGGCCCCTCGCGCCCTGACGCGACGCGCTCCACCACGCGAACGCGGTGAGGGGACGGCCGGTGTCCCGGTCGTCCCCTCACCTGACGCGTCATGCCGCGGCGCCGAGCCCGCGGCGCCGTGTGCTCACGGCGCCGCGGTCAGCCGGGCTAGCGCACGGCCGGCCGGTCGGCCGCCGTGGCCGAAGCCTTCGGCGCGCCCTTCTTGCCCTTCTCCGGTACGGGCGTCGCGTGCGGCCCGCACGTCACGTCCTTGGCGTCGACGGTGCCCTTGAGCAGGTAGGCGTCGACCCGCTTGTTGATGCACGGGTTGATCTCGGTGGTGACGCCGTGCGAGCCGGCGTCCTTCTCGGTGATCAGGCGCGAGCCCTTGAGGCGCTTGTGCAGCTCGACGGCGCCCTCGTACGGAGTGGCGGCGTCGCGGGTGCTCTGCACGATGAGGACCTTGGGCAGGCCCTTGTGCGACCGGACCTCGATCGGGTCGTACTGCGGCCCTTCCCAGGTCGCGCAAGGCAGGTTCATCCATGCGTTGGACCAGGTCAGGAACGGGTGGTCGCGGTGCAGCCGGGTGTTGTCCCGGTCCCACTTCCGCCAGCTGGTCGGCCACTTGGCGTCGGCGCACTCGACGGCCGTGTAGACGGCGTTGCCGTTCTCCGCGGAGATGTTGCCCGCGATGTTGGTCATGTCGGGAGCGGCGGCGTCGACCAACGGCTTCTTGTCACCGGCGAGGTAGGCGCTCCACGCCGAGGCGACCTCGGTCCACGCCACGTCGTAGTACGGCGCGCTCTGGAAGAAGGAGAGCAGCTCGGCCGGGCCGACCTTGCCGTCGATGGGGTTCTTCTTGGCTGCGGCGCGAAGCTTCTCCCACTGCTTCTGGACCTTCGCCGGGGTCTTGCCGATGTGGTAGACGGAGTCGTACTTGGCGACCCACTTCTTCCAGTCGTTCCAGCGCGTCTCGAAGGCGACGTCCTGGTCCAGGTTGGCCTGGTACCAGATCTTCTCCTGCGAGGGGTTGACCACGCTGTCCACGAGCATGCGGCGCACGTGCGTCGGGAACAGCGTCGCGTAGACGCCGCCGAGGTACGTGCCGTAGGAGACGCCGATGAAGTTGAGCTTCTTCTCACCGAGCGCGGCGCGGATGACGTCCAGGTCGCGGGCGGTGTTCGGCGTCGTCATGTGCGGAAGCATGTCGCCGCCGCGCTCCGCGCAGCCTTCCGCGTACTCCTTGGCCAGCTTGCGCTGGGCGCGCTTGTCGGCCTCGTCGTCGGGCACCGGGTCGAGCTTGGGCGCCTTGACGAACTCCTGCGGGTCCACACAGGAGATGGGAGCGGAGTGACCGACACCACGCGGGTCGAACCCGACGAAGTCGTAGGCCCTCGCGGTCTTCTTCCACAGCGGGGCCTTGGTCGTGACCCGCTTCGGGAAGCGCAGACCGGAGCCACCGGGGCCACCGGGGTTGTACAGCAGGGCGCCCTGGCGCTCGTCCGCGGTGCCCGTGTTGCCCACCCGGTCGACCGCGATCTTGATCGTACGGCCGTTCGGCTTGGCGTAGTCGAGGGGAACGGTGACAAACCCGCACTGGATGGGCTTCGGCAGGTTCCAGTCGGCCGGGCAGTCCTTCCACTTGACGCCGGTCTTGGCGGCCCGCGCGGCGGCGAGCTTGGCACCGGCGGCGAGCTTCGCGGCCTCCGGCGTGGTGGAGCTGCCGGAGCTGCCGGAGCTGCCGGAGCTGCTCCCGCCCGCGCCGACAGCGGGACCGGCCATGGTCCCCGCTATCAACGCGCCCGCCAGTACGGCGCCTGCCGCACTGAAAATCGCTGTTCTGTTCACGTAGGTTCTCCCCCTACTTGGATCGCCGTGGTCGCGGCGGTGGTGGTCAAGAGGATCTATACGTCTTCTTCATCCACCGGAACAGGTCACCCAAGTGTTCTTTACCAAGCCGTAAGCTGCATCGCGGACTGGACCAGACGGCGTACGCCCAGGCCGTCGTGGGCCACGGCGCTGACAAGTACGGCGGGACCCGCCAGTGGAGTGACGACCGCCGTCTCCCCGACCAGCCGGGCAGCGCAGGGCTCATCGTCGTACGCCGGGTCCACGTGCAGCAGCTGGCCCACCGCCCGGTGGCCGCCGAGGACGGCCGCACTGTCCCAGCCGGGCACTCCGGGGCCGTAGCCCAGTTCCTGGTCGAGCAGCGTGCGGCCGCCACGCCGCACGGTCAACCGGCTCGTCAGCCGTCCCGGCCCCTCGCCGAAGCGGCCGAGGATCTGCTCCTCACGCAGCACGAGGCGCGCGGTGGGGGCCAGCTCGACGCGTGTGGTCATCCGCAGGTCGCTGCCGTACGCCGAGATCAGCGGTTCCGGCAGCCAGCGCAGCTCCGCCCCGTCGCCCACGGTCAGCCGTACGTCGTAACGCCCTCGCTCACCGGTGCGGCCGGGCAGCGCGATGGTGGCCGCCGACGAGCCGACCCGCAAGGCGGCGCCGGGCTCGACGGTCACCTCGACCGCCAGCCGGTCCCCGCCGACCGGGGCACTCATCGCCCCGACGAGGGTGACCCACGCCTGCCTGCGGTCGGCCGACCGCGTCCGGCGGGGAGCCAGCGGCCCCTCACCGGACAGCAGCGGCAGCGCGGTGCCGCCCCGCCCATCGGGCGCGGCGGTGATCCGGGCGGTGGCCCGCACCGCGGCGGCCGAGCCGGGCCGGGCCGGCTCGCCCGCCCCGGTTGGGCCGTGCTCGTCGGCCGCCGGCCCAGCCCCGGCGGGTGCGCCGACCGTGGTCGGCGGAGCCGGGCTCACGCCGAGGCCGCTGACCGGGCGGCGAGCAGCGAGCGGACCCATGCCACGACCGGGGCGACGCCGTCAGGGGCGGTCAGCGCCGTGAAGGCCACCGGCAGGTCGCCACGCTGGGTCTTGGCGTCGCGCGCCATGCCCTCCAGATCGGAGCCGACGTAGGGCGCGAGGTCGGTCTTGTTGATGACGAGGAGGTCGGCTGTGGTGATACCGGGGCCGCCCTTGCGGGGGATGTCGTCACCGCCCGCGACGTCGATGACGAAGATCTGCGCGTCGACCAGGCCCTTGGAGAAGGTGGCCGTCAGGTTGTCGCCGCCGGACTCGACCAGGATCAGATCGAGCGGTCCGACGCTCTCCTCCAGATCCTCCACGGCTTCGAGGTTGGCGGATATGTCGTCCCGGATGGCGGTGTGCGGGCACGCCCCGGTCTCGACGGCCGTGATGCGCTCCGGCGGCAGCACGGCGTGGTTCAGCAGGAAGTCGGCGTCCTCACGGGTGTAGATGTCGTTGGTGACGACGGCGATGGACAACTCGTCGCGCAGCGTCCGGCACAGCGCGGCGACCATCGCCGTCTTGCCTGAGCCGACCGGGCCGCCGAGGCCGACGCGCAGTGCCCCTCTCTCCTTGGGGTGCGGGGTGGCGGCGCTGTAGGTGTGGCGCGGCGGGTACGGGTCCACGTGATCGAGGTGCATGCCAACTCCGGTCGGGGTGAGGCGGTTCGGGTCGGTGTCGAAGGGGTGGGTCAGGGGGTCGGTGTCGGAGGGGCGGTGTC
Organism: Streptomyces sp. A01; assembly: GCF_059026195.1. Classification (NCBI taxonomy): domain Bacteria; kingdom Bacillati; phylum Actinomycetota; class Actinomycetes; order Kitasatosporales; family Streptomycetaceae; genus Streptomyces; species Streptomyces sp. A01. Next base: position 439,210 of record NZ_JBWLKN010000001.1, on the reverse strand, counting down.
GGGAGGGCGGTGTCGGGGATCGGGTGGGGGGTGAGCTGGGGGCGGGCCCGCCTGGGTGGTGGCGGGTGGTCAGGAGGCGAAGAGCCGGACGGGCCACGTCGCGTGCTGCTCGGCGGCGATGTCGAGCAGCGGGGACCCGGGTGCGGGCAGTGCGTCCAGGCCCTCGCCGACCGCGCGGTCCGCCGCTGCGGCGGCCCGCGCCGCGATGTCGTCGAGTGCGGGGGCCAGCCGGGCGAGGACTCCGGTGGCGTCGAAGGGGTCGAGGCTCAGCAGCCTGACCACGGCGGTCGCCGGTCCGCTCACGGACTCGTACGACGCGGCGTACGCGGCGTCCAGCGGGCTCAGCCCCGCGGCTGCGGCGGCCAGACCCAGCACGACCGGCTGGTGAGCGCCGCGTGGCCGTGCCGCGGCGAGCGCGGCCAGCTCCGGGGACGGCCAGCTGGCCCGCGCCGCGCGCATCAGCTGACGGCCGAGCTTCCGCGCGGTCGTGCGCAGCGCGGGGGACGGGGTGCGGGCGTCGGCGGCCTCATCCAGCGCGAGCGGGTCAAGGCCCCGGGCCGCGGCGGCGGCGAGCGCGGCGGCGGTGAGGCCCGCCGTGTGCAGCCTGCCGTGGCAGAAGGCGGCGAGTGACGCGGCGTCGTGGACGCGCCCCGCCGCCACGGCCGCCTCCGCGCCCGCGGAGTGGGCGTGCCCACCGGCGGGGAACCGCCCGTCGGCGAGCACCAGCAGCGCCGCTCTGGCCGCCGCCGGTGCCCGCTCGCCGGGCTGCTCCGTCGCCGGTGCCCGCTCGCCGGACTGCTCCGTCGCCGGTCCGATCGGCGCGGGCCGGCGCGTCGCGCTCCTGCCGTCGTCCGCGTCCGTGGCGATGTCCATCGTGATGTCCGTGGCGATCAGAACAGGAAGTAGCGCTGGGCCATGGGCAGTTTCACCGCGGGGGCGGGCTCCACGGGGTCGCCGTCGATGGTCACGGTGAACGTGTCGGGGTCCACCCGCACGTCCGGCAGTGCGGCGTTCTCCCGCATGTCGGCCTTGGTGAGGCCGCGGGTGTCCCGGATCGGCAGGAACGCCTTGCCGAGGCCGAGCCGCTCGGGCAGGCCGTCGGCGAGGGCGGTCGCCGTGACGAAGTTGACCGAGTTCGCGGCCGGGGCGCGGCCCATCGCTCCGAACATGGGGCGCGGCATGACGGGCTGCGGGGTCGGGATGGACGCGTTGGCGTCACCCATCTGCGCGTACGCGATCTGGCCGCCCTTGATGACCAGCTGCGGCTTGACGCCGAAGAACGCCGGGTCCCACAGCACCAGGTCGGCGAGTTTGCCGTTCTCGACCGAGCCGATCTCACCGTCGAGTCCCTGGGCGACGGCCGGATTGATGGTGTATTTGGCGACGTAGCGGCGCGCTCGGTGGTTGTCGGCGTCCCCGTCACCGGGGAGCGCACCGCGCCGCCGCTTCATCACGTGCGCGGTCTGCCAGGTGCGCAGGATGACCTCGCCGATGCGGCCCATGGCCTGCGCGTCGGAGGAGATGATGGAGATCGCGCCGAGGTCGTGCAGCACGTCCTCGGCGGCGATGGTCGTCGGCCGGATGCGGGACTCGGCGAACGCCAGGTCTTCCGGGACGGCCGGGTTGAGGTGGTGGCAGACCATCAGCATGTCGAGGTGTTCCTCGACGGTGTTGACGGTGTGTGGGCGGGTCGGGTTGGTGGAGCTGGGCAGGACGTGCGGCTGGGAGACCACGGTGATGATGTCCGGCGCGTGCCCGCCGCCCGCGCCTTCGGTGTGGTACGCGTGGATGGTGCGGCCCGCGATGGCGGCGAGGGTGTCGCCGACGAACCCGGCCTCGTTGAGGGTGTCGGTGTGGATGGCGAGCTGGGCGCCGCTCTCCTCGCATATCTCCAGGCAGGCGCTGATGGCGGCGGGGGTCGCCCCCCAGTCCTCATGGATCTTGAAGCCGACGGCGCCGCCGCGCAGCTGACTGCGCATCGCCTCGCGGCTGACGGTGTTGCCCTTGCCCAGCAGTCCGATGTTGACGGGGTACGCCTCCATCGCCGCGAACATCCGGGCGAGGTGCCAGGGCCCGGGGGTGACGGTGGTGGCCTTGCTGCCTTCCGCCGGGCCGGTGCCGCCGCCGACCAGGGTGGTGACGCCGGAGGCCAGTGCCTCGTCGGCGAGCTGGGGGCAGATGAAGTGGACGTGGGCGTCGATCGCCCCGGCGGTGAGTATCTTGCCGTTGCCCGCGATGATCTCGGTCTCCGGGCCGATGACCAGGGCCGGGTGTACGCCGTCCATCGTGTCGGGGTTCCCGGCCTTGCCGATGCCGGTGATTCGGCCGTCGCGTATGCCGAGGTCGGCCTTGATGATGCCCCAGTGGTCGAGGATGACCGCGCCGGTGATGACGGTGTCGGGGGTGCCTTCGGCGCGGGTGGCGCGCGACTGGCCCATGGACTCGCGGATCACCTTCCCGCCGCCGAACACCGCCTCCTCGCCCGCCCGGCCCGGTCCGCCACTGCGGTCTTCCTCGATCTCGATCAGCAGATCGGTGTCGGCGAGCCGGACCCGGTCCCCGGTGGTGGGGCCGAAGAGGTCCGCGTACGCGACGCGGCTCAGCTCAGCCATCGAGCGGCCCTCCGGTCTCGCCGCGCAGCCCGGCGACGATCCGGCGGCCCGCCAGCGGGATCAGCGCGACCTCGACGGGAAGGCCGGGCTCGAAGCGCACGGCGGTGCCCGCCGCGATGTCGAGCCGTTTGCCGCGTGCGGCCGCGCGGTCGAAGTCAAGGCCGGGGTTGGCCTCGGCGAAGTGGTAGTGCGAGCCGACCTGGACGGGACGGTCGGCGGCGTTGAGCACCGTGAGCCGGGTGACGGGGCGACCCTCGTTCAGGCGTACGGGCTTGTCGGCGTACAGGATCTCTCCGGGAACCATCGGCGGCTCGCCCCTCATCAGCTGATCGGGTCGTGGACGGTGACGAGCTTCGTGCCGTCGGGGAAGGTCGCCTCGACCTGCACCTCGTGGATCATTTCGGGGATGCCCTCCATGACGTCGGCGCGGCTGAGCACCGCGCGTCCCGAGGTCATCAGTTCGGCGACGGAGCGGCCGTCACGCGCGCCTTCGAGCAGGTGCGCGGTGATGAGCGCGACGGCCTCGGGGTGGTTGAGCCGTACTCCGCGGGCCCGGCGCCGTTCGGCCACATCCGCGGCCACATGGATGAGCAGCCGTTCCTGCTCATGCGGGGTCAATCGCACGCTGTCCCACCTCACCGATCTCGCGCCGTCCGCCGGAGGCGTACGGGACTGAACGCAGCGGGACGATAGCCGACGTCAACACTCTGTTGACGCCTGAACCGTCGCTCGCGCTCAGTGATTGCACGTTAATGCGAGAGTTTTTCCGATGCGTTAACTGGCCCTTTGCGCGCCCATGAGCGTCGGCCGCCGATGACGGCCGACCCGGGGATTACCAGCGGGTTCTCCGCCGACGGGGTTCACGGGCCGGAAACGGAACCTTCCGCCACGCCCCTGCGCTTCCCCGCCCGCCGGAGCCTTCCGTCCGATAATCGCTCTTGACGAAGAACAGGAAAGCATTAATCCTCATGTCCGCGTCATTCGCTCCGCACCACCCCCCACACCCGTTACGGAGCCACCCGTGTACCGACACGCTTCACTGCGGCGCGCCACGCTCGCCGCGGGCACCTGCACCGCACTCGCCGCCGTCCTGCTCAGCGGCGCCGCCGGCGCCCAGGCGACCGCCCCCACCCAGGCCGCCGCACCGGACATCGACGTCAAGGCCGTCAAGGGCCACTTGGAGTCGCTGCAGACCATAGCGACCAGCAACGGCGGCAACCGGGCGCACGGCCAGCCCGGCTACAAGGCGTCCCTGGACTACATCAAGGGCAAGCTGGACGCCGCCGGATTCACCACCGCCATCCAGGAGTTCGACTACAACGGCACCACCGGGTACAACCTGGTCGCCGACTGGCCCGGCGGCAGCGCGGACCAGGTCGTCATGGCCGGTTCGCACCTGGACTCCGTGGGCGAAGGTCCCGGCATCAACGACAACGGGTCCGGCTCGGCCGGAATCCTCGAAGTCGCGCTCGCCGTGGCCAAGGCCGACCACAAGCCCACCAAGCACCTGCGCTTCGCCTGGTGGGGCGCCGAGGAGTACGGGATGGTCGGCTCGACGCACTACGTCGACAAGCTCGCCGCCGACGACCTGAAGAAGATCGACTCGTATCTGAACTTCGACATGATCGGCTCACCCAACCCGGGCTACTTCGTCTACGACGACGAGCCGGAGCTGGAGAAGGTCTTCAAGGACTGGTACGCGGCGAAGAACATCGCTACCGAGCCGGAGACCGAGGGCGACGGCCGTTCCGACCACGCGCCGTTCAAGGAGCGGGGCGTGCGCGTCGGCGGCCTGTTCACCGGCGCGGAGGCGACGAAGTCCCAGAAGCAGGCGGACAACTGGGGCGGCAAGGCGGGCGAGGCGTTCGACCCCTGCTACCACTCCTCCTGCGACACGACCGAGAACATCGACGACACCGCGCTCGACAACAACAGCGACGCGATCGCCAACGCGGTCTGGAAGCTGAGCTCCTAGCCCTCTCCCCCACGCCACCGTCAGCTCTCGCGAGCCCGGACGCCGGTCATCGGTGTCCGGGCCTCGGTGTCCGGGCCTCGGTGTCCGGGCCTCGGTGTCCGGGCCTCGGTGTCCGGGCCTCGGGCGGATCACCCGGCACGCGGCAAGAACCCGCGGCGCGCGGCGCAGACGCTGTCCGCCGAAGCCACAGGCGGCGCGACGTGCTGTCGACGTGCCGTCAGTGACGCGTGAAGGAGGCGAGAGCGAGATGCGCGCGGACGCGTCGGCGCACGCGGTGCGGGCGCTGGGCGGCGAACGGTGCGCGGGGCGGGTGGCCGTCCGTCCCGAGGCGGTCGGGTGACGCCGATCGCGCTACAGCATGCCCCCAGTTGGGCTCCCCCGATCGGTGTACCGGGTAAAGCCCCCGTGACGCGGCTGACTTGCGCCCGCGCTTCACTCTCCGTAGCGGCCCGTATGCTCCATTGCTGGTCCGGCGGCTCACCGGGGCAATGAGCGGGCCGAGAAGAGCGGACACATACCCCCAAATGGTTTACAGGTGACAAGCCTCACATGACGCTCTCTCAATTCGGCATCACCGGCGTCGTGCGAAACGATCTCTGGGACGACAAGTCCCCGCCGGCAGCGGCGGGGCGGCCCGGGCGGACGCCTGATCCCGCCGCCGCTCGGGCGTCTGGTGGATACCTGTGGGCCGGCGGGAGTGGAGGAGCGCGTGAGTGGCTCCGGGGCTGACGTCCAGCCCGGGAAGCCGGTCCTGCACAGGCGGGCTGACGAAAGGTCGCACATGATCTCGCGAAGACAAGTCACCGTCCCAGGACTGTTCTCCCGCCTCGGTGCCGCCTCGGTCCTCACCGCCGCCGCGCTCGCCGCGACCTTGCTGGTGCCCTGGGGGGCGCCATCCGCTGAAGCGGCGTCGGCCGGAGTCAAGGCGCTGCGCGTCGCGGCCGCCAAGCAGGGCGCCCCGTACCGCTACGGGGCGACCGGGCCGCACCGCTTCGACTGCTCGGGGCTGACCGTCTACTCGTTCAAGCGGGCCGGAAAGCGGCTGCCGCGCACGGCCGCCAGCCAGTACAACCACACCCGGCGCGTCCCCACGTCCTCCCGGACCCGGGGTGACCTGGTGTTCTTCCGTTCCGGCCGGACGATCTACCACGTCGGCATCTACGCGGGGCGCGGCAGGATCTGGCACGCGCCGAAGACGGGCAGCGTCGTACGGCTGGAGCGGATCTGGAGCAAGCGCGTCAGCTACGGCCGGGTCCGCTGACGCCGAGGCGCGGCCACGGGCAGCGCCCCAGAACGGACCCGTCAGCGGCGCGTACGGCCTGGCACCGGCCCACCCGCGCGACGGCGGCCCTGGTCGGCGATCCCCTCAGGGCAGCCGACGGCCCGTCACCACCGCACCGGAGCGGACCACGGCATCGCGGCCCACACGGTCTTGCCACCCTCAGCGGTCCGGGTCACCGACAGGCCGCCGCCCGACTCGGCGAGCAGGCAGCGGATGATGACAAGACCGCGCCCGTTGTCCTGCTGGACCGCGGCGGGCAGCCGTCTCGGCCATCGGGGATGGCTGTCGGTGACGCCGATCCACAGCTGCTCATCGCAGTGGAGCACGATCTCCACGGTGAATGTCGGTGACAGCCCCCAGGTGTGCTGCACGGCGTTGGTGACCAGCTCGGAGACGATCAGCCGCACCGTGTCCGCCGCCTCAGCCTCGGGGGACAGCCCCCACTCGGTGAGCACGGCGCTGACGTACCCCCGTGCGGCGGTGACCGAGGCCGGGATGCTCGGCAGCGTGACGGACGCTTCCTGGTGGTCTGCCATGGCGACGCTGTCCCTTTCCCACCGGATCGGCACGGGCCCGAGGCGCGCGCGTCCGGAGGACGACGCGTACGCGGATTCCGCAGCTTCGGATAGCTGTCGGGACAGGGTGCCACCCGCATCGGCCATGTCGTAAACGAACCTGGGGTTCTGCGCGTATCTGTCGCTCAAAGCAGTGAACTCTTCCACGGCGGACCGGATTTGGAGAATCCTCGCCGTAAGTGGGCCACGGACGCTGACGGATGGGCGCCACCCGCGTCCGGAGCGGCGCGCCGGAACCACCCGGTCCGCCAGCGGCCCCGGCCGCCCGGCGCCGGGACCGGGGCCACGGCGGGTGCGGCCCCGGAATCCGGCCCGTCGCGTGGCGCGGCGCCCGCCGCTACGCCGTGTCGGCGATCGTGCCGACCGCCCACGCGACCTGCTCGTCGCTGAGGTCGGCACGTGCGGTGATCCGCAGCCGCGACACGCCGTCCGGCACCGACGGCGGCCGGAAGCAGCCGACCGCCAGGCCCGCCGCGCGGCACCGCGCCGCCCAGGCCAGCGCCCGCTCGGGCGAAGGGGCCCGTACGGAGACGACGGCGCCGTCGGGCCGGACGGCGGACAGCCCGGCCGCGGTCAGCCGCCCGTACACGTCGGCCGCCACCTCCCGTACGCGCGCGGCGCGCTCGGGCTCGCGGCGCAGCAGGCGCAGGCTCGCGAGCGCCGCACCGGCGGCGGCCGGGTTGAGTCCGGTGTCGAAGATGAACGTGCGGGCGGCGTTGACCAAGTGCTCGATGACCCGGGCGGGGCCGAGGACGGCGCCGCCCTGGCTGCCCAGGGACTTCGACAGCGTGAGGGTGGTGATCACGTCCGGCGCGCCCGCGAGACCGGCGGCGTACGGCGCGCCGCGGCCTCCGTCGCCGAGCACACCGAAACCGTGCGCGTCGTCGACGAGCAGCCCGGCGCCCCGGGCCCGGCATGCGGCGGCCAGCTCGCGCAGCGGGGCGGCGTCACCGTCGACGGAGAAGACGGAGTCGGTGACGGCGAGCGCCGCGGAGTAGCGGTCCGCGGGCTGGTCGAGCAGTTTGTGCACGGCGTCGGGGTCGGCGTGCGCAGCCACCACGGTCTCGGCACGGGAGAGGCGGCAGCCGTCGATGAGCGAGGCGTGGTTGTCCGCGTCGGAGACGATGAGCGTGCCCCGGCCGCTGAGAGCGGTGACGGCCGCGAGGTTGGCGGCGTACCCGGAGGAGAACACCAGCGCCGCCTCGGCGCCGCAGAAGGCCGCGAGTTCCGCCTCCAGTTCGGCGTGCAGTTCGGTGCTCCCCGTGACCAGGCGGGAGCCGGTGGAGCCCGCGCCCCAGCGGTGCGCGGCGTCGGCGGCGGCGGCCGTGACCTCGGGGTGCCTGGCCAGCCCCAGATAGTCGTTGCTGGCCAGATCCAGCAGTGCCGAGTCGGCCGCCCGTGGCCGCAACATGCGGACAAGTCCGGCGCGCTGACGCCGCGCACGTTCGGAGTCCAGCCAGTCGAACGTGGCCTGCCCGCCAGGAGCGGGCGAAGGGTGCTGCGGCATCGGCGGTCCTTGCCTCGGGTGGGGTTTGCATAGAACGTAACGGTCTGCTCGCCCGGACACGGTGTGGCGATACACACACCTCGAATCGGCGGTGTTGTGCGGTCTCTCCATGGCCGCGACCGCCCGCGATAGGACAGGATCAGCGCCATGGACCTGCTGAAGACGCTGGTGGACAAGGGGTTGCGACGCGAGCGGCCGACCCGTGAAGAGGCCCTCGCTGTGTTGGCGACCTCTGACGAAGAACTGCTCGATGTCATCGCCGCCGCCGGGCGAGTGCGCCGTGAATGGTTCGGCCGCCGGGTGAAGCTCAACTACCTCGTCAACCTCAAGTCGGGGCTGTGCCCCGAGGACTGTTCGTACTGCTCACAGCGGCTCGGCTCGAAGGCCGAGATCCTGAAGTACACCTGGCTGAAACCCGATGACGCCTCGAAGGCGGCCGCGGCCGGTGTCGCGGGGGGCGCGAAGCGGGTGTGTCTGGTCGCCAGTGGGCGCGGACCCACCGACCGGGACGTGGACCGGGTCTCCAAGACCATCGCGGCCATCAAGGAGCAGAACGAGGACGTGGAGGTGTGCGCCTGCCTCGGGTTGCTGTCCGACGGGCAGGCGGAGCGGCTGCGGGACGCGGGCGCCGACGCGTACAACCACAACCTCAACACGTCCGAGGCGACGTACGCCGGCATCACCACCACCCACACCTACGCCGACCGCGTCGAGACCGTGCAGCAGGCGCAGGCGGCGGGCATGTCCGCCTGCTCCGGGCTGATCGCCGGGATGGGCGAGACCGACGCGGACCTGGTGGACGTGGTGTTCGCCCTGCGTGAGCTCGACCCCGACTCGGTGCCGGTCAATTTCCTCATCCCCTTCGAGGGGACACCGCTGGCCAAGGAGTGGAACCTCACGCCGCAGCGCTGCCTGCGCGTCCTCGCCATGGTGCGGTTCGTGTGCCCGGATGTGGAGGTGCGCCTCGCGGGCGGGCGTGAGGTCCATCTGCGGTCGATGCAGCCGCTCGCGCTGCACCTGGTGAACTCCATCTTCCTCGGCGACTACCTGACCAGCGAGGGCCAGGCGGGCAAGGACGACCTGGCGATGATCGCCGACGCGGGCTTCGAGGTGGAGGGCACCGACAGGACGACGCTGCCCGCGCACCGGGCCGACGCGCTCGCCGCCGCGCGTGGCGGCTGCGGCTCGCACGGCGACGGCGGTGGCGGTGGCGGTGGCGGCTGCGGCCCGTGCGGCGACGGGGGCGCGGACGAAGCCTCCGAGGCTCCCGAAGCGGCGCCGGAGGCCCCGGCGCAGCCGGTGGCGGCGTCGGCCCCGGGTGCCGGACCGGCCGGGCGCTCCCATGCCGACCTCGTCGCGGTGCGCCGCCGAGGCGCGGGTACCGAGGTTCCGCCCAATGCCTGAGCCGATGACAGCGAGCGAGCTGCTCGCCCTCGACCGGCAGCACGTGTGGCATCCGTACGGCCCGATGCCCGGCCGCGAGGAACCCCTCGTCGTGGAGTCGGCCGCCGGGGTGCGGCTGCGGCTCGCCGCACCGGTGGAGGGATCGACCGAGCTGATCGACGGCATGTCGTCGTGGTGGTCGGCCATCCACGGCTACAACCACCCGGTGCTCAACGACGCGGCACGCGGCCAGCTGGAGCGCATGAGTCATGTGATGTTCGGCGGGCTCACGCACGAGCCCGCCGTGCGGCTGGCCACCCGGCTGGTCGAGATCACTCCGGAACCGTTGCAGCATGTCTTCTTCACCGACTCCGGCTCTGTGTCGGTCGAGGTCGCGGTGAAGATGTGCCTCCAGTACTGGCGGTCGGTGGGCCGCCCCGCCAAACAGCGGCTGCTGACCTGGCGCGGCGGCTACCACGGCGACACCTGGCAGCCGATGTCGGTATGCGACCCGGACGGCGGGATGCACGGCCTGTGGTCGGGGGTGCTGCCGCGGCAGGTCTTCGCCGACGCGCCACCGGCCGGTTTCGACGCCGAGCCCGACGCGTCGTACGTGGCGCATCTGCGGGAGACGATCCGGCGCCACGCGGACGAGGTGGCCGCGGTGATCGTGGAGCCGGTCGTGCAGAACGCGGGCGGCATGCGGTTCCACTCCCCCGGGTACCTGCGGGCGCTGCGCGAGGCGTGCGACGAGCACGACGTGCTGCTGGTGTTCGACGAGATCGCGACGGGCTTCGGCCGTACCGGCACGCTCTTCGGATGCGGGCACGCCGGGGTCTCCCCCGATGTGATGTGCGTGGGCAAGGCGCTGACCGGCGGCTATCTGACGCTCGCCGCGACGCTGTGTACGACACGGATCGCGGAGGGCATCTCCAGCGGCGAGGTGCCCGTCCTCGCGCACGGCCCCACCTTCATGGCCAACCCGCTGGCCGCCGCCGTCGCGAACGCCTCGATCGACCTGCTGCTCTCGCATGACTGGCAGGGCGAGGTGAAGCGGATCGAGGCCGGGCTGCGGGAGGGGCTGGCCGAGGCGGCCGGACTGCCGCACGTGCGGGAGGTGCGGGCGCTCGGCGCGATCGGCGTCGTCCAGCTGGACCGCCCGCTGGACCCGGCGAGGATGGTGGCGGCGTCCAGGGCCGCGTGGCGCAAGGGCGTGTGGGTGCGGCCGTTCCGCGACATCATCTACGCGATGCCGCCGTACGTCACCAGCGACGAGGACATCGCCCGCATCACGGTGGCGGTGTGCGCCGCCGCCGCCGAGGGCTGACCAGGCCCGGCCGCCCCCGGCACATCACGTGGGCGGCCGGGAACGTGAGAAAGGCATGGAACGCAGATGACGACGGTGATCGTCAGCGGGACGGACACCGAGATCGGCAAGACCGTGACCACCGCCGCCGTCGCGGCGGTGGCCCTGGCGCAGAGCCGCACGGTGGCCGTACTCAAGCCCGCGCAGACCGGCGTCGCCCCGGGCGAGCCGGGTGACATCGCTGAGGTGGAACGGCTCGCGGGCAACGTGACCGGCTCCGAGCTCGCCCGGTTCCCCGAGCCGCTGGCCCCGGCGATGGCGGCCCGCCGCGCCGGGCGCGCCCCGGTGCGCCCGCGCGAGGTGGAGCGCGCCACGCGCAAGCTGGCCACCAGCCACGACCTGGTGCTGGTCGAAGGGGCGGGCGGGCTGCTCGTCCACTTCGACGAGGCGGGCTCCTCGCTCGCTGACGTGGCGCAGCTGCTGGACGCCCCGGTGCTCGTGGTGGTGCGGGCTGGCCTCGGCACGCTGAATGTGACGCAGCTGACGGCCGAGGCGCTGCGCGCCCGCGGGCTGAGCTGTCTGGGCGTCGTCATCGGCAGCTGGCCGCGCTCGCCCGGCCTCGCCACGCGCTGCAATCTCGCCGGGCTGCCGGAGGCGGCGGGTGCTCCGCTGCTGGGGTCCATCCCGGAGGACGCGGGTTCGCTGTCCCCGGCCGAGTTCCGGGCCGCGGCCGGTGGCTGGCTGGCCCCGGCCCTCGGCGGTACGTGGGACGCGGGGCGGTTCGCCGCCGCTCAGCACCAGGAGTCCGCGGGCGTGTGACTTCTTCCTGGTCCCGGCGCGGTGGCCGGGACCAGGGCTGTGGCGCATAGTGGGCTATGTCATTGACAAACGAGGATATGAACGGGGAACATCGCGGCACAGTTCCCCGTTCAACCAGATGCGGGCGCCGGTGGTGGGACATGTCCCCGGGTCTCAACTATCGCCGGTGGGGAAGATCGTTCGGCTGAAGCCCCACCGCGCCTCGCGCCGAGAGGCGACAGCCACCAGCGGCGTCCGCACCCCCGAACCGGTCCCGGTCGAGTCTCCCCCGTCTCGGCCGGGGCCTCCTCATGCCCGGCGCCGACCAGGGCCGGCTGCCGGGTCCGGCGACCGGCCCCCGCGCCGCGCACGGCGGTGGGACCGGTCACCGGCCCGCCTTGCCGCCGGACGAGCCGCGACGGCTCCGGAGGCCGCTACCGCGTGAGCTCCGGGTAGAAGTCGCGGGGTTTCCCTGAGGTGTCCCGCAACCTGCCGAGCAGGCTCGACGGATACTCGATGACCCAGTAGCTGAGCGTCGCGACGGGCAGCGCCACCAGCAGGACGATGAGCGCCGCCAGCGGGAAGGCCCCCTGCCCGTCCGGCAGCACGCCGGTCTTGTACAGCTGAAGCATGACGGGCTCGTGCCAGATGAAGAGGCTGTAGCTGACCAGCCCGATGCCACCCAGCCAGCGGGCGTGCAGCAGGCGGTGCCAGCCGACCTGGCGGGCCGCGTGGATCGTGCTGAACAGCAGCACCACCCACAGCAGGCTGGCGATCGGGTGGTAGAAGGTGAACGCGAAGTTCTCCGGCTCGGAGACCAGCGACAAGGCGAACAACCCGGTCACCGAGGCCGCCGAGAGGGTCATCGACCACCAGGCGCCGATCCGGCCCCGGCCGCCGAGGGCGACCATCAGCACGGCCATGCCCATGCCCGCGGCGAACCCGCCGAAGCGGGCCTGCGGCCCGAAGTACACCGCCCAGTCGGTGTGCGGCACACCGAGCTGGTAGTGGGCGACGGCGATCCACGCCAGCGGCGCGGCGAACAGCACCAGGCACCCTCCGGCGCACACCGCCACCCGCGCGGCGCGCCGCCGCAGCGGTCGGCAGGCCCGTACCGCCAGCGGCCCGAGCGCGACGAGCACGACGTAGAACATGATCTCCAGCGACAGCGACCAGGTGGGACCCAGGGTGTAGAAGATCCTGTCCTGGTCGAAGACGTGCGTGAACGTGAGGTGCTCGACCAGGTCCCGCCAGTCGCCGGGCATGGTCGGATTGCGGGTCGCCCAGACGACGAGCACGGCGAGGAAGTACAACGGCAGGACGCGGATCGCGCGCCGGAACAGGAACAGCCGGGCCGGCCGGGCAGGGCCCTGGTCGATGGCGGCGCGCGCGTACGACACGGTCAGCAGATACGCGGACAGGACGAAGAAGAAGTCGATCACTTCAAGGGATATCAGGGCCCCGAGGAAACGATTGTCCAGCGGGGGGTGCGAGCCGTTCGCGTCGTAGGTGTAGTACTGCTGCCAGACATGGAAAAACACCGTGCTCAGCGCGGCGAGCCCGCGGAAACTCTGGATCTCCTTGGCGCTGCGGCGCGCTGACGCCGCCGCGGCGGCGCCGTCGGCGGCAGCCCTGCCACGCGTGGGCGCTCCGGCTCCGGAGCTGGGAGCGTCGGCAGCGACCGTACGAGCCGACGCGGCCGAGGTGGTACGCGCCGTCGGCGGTGCGGTGGTGGCGGGGCCCGATTCGATGCGGGGTGAGGGGATGGTCACGAGCGGGCCACCGCCTTCGCCGCCGCCCTCGGGGTGACCCGCCACTGGCGGTCCCCCAGCGCCTCACTCATGTGTGCGTGCCGGGCCACCATGTTCTTGAAATGAGAATAGAAAAAGGTGGATACGAAGAGATATCGCCAGAACCAGCGGCGGCGTCGGCGGAGTTCGGGCACCGCCAGCCGCCAGGCGAACAACGCCTGCACCAGCCCGGCCGACAGGGTGAACAGCATCGCCAGCACGCACACCGGCACCGCCCAGTCGAGCTTGCCGGGGCCGCCCGCGCGCCAGATGGAGTAGAGGAGGATGGGCAGGATCTGCAACGTCAGCCACGGCTGCACCTCACGCCACCCGAGCAGCACGAACAGCCCCAGCTTCTGCCGGAAGGTGAACACCGGGGAACGCAGGCCCCGCCACAGGTGCTTGATGGAGACCTGGAGCCAGCCCTGCGCCCAGCGGGAGCGCTGGTTCCACAGCGGCTTCAGCAGGGTGGGCGCCAGCTCACGGGAGATCAGGGTGCGGTCCATCGCGAACCGCGCGCCCTCGTTCAGCGCGCGCATCGTGGAGTCGATGTCCTCGGTCAGCATCGAACCGCGCATCCGGGTCCGCGCGAGCAGGTCCGTACGCCAGAAGCCGTTCGAGCCGCCGAACACCCCGAATCCGTACAGCCGGGTACGGCCCGGATGGCTGACCGCGTAGATCGCCTCGAACTCGACCGCCACCAGCTTCGCGACCCAGGAGCTGTCGCCGTTACGTATCACGCAGTGGCCCTGAACGACGTCGTAGCCGTTTGACAGCCAGTGCCAGGCGCGCTGGAAGGCGTCGGCCGCCGGGTGGTGGTCGGCGTCGAAGATACCGACGAACTCGCCGCGTACCCGCGTGGCCGCCGCGTTGACGTTCTGCGCCTTGGACGTGCTGCCCTCCACCCGCAGCAGCACCAGCCGGGGGTCGCGGCGCGCGATCTCGCGCAGGGTGTCCTCGACGGGCAGCGGAGTCGGCGTGTTGTACGCCAGCACGATCTCCAGCTCGTTGGGGTAGTCGAGCTGGAGGAACGACTCGACGGTGTCCACGATCGTGGCCGCCTCATTGGGCAGGTAGGCGGCGATGACGGCGCTGGCCGGCGGGTACGGCTGCCCGGGGCTCTCCGGCCGGGGCTTCGCGTCGAGCGAGTACAGGCACTCCAGCACGATCAGCACGGCGGAGATCAGCAGCCCGGCGACCACCACCCAGTACACGGACGAACCGACGTCCCAGCCTCTCTCGTACGCCTGCTGGTAGACCATGAACGGCACGCCGACCCCGAGCGCCAGCACCACCAGCGGGGACACCGCGCCCAGCAGGGCGCGGATCGCCGCGCCGAGGCTGCGGCGCGGGCGCCGGTGCGGGGCCCCGCGCATCCACGGCGCGTACAGCACCGGCCGCAGATCGCCGTGGCGCAGCGCCTCCGCCACCGCGTCCTCGGCCTTCGCCACGGCCTGCTTGCGGTCGGCGCACCCCGCGAGCGAGGTCCAGCCGACCGCGGGGGTCAGTCGCACGTTCTCATCCGCGACGATGAACCGGGTGCCCGCCACATGGTTGGCGAACTCCTGGAGGGAACGGCGAGCCGTCTCCTCGTCCACGCCCGGCATCAGCAGCAGCAGATGGCCGTCCTCGTCCCAGCCGAGCCGGTCGCAGGGGCTGCCCAGGCGCTCGGCCACGCCCGCGAGCCGTTCGGCGACCTCGCGGCGCACCCGGTGGCCGAGCCGCCGTTCCAGGGTGGCCATCTCGGCGACGCCGACCACGGCCATCACTCCGGCGCGGCGGCCCGCTTGGGGCCGCTGGAGCTCCCGCTCCAACTCGTCGAGGAAGTGGGGGCTGGAGTACAGGCCGGTGCGCGGGTCGAGGAGCAGGTTCTCGACGGGAACCGGGACCCGGCGCAGCTTGGCCTCGATCCGGGCCGACAGCTCCACCGGGTCGGAGGTCTCCGGTACGCAGTCGTCGGCGCCGTGCCGCAGGACGTCCACCACACCGGCCGACCCGGCGGTGGCGGTGACCATCAGCAGCGGCAGCGCCCGCCCGGCGGGCACCGCGCGCACCTCGCTGACGACGTCGTGCCCGTCCTGCGGGCCGTCGAGGGCGACGATCGCGTCCGGGGGCGCGTGCTGGACGCGGTGCCCGACCTCGGCCGGGGTGGCGTGACTCACCTCGTGGCCGGTGGACAGCAGCGTCTGCGTCAGCCGCTCAAGGCGGGGTCCTGGCGTTCCGACGGCCAGCACATGGCCGCTGGTGCGGGGCGTGCCGTGCGGTGGCTCGTCTGGTGCCGGCGGGGTATCCGGTGAGCTTGCTTGGTGCGAAGTGAGCACCTGAGGGTGTCCTTCCGTCCAGGGGGCATGCGATGACCCGCCGGGCCGCCACGCCACGGGGACGCGGCGCGGTCGCCGTGGGGCGGCCGGGCCGCCTGCCTCCCTGGGCGGCCCTGACGGGTTGTGCACAGTCGAAAGCCGCGCGGGGCGGCGAGAAGCGGATGCGCGTACGTCCGTGGCCTCCGGCCGTGCGGCCGCGAGCGGCCGGCGCCGGTGACCGCGCGCACCCCGGCGTCCGGTGGCCGCACGGGCGGTGCGTACCGGCGCGTGACGCCGGTGCCTACCGGCGCGTGGCGTGGCGAAGAGCCTGTGCCCATGCGGCGTCATTGCCGCGGACGGCTCCCCGTTCACCGGTGACCGCTGGTCATGTCGCGGCCCGGTTCCGCCGGGAACGCCGTCTCCGCGGCGCGAACGCACCGCGTGCGGGCATGGCACAGCCCGGGCTGTGCTGCTCGGTGATCCGGACGTTCGGCGGACGCCGTGGGCGACGGACGTACGGCTCAGCCGCGGGACGCGGGAGCCGGACAGGGGTGCCCGGCGAAGAGATGTCCCGCCGCGGCTCTGGCGGCTCTGCCCCCGCCAGATCTGTCCCCGGCCGGTCTGCACGCGGCGGGTCTGCTCGCGCCCGGCCCGCTGAGCACCGGTGGGCTGCCCGCCGGACACGTCACGGCCGGGCCGCGCGGCGCGGGTCTCTCCGCGGCCGGTCGGGGGTTCATGCGCCGTCCGCGCGTCAACTCGCCCCGGAACTGGCTGTCCGGCGCCTGGTCAGCGCGCTCAGCATGGTCAGGGCGCTCGGCGGCGGTGTGCTCGGCTGGTGCGGCTGGACAGCCGGTGGCCCGGCGGCCCGCCGTACGCACGGCCGGACGGGCCCTTGCGCTGCCTTCGCGGGGTGACGCGGCCACGTAGGCCGTGCGGTGACGCACGGGCGATCCGGTCTCGGCGGTCGACGGCGTCATCGGCTCAAGGCCGACCCGTACCGGAAACGGGAAAGATACGGATTCTCCTTCTATTCTCACGTGCTGGCCGGATATGTCAGGCCGCACGGTTATATGTCGTCGGGACGCGCGCGTGCGCGTCAACTCATAGCGCATATGTGTGGTCCCATCCTGGTCGGATCGTGGGGGGAGGACCGGATGTTGCGAGTGCTGACGGATGGCCCCGGTAAAGGCAGGCCAGTTGGGTAAACGTCAGCCTCAGGGATCACTATGACACCACACCTTCAAGGGTGTAACGCTCTGATTAAGTCCCCCCGACGCACTGGTGACTTAGGTGCCGAAATGGGCGATTCATCGTGACGCCGTCCTGTGAGACAGCACACATCGCGCCGCGCCGTCACGCCCAGGGGCGCCGCTACTCGCGTACCAAGCCGGTCAGCTCCGGTGTGACGAAGACAGCACCGGCCCGCATGCCGGACATATCCTCCACATCACAGCATTGACCTATCGCAGCATCGGGCATGCCGGGAATGTCGCACCGAGTCCGCCGTGGTCCGGCCGCCGCCGGGCCGTCAGGCAGCCACGTCCCATGCGAGCGCCCGTTCGCGATCGCGAAGGCGTAAAAGTGAAGCCGTACGGGCGGAGTCGTACGGGCGGCACGGGCCGCGGGTGCGAGCCGAGCAGGTAGGAGCCAACGGGCGCTTGCCTCACGCGAAACAGCGGGCACGGGGTCCCGGCCGGGGCTCGATGTCCCCCGGCCGGTCCCGGTGCCCGCTGTCCGGCGCTTCGGCCGGTCGCGACATACAGCGCGACGTACGGCCGCGTCAGCCCGTGGAAACCCGCGAGAACTCCGCGACGTCCTCGGTGATCGCCTTGACCACCTGGTCCTGCTGCGGAGTGAGGTAGAAGTGCCCGCCGGGGTAGCTGCGGAAGGTGAAGCTGCCCGAGGTGAGCCGCTCCCACGCCTTGGCCTCTTCGAGGTTCACGCGCGGGTCCGACTCCCCGGTCAGCACGCTGACCGGGCAGTTCAGCACGGGAATCGACCCGTCCGCGTCACAGACGTAGGTCTCGATGGCCGTGTAGTCGGCGCGGATCGCGGGGAGCACCATGCGCAGCAGCTCCTCGTCGGCCAGCAGCCCGGAGTCCGTACCGCTCAGCGCGCGGATCTCGTCGATCAACGCGTCATCTCCCTGTGCGTGCACGGTCTCCACCCGGTGGACGCACGGCGCGCGGCGGCCCGAGGCGATCAGGCCGAGAAGCCGCCCGTCGCCGTCCCGCTCGAAGCGGCGCGCCAGCTCGAAGCCGAGGACGGCGCCCATGCTGTGGCCGAAGAGCACGAGCGGTTTGTCCGACCATCCGCGCAGCGCCTCGTAGATCCCGTCCGCCAGCTCGGTGACGGTCTCCAACGCCGGTTCCGCACGCCGGTCCTGGCGGCCCGGATACTGGACGGCCAGCGCTTCGGTGTTCTCGGACAGGGCCTTGGAGAAGGGGAAGAAGAAGGAAGCGGAGCCTCCTGCGTGCGGCAGGCACACCACGCGGTGCGGACTGTCGGCCACGGGATGGAAGCGCCGGACCCACTGGTCGTCGCTCGGAGTGGTGCTCATAGCTATTCTCGCTCCTTCATGGTGCTGCTTCACTGAGGGTTTCCGGCCGCTGAGCCGCGAAAGATCAGCGGACGTCCCCTATCTCATCAGCCCTTGCCGCAACCGGACAGCTCACCCCTGTCCTTGACGCGGCGTCGGCACAGCGCCGACGCGAGTACCGCACGGCTCTCCCACGAAGCCTGGCCCGGCGAAACGGGCGCGAAGGACGCCAAGCGCCGGAAGCCGCCGACGCGTGGCGGCCCCGCCCGATCGAGACCTGGAGCCAGTCGGCGGACACCACGCCACCTTCACCCGCCCGGGGAGCCCCGGCCAACCCCTTAATGGGGCCGCGACACCCGTAAAGCCACGGCGGAGGGCCCCTCAACGCCATGCGGAGCGGTAGACGCCGCCACGACACGGTGCGGGCCTCGCCCGCGCGGGCACAATGGCCTTAGACAACTCCCGCCGGAAAGCGAAGACCGGAAAGGGGCACCGGCCATGCGCGTACGCAGCCGCGGACTCTCCCGTGACGCCGTGAGTCATCCGCTGTTCGCCCGCGCCTACGCGACGTTCGCCCCTCTGGCCGACAAGCGGGCGGGCATCGCGGAGCTGCGGCGGGAACTGCTGGCCGGGCTGGCCGGCCGGGTCATCGAGATCGGCGCGGGCAGCGGGCTGAACTTCGCGCGGTATCCGATGGCCGTCTCCGAGGTGGTGGCCATCGAGCCGGACCGGCACTTGCGGAAGCTGGCCGTGACGGCCGCGCTGCGCGCCGAGGTGCCGGTGGACGTGGTTCCCGCGACGGCGGAGGCGCTGCCGGTCAAGAGCGAGGCGTTCGACGCCGCGGTCACCGCGCTGGTGCTGTGTTCCGTACGGGACGTGCGCCGCTCGCTGACGGAGCTGCGCCGTGTGCTGCGGCCCGGCGGGGAGCTGCGCTTCTTCGAGCATGGACGGGCCTGGCATCCCGCGATGGTGCTGGCCCAGCAGGCGCTCGACCGAACGGTGGGGCCCGCGCTGTGCGGCGGCTGCCACTCGGGCCGCGACATCCCGGCGGAGCTGGCGGCCGCCGGGTTCGAGATGGTCCAGCACCGGCGGCTGCGCGTCCCGGGGCGCGGGCTGCCGCTGCCGACGAGTTACTGCGTCCTCGGGGTGGCGCGGCGCCCGTTCAGCGAGGACGGCGACGCCTGACAGCGGCGCGATCACCGGGCTCCCGGGCCGGGCGTCACCGCCGGGTGGGAAAACCGCCCGATCGGGGAGCCGCCCCGTCGAGGAGCCGCCCGGTCGGAAAGCCGCCCCGTCGGGGAGCTGGGCGTCAGGCGCTCCAGGTGCGCAGCTCGCCGGCGATGTCCTGGACGTTCGCCGTGCCGTCCATGACCAGCCGGGCCAGGTCGCGGACCTGCTCGGGCGAGATGGCGACCTTCACGCCGCTGGCGACGAGGTAGCCGTAGGCGACGGCGGTGGCGAAGAGCGCGTTGGAGCGTTCGAGGGCGGGGACGTGCAGCAGCAGCTGGAGCAGGGCCGCCGCCCGGGCCTGCGGGTCCTTGTAGACGGGGACGCCGAATATCTCGGCCTCATGCCTGCTGACGGCGGCGACGAGCGCGCCCCAGTCGGTGACGGCGGGGTCTCCCGGGGTGTTGTGTTCCGCGATCATGAGAAGCCAGGCCAGGTCGACGCGTACGTTCAACGGTTCGGCCGCTCCTGGCCGGACTCCTCCGCGAACACGCTCTCGTACTGCTTCATGAAGTCGGCGGCCGCCTCGACGAAGGTCTGGCCGACTTCTCCGGCGTCCTGGCGCACCAGTTCCTCGATGTACCGGTTCATGCTCACTCCCCGCTGGAGGGCCCGCGCCCGGGCGGCTTCGGCGGTGGCCTCATCGACTCGCACGTTCAACTGTGTCTTCGCCACGTCTTCACGCTAGCGCGCTTCCGCTAGCACCCGCAAGGGCGACCAGACCGAGCGCGCACGAGCCACCACCCCGGTCGGGAGCCCTGGGGCGAGTGAGATCGGTGAGGGCCCGGTGGTGAGCCGCGTCACCTCCCCGGCCGGTTCCGGCCGCCTCCACCACCGGCGCGGCGGTCGGACGGTACGTTCGCGGTACCACCCCAAGGAGGCTTCATGACAAGGCCGTTCCGCTTCGGCGTCAATCTGCTCACCATGGACACCGGCGAAGCGTGGCGCGAGAAGTGCCGACGCGCCGAGGAACTCGGCTACGACGTCCTGCTCGTGCCCGACCATCTCGGCATGCCCGCCCCCTTCCCGGCCCTGATCGCCGCCGCCCAGGCGACCGAGCGCCCGCGCGTGGGCACCTTCGTGCTCAACGCCGGGTTCTGGAACCCGGCGCTGCTCGCGCGTGAGGTGGCCAGCTGCGACCAGCTGACGGACGGCCGTCTCGAACTCGGCCTCGGCGCGGGCTACGTCAAGGCCGAGCACGACACCGCCGGGCTGCCCTGGGGCTCGCCCAAGGAGCGGGTGGACCACCTTGAGCGGACGCTGGCCGAGCTGGACCGGCTGCTGACCGACGAGGAGCACCAGCCGCGCCCGGCCCAGACACCCCGGCCCCCCGTGCTGCTCGGCGGCAACGGCAACCGCGTGCTGCGCCTCGCCGCCGAGCACGCGGACATCGCGGCCTTCACCGGCGGCAAGCAGGCACCGGACGCGCCCGAGGGCACACTGCACCTGATCAGCCCGGACGAGCTGGAGGAGCGCGTCGGCGCCTACCGCTCGTTCGCCGCCGGACGGCAGGAGCCCGCCGAGCTGAACTACCTGGTCCAGCGGGTCGCGGTCACCGACGACCGGCAGGCCGCCGTCCACGAGCTGGCTTCCTACGCCCCCGGCCTGAGCGAGGAGCAGCTGCTGGAGCACCCGGCGCTGCTGGCGGGCACCGTGCCGGAGATGGCCGACCAGTTGCGGGCACACCGCGAGCGGTTCGGCTTCTCGTACATCACCGTGCTCGACCCGTACTTGGAGGCGTTCGCCCCGGTGCTGGCGGAGCTGCGCGGCGAGTGAGAGCGAGCGGGGCGGGGCGGGGCGGTGGCTGGACCGGCCGCGCGGGCCCAGGCCCCGCCCCGCTCCCCACCGCCCGTCTCAGCAGTCGAAACCCGCCGTGGCCGCCGAGCGGCCGATGATGGAATTCCGCCATGAACGATCTCCACATACGAGCCGCCGACCCAGCCGACGCCGAAGCCGTGCTGGCCTTCTGGCAGGAGGCAGCCGAGGGGACCAGCGTCAGCGACGACGTGCCGGGGGTCACCCGGCTCGTGAACCGCGATCCGCAGGCGCTGATACTCGCCGAGCGAAACGGGGTACTCGTGGGCACGGTCATCGCCGGGTTCGACGGCTGGAGGTGTCACTTGTACCGGCTTGCCGTGCATCCCGCACACCGCCGTCAGGGGGTGGCGTCCGTCCTGCTCGACGCCGCCGAGCGCCGGTTCCGGCAGCTGGGCGGCCGCCGCGGCGACGCGATGGTGCTCGACCGCAATGAACGCGCGCAGCGGGCGTGGAGCGCGGCGGGCTACGCCCGTGAGCCGCAGTGGAGCCGCTGGGTGAAGCCTCTCGCCAGCTGACCGCCGACCATGCGCCGTGGCATGCGCAAACCATGATCGCCCGCGCGTTTCAGGCCCTTTGCCCATCCTTTACCATGGGTGGCTCAGTATTCGCAGTGTTATCCGCAGTGCTTTCTTGTCCCCCCTCTTCCGAAAGGTGTGAGCGTCCGTCCATGGACGAGCCTCCCAGTAGCCGACATCGCGCGTTCTCGCTTCCCCTGCCTGACCATGGGACGGAGGTGAACCGATGACTGAAGTGCTTCTTCTGGCGCTGGCGCTCCTCCTCTCCCTGGCCTGCGGCGCCTTCGTCGCGGCGGAGTTCTCGCTGACCACCGTCGAGCGGAGCGAGCTGGAGCGCGCGGTGGAGCGCGGCGACCGGGGCGCCGACAGCGCCCTGAAGGCCGTCCGGAGCCTCACCTTCCAGCTGTCCGGCGCGCAGCTCGGCATCACCGTCACCAACCTGATCGTCGGCATGCTCGCCAAGCCGTCGATCGCCGCTCTGCTGGGCGGCCCGCTGGGCGCGATCGGCCTGCCGAAGTCCGTCGTGGACTCGGCGGCGCTGGCGGTGGGCACCGTGCTGTCCACCGTCGTGCTGATGGTCGTCGGCGAGCTGGTGCCCAAGAACTGGGCGATCTCCACTCCGCTGCCGGTGGCGAAGCGGGTGGCGACCCCGCAGCGGATCTTCACCACGGCGTTCCGCCCGTTCATCAGCCACCTGAACAACACCGCCAACCGCACCGTGCGCCGCATGGGCCTGGAGCCGGCCGAAGAGCTGGCCTCGGCGCGCGGCCCGCAAGAACTCGTGGCGCTGGCCCGGCACTCCGCCCAGCAGGGCGCGCTCGACCGGGACACCGCGGAGCTGTTCGTGCGCACCCTGAACCTGGCGGAGCTGACAGCGGAGAACGTGATGACGCCCCGCGTGCAGGTCATGGCGCTGGATGTGCAGGCCACCGTCGAGGACGTGGCCAACGCCACCCGCGCGACCGGCCTGTCCCGCTTCCCCGTCTACCGGGGCAATCTCGACACGGTCGTCGGCGTGGCCCACATCAAGGACGTCCTCGCCGTCCCCGCCGAGCGCAGGCACCGGCACCCCGTGGCCGAGCTGCTGCGCGAGCCCCTGCTGGTCCCCGAGTCCCTGACCGTGGACCGGCTGCTCGACCGGCTGTCGGGCAAGCGCACCATGGCCGTCGTCATCGATGAGTACGGCGGCACGGCCGGAGTGGTGACGCTGGAGGACATCGTCGAGGAGGTCGTCGGCGAGGTACGCGACGAACACGACCCGCACGAGACGCCCGACCTGGCGCCGCTCGGCAAAGACGCGCAGGACAGACCCCTGTACGACGCGGACGGCTCGGCCCGCATCGACCAGCTGCGGTCGATCGGGCTGCGCGCGCCGGAAGGCCCGTACGAGACGCTGGCCGGCCTGATCGCCACCGAACTCGGCCGCATCCCCGCCAAGGGCGACGCCGTCGAGGTCGCCGGCTGGCAGCTGGACGTGCTGAACGCCTCGGGCCGCCGGGCCGCGGGCGTGCGGCTGCGGGCACCGCTGCCCAGCCAGGCGGACGGCCAGGACGAGGACGACGCGCCCCGCGCGAGCCGCCGGAGCGCCGAACGAGGCCACCGGGGCGGACACCGCGGCCGAGGCCACGAGCACGCCCCCGCTCACGGTTCCGATACCGAAGCCCGGGGCCGGGGCGGCGCCGGGGACCGTACGCACGGCCAGAAGGAGACCCGTCGATGATCGTCATCCAGCTGCTGATCGGTCTGCTGACGCTGGTCGTCAACGCCTTCTTCGTCGGCGCCGAGTTCGCGATGATCTCGGTGCGCCGCAGCCAGATAGAGCCGCACGCCGAACAGGGCGACCGACGGGCCCGCCGGGTGCTGTGGGGGCTTGAGCATGTGTCCGCCCTCATGGCGGCCGCCCAGCTGGGCATCACGCTGTGCACGCTGGTGCTCGGCATCGTCGCCGAACCGGCCATCGCGCACCTGCTGGAGCCGGGATTCCACGCGGTGGGCGTGCCCGACGGCATGACCCATCCGATCGCCTTCGTCATCGCGCTGGCGGCGGCGACGTATCTGCACATGCTGTTCGGCGAGATGGTCCCGAAGAACATCGCGCTCGCCGAGCCGGTGCGCACCGCGCTGCTCCTCGGGCCGCCGCTGGTGACCATGTCGCGCGCGCTGCGTCCGGTGATCTTCACGGTCAACGCGTTCGCGAACGCGCTGCTGAAGCTGCTGCGGGTGGAGCCCAAGGACGAGGTCTCGGCGTCGTTCTCCGACGACGATCTCGCCCGGATGGTCGCCGACTCCAGTGAGGCGGGACTGCTGGACGACCGGGCCACGGAACGGCTGCGGGACGCCCTGGAACTGGGCCGCCGTCCGGTACGTGATGTCGTACTGCCCGTCGACCGGGTCGTCGCGGCCCGGCTCGGGGTGAGCCCGGAGGGGCTGGAGCGGCTGTCGGCCGAGTCCGGCTTCTCCCGCTTCCCCGTCACCGACGACAGTGGGCGCATCCTCGGCTATCTGCACGTCAAGGACGCGCTGGACGCCCGGCCGCGCGACGTGCCGTTCCGTACGGACCAGATGCGGCCCATCGCCCGCGTACGGGCCGCGACCCCGCTCGACGACGTACTGACGGCCATGCGGGGCACCAGCACCCATCTCGCCGCCGTCATCGACGAGGGCAGCCGCCTGGTCGGGCTGGTCACCATGGAGGACGTGCTGCGCGAACTCGTAGGACGGGCCCCGAGCGCGTAGACGCACCGGCCAAGGCGCCCCGCCCCTCGCGTCGGCGAGGGGCGGGGCGCCTTGGCGCTGGTCAGCTGCCCCGTTTGATCCGGCTGCGGACGGCGAGGACGGCGAGACCGAGCAGGACGGGCTCAGTCAGGCGGGACGTCATCTCCGTGTACGTCCCCCAAGTGGTCAGATCCTGGCCGCTGGAGCGGAACACCACGGAGTTGAGCACCACGCGCAGGGACTTCTCGAACCGTTCGCCGGTGAAGCGCCGCCCCACGGGCAGGGTGAGCTCGGGGTCCCGCCGGTCCAGCGCGAAGGTGGCGGTGCCACCGGAGGCGGGCACCTGCCCCCTCGCCTCCTGCCTCGGCGACGCGTCGGGCAGCCCGAGGCCCATCATCAGCAGCACGCTCGTCATCATCGCCACGGCCAGCCAGGCCAGCGCCCTGGAGGCGCGCAGCCCGTAGCCGGACAGCAGCCAGTAGCCCTGGAGCAGCCAGCGTTCGGCACTGCGGTAGCGGAAGCTGTGGCGCCGCATCTCCATCTCGCCGTAGTAGAAGTCGGCGGCGCCCGGCTCGCCCTTGGCGTCCTCCCGTGCCTTGCGCAGCTGCCGGTAGACGCTGGTGAGCGTGGCGAGGCCGGGGACCTCCTCCTGGTTGTCCGGCGGGGCGCCCCAGCCCTGCCGTGCGGCGGCGGGCCTGCCGGGGAGCGCGCGCCACTGCCGCTCCTCCTCGATGACCTGCCGCCGGGTCCAGCGGCGCGGCAGCCCTCCGCGTCCGCGCCGCCCGCTGGGCGGGTACCGGAACGTCCACCGGCCCTCCAGTCCCAGCTGGTCGAGGTGGTGGGCGCCGGAGAACCGGCAGCCGCGCAGATCGACGTCGGCGAGCAGCAGCATGGCGGCGTCCACGCCTCGCAGGGAGGTGACCGAGACGGCCGGGTCGTCCGGGGACCCCAGGGCCTCCTCGGAGGGACGGGCGCCGGGCGTGTGGTCGGTGACCACCGTGCACGGGTGGAGCAGCAGCGCCCGGGTGAGGTCGATCGCCGCGTAGCGCGCGCGGAGCGTGACCGGCTCCTCGAAGCGGGCGCCCAGGCAGGAGATCCGGGCCGCGGACACCTGGAGGTGGGCGACCCCGTGGAAGACGGTGTCGGCGAGGTCGAGTTCCGTCGCGCAGACGAGCGGCCCCAGGGTCGTCGCGGGGGTGAAGCGACGGCGCCCGCGAACCGCACCCGGCTGAAGGAGACGCGGCCCTCGAACACCGCCTCGTCGAAACCGGCCTCACCCAGGAGCGCGTGCCGCCCTTCCCGCTGGCCGAGGGCCGCGAAAAGTTCGTCCAGCAGCTCCTGGGTGAACGTCGTGCCCCGCAGATCCACGGCGTCGCCGGGCCGCAGGCCCGCCAGATACGCGGCGCGCCGCTGCGGAGCGAGGTGCGCGAGGCACCGGTCGCCGGGAAGCCGGATGCCCCGGCAGCCGACCGGGGCCCCGGTCGTGGCACCCGTTCCGCAGTGGTCCCAACGGGGAGGCGTGAGCGTCGTCATGCAGACGATCACACCATTGCGGCGCTACTCCTCGGTGGTCTCCTTCGGCTTGGCGTTGGGGTCGCCGGGATTGTCCGGATACGAGCCGGGGACGCGGCGGTTGCGCTCCGTGCGGACGCGGGCGGCGCGACGCGCGGACGACTCCAGGCGGAACCGGGCGAGCAGACGACGGATCACGCCTGGGCCTCCGACAGGTCGCGCACCCGGCGGGCGACGCCGCGCACATGGGTGTCGAGGGTGGCCGCCGGATCGTCGGTGAACGCGTGCAGGGCGACGGCGGCGGTGAGGATGACATCGCACAGTTCGGCGGCGACGTCATCCCGGCCGTGGGTGACACCCTTGCGCGGGTTGTGCCCGGTGAGGCCGATGTACGCCTGCATCACCTCGCCCGCCTCCTCCGCCAGCTTCATCAGCCGCAGCGCCGTCTCCTGACCGGGGTCACCGGCGGCGTGGGCGCGGTCAAGCCAGGCCACCGAGGCCGCGGCGGCCTCCCACAGCGCGGTGCCCGGCACCGGCGCGGCCTCTCCGGTGGCGTCGGCCGTCCCCACCGCCTCCGCCCCGCCGGGGGCTGGTCGCGGGCCGGGAGGCTGTCCCCCGAACGAGGTACCTCCCGCGCGTGGAGCGCGTCCCTCACACAGGGCATCTCGCTCCTGTGTGGCGGCGGGCCGGTCGGCTGTGACCAGGTCTGCGGTCGGACGTTCGGTCATGGGGCGGTCTCCTCGCGAGACGGGTGGCGGAAGGCGGAAGGCGGCTCGGGACACCCCGGGTGACGGCTGTCACCTGGGCGTACCGGTCCGGGGTGAACGGATGGACGGCGGCAGGACGGAACGGAAGTGGAGCCCGGCGGAACAGCGCGGAACACCGCGGAAGACAGCTGAGCCAGGGGCCCGCGCCCGCCTACCGCGTACCCCCAGCCGATATGATCGCTGCCGCCATGCAGATGAACGCCACCTACACCAGCTTCGTCGCGATCGGCGACTCCTTCACCGAGGGCATGTCGGACGAACTGCCCGACGGCAGCTACCGGGGCTGGGCCGATCTCCTCGCCGCCCGGCTCGCCGCCCGCGCGCCCGGCTTCCGCTACGCCAACCTGGCGGTGCGCGGCAAGCTCATCGGGCAGATCGTCGACGAGCAGAGCGGGCCCGCCGCCGCCATGGGCGCGGACCTGGTGAGCTTGGTCGGCGGTCTCAACGACGTGCTGCGCCCGAAGTGCGACATGGATCTGGTGTGCGCCCGCCTTGAGGAGGCGGTGGAACGCCTCGCCCCCACCTGCCGGCAGCTCGTGCTGATGCGCAGCCCCGGCCGGCACGGCCCCCTGCTGGAGCGGGGCACGCCCCGCATGGAACGGCTGTACGCGCACATCGACGCGCTCGCCGCGCGGCACGGCGCCGTGGTCGTGGACCTGTTCGGCGCGGCCTCCCTCGGCGACGCGCGGATGTGGGCGGATGACCGGCTGCACCTGAACGAGGAGGGGCACCGGCGGGTGGCCGAGGCGGTGTGGCAGGCGATCGGCCTTGAGCCGGCCTTCGACTGGGACGAGGCGCTACCGCCGCCCGTGCTGCCCGGCTGGCGCGCCCGGCGCGGTGCCGACGCCCGGTTCGCCCGGCGGCATCTGGTGCCGTGGATCGGCAGGCGGCTCACCGGCCGCTCCTCGGGCGACGGCCGCTCCCCCAAGCGAGCCGACCTGCTCCCGTACGCGCTGCCCGCCGCCACCGACGGCCGGCCCGCCGGGGACTCGGGGCACGCGGGCGAAGCGGCGGCTTCCTCCGCCGACGCGGGCAGCTGAGGGCAGCTGACCTGGGCGTGGCGCTGGCCTGCGGGTATCGCCAGTAGACTGTGCGCCCGTGACTGCTAAGCCGCGCATCCCGAACGTCCTGGCCGGCCGCTACGCCTCAGCGGAGCTGGCCGTCCTGTGGTCCCCCGAGTACAAGGTGACGCTGGAACGGCGGCTGTGGCTGGCCGTGCTGCGCGCCCAGAAGGATCTTGGCATCGCGGTGCCCGACGCCGCCATCGCCGACTACGAGCGGGTCCTTGAGACCGTCGACCTGGCGTCGATCGCCGAGCGCGAGAAGGTCACCCGGCACGATGTGAAGGCCCGCATCGAGGAGTTCAACGCCCTCGCCGGGCATGAGCACGTCCACAAGGGCATGACGTCCCGCGACCTGACCGAGAACGTCGAGCAGCTCCAGATCCGGCTGTCGCTTGAGCTGATGCGCGACCGTACGGTCGCGGTGCTGGCGCGGCTCGGCAGGCTGGCGGGCGAGCACGCCGAGCTGGTCATCACCGGGCGTTCGCACAACGTCGCCGCCCAGGCGACCACCCTCGGCAAGCGCTTCGCGACCGGTGCCGACGAACTGCTGGTCGCCTTCGCGCGGCTGGAGGAGCTGCTGGGCCGCTACCCGCTGCGCGGCGTCAAGGGCCCCGTCGGCACCTCGCAGGACATGCTCGACCTGCTGGGCGGTGACGCCACGAAGCTCGACGAGCTGGAGCGGCGGATCGCCGGGCACCTGGGCTTCTCGCACGCCTTCACCTCGGTGGGCCAGGTCTACCCGCGCTCGCTGGACTACGACGTGGTGACCGCGCTGGTACAGCTCGCCGCCGCGCCGTCCTCGCTGGCCAAGACGATCCGTCTGATGGCCGGGCTCGAACTGGTCACCGAGGGCTTCAAGCCGGGCCAGGTCGGCTCGTCCGCCATGCCGCACAAGATGAACACCCGCTCCTGTGAGCGCGTCAACGGCCTGATGGTGATCCTGCGCGGCTACGCCTCCATGACCGGCGAGCTGTCCGGCGACCAGTGGAACGAGGGCGATGTGTCCTGCTCCGTGGTCCGCCGGGTCGCGCTGCCGGACGCGTTCTTCGCCCTGGACGGCCTGCTGGAGACGTTCATGACCGTGCTCGACGAGTTCGGCGCCTTCCCCGCCGTCGTCGCCCGCGAGCTGGACCGCTACCTGCCGTTCCTGGCCACGACAAAGGTGCTGATGGGCGCCGTACGAGCCGGGGTGGGCCGCGAGGAGGCGCACGAGGCGATCAAGGAGAACGCCGTCGCCGCCGCCCTCGCGATGCGCGAGCAGGGCACCCCGACCAACGAGCTGCTGGACAAGCTCGCCGCGGATGAGCGGATTCCGCTGGACCGTGCGGGACTTGACGCGCTGATGGCCGACCAGCTGTCGTTCACCGGCGCCGCCGCCGGTCAGGTGGCGTCCGTCGTCGCCCGCGTCGAGGAGATCACCAAGCGGCACCCGGAGGCCGCCGGATACGTGCCGGGGTCGATCCTCTGACACCGGAGGAGCTGGCCGCCGCCCGCGACCGCGTCGTCCCCGACGTGATCGCGGAGGACCTGCGTGTGCTGTTCTGCGGGATCAACCCCGGGCTGATGTCGGCGGCGACCGGGCACCACTTCGCCCGCCCCGGCAACCGCTTCTGGCCCGTACTGCACGCCTCCAGGTTCACGCCGAGGCGCCTGCTGCCCGCCGAGCAGGAGGAGTTGCTGTCGTACGGGCTCGGCATCACCAACGTCGTCGCGCGGGCCACGGCGCGGGCCGACGAGCTGAGCGACGAGGAGTTCCGCGAGGGCGGACGGCTGCTGCGGGCGAAGGTGGAACGGTTCCGCCCCGCGTGGCTCGCCGTCGTGGGCGTGACGGCGTACCGCGTCGCCTTCGCCGACCGCAAGGCCCGCATCGGGCCGCAGGACATCCTCATAGGCGACACCCGGGTGTGGGCGCTGCCCAACCCCAGCGGGCTGAACGCGCACTGGTCACCCGCGGCGATGGCCGAGGAGTACGGGCGGCTGCGCGCGGCGGCCACCGGCGGCTGATCCGCGTACCGGTCCGCCATCCCGGTACGCGGATCGTGCTCAGGCGTCCCGACGTTCCAGGACGCGCCAGCCCGCGAGGGCGAGCGCCGCGGCCCAGCCGGTCAGGACGACGAGCCCCGTCCAGGGGCCGAGGCCGTCCTGGGCCGTGGTGTGCAGGACGGCCTGACCCGCCGCGTCGGGCAGGAACCGCATCACCGTGTACAGCGAGGACCCGGTGCCGAAGACTGGCGCGATGAAGCAGAGCAGCGGGATCAGCACGCCCATCGCGGCGACCGGCCCGCGCAGCAGTGTGGCGACTCCCGCCGACAGCACGGTGATCAGGCCCAGGTAGATCCCGCAGCCGATGGCCGCGCGGAGCGCCCCGTCGGCGCCGAGGCCGACCCCCGCGGTGCCGAGCAGCGCCTGGCCTGTGAAGAAGGACGTGAAGCCGGTGACGAGGCCCACGGCGAGGCCGAGACCGCCGACGACCGCGAGCTTGCAGCCGTAGAAGAGCCCTCTGCGGGGCACCGCCGCCAGCGACATGCGGAGGCCGCCGCTCTTGTACTCCCCCGTCACGGCCAGGACACCGAAGCAGATGGCGGCCATCTGCCCGAAGTTCAGGCCGAAGAAGGAGTAGTGGACGGGGTCGAGGTCCGCGCCGGAGCCGTCCGCGCTGTACGTGCCGCAGGCCAGGGCCGAGAAGCCGGTGGTCGCCACGGGTACGCAGACGAGGGCGATGAGGGTGGAGCGCACGGTCTGGATCTTGGCCCATTCCGACCGGAGTACCGCGGTGACCAGCATGTTCTCAGGCTCCTTTCATGGCTGCCGGGGCGGACGCGTACTCCGTCGCTTCGGCCGTCAGCCTCAGATACGCGTCCTCCAGGGACGCCTGGTCATCGGCGAGTTCGAGGAGCGGCAGCCCCTCGTTCGCGGCGAGCGCGCCGACCTTGGCCGCTGTCGTGTCCCGCGCCGTCCACCGCCCGTCGCCGTCGGGGGCGCCGTCGATCCCGGCACCGGCCAGCAGGGCGCGCAGCCGCTCCGGTTCGGTGGTCCGCAGCCGTACCCGGGGGCGGCTGTGGTCGGCGATGAAGGCGTCCATCGAGGTGTCGGCGAGCAGCCGCCCCCGGCCCAGGACGACCAGATGGTCGGCGGTGAGCGCGGTCTCGCTCATCAGATGGCTGGAGACCAAAACGGTGCGGCCTTCGGAGGCCAGCCGCCGCATCAGCCGCCGGACCCAGACGATGCCCTCGGGGTCCAGGCCGTTGGTGGGTTCGTCGAGCATCAGCACGGGCGGGTCGCCGAGCAGCGCGGCAGCGACGCCGAGCCGCTGGCGCATGCCGAGCGAGAAGCCGCCCACCCGGCGTCGCGCCACGGCCTCAAGGCCGGTCTCCGCCAGCACCTCCGTCACCCGGCCATACGGGATGCCGTTGCTGGCGGCGAGGCAGCGCAGATGGTCCCGGGCGGTGCGGGCGGCGTGCGCGGCGCCCGCGTCGAGCAGCGCGCCCGCCAGCCGCAGCGGCTCGGCGGCCTCCCGGTAGGCACGGCCGCCGATGGTCACCCGCCCCTTGGTGGGGCGGTCGAGGCCGAGTGCGATCCGCATCGTCGTGGACTTGCCCGCGCCGTTCGGCCCGAGGAATCCGGTCACCCGCCCGGGCTGGACGGTGAAGGTCACGCGGTCCACGGCACGGATGGGGCCGTAGTCCTTGCTGAGTTCCCGTACGTCGATCGTGGTCATGACCTCAGGCTGCCGCCGGGGGCGTGCCGGGCGGCTCCCCCGCGGGTGGGTTTCCCCTCCCCCGTGCGGGGGAGCCGGAGGCAGCGCCGCGCTGGCACGATGGGACGCGTGCCCCGATGGAACGCGAACGCCCTGCTCAGGCCGCTGAAGCGGACCGTCACTTACACCCGCTGGCTGCATCTGGCAGTCGGTGGCGTGGTCGCTTCGATCGGCTTCATGATCTTCCCCGGTACGAACGCCGCCGGCTCGCGCGCGTGGCTCGGGTACCTCGCGGTGCAGGTGCTCCTCCTGGCCCTTCTCGGGTTGCTGCCCGTGGTGCGGATGGCAGAGGGCGTGCAGGCGAGGCTGATGCTCGCCCCTGGGCAGGGACTGCGGCAAGGCGACGGCACCGAGTCCGGTATCTCCTCGCGGCCGTCGCAGACCTGGGGCGACCGGGGGCGGACCGTGCTGTGGCTGGTGACCCGGGTGGCGCTCGGCTCGGGCGTGCTGGCCGCGACGGTCTGGCTGCCGGTTCTGTCGGTGATGCTGACCGGTCACGGCGGCTGGTATCCGCTGCTGACTCCGCTGCCACTGGTCGCGCTGCTCGCTCTCGTGGTGGGCGCCGGGGCGCTGCTGGCGTGGATCGCGGCCCGGTTGCTGGCGCCGTCCGCCGCCGAGCGGCTGACGGCACTGGAGGAGCGTACGGAGCGGCTGCTGGAACACAACCGGCTGGCCCGGGAGCTGCATGACTCCATCGGGCACGCGCTGACCATCGCCGTGGTGCAGGCGGGCGCGGCGCGCGCGGCGGGCTCCGCGGAGTTCACCGAGCGCGCTCTGGCCGCCATCGAGGACACCGGGAGGCACGCCCTGGAGGACCTGGAGCGGGTACTGAGACTGCTGCGCGAGGACACGGCGGGCAGCGCGGCGCAACGCCCCGCGCTCACCGACGTCGAACGGCTCCTGGAGTCGGCGCGCGCCGCGGGAACGCCGGTCGAGGCCCAGATCGCGCGGGAGGTGGACCGGTTGCCGGGGCCGCTGTCGCGCGAGGGCTACCGCATCGTGCAGGAGTCGCTGACGAATGTGCTGCGGCACGCGGGCCCGGTGCCGGTCGCCGTGCGCGTCGCCGTCGGTGCCGCCGGACTCGAACTGGAGGTCAGCAATCCGCTGCCCGGTGAGCACATCGCCGTGCCGGGTGGCGGCAGCGGGCTGCGCGGCATCCGCGAACGGGCGGCTCTGCTCGGCGGCCAGGCCCGTACCGGCCCGGCGGACGGCGAGTGGCGGGTCAGCGTCCGGCTGCCCCTGGACCGGCTCCGTTGATCGTCGCGAGGACCCCGGCCCGTAAGGTGACGGCGTGCCGATAACCGTCCTCCTCGTCGACGACGAGCAGCTCGTACGCGCCGGGCTGCGCGCGATCCTTGAGGCGCAGCCCGACATCGAGGTGACCGGCGAAGCCGCCGACGGCGCGTCCGTGGTGCCGCTCGTGCGGCGGCTGCGGCCCGACGTGGTCGCCATGGACGTACGGATGCCGCTGCTCGACGGCATCGAGGCGACCCGCGCTGTGCTGCGGTCGGTCCCCGAGCCGCCGAAGATCCTCGTGGTGACGACGTTCGAGAACGATGAGTACGTCTACGAGGCGCTGCGCGCGGGCGCGGACGGCTTCCTCCTCAAGCGCTCCCGCCCCGCCGAGATCGTGCACGCCGTACGCCTGGTGGCCGAGGGCGAGTCGCTGCTGTTCCCCGCCGCCGTACGGTCACTCGCCGCGGCCCACGGCAACGCCCCCGCCCGCGCGGCGATGGAACGGGCCGCGCTGACGGCGCGCGAGGGCGAGGTGCTGCGGCTCATGTCGCGCGGCTTGTCGAACGCGGAGATCGCCGAGCGGCTCATCGTCGGCACGGAGACGGTCAAGACCCACGTCAGCGCGGTACTGGCGAAGCTCGGCGCACGCGACCGCACCCAGGCGGTGATCGCCGCCTACGAGTCGGGGTTCGTCTCCCCACGTTGACACGACAGCCGTTGACACGACGGCCCGCGAACCGGCCGGGAGCCGCACGAGGCGGCCTGCGGAGCCGCGGCCTCAGCCCGCCCTTGACCGTCAGGCGGCAGTCTCGCTCCGCGAGTCCGCCTTCCAGTCCTTGGCAAGGAGCCCGAACAGCACCTCGTCCAGGAACTCGCCCAGCACCCAGGCCGAGGAGCGCAGCACGCCCTCGCGGACGAAGCCGTTGCGCTCGGCGGAGCGCCGCATCGCGGCGTTGTCCGACAGCGTCTCGATCTGCAGCCGCTGCAGGCCGCGCACGACGAAACCGTAGTGGCACAGCACCGCGACCACGTCGGTGCCGTAGCCCTTGCCGCGGGAGGACGGCAGCAGCCCCAGCCCGATGTGCGCGGACCGGTTGTGGTTGTCGATGTCCCACAGCGTCGCGGCGCCGACCAGCGTGCCGCCGTCCAGCTCCACCACGGAGAACGGGACGTGCCCTTGTTCCTTGTCGTCCACCACGAACTGCGAGTCCTTCGAGCCGGGCGTGATCGGCCGCCACGGCTGGCCTTGGGCCCGCGAGGCGTTGACCACGTCGCCGTGGAGCTCGGCCTGCAGGATCGGGATGTCGTCCTCGTGCCGGGCTCTGAGCCCGACCTTGCTGCCTCGTAGCATGCGAGCTTCCTATCCGACCGGGCTGACCGGCGGCAAACCAATAAACGGTCGTCTCAGGCGGTGGAGCGGCGGTGGCAGACGAGGACGCCGGCCGGGACGCACCGTTCTGTCAGACGGGGCGGATCAACTCCCACGTGTCGACGGCGAAGTCGAGGGTCATGCCGTGACGTTCGTACAGGGCGAGCGCGCCGCTGCTGTTGTCGGTGTCCACTCCGAGGCCGATCCGGTGGCGGCCCAGCGCCGCGTGGTGCCCGAAGGCGTGGCGCAGGAGGTAGCTGCCCAGGCCGTGGCCCCGGGCCTGGCGCAGGACACCGAGGTGGCCGATCCAGGCCATCGAGGCGCGGTCGTTGTGAGTGTGCACAACGGCGGCGTCCCCGAGGCCGTCGACGCTGGCGATCCACGTCAGTGACCAGTCGGCGTGCTGGGCGTCCATGTCGTCCAGCCACTGTGCGTACGTCCGGGGCTGGAAGTCGAAGTGCTCGGCGAAGGATTCCTGGAGCAGCGCGTGGACGCGGCGACGGTCCGCTCCGGTCAGGCAGGAGCGCAGCGTCACACCGGGCGGCGGCGCCGGCAACGGGTCGGTCGCGCCGTCCAGATGACGGGCCATGACGTGGTAGCGGCGGACCGGGCGCCAGCCTCGGCCGCGCAGCGCCCGCAGGTCCGCGGTCGGGGCGATGTTGAGCTGCGTGTGCACCACCGCCCGCGCCGCCCCGCTGGCGGCCGCCCGCTCCGCGGCCCGGGCCTCCATCAGGTCGAGCAAGTACTGGGCGCCTCGCGATTGGCCGGGCAGCACGTAGTGGTCCATGTCGATCCGCTCGCCGCCGGACTCGTCCCACAGCAGCCCGAATCCGACCAGTCGGCCGCCGTCGGACAACAGCCAGGAATCGCGCTCCAGCTCCACCTCGGGATGCCTGAAGTTCGCGTGTACCTCGGTCAGCGGGGTGTCGGCGCGGCCGATTTCCAGCAGGTCGATCTCGTTGAGCAGCGCGCACACCGCTGCCGCGTCGTCGAGTGTCGCCGGGCGCACGGTCAGGCCGGGCGGCAGTGCGGTGGGCATGGCCATGGGCCCACTGTCCGGCGACGGCGGCCCGGCCCGCAACGGACTTTTCCGGGGCCCGAGCGCAGCGGTGACGGTAGCGTGGGCGTCCTTGCCGCCTTCGGCCTGCCCGTGTCAGTGGCGTGCGGGACGGTGGCGCCCCCGGACGGTCGCCAGGTGAACGGTCGGCCGTGAATTCCCGTGACGACGGCTTGCGCGCTTCCTAGTATCGGACCTTGTGCTCTCCCCTCCTTCCTTCATCGATGACCAGGCGATCGCGCGCGCGGTCGCTACACACTGGCTGCCCGAGGTCGCCGACATCGGCTACCTGCCCTGGGGTTTCGGCGCGCACCACTGGCGTGTGGCCGGTGGCGGCTCGACCCTGTTCGTGACGTTGGACCAGGTGGCGCCCCGGCACACCGAGGCGTCGCTGGAGGCCGCCTACGCGGGGGCTGCCGCACTGGCCGCCGCAGGTCTGGGCGTGGTGTGCGCACCGTTGCCCGCCAGGTCAGGACGGTTCACCGTCGACATCGGGACCGGTGCGCTCAGTGTGACGCCGTGGCTGGCGGGGCGCAGCCCGACCGAGGCGGAGGCGGGCGAGCCCCAGCACGTTCGCGAGGTCGTTGTCGCGCTGGCCGAACTGCATCAGGCCGAGCCACCGGACAGCCTTCGCTCCTGGGCTCCCCAGGTCGGCCCCGGGTTCGCTGATGAGCTACAGACTCACACCGCCCGGCCCTGGACGTCAGGACCGCTGGCGGAGGAGGCTCGCGTCGCGATCGCCGCGCACAGTGGCGCGATCAAGCGCTGGACCAGCCGGTACCTGGAGCTGGCGGACATCGCGCTCTCCCGCCGGGACGCCTGGGTGCCGACCCATGGCGAGCCGCACAACGACAACCAGGTCATGGGTCCCGACGGGCTGAAGCTGGTCGACTGGGAGTCGCTGGCTCTCGCGCCGCGCGAGCGGGACTACGCGGACCTGCTCGCCGCCGGTGCGGGCGACCGCTTGCGCCCTGACCCGGCGATGGTCGAGTTGTTCGCGCTCGACTGGCGGCTTTCTGAGATCGCCGAGTACGCGCGCTGGTTCGCCGCCGCGCATACCGGCACCGAGGACGACCACACCGCCCTGGAAGGACTCCATGAGGAGTTGTCAGAGGCCCCGGAATGAACCCGCGACCGCCCGCATGGGGAGTCAGCCCTGGTCGGTCGTCTTGCGGTGGTCAACCACGCTGTCCGGCCCTGGACTCATGATGGTCTCGTGGCCGTTTTCAGAGCGCACGCGGTAAGGCGGCGTGCCATCCGGGCCGAGGACCTCGACGATCTCAACGACCTGATCGTGCTTGCCCACGACCCGGCCATGTGTCACGAGGCGGTCCCCTTTTGAGGCGTGCATCGATACGTCCCTCTCCGCTCAGCCTTCGGCAGCAACACCACTCGATGACAAAATGTCACAACCGCGAGCGGAATGTAACCAGGCGTCCGCGATAGGGGGCTATTCGGTGGCTTCGCCTTACGCACAGGCACACACAGAGACGTAACAGAGACGTAACAGAGACGTAGACGTACCCACCCACGTACGCGCACGCGTGCGGGCGGACGGCCCCGGGCGGCCAAGGCGGTGGTCTCCAGGACGGCCGGCGGCGCCCACGGTGACGCGCCGGTGCGTGCGGGCAGGGCATGGCGCGCATGGGCGGAAGTGAAGCCCTGGGAAACTCGCCGGGGCACGCGGCAGCGGATACGATCCGGCAGACACGTACAGGTAGGGAGACCGGGTTGGGGCGGCTCACCGGCGGGGACCCGTCACTGCTGCGGCGGATCAACTCCGCCGTGGTGCTGCACGCGCTACGCGCGGTGGAGTCCGCGACTCTCACCGACCTCGTACACGTCACGGGCCTGTCCCGGCCGACGGTCGAGGGCGTGATCGAAGGGCTGGCAGGCAGCGGCCTGGTGGTCGAGGTACCGGCCGAGGAGGGCGAGGCCCGCCGCCAGGGACGCCCGGCCCGCAGATTCCGGTTCCGCGCGGAGGCGGGTCACCTGTGCGGGATCGAGATCGGCTCGCACCGTGTCTCCGCGCTGCTCTCCGACCTGGACGGCCGGATACTCGGCTCCGTCTCGCGTGACGTCCCGGAGAAGGCGTCGGCGGACGAGCGCCTTGAGCGGCTGCGCAGCGGCGTCGCGGAACTGCTGCGCCGCGCGGGCGTGGCGCGCGGCTCGCTGCGGGCGGTCGGGGTGGGCAGCCCCGGCATCGTGGACGCGGAGGGCACGGTGCGGCTGAGCACCGCCCTGCCCGGGTGGACAGGGCTGCCGCTGGGTGAGCGGCTGCGGCGCTCGTTCCGCTGTCCGGTGCTGGTGGAGAACGACGCGAACGCCGCCGCGGTCGCCGAGCACTGGAAGGGCTCGGCGACCGGTTCCGACGACGTGGTGTTCGTACTGGCCGGGCTGAGCCCGGGCGCTGGAGCGCTGATCGGCGGTCGGCTGCACCGGGGTTTCGGCGGCGCCGCCGGGGAGATCGGAGCCCTGCACCTGCTGGGCGGCGAGGCACCTCCCGAGGAGGTGCTGTCCACCACCGGAGAGCCCCTGCACCCGCTCGACGAGGGACAGGTGGCCAAGGTGTTCGCGCTGGCGCGCGCGGGCGACAGCCGGGCGCGCGCGGCCGAGGCCCGCTTCATCCACCGGTTGGTGCACGACGTGGCGGCGCTGGTGCTGGCCCTCGACCCGGAGCTGGTTGTCGTCGGTGGCTGGGCCGCCGGTCTTGACGGCGTACTCGACCCGCTGCGCGGCGAACTCGCCCGCTACTGCCTGCGCCCGCCGCTGGTCGCCCAGTCCCTCCTGGGCGAAGCGGCGATCGCGACGGGCGCGCTACGGCTGGCGCTCGACCATGTGGAAGAGCAGCTGTTCGCGGTGGAGAGCACGGTCACGGCGCGTCGCTGACCGGCCATCAGCCCCGGCCCGCGCCGTCAACGGCCGCCCCGCGGTCGCCGCGACCCGAGCCCGCGCCGGGTCAGCCCGCGAGGAGCTGGGTCGCGCCGGGGTCGCCGAAGGTGAGGCGGCAGGTGTCGGCGCGGTAGGTGGCGACGCCGACGGCCGCGGTGCGGCCTTCCGCCAGATAGCGCGTGGTGACGACGAGCACCGGCGCGCCTGGCAGCCGGTCGAGCGCCTTGGCGTCGTCGGCTCGCGCCGAGCCGAGCTCCACCGCCCGCTCCTGGCCTTCGAGTTCGAGCCGCTGCAGCTCACGCAGGACGGCGCGGGCGCGGGCCGGACCTCCGGTGGACGGCACGGCTGTCACTCCCGCGGGAACCGCCGCCACCTCACTGAGGGACAGCCCGGGTACGGACGCCGTCGGCACGTACAGCAGTTCGGCCGCGACCGGGTGGCCATCGGTGGTCAGCGCGCGGCGCACGGTGTGGACGGACTCGCCGGGCTCGGTGCCCAGCAGCTGGGCCACGACGGCGGGGACTTCGGTCTCGGCGCTGTCGAGGGATTGCCAGGCGTCGGCGACCGTTCCCGGCCACGCGTGCTGGCTGTCGCCCACCGAGACGCCCATCCGCGGCGGGGCGACGGTGGTGCCGACGCCGCGGCGGCGCTGGAGCCTGCCTTCCAGCTCCAGCTGTTCGAGGGCTTGCCTGAGGGTGGCGCGCGCGACGCCGAAGCGGGCCGCGAGATCGCGCTCGTTGGGCAGGATCTCACCTACCGCGAATTCCGAGTCGAGCGCGTTGCTGAGCACCGTCTTCAAGTGCCAGTACTTCGGCTCCGGCACCGTATCGAGCTGCGTGGTCCCCACCCTGTCCTCCACGATCGCCGTCTTGCCCGACCGGAGTTGCCCGGCCGCGCGTCCGCCCTGAGTTATGCGCACTTCTTTATTAAAGGTTGTTTCAGTAGGGGTCCGACGATAGGACGGCGCGCCACCTTGGTCAAGACCAATTCCCGCGCCACTCGTCCGTGGCGGCTCGGGTAGCGTCAGGACCCTCGCGCGATGCGGTCATGACAGCGCGGGGAAACGGCCTTCGCGCGCGAGGGCGCGGGGTATACCGAACAGCTGGCCTCCGGACACCTGGTATCCGGACGACGAAGCGGGGAGCGACCTCATGGATCAGGTCACGGTGGTCACCGGCGGCAGCAGAGGCATCGGCGCCGCCGTCGCCGTACGGCTGGCACGCGCCGGCCACAGCATCGCCATCGGGTACGAGCGCGCCCATGAGGCGGCCGAGGCCACGGCGTCCGCCGTCCGCGCCGAGGGCGTGCGCTGCGTGACGGCCCAGGTGGACACCAGCGTCGCCGACCAGGTGGACGCCCTGTTCGACACGGCCACGGAGCAGCTGGGAGCCATCACCGGGCTGGTCAACAACGCCGGGATCACGGGCCTGCTCGGCCGCTTCACGGAGACCTCGCCCGAGGCGATGCGCCGGGTGGTCGACGTGAACGTGACCGGAGCGCTGCTGTGCGCCCGGCGCGCCGCCCGCGAGATGTCCACCCGGCACGGCGGTGGCGGCGGAGCGATCGTGAACATCTCCTCCGGCGCCGCCACGACCGGCAGCCCTGGCGAGTACGTGCATTACGCGGCCAGCAAGGCCGCCGTCGACGCGATGACGATCGGCCTCTCCAAGGAACTGGCGGCGGAGGGCATCCGGGTCAACTCCGTCCAGCCCGGCATGGTCGTCACCGACATCCACGCCTCAATGGGCGACCCCGACCGGCCCTGGCGCGTCAAGGACCGTGTCCCCATGGGCCGCCCCGGCGAGCCGGACGAGATCGCGGGCGCCGTCGCCTGGCTGATGTCGGCGGAAGCCTCGTACACCACCGGCGCGGTCCTACGGGTCGCCGGAGGGCTGTGACCAGCGCTGCTGGAACGCGCCAGCAAGCGGTGTCCGTGACCGCCCGCTCACGAGTCCGGCCAGGGGTCTGGTCCGGCCATCGCGTGGAATGTGACGCGTCGGGTCCCGGGTTCCCGGTGCGTGCGTAAGCGGTGTGAACATGCCGGGCCCGGGCGATCGGTGGCGTCCGGGCCCGGCAGGCGCTCAGCAGCAGCCGGCTCCTGTACCTGTGCCGCTGGTGGCCGCGGTATCAGCGGGGGCGCAGGGGAACAGGCCGAAGTGCGTGCTCTTGTCGCCGGTCACGGTGAAGTGCGGGGCGTACCGGGTCAGGCTGAGCATGTCGGCGGTGTTGCCGCAGACCAGCATCGGCTTGCCGGTGTGGAAGCGGTGGTGGTCGTCCAGGTCGAAGTCATGCGGGTGCTCGGGGAGCGTGCCGCGATAGACGGCGACCTGGCCGTAGTCCTCGCAGCGGTCCTCCAGTGGCATGGTGAACGCCCGGACGGTGCGTGAGGTGAAGGTGGCGAAGCCGATCTTCCGCTCGATGTCCGGGCTGCTCAGCGTGATGGGTGCGGTGGCTACCGTACGGGCGTCCGCGCAGCCGGACGCCTGCGTCAGGCGGCGGAAGTCCTCGCTGTACAGCGCGCCGGCGAGGCACTCGCCGACCAGTTCCGCGTCGTCCATGAGGGTGGCGGGCAGGCGGCGGTCGGCGAAGACGTCGGAGAAGTAGAGTTCGCCACCGGGCTTGAGGACCCGGAAGATCTCCCGGAAGACGCGCGGCTTGTCGGGTGAGAGGTTCAGCACGCAGTTGGAGACGACCAGGTCGATGGAGCTGTCCGCGATACCGGCGGCGGCCAGGTCTTCGATGTAGCCCCGGTGGAACTCCGTGTTGGCATACCCGAACCGCTTCGCGTGCCAGTCCTGGTGGCGGCGGGCGACGGCCAGCTGCTCCTCGGTCATGTCGACGCCGATGACCCGGCCTTCGGGACCGACGAGTTGGGACAGGACATACGCGTCGCGCCCACTGCCGCAGCCCAGGTCCAGGACGGTGATGCCATCGAGCGCGGCGGGGATCGGGGAACCGCAACCGTAGAAGCGGTCCTGGACCTCCTCGTGCACGCGGGTGAGTGCGTCGGCGATGTGGGGTGGCGGCGCCTCGGCGGTGCAGCAGGCCGAGGTCTTCAGGTCCTGCGAGGACGACAGCACCGTGCCGTAGTACTCCTTGACGGCGTCTGTCAGGTGGCCGGTGGATACGTCGGTCGCCATGTTTCTCCCCTGGGATGAAGGCGATGAGCGTCGGCGTGCGGATGCCGCCTGCGCCGGGAACCCACCGAGGGGCGACTGGCATTCCCTCCGAGCCGGACACGCCGGACACGCCGGACACGCCGGAATCAGTAGTGTGCCCGCCGGTGCCGTGGGCCGTGTCGAATGAGTCGTACCCGAAGGGAAGGCGGAAGCCACCCGAACGGGTTTCCTTGCCGCGACGACGACGAGAGGCGAGTGAGGGGGCACGATGAGCATGGGACATCCCCCGCGGAGTGTGGGGACGTACGACCTGGTCGTGATCGGTGGCGGAAGCGCCGGACTGACCGCCGCGCGCACCGCCGGCCGCCTCGGGGCTCGCACGCTGCTGGTCGAACGGGACCGGCTGGGCGGCGACTGCCTGTGGACCGGGTGCGTGCCCAGCAAGGCGCTGCTGCACGTGGCAGCCGACGTGCGGGCCGCACGCGGGGTGGGGCGGTACGGGCTCCAGGCGGCGGACGGCCCGGCCGACCTCGCGGCGGCCATGCGTCATGTCAAGCAGGCGATCGGGGTGATCGAGCCGCACGACTCGGCTACGTCGCTGCGGGAGTTCGGTGTCGAGGTGGCTCACGGGGATGCCGTCTTCACGGGAGCACGGAAACTGCGGGCCGGCAGGCGGGAAGTGGCCTTCCGGTACGCGCTGATCGCGACCGGTTCGGCCCCCTCCGTGGCTCCGGTCCCGGGCCTGGCCGAGGCCGAGCCGCTGACGAGCGACACCGTGTGGGGCCTGACCGAGCTGCCGGAGCGGCTGGTGGTACTGGGCGGCGGGCCGACCGGCTGCGAGCTCGCGCAGGCGTTCGCCCGCCTCGGCTCCCAGGTCACCCTGGTGGAAGCCGTGGACCGGTTGCTGCCGCGCGCGGAACCCCGCGCCTCCGCGCTGGTCCAGGAGCGACTGGAGGCCGAGGGGATCACGGTCCTCACCGGCTACCGGGCCGAGAAGGCCGACGAGGGCGCGGTGTACGGGCCGGGGCGGCCGATC
Organism: Streptomyces sp. A01; assembly: GCF_059026195.1. NCBI lineage: Bacteria > Bacillati > Actinomycetota > Actinomycetes > Kitasatosporales > Streptomycetaceae > Streptomyces > Streptomyces sp. A01. The sequence continues at coordinate 397,059 of NZ_JBWLKN010000001.1, read as the reverse complement.
CCGTACGACCGGCTGCTGACCACCACAGGGCGCCGGGCCAGCACCGGCGGCCTCGGGCTGGAGACAGCCGGGGTGGAGACGGATGAGCGCGGCCACGTCCGGACCGACGGCCGGCTGCGGACGAGCAACCCGCGCGTCTACGCGGCCGGGGATGTCACCGGCACGCCGGGCGGGGGCTCCGGGGGGAATTCCCCAAGAAGCAGCAGCACCCATCTCGCCGGAGTGCAGGCCGCCTCCGCCGTCACCGACGCGCTGCTCGGCGTGCGCCGCCGTATCCGCTACGACGCGGTGCCCTCGGTGACGTACACCGACCCCGAGGTCGCCCACGTCGGCGTGACCTCCACCGAAGGAGCCCGCGCGCTCACCCTGGACCACGACCGGGTGGACCGGGCCGTCACCGACGGCCGCACCGACGGCTTCACCTGCCTCGTGCTGGACGGACGCGGGCGGATCGCGGGCGCGACGGTGGTCGCCCCGCGCGCCGGGGAAACGATCGCGCACCTGGCCACGGCGGTGCGCCTCGGCTGGACACCCTCGCAGTACGCGAGAACCGTGCACCCCTACCCCGGTTACGCCGACGGACCCTGGCACGCCGCGCTCACCGACGTCTACGCCCGGCTCGCCGCGCACCGCGGGATCATCGGCTCCCTGCTCGGTCTGCGCAGGAAGGTGCGGTCGTGATGCTGGGTCCGGCCCCGGCCACGGTCCTGATCGCGGCCGAGGCCGCGGCCGGAGTGAGGTTCCTCGCCCCGCCGCACTCGCGGCGGGCCGCACGCTCCGGGGGATCGGCCACCGCCCGGCAGAACCTCGCGGCGACCGGCCCGTGACGCCTTTGACCACTCGTCCGACACCGAGAACGGAGAGGTACCCGATGGGAATCCTGGCGCGACTGCGAGCCGTCGAGCATGCCACCCGGCCCTACGATCCGGAGTTCGTGGCGGCCATGCGACGCCGGTGGGCTGAACTGCCCGCCATCGTCAGGACACCGGGGCAGATCATCGGACAGCACGGCGTCGGCTGCGAAGGCACCCACGGCGTCTTCCCGAAGTGCAACCTGAAGTGCACGCCCTGCTACCACTCCCGGGACGCCAACCAAGTGCGCGTGGATGGGCCGCACACGCACGAACAAGTGGCTGCCCAGATGGGCCTGCTGCGCACGCTGCGCGGCCCGCGCGCCCACACCCAGCTCATCGGCGGCGAGGTGAGCCTGCTGCCGCCCGACGACCACGCCACCACGCTGGAGATCATGCGGGAGCACGGCCGGGAGCCGATGAGCTTCACCCACGGCGACTTCGACTACGACTACCTGGAGCGGCTCGCCCTCGGCGACGACGGCGAACGCCGCTTCACACGGCTGTCGTTCGCCGCGCACTTCGACAAGTTCATGTACGGCAGGCGCGGCATCGAACGCCCACCGGGCGAGCAGGCCCTGAACCGCTACCGCAAGCGCTTCGCGGACATGTTCGCCAGGCTGCGCCGCGAGCACGGAGTACGGTACTTCCTCGCGCACAACATGACCGTCACCCCCGGCAACCTCGACGAGATCGCCGACGTCATCCGCGACTGCCAGGGCATGGGGTACGGCATGTTCTCCTTCCAGCCCGCCGCCTTCCTCGGTGACGAGCGGCGCTGGAAAGAGCGGTACCGCGAGGCCACCCCGGACACGGTATGGGCGGAGATCGGGCGCGGCGCCGGACGTACGCTCGGCTATCACGTCTTCCAGAACGGCGATGTGCGCTGCAACCGGACCGCGTACGGCTTCTTCGTGGGAAAACGCTGGTATCCGTTCCTGGAAGAGGACGATCCGCGCGACCTGGCGGTGCGCGACGGCTTCTTCCGCCACTTCGGAAAGGTCAGTTTCACCGGCACGCCGCCCGCGCTGCTCGCCGCCAAGCTGGCCCGCGTCGCCGCCCGCCACCCGTCCACCGTGGTGATCGCCCTGCGGTGGCTGGCCCGTACCGTCGGCCGGGTCGGTGTGCCGCGGCTGCTACGCCACCGCTTCCGTGTCCGCCCGGTCACCTTCGTGATGCACCAGTTCATGGACGCCGAAGTCGTCGCGCCTGCCTGGGAGATGATGGAGCGCGGCGAACAGGCCCTGGACCCGAGGCTGCGCGAGACCCAGGAGCGGCTGGCCGCCTGCCACTACGCCATGGCGCACCCCGAGGATGGCACCCTGGTCCCGGCATGTGTGCAGCACGCGGTGCTCGACCCGGCCGAGAACGCCCAACTGCGCACGCTCCTCCCGCTCGTCGAGGTCCGTACGTCCGTCCGCCGTCCCGCCACACAGGAGAAGTAACCCATGCGCATCGGCGTCATCACCGGTTCCGGCACCTACGACTGGCCACAGCTGGAGAACGCGGCCCAGCGAACCGTCAACACCGCGTTCGGTGAGGCCACTGTCACCGAAGGCAGCCTCAACGGGGCCGAGTTGGTGCAGCTGTCCCGGCACGGCGCCGGTCACCACCGCCTGTCCAACCAGGTCGACCACCGCGCGAACCTGGCCGCCCTGCTCGCCTGCGAGGTCGACGCGCTGGTGTCACTCACGGTGTGCGGCGCGGTCGACCTCGCCGCCGAGCCCGGCTCCCTGGTGGTCTTCGACGACCTGTACTTCCCCAGCAACCGGCTGCCTGACGGCTCCCCCTGCACGTGGCACGACTCTCCCGGCGCCGCGGGCCGCGGCCACTGGATCTTCGACCGCCCGTTCAGCGAGCCGCTGCGCCAGGTGCTGATCGCGGCCGCCGCGAGCACCGGCACGCCCGTTGTCGCGGGCGGCGTGTACGGGCATGTGGACGGCCCCCGCTTCAACAGCCGCCCCGAGATCGCCGCCCTGGCCGCCGCGGGCGTCACCGCCGTCAGCCAGACGGCGGGCCCGGAGGTGGTACTGGCCGGGGAGGCCGAGCTGCCGATGGCTCTGGTCGGCTTCGTCACCGACTACGCCAACGGCGTCGCCCCGGAACCCGAGCCCCTGGACGCCCTGCTGGCCCGTATGGCGGCGAGCAAGGAGATCTTCCCGGCGCTGGCCGCCCAGGCCCTGCCGGGTCTGGATTCCGTGGCGCCGGTCGGCACCGTCTACCGGTTCAGCTGATGAGGACGCGGCGTACGCCCTCGGTGCTGGTCATGGCGAAGGCACCCCGTGCGGGCACCGTCAAGACCCGGCTGCACCCCCTGCTCGGGCCCGAGCTCTGTGCCGTCCTCCAGGCCGAGCTGATCCGGCACTCCCTGGACATGGCGTCGCCACCTGGACGGCGCACCTATCTCGCGTACGCCCCAGGAGACGGCGAGGACAGCGCGGACAGCGCGGACGAAGAAGCCCCTCCCGGCGTCCGCCTGCTCCTCCAGCGCGGCACCGGTCTCGGGCAGCGGCTCACCTCCGCCGTCGTCGAGGCGTTCGCCGACGGCGCGGGTCCGCTCCTGGTCATCGGCACCGACGCGCCGACGCTGACCGGCGAGCACCTGGCAGCCGCCTCGACCGCCCTGGAACGCCACGACGTGGTGCTGGGTCCCGCACTGGACGGCGGCTACTACCTGATCGGCATGAACCGCCCGCATACCCGGTTGTTCGGCATCGATCCGGCCCTGTGGAGTACGGACCGGGTGCTGGCCGCTACCCGGGCGATCGCCGCCGAGGAGCAGCTGAGCGTGGGACTGACGCACCCCCTGCGGGACCTGGACACCCCCGACGACGCTGCCGCGCTGCTCGCCGATCCTCTGACGCCGCCCCGGATCGCCGCGCTGCTCCGGCCCACGGAGGCGGTGTGAGCCGGGTATCGATCATCGTTCCCGTACTGAACGAGGAAGCCACCATCCAGACCGCGCTGAGCCGCCTGTGCCGCGACTTCCCCGGCTGCGAGGTGATCGTTGTCGACGGTGGCTCCACGGACGCCACCGTCGAACTCGCCACGCCCTACGCCACCGTGCTGCACAGCGCACGGGGCCGCGCGCGGCAGATGAACGAGGGAGCCCGGCACGCCGCTGGCGAGGTGCTGTGGTTCGTCCACGCCGACACCGCCATCGACGCGTCGGCCCTCGGCCAGATCCACGCCTGCCTCAACGACCCCGCTGTGGTCGGCGGGGGCCTGACCATCCGCTTCGACCGCCGTACACCCGGCCTGAACTACCTGGCCCGCGCCTCGAACGCCCGCGCCCGCCGCCTGCACCACGTCTTCGGCGACCAGGCCATGTTCATCCGCCGTACCGTCTTCGACGCACTCGGCGGCTTCCCGGACCTGGCCATCATGGAGGACCTGGAGATGTCGCGGCGCCTGCACCGGCGCGGACGGCTGTGCCTCCTGCCCGCCACTTCGACGGCCTCATCCCGCCGCTTCACCGCCCACGGCACCTGGCGCATGATCGTCTTCATGCAGTACCTGAAGCTGCTGTACTTCGCGGGCGTCGACCCGGAGTTCATCCGCGCCCGCTACGCCGCGGGTCCCCGGCTCGCCCTCAGCAGGCACCGGGCTCCCGCCGCGTGAGCAGCCCTGTCCGTCCCTGGCCCCGTTCGATCCTGGAGACCCACCCCTATGCGTATCGCAGTATGCGGCGGCCCCTACGGCAATCCGTACGCCCTGGAAGCCTTCGTCCACGACGCCCGCGCCCGCGGGTGCGAGCGGCTGTTCTGCCTGGGCGACCTGGGCGGCTTCGGCGCCGACGTGGACGCGCTCCGGCCGCTCCTGACCGACAACGGGATCGAATGCGTCGCGGGCAACTACGACGTGGCGATCGCCCGCGGCGACACCGACTGCGGCTGCGGTTACCGCGACCCGAAGGACAACGAGTACGCCCAGCTCATCTACGACCACACCCTCGCCACCACCAACCGCGACTTCGCCGCCTGGATGGGGACCCTGCCCACCGAGCGCCGCGAGACGATAGCCGGCGTGGACCTCCACATGGTCCACGGTTCGACACTGGCGCTGAACGACTTCTGGTGGGAGTCGCTCCCCGAGGAGCAGCACCGGCTGCGCGCTGAGGCATCCGGCGCGGACGTGGTCCTGTGCACCCACAGCGGCCTGCCCTGGCAGCGGCGCATCGGCGACACCCTCGCCGTCAACGTCGGCGTACTCGGCAAACCGGCCAACGACGGGCACAGGAACGTCTGGTACGCCGTCCTCGACCTCGCCGACGGCCGCGCCACCGCGGAGCTGATCCCCCTCGCGTACGACTGGCGGGCCCAGGCCCGCTCGATGCGCGCCGCCGGGCTCCCCGAAGTCTTCACCGAGACCATCGAGACAGGCTGGTGGACCACCTGCCTGGAGATCCTTCCCCCGCGCGAGCGTTCCCGGGGCCGCTACCACCTCTACCGCTCCACCCTGCCGTCCGGCTTCCGGCCCGCCGACTTGGGGTCTCCCCTGCTCGGAGAGCTTGGGGAAGGCTGGGGAGAGACCACGACCCAGGAACTGGACGGTGACCGGCCGGTGGTCCCGCTGTTCGGCACGGCGTACTTCCCCTCCCGGCTGTGGCTCTACACCAACTTCCACTGCAATCTGGCCTGCGACTACTGCGCGGTCGCCTCCTCCCCGAAGGCGGCGGCCCGCGTCCTGCCCGTCAGCACCTTCCGCGCCCTGGTCGACGAGGCCGTAGCGGCCCGGTTCACCGAGCTGTACCTCACCGGCGGCGAGCCCTTCCTCCACCCCGACATCGTCGGCCTTCTCGACTACGCCTCCGCCCGGTTGCCCACCGTCGTCATGACCAACGCGATGCTGCTCCGCGGCCGCCGCGCCGCCGGGCTGGCGGCCCTGGCAGACCGCGGCCTCACCGTCCAGACCTCCCTGGACGGTGAGGCCGCCGCCACCCACGACCTGCACCGCGGCCCCGGCTCCTGGCAGCGCACCATGGACGGCATCCGCCACCTGATCGACCTCGGCCTGCCCCCGCGCGTCGCCCTCACCGAAACCCCGGAGAACAGGCACGAGGTACCGGCGGTCGGCGAACTGCTGACTGAACTCGGTTTGCCCGCAGACCACTTCGCCGTACGCCCGCTCCTGCGCCGCGGCTTCTCCGAGACCGGCGTGGAGATCGGCGAGGACTCCAGCGTCCCCGAGCTGACCGTCAGCGCCGACGGCCTGCACTGGCACCCGGCCGGTGCCGACCTGGCCACCAGTCCCGACATGCGCCTGGCCCCCGCCGGGACCTCACTCGCCACGGGCAAAGAGCTGGTGACGGAGCGGTTCTTCGCCGCCCGCCTCACCGACGGCAGCCTGCCCCGCCCCGTCCACTGCGCCATCTGACCGCCCCCGCACCAACAGACCTACTTGTGCGAACGCACCCGTAGGAACGCACCCGTACGACGCACCTGTAGGAACGCACCCGTGCGGACTCACCCGTACGAAAAGGGAGTTCACCATGCAGCGACATGTCGCGATCCTGGGCGCCGGACCTGTCGGCCTCGACGCCGCCCTCGCCTGCGCCGACGCCGGATGGCCGTTCACCGTCTACGAGGCCGCGGACACCGTCGCCGCGCACGTACGCGCCTGGGGCCATGTCCGCCTGTTCACTCCCTGGGACCTCAACGTCTCGCGCCGGATGCGCACCCACCTCCCGCACGCCCCGACTGGCGACGACTGCCCCACGGGCGCGGAGCTGGTCACCCGCCTGCTCGACCCGGTCGCCGCACTGCCCGCCCTCGGCGGCCGTATCCGGCTGCGTACCCGGGTCGCCGCCGTCGCCCGTAGCGGCCTGCTCAAGCACGAGCAGATCGGCACCGAGGCACGCGCCACCGCGCCCTTCACCCTCCTGCTGGACACCCCCGACGGCGAGGACACCGCCAGGGCCGACCTCGTCCTGGACTGCACCGGCACCTACTCCCACCCCAACACCGTCGGCCCCGGCGGCATCCCGGCCCCCGGCGAACGTGCCCTCGCCGACCGCGTCACCCGTACCCTCCCGCCCACCGAGGCCCCGGCCCGATGGGCGGGTACCGTCCTCCTCGTCGGCGCCGGCAAGTCAGCCCAGACCGCCGCCCGCGATCTCGCGGCGCTGCCCGGCACGCGCGTCGAGTGGGTCGTGCGCAGCCCGGCACCCGACTGGGGAGCCGTCCCGGACGACACCCTGCCCGGCCGTCAGCGGCTCGTCGAGACCTCGAAGGCTTTCGCAGCAGGTGCCAACGACCACGTCACCGTCCACACCGGCGCCCACGTCCAGGCCCTGGCGCTGGCCCCCGATGGCGACCGGATACGCGCCGTCCTCGCGACCTCCCACGGCCCGCGCGAGATCGTCTGCGACCACGTCGTGGCGCTGACCGGCTACGTCGGCGACGCCTCCCTCTACCGGCAGCTACAGGTCCACGAGTGCTACGCCACCAGCGCCCCCATGAACCTGTCCGCCACCCTCCTCGGCGCCTCCGCGGGCGGCGACTGCCTCGCGCAGCCCTCCCCCGGTATCGACACCCTGCGCAACCCCGAACCGCACTTCTTCATCCTCGGCGCCAAGTCCTACGGCCGCCTGAACACCTTCCTGCTGCGCACGGGCTACCGGCAGATCGACGAGCTCGCCGCCGCTTACGCCACGGAGTCGCCGCTCCTGCCTGCCGGCACGTGAACGCGGCCACCGCGTGGCCGGATCACCGCCCCGGTTTCGTCTCGTACCGGGGACCGAGGTCCGGCGAATCCGCACCTTGCAGCTCGGTGACCAGCCCATGCGTGACGATCAGGTCGTGGAGCACCGCCCGTGCCTCATCCGCCGGCAGACCGGCGCGGCGGGCCACTTCGTCACAGTGAACGCCCTCTCCGCTGCGCCGCTGCTCGGCTTCGGCGACAGCCCGGAACACCCGTTCGTGCGCCTCTGAGTACTCGCGGGAACCGCGCCCGCCGAAAGAACGCGCCGGTGACGAAGGAGAAGTGCGCAGCGTGCCTTCCTCACGGCTGGGGTCGGACTGCTTGCCGCGCAGCAGGCTCGCCGCCTTCTCCTCATGCGTTGCTGAGGCTGTCAGGTGAGCCCGCTGCTTGGAGGCGCCCGTGGTCTCGCCCCGGGCGCTGGGCCACTCCCCCGCTCTCTCGGCCTCCCGCGCCGCCGCCCGCTTCTGGTCCTCGTCACCTTCCATCTTCTTACGCACCATGATCTGGTTCCTTCCCGCCTGGCCGGAACGGGGCAGCCCCGCGAGCTTCCGGCAGATGTCCTTGCACAGCGCCGGGTGACTCGGATGGCGGGCAGCCAAACGGAACCAGGACAAGCATTTGATCGCCTACGGGGAGGCCGTCGGCGATCACCGCGCTTCGCCCGCCCTTCCTTTGCCGTCTTCCCTTAGCCACCTCTCCTTTGCCGCTCCCCTTTGCCGTCGGTCGTCATCCGGCGCGGGCGCCGGACGACCCGCCACGCGCCCGCCCGTGCGGTGAGCCACGGCCTCGGCCTTCCCGTCGCGTTCTCGCGCGGCCGCGGCGCGTAACACCTGCTGACCGTACGCAGCGGGCCGGCGGGGCCGCGCAGGCGACGCGTGTGCGGTGTCGGGGGCAGGGGTACCCGGTGCTACGCGTGGTTCGAGGCGCCAGGCTGGTCCATCGCGTGGAGCACTCGCAGCGCGGACAGGGGTTCCTCCAGCCCGGAGCGTACGAAACTGAGGAGGAATGGCAATGGCTCCCTCCGAGTCGCAGGCGCGGGTGCAGGCGCAGGCGGAGATCTCACAAGTGCGTAGCGCCGCGCTTCCCCTTACCGGCCCGGAGTCGTTTGACCCACTGCTGGAGCGGATTGGCGACGCCCGCTATGTGCTGTTGGGCGAGGCGTCGCACGGTACCGCCGAGTACTACCGGTGGCGTGACGTACTGACCGCTCGTCTTATCGAGGAGAAGGGTTTCTCCTTTGTGGCGGTGGAGGGTGACTGGCCCGACTGCCAGGCGTTGCACTGCTCCGTTACGGGGGCTGCCGCGGCGCCCGAGGACCCGATCGACGTGCTGGAGGGCTTCGACCGCTGGCCGACGTGGATGTGGGCCAACACCGATGTCGCCCGCTTCAGCCGCTGGCTTCGCGAGCACAACGCCGCCCTGCCACGGGATCGGCGCGTGGGGTTCTTCGGCCTGGACGTGTACTCCCTGTGGGAGTCGTTGCACGCGGTGCTGGGCTATCTGACCGAGCACGCGCCGGGCCGGGTTGAGCACGCGTTGGAGGCGTATCGCTGCTTCGAGCCGTACGCGGAAGACCCGCAGTCCTACGCGCTGTCCACCAGGCTCATACCGTCCGGCTGCCAGCCGGAGGTTCTCAAGCTGCTGGTGCAACTGCGCCGCGGAGCGGACGAGGCCGCCGCCGTCGATGGGAACCTGGTGGAGTTGGCGGCCCGGCAGAACGCGGAGGTACTGGCCGGAGCCGAGCGGTACTACCGGGCGATGCTGCACGGCGGGCCCAAGTCATGGAACATCAGGGACCATCACATGGCCGACACCCTCGACCGGCTCATGGAGTACTACGGGCCACAAGCCAAAGCCGTCGTGTGGGAGCACAACACACACGTCGGAGACGCCCGGGCCACCGATATGGCGGCGGTCGGCATGGTCAACGTCGGTCAGCTCGTACGCGAACGCCACGCCGCCGACGGCGTCGTCCTGGTGGGTTTCGGCTCCTACGAAGGCACCGTGATCGCCTCCGACCGCTGGGGAGGACACCCCAGCGTCATGCGTGTCCCGCCTGCCCGCGAGGGCAGCCTGGAAGACCTGCTGCACCGGGCGGCGCTGCCCGACGACGCCGGACTGTTCGTCTTCCCGCCCGCCCACGGTCCCGGACAGCCGGCCGTGGACGGCTCCCACTGGCTTCGGGACGAACGCGACCACCGCGCCATCGGCGTCGTCTACCACCCGGAGCGCGAGAAGTGGGGCAACTACGTCTCCACGGTCCTCGGCGAACGCTACGACGCCTTCTGCTTCATCGACCGCACCACAGCCCTGGCGCCTCTCCACACCGCGCCCGCGCGGACCGGCGAGGAAGAGACCTGGCCCAGCGGCGTCTAGCGCGATGCGGGGAATCCGCAGCATGGAAGGAGGAACCCACATGCGGTTCCGAGACCACCGGCACGCCGGCCAAGAACTCGCCGCGAGGCTGCTCGAATGGACAGCCGACGGCGCCATCACCAACCCCCTCGTCCTGGCACTGCCGCGTGGAGGCGTGCCCGTCGCGGCGGAGGTCGCTCGCGCACTCAAGGCGCCACTGGACGTCATCGTGGCCCGCAAGATCGGCATGCCCGGCCGCCCGGAAGTAGGCATCGGCGCGATCACCGGTGAGGACCCACCTGTGTTCGACCTGCGGGCTCTGGAAATGCTCGGCCTGGCCCCGGACGAGCTCGGTTCCGATGTCGCCCGCGAACGGACAGAACTGCACCGCCGCGAAGACCTGTATCGCCGCGGGCGCCCCGCACCGGAGGTTGAGGGCCGGACCGTGATCCTGGTGGACGACGGACTCGCCACCGGCGTCACCGCGCGCTCCGCCCTCCGCTGCCTGCGTTCCCAGCACCCGGCGCGGCTGGTCCTCGCCGTGCCGGTCTGCGCCCCGCAGGCCGCCGAAACAATGCGGGAGGAGACCAACGATCTTGTGTGCCTGCACGCACCGCCCGCCTTCCACGCGGTCGGACAGTGGTACGAGGACTTCGCCCAGGTCTCCGACGACGAGGTGATCAGCACGCTGCGAGAATTCGAAACAGCACCACCGTCACGCCACAGCGAACGATCCAGCCGCTGAACACGGCACGACAGGACACAACAGGACGCGACAGGACACGCGGCCGCGCACGAGGAGCGACCACAGCGTGCGGTATGCGCCGGGCACGAGGTGGGCCCTGGAGGGCCGACCCGACTACTCCGGGACGATGTTCTCCGCCTGCGGGCCCTTCTGACCTTGGGTGACATCGAAGACCACCCGCTGCCCCTCCTGGAGCTCGCGGAAGCCCTCGGCGGCGATGTTCGAGTAATGGGCGAAGACGTCAGGACCGCCGCCGTCCTGTTCGATGAAGCCAAAGCCCTTCTCGCTGTTGAACCACTTCACGACGCCCGTAGCCATACCGCTCTCCTGCGCTTCAAAGGGGCGGATGCCGCACATCACGGCAACCGGAGGTGATCGCCGGGCCCATGAAAACTCTGAAGAACACACACGTCCGCGATCGTGACCGCGGGGGGAAACAGGCTTCGGAACCGCGACTGCTATGACAGCGAACGTACCCGAGCAGCGCCCACACCGCTATATTTTTGTGCATACGGTGCGAACTCCCCCGCAACGGAGTACAACAGTCGAGCGTTGCGGCACGTCACACCAGCTGCGCCGCCACCCCCTCACCGGTTGGTGAACGAGGGTCGCGCTCCCGGTGTCAACGTCGGGCCGCACCCTTCCGACCGGCGAGCTTCCGCGCCGCATTTCTGTTTCAGCCGCCCCGCCGCCGGTTACCCGCCCTGACGCCGATGGCGGAGGACACGCGGCTTCCCACAGAGGCACGGGAATCGGCGAGTACGGCCAGGACAGCGGCGACAAGGCACAGCCGGAGACGCGCGGGGGTACTCCGGGCCCGGAGGCATGGCCTCAGTCCGTTTCCGGGTCCTCGACCTGGTAGGTCCTGGTCCAGGACGCTCCGCATCGGCAGCCGGACTGCTCGATCAGTTCGCTCTCGTCCGAGACCGCCAGCCCTTGGTTGAGGCGGACGTGCACATGCTGCTCACTCATGGGATCACTCTTCGCCGTGGACACTCCCTGTGGGTCCGTTCCTCATGGCGGGCACATGTCGTCCGGCGTACCAATGACCCAGATCACGCGTCGCCGAGCGCACCGGCGCCCACACCCGTACCGCCCAGTGGGACGCCGGCGCCGTCCTGAGCACGCTCGCCGACGCCGTCTCCCCAGGCGAGCTCAACCAGGTCATCAGCAGCTCCCCTCCGGTTACGCGGTCCTCTTCGGGAAAGCCGGTCCCAGCGATCAGGCCGTGTCCGGCGGATCGCGCCGATCACGCCGATCACGCTGGTCGCGCTGGGGAGGGGAACTCCTGTCCGTGCGTCGCATACCGCGGACGCGACGTGGCTGGTCGCGCAGTTCCCCGCGCCCCTGACGGGGCGCATCCCTGCATTGCGCCGGGACTGGCGGCCTGGGGAGTGCCCAGCATGCTTGGTGCCTTCGGTCGCGGACGCGGAGGCGGCGCGCGTGGTCAGGCGCGCTCCGTGTCCTGGGGCGGCGTCCAGCGTTCGGCCTGGGAGTCCGCTCCGTACTGGATGCCGCTCGGGTACGTCAGCAGCTCGACGAGCATGCCCCAGGGGGTGCGGGTGTAGACCCAGCGGTTGCCGGGTCCGCTCTCCGCGCCGGGGAGGTCCGCCACCTCATGGTGAACGACGCCGCCCGCCTCCCGCACCCGTCGCACGGCGGCGTCGATGTCGTCCACGTACAGCGCCATGTGCTGGAGCCCGAAGTCCGACAGGCGTGCGGCGTCGCGCTGCTCGGTCCCGGCGAGCTGGAACAGCTCCACGCTCGGGCCGTTGCCCAGCCTCAGGTGCCGCTGCCGCACGACCCGCGCGCCCGGGGCCAGGCCCAGCATCTGCTCGGAGAACCTGCCGCCCTTGGGAGCGGCGGAGCGCGGCAGGGTCTCCAGCACGATCCGCGCCCCGAACGCGCGCCGGAAGAACTCCGTGGCTTCCTCGATGTCCGGCACGGTGACGCCGACGTGATCGATTCCCCGGACCGGGGCGGAGGTCTCACTCATCGTTCCCGCTTCCTCGTCGGCCCCGGCGGGGCCGGCCCCGGCCCCGCCGGGGCGGTCGACGTCCAGTCCACGCCAACCCGCTCCCCAGCCCCCCTCACCACGCCCGGAGGGTCCGTCTTCAGGCCCGAACAGCGCTGTCCGCCCGCTCCGCGGCGGCGTGGCGGGACCGGCGGCAAGGTGTCCGATTCCCAGCTACCCGGGGTCTACCCAGCAGTAACCCTTGCTGACATGCTGTCCAACGAGACCCCCGGAAGAAACGGAGCCACGCCATGGCCGAGACGATTTCCTTCGCCCACGACACCGCGACGGGCACATTGCCGGTGGAGGTCGCCTACGAGCGGCGCGGGTCCGGGGAACCTGTGGTGCTGCTGCACGGCATCGGCCACCACTGGCAGGCGTGGGAGCCCGTGTTCAGCGTCCTGGCGGCGGAGCGGGACGTCATCGCGATCGACCTCCCCGGCTTCGGCACCTCCGCCCCGCTTCCGTCGGGAGTGGGCTACGACCTCGGCAGTGTGGTGCCGGTGCTCGCCTCGCTCTTCCGGGAGCTGGGGCTGGAGCGGCCGCACGTCGTCGGCAACTCGCTGGGCGGGCTGATGGCGCTCGAACTCGGCCGGACGGGCAGCGCCCGGAGCGTCACCGCCCTGTCCCCGGCCGGATTCTGGACAGAGGCCGAGCGGCGTTACGGCTTCGCGGTGCTGCGCGCGATGTACCGCGCGACCCAGGTGATGCCGGAGCCCTTCGTCGCCCAGGTGGCACGCACGGCGGCAGGCCGGGCCAGCCTCGTCGGCTCCATCTACGCCCGCCCCGGGCGGCGTTCCCCCGAAAGCGTCGTCGCCGAGAGCCAGGCGATGCGGTACGGGGCGGGGTTCAGGCCCACCCTCGTCGCCGGGCGCAGCGTCCGCTACACCTCCGACATCCCCGACGTGCCGGTCACCATTGCCTGGGGCGCGAGTGACCGGCTGCTGCTTCCCCGGCAGGGCATCCGGGCCAAGCACGTGATACCCAACGCGCGGCTCATCCGGCTGCCTGGCTGCGGGCACGTCCCGATGAACGACAACCCCGCGCTCGTCTCGCGGGTCATACTCGACGCCACCAAGGCCGCCTCCGACACGGCTGTCTCCGAGAACACCACGAGCGAGGTCGGCGCGCTCAACACGCTCTCCTGACCGGCGGGCCGGCGCCCAGCACCTGCCCACCGGCCCCCGCTCCGCCCCCGGTTCCGGCTCCGGCCTTGGGGCCGCCCCTGGTCAGTACGCCGGAGCCGATCGCGACTCCCAGGCCGACCAGCAGACTGCCCGCCGCCTGGGCGGGCCCGTAGGCGCCGGTGCCGACGACCGGGGCGGTGAGGGCCGCCGCCACCGGGATCAGCCCCGAGAAGAGGGTGGCCCGCTCGGCGCCGATGCGCCGCATGCCCTGGTACCAGCAGACGAAGGCGATCACGGTGGCGATCACGGCCTGCCACAGCAGCGCCGCCGCCTCGACCGTGTCCGGCGTCCGCACCCAGCCTCCGCCGTCCAGCAGCAGCGCGATCGCCAGGGACTCGACGGCCCCGATGCCGCACGCCGCCGCCGACAACAGGACCGGGCCGAGCGTGCGCAGCACGGGAACCGCGAGCACGGCGAACCCGACCTCGCCCGCCAGCGCCGCCAGCGACCAGGCGATCCCGGCACCATCGGCCCGCCCCCAGCCCTGCACCGTGAACGCTCCAGCCGCGACGAACAGCGCCCCGCAGAGCACCGCCCGGGCGGGGCGGCGGCCGGCGGCGGCCGGGACGATGACGGCGACCATGACCGGCGCGCAACCGACGAAGACCCCGGGCACGGCGGGCTCGGTGGTGCGCTCCGCCGCGAGGACCGCGAGGTTGAAGCCGACCATGCCGATGGCGGCCAGCGCCGCCAGCCGCACCCATTGGCGTCCGGTGAGCAGTCGCAGCGGCGCCAGGCCTCCCCGCCCGAGGAGCGGGATCAGAAGCAGACAGGCGAGTCCGTACCGGAGTGCCTGGCCACCGGCGTACGGGTAGTCGCCGAGCACGCTGTTGGCGGTGAACGAGCCGCCCACGAGCACGCAGGCGAAGGCGGCGAGCAGCGCGCCGCGCCGCTGGTCGGTGGGGTCGGTGAGGTTGCTGCGATCCATGACGGCGACGCTAGGCAGCCAGGCGGTACGCCTTAAGGTCCAATGTGATGACTGATTCGGGGACCACTTCGGCCACGGGTCCCGGCAGCCCGGCGCGGGCCGCCGGGCCTGGCACGGTGACGGGCGGGTCGGCCGCGAACGGGTCGGCCGCGAACGGTGCCGCAGCGCGCGGGGCGGCGGGCGAGGCCGCTCCGACCGGCACCACGACGGACGCGGCCACTGCGGACAACGCCGCGCCGGGCCGCACCCCGACCCGGGTCATGGCGGATGGGCCCGCCCCGAACAGCGCCGTGACCGGCAAGCCCATCCCGGCCGGGGCCACGGAGGTCGCGAGCGCCGCCTGGGAGCTGTTGCTGCCCACCGCCGCCGCGCCGCTCCGCCAGCGCGGCCGCATGCTCCAGTCCGCCCTGCGGGACGCGGTCAGGTCGGGGCGGATCACGGCGGGGACACGGCTGCCCGCGAGCCGGGAGCTCGCCGCCGACCTCGGGGTCTCGCGCGGCCTGGTCACCGACGCCTACGAGCAGTTGACCGCCGAGGGATACCTCACCAGCAGCAGGGGCGCGGGGACCTGGGTGAGTGGCGCCGCCCGCAGTGCCGCCCCCGCCGGGCGTGAGCGGCGGCCCGGCCCCGGCGAGCCATCGACCGGCTTCCTCCCCGGCACGCCCGACCTGTCACTGTTCCCGCGCACCGCGTGGTCGGCCGCGCACCGGCGGGCGCTGGCCCGGCTGCCGCACAGCGCGCTGGGATACCCGGACCCGCGCGGGCTGCCCGAGCTACGGGAGGCACTGGCCGGGCTGCTGGCCCGGCGGCGCGGTGTCGTCGTCGACCCCGAAAGGCTCATCGTCTGCTCGGGCGTGGCGCAGGCACTGACCCTGCTCGGTTTCGTCATCGCCGGGAGCGGCGCGGGGCCGCTGCCGCACGGCGGGCGGCCCGGTGGGCGACCAACGCGGGCGGCGGCGGGCGGCACGTCGCCGGTCGTGGCCTTGGAGGACCCCGGAACGCCCGCGTACGAGGCGTTGTTCGCGGCCGTGGGCGTGGCCTCCGCCCCGCTTCCGCTCGATGCGGAAGGACTTGATCCGGTGGCTCTCGCCGCCTCCGGCGCGCGGGCCGCCGTGCTGACGCCTGCGCACCAGTTCCCGCTAGGGATCGCGTACTCGGCGCGGCGCCGTTCCGCCCTGCTGGACTGGGCGCGGGCCACGGGCGGCCTGCTGATCGAGGACGACTACGACGGCGACTTCCGCTACGACCGGGCGCCGGTGGACCCTACACCCTGGCAACTTGGCGAGTCAGCAGGTCAGCGCACGCGAGAAGCCCCGCCCATACGCCGGGGGAGACATAGGGGCGGGGCCGGTAGGTGGAGCTGCTACGCGCTCCGGAGCGGTACCAGGCCGTCCGGGGAGTCGAGCCACGCGCGCTCGCCGTCGCCGTCCACGGTGAGCCCGAAGCGATCGAAGCCGGGTCGGTCGTGCTCTTCCCACCACCGGTAGGCGGCTTCCGTCTCATCCCACAGCCTGCGCGGACCGGACTGGACGACTTCGTACGTGTCGGCGTTCGGCACGTAATCCGCCGTTGCCCACGACCGGGTGTCGGTGCTGTACGTCCACAGCGTGTAAGAGCCGCCGTCGTATCGCTCGGCTCGCCAGAACGCCCCGGCCACTTGCAGCCCGATCACGAACTGTTCGAGCCACCCGCCGATATCAGCGGGAGAGAGCGCGGTCATGCTCCGGATGCCGTCTGCGGGCCACTTCTTGCCCTTGAGGTAGGCGGAGAAGGGCGGGCGTTCCGTGCGCTGCTGTCGCAGGCGCATGAAGGCACTGGAGCGGGTGAAGGGGCCATGCGCCGCGCCGTCGTCAGCGACGACCAGGCGCACGACGTACTCACCGCCGTACTCGGTCCCCCACGGGGCGACGATGACCCCGCCGGGGCGGCACTGCTCCACCCAGCTCCGGGGCACGCTCCCGACTGAGCACGTCGCAATGATCCGGTCGTACGGGGCACTGCTGACGTAGCCCGCGCGGCCGTCTCCCGCGATGACCACGGGGGACAGACCAGCGCGCCGAAGGTTCTCCCCGGCCTCCTTGGCTACCTCCTCGTCGTACTCGACGCTGACGACGTTTGCGCCGCCGAGCCGGTGCGAGAGAAGACCCGCGTTCCAGCCTGTACCGGTGCCGATCTCAAGGGCGCGTTGCCCTTCCCGTACGTCCAGGTCAGCGAGCATCGAGAAGACCATGCGCGGCATGGAACCGGAGCTAGTCGGCGTGGTCCCCAGTCCATCCCCGATGTGCCGTCCGTCGTCCCACTGCGTAGTGAGAGGGATATCGGAGTACACCGCCTTGAACCACGCGTCCGGGTCCTTGGCACGGTCTACCAACGCTGTCTGCCGGGTGCCGTCCGCGATGCCCGGCCAGATGCGGTCAGGCACGAACAATTCACGGGGGACCGCCTCGAACGTCGGCAGCCAATCAGTCGTCAAGGCGCCCGCTTCTACGAGCGCAGAGGCGAGCCCCGAAGGGCCCACCTCCTCCGTGCGTGTCGTCACATGCACCTACTCACCGGTCGCGGGGCCGGAGCCGTCGGACGTGTTGCCGCCCTCGTCGGTGCCGCCGCCACCGTGCCCGGCGCCGCTGTTGCTGTCGTCCTGCTGGCTACCGCCCTGGCCGTCGCCGGACCCGCCGCCATGCTGTCCACCCATTGGGATGCTCCTTCGTAGTCGGTTGATGATCCGTGCAACCCGCCCGGCCGTCTCCGCTTCACGGGGCGTGCGACCGGGCGGGGGTCTCAGTGGGCCGCGCGCTCGTGTTGCGGATGACCCACGCCCGCGTCACGTGTGCTCTCGCCGGAACGGGGACGGTGGCGGGTTGCTGCCGAGCGGGAAGTAGACCACCCCGGAGGCCGGGTCTTTAGCCCCGCCCCTCTCCGTCCGCCAACCCTCGGGAGAGTCCCGGTACGGGCCGTCAGGGTCCTGTGTGAGGTCTACGAGGGTCACCAGTTCCGGGGCCGGTAATGGGTGCGTCACGCGCCGCCGAACTCTCGCGGGGGCCGTCACGGCGCGTCCTTGGGCTGGGGGCACTCGGGGTAGTGCCGGTAGAGGGCAACCGGCGAAGCAGACGCCCTCTCAACGATGGTGCGGCGGCACCGCTGAAGACTCTTGATCGGCTGCCGACAGGTGGGACACGTGTGCCCGGACGGGGCGTAGGTCGTGTACTCCCCCTGTCGTGCGTCCCACTGCCGTTCGTCGGTGCTCGCTGCTTGCGTCTTGCTCGCCATGCTTGCCGTCCCCTCGCGTGGTCCGATGGCGACCACGCTAGGGAGAACGGAAGCCCAACCCCCAGCGGATTGCGCCTGATTGCGCACGGATTACGCGAGTGACTCAAGAGCCTTCGTGATCAGTGTGCGGGCCTTGATGCCATAGACCGCCATGTCGGCCAGCGTGGCGAACGTGTCGGCGTATGCCGTCACCTCGCTCGGCTGCGTCAGCGTTAGGTACCCCGAAACAAGCTCTACGTTGACCTGTGCTGTGTCGTAGATCCAGAAGCCCTCTACCGGCATACGCGCCCGTCCCACCCGCTCTGGAATCACGCCAACGCTGACGTTGGGCAGCGCGCCGACAGTGGCCAGATGATCGAGCTGTTCAGCTTGTGTGTCGGCGTCGCCGTACCCGTTCCTCAACACGGACTCCTCCACCAGGAATGCGAAGCGGCGGTGCCCGTCGTGCAGCACGCTTTGACGTTCCATGCGGGCGGCCACAGCGTCGGCCACGTCATCGACCGCAACCCGTCTCCGCTGGACAGCGCGCAACACGTCCTCGGTGTAGCCGAACGTCTGGACTAGGCCGGGCACGAGCCATGAGGAGTAGGCCCGGAACCAGTGGGTGCGCTCGAACAGGGGCCGTACGGACTCCTGAGCCCGCTTGAGCCCCGTACGCTCCATCCGACGCCAGGACACCCACATGCCCTCAACGGCCCGCAGAGAGGCAATCAGGTCCTCTGTCTGGTCCTCTGCGCCGCACGCCTGGCACCACGCCCGAATGTCGTCAGCGGAGGGTGACGCCTTGGCCGTCGAGATTCGAGACACCTTGGAGGGGTGCCAGCCGCACAGCGCGGCGAGATCCTTGCCATCAAGCCCGGCGTCCTTGACCAACTCCCGTAGGCGGTCGGCAAGGACTTGCCGGGCTTGCTGGACGCTTGATGACGCGGAAACTGGCATGTCGTGTCAGGTCAGCTTGTAGTCCTCGTGCGGCGTGGCCCGCTCCCACACCGCCTCAAACGCAGCGCTGACCATCTCGATCACGCCGGGTTCCGTGCGCCACTCGCGGTCAACAACCTCCCCGTTCCCAGAGAAGAACGTGAACAGCACAGACGCGCCATCGAACATCCACAGATCCGTGCCCGGTAGTGCGATGTCCGCCGCCCGACGCCGGGGCAACCAGCGGACAACCTCACCCGCCGCCGCGTTGGCGAACGTCAAGTCATGTTCCCACCGGATGTAGTCCGTGACCGGCTCCGAGACGATCCGAGCCCGCCGCATCTCCACACCGCGCGCTGTCGTCTCGGTCACTAGCTCGTGCCAAGGCCACCACCAATCAGGAAGCTTGGCAGCGTTGCCCTCGTACCGGGAGTCGGTACGCCAACGCGAGAACTCCGGATCTTCCGGGTTGTAGATGTCGCGCATCTCAAGATGCACGGCCGAGTGCTGCGCCTTGGCGAGCCCTTCACGTACGGGGTACTTCACCGGTGCCGTCCTCCGGTCGGGGGATGTACTTAAGCATCACAGCGGGCAGGCGGATGGTGGTCTCGTGTTCCGGAACGTCCGTGCTGTGGCCGGAGATCGAGCCGATCTCCTGGCACGCCTTCACCTCGTCCTCTGTCGCCTTGTAGGACTGGATCAACAAGTCCCCCGTGTCCTCGTCTAGCCAGATGGTGGGCGAGTCATCAACGGGCGTGTTCGGGATGATCCCGAGGAATCGCAGCTGCATGCCTGCCCTCTCCCTGTGTCGATCCGATTGCGGCCGATTGCTTGACCATCACCCCGTCGGGGCATCGCGTCAAGACCGCCTGCCGCAGGCCACTTGCCCGGACACAGCGAGGCCCCCGCAACCGTTTCGGCGACAGACAGCGGCGAGGGCGCGGGCTTCGGATCAAAGGCACCCGGAAACGCCAAAACCCCCAACGGCCACCCAGTGCGGGCAGCCATCGGGAGCGGAGGGTCAGAAATGCCGGGCGCAGCAGCCGACTGTGAACAGATCCAACGGCCGTGGCACCGTGCCCAGTTCGAGCCGGTGCACCGTGGCGAACACGGTCCATAGAGGGTGGCGCTCCGGGTGGTCGTGCTCTGCCAACTCGCAGCCGAGTTCCCTGAGTTCGTCACTCGCCGCGGCGGTACGCCTCCAGGGCGGCAGCGGCAGCCGCGCGGGCGGCGTCGATCGGGTCGCCGGAAGCGGCAGGGTCGGCCGTCTTCTCGTGCGCCGACAAGGCCGCATCGAGCTGCCCAAGGAAGCGCAAGAGCGGATGCGCCACGGGCACGCCGGACGAACCGGGGACCGTGACGCCCTCAGTGACGATCTGAGCCGCTACCAGGTCCCAGACGGAGGAAGTGCCGGATACCTCTCCGCGTCGCCTGAGACCGGCTCAGGGCGGCTCTTGGATGCCGTCGCGGTGGCCTTGCGGTGAGCCTCGCTGCAATACCGGGTGCGCCGGTAGGCGTCAGCGGGTAGTTCCGCACCACAGGGGCCGTGTTCACAACGTCTCTTCATTCAGTCCCCCTCTCGGGTCGGTAGTGAGACGGTACGCAGAACCTGCGTACCCTTCATGGGTAGTGGCGCGGAAGGATACCCAGATCGTGAGTACCCTTTTCGGGACGGGCGAAATTCTTGCCGGACAGCCTGCGGACCCCTGGCCGGGACGGACGCGTCTTTCGAAATGGGACTGGGATCGCTGAGCGGCGTTGCGGTGAACTTCCGACCCGCATACGCCCTACCGCGCGGTGGCGTTAGCCGTGAGATGGCGTCCTGATTCGGGACGTCACCCGAGGTGATCAAGAGGGCCGACAGTGCTTGCACGCGATGACCCACGAATCCGAGCGCTCATCACGTCGCGCATCAGCGGGCAACCGTTCCTTGAGCCTGTACCCGAAGCGCTGGCACAACTGTCCGCCCGCCACGTCTTGCCCGTCGCGGACTTAATGCCCCCCTCGTTGAACTCCCTTGCCAGCGCACGCGACGACGTACCGCCCGCGATAGATGCGAAAATGCGGAGCACGATGGACCACGGGGAATAGTCCTTGCCCCGGACTTTCGTCACGTTCGGGGAGAGCTTCCGCGTGCCCTTGTCGGCAACCAGTCCGAACGGGGCGCGAGCCAACCAACGGCCCTCGTTGCGCTGACGTGCTTTCGTCCTACAGACGTTGTACGACAGTCGGACGGAATAGGCGCGTGCGTCTTCGGCACGCTGAATGATCCATTGCCGGTCCCGTTCCTGACTGGAATCAAGGCGCTCGTAATCGAAGATGACCCGCGCCTTGCCCAGAATCGGGACGACCGCTTCAGCACCCTTCCGGCTGAACCTGTCGAGTGCGTACACCCACAACGCCGGTACTTCGCCGTTCATCACGGCACCCATGGCAGCGTCGTACTTCGGTCGCTGCACGTCCGACCATGCCGACAGGTTCTCTCGCCAGACCTTGCGGACCTGGTAGCCCTCTTCGTCCGCCCAGCGTCGCCCCCGCTCTTCCTGAGCCCGCAGCGAGAGCGCGCGCTCACCCTCCCTGACCACCTTGGACTTCCTGAGCAACAGGTCAACTTCCGGCCGGTCGTCGGTCTTGCCCCGCGTAGACGTGTTCACCGCTACTGGGGAGCGGGACGGTTTCCTAGGAACGCTGGCCTTCGTTGCCGTTGCCATGCCAGACCCTTTGTGACCAGCGGAAACGTCCCGCTACCCGGAAGGTCCCAGAGTGTTGGACCTACTCCGGTCGGCGCGTTGCAGGGACTGGACCCGGCCCATGTGGCGTACACCGGCTCGGTCAGCAAGTCCCTGGCACCGGGGATACGGCTCGGCTGGCTGGTGGCCCCCGAGGCGCTGGTGTCGGAGGTCGTGGACCGGAAGCGGACGATGGATCTCGGCCATCCCGTACTGGATCAGGCGCTCTTCGCCGACTTCGTCACGCGCGGTGACTACGACCGGCAGCTGCGCCGCTGTCAGCGCGCGTACCGGGAGCGGCGGGACGCGTTGGTCGCCGCGCTCGTCGAGAACTTCCCGGGGACCGAGGTGACCGGGATCGCCGCCGGACTGCACGTCATCGCCCGGCTGCCGGAGCGTTACGGCCCCGCGGCGCGGTTCACCGAGCGGGCCCGGCAGGCCGGGGTGGGACTGTGCCTGCTCGGCGACTACGCGCAGCGCGCCGCCCCATCTCCGGGCATCCGGCTGGTGCTCGGCTACGCGCATCTGCCGCCGAGCAGAATCATGGCGGCCGTGGAGCGGCTGCGGCGCGCCCAGCGGTGACGACGGCTCAGACACGCGGCCGACGGGAGTCACAAGAGCCGGGAATGACCCCACCAGACGTACGCGTCCCATCGGGTGTACGCGTCTCGCCAGTCGCACACCTCTCACCAGGCGTACGCGTGACAGCGGCCCGCATGGGTCACACGCCTCGCGCCCGGCCCCGTACGCCAGACGCCACCCACCGCGCGCTCGCGCCCGGCCAGGCCCCGTGCTCGCAGCCGTATCCGCTCTGTGCGCGCCTCGCGCGGATTCCGTACGCGTCGTGTCACAGGGCTCCCCGGCACGACGGTGCGCGGTGGAGTGTGGAGCCTGCGGACGACCGCTGAACAGCCTGCCGCGTACCGCCTGACTACTGGCTGGTTATTCATCTTGCGTTCCGGCGCCATCAGTACCGGGAGGTGTATTGCGGGCGATACTGCGGTGACGGGTGTGAGGTGTGTGTGAAACGGGAACAACAGGAGGTTGCCCATGGGCCGGGAATCCGGGAGTGGTGTCGGGCGGCGCGCGGTGCTTCGCGGGTCCGCGGCGGCGTCCGTCGCGCTGGTCGTTCCGTCGCTGGCGGCCGCGGCGCCCGCGCTCGTGCGGTCGGGGCGGCCGAGCGCTCGGTGGGGTACGCAAGCCGGTGACGTGAGCACGTCCTCGGGTCTGGTGTGGGTGCGCTCCGACCGGCCCGCCCGGATGCTGGTCGAGACGTCGGCCACCGAGTCCTTCCGCAAGACCCGGCGCTGGCGCGGCCCGGTCGTGGGCCCCGGCACGGACTTCACCGGGACCACGGCGCTGCGCGGGCTGCCGCCCGGTGAGCAGATCCACTACCGGGTCACCCTGGCCGACCCGGATGATCCCAGGCGCACCGGTGAGCCGGTGTACGGCACGTTCCGTACGGCCCCGGACCGGTGCCGGGATGTGCGTTTCCTGTGGTCAGGCGACCTGGCCGGGCAGGGCTGGGGCATCAACCCTGAGCGGGGCGGTTACCGCGTCTTCGAGGAGATGCGGCGCCTGGACCCGGACTTCTTCCTGTGCAGCGGCGACAGCGTCTACGCGGACAACCCGATACCGCCGAGTGTCACGCTGCCGAACGGCGACATCTGGCGCAACGTCACCACCGAGGAGAAGTCGAAGGTCGCCGAGAGCCTGGCGGAGTTCCGGGGCAACTTCCGGTACAACCTCCTCGACGCGCATCTGCGGGCCTTCAACGCCCAGCTGCCGACCATCGCGCAGTGGGACGACCACGAGGTGCTCAACAACTGGTACCCGGGCGAGATCCTCCAGGACGCGCGCTATACGGAGAAGGACGTGGATGTGCTGGCGGCGCGGGCCCGGCGGGCCTGGAGCGAGTACTTCCCCGTCTCGACGCTGCGCCCTGACGGCGGCGGCCGGGTCTACCGGGTGTTGCGGCACGGTCCGCTGCTGGATGTCTTCGTGCTCGACATGCGCACCTACCGCGACGCCAACTCGCCGGGCCGTCAGTCCGAGGCGCCGCAGGGGATTCTGGGGGCCGAGCAGCTGGCCTGGCTCAAGCGGGAGCTGTCGCGGTCCCGGGCGGTGTGGAAGGTGATCGCCTCCGATATGCCGCTCGGCCTGGTGGTCACCGACGGGGCGACCGACTTCGAGGCGGTGGCGCAGGGCGACCCGGGGGCCCCGCTGGGCCGGGAGCTGCAAATAGCCGATCTGCTGCGGCATATCAAACACCGGCGAATAACGGGAACGGTGTGGCTGACCGCCGACGTTCACTACACATCGGCACAGCGCTATGTGCCGTCACGGGCCGCGTTCACGGACTTCGAGCCGTTCTGGGAGTTCGTGTCGGGTCCACTGCACGCGGGCGGGTTCCCAGCGCTGAAGCTCGACGGGACGTTCGGCCCGCAGCAAGCGTTCGTCAAAGCTCCGGCCAAGGCGAACACCCCTCCGTCCGAGGGCGGACAGTATTACGGCGAGGTGGAAATCGACGGTGGCAGCGGCGAGCTGACGGTCCGGTTGCGTGAGGAGGGGGGCGCGGTGCTCTTCACCAAGGCGCTGCGGCCGGGTCGGGTCGGGCAGTGACCGTAGGCCTGAGGCAGGCACATCGCTGAGACAAGGCGCCGGGGCAAGGCGACAAGGGACTGGGACATCACGTGGTTGAGCATCGGACAGAATCGGGCGATAAACGTCCAGAACCTCCCTTAACTCATCAGTCACAAAGAGTTCGTGATCACGCAACACCTCTGCTCCACAGTGGAGTAATGAGTGACACGACACCGACGAAGGACGCCCGAGGCCGCCGGACTTGGCGGCACCGCCTGACGGAGCTGGCCGCCACAGTCGGCGTCTGCTCCTGGTGGTCCTGGCGCCATAGCCATGCCCCGCCCACGAGTGGGAGCACCGATACCGGCGCCGCAGCGCCCGAAGCGGCTCCGGCCCGCAGCGGTGCGGACCAAGTGGGCGGCACAGCGCTGTGGCGGATGCGTGCGACGGTTCAGGACGAGCCCGGCAGCCTCGCGGCGCTGTGTGCGGCACTCGCCGTGCACCGGGTGGACATCCTGACCCTCCAGACACACCCGTTGGCCAGCGGAACCGTGGACGAGATGCTGGTGCGCGCCCCGGCCGGGCTCAGTGGCGCCGGGCTGGCCCAGGCCGCCGCCACCGGCGGTGGCGCGGACCCCTGGGTGGAGCGGGCCGACGCCCACGACCTGGTGGACGCGCCGACCCGGGTGCTCGGCCTGGCCACCCGGACCGCCCTCGACGCCTCCGAACTTCCCCTCGCGCTGCGGCAGCTGCTCGGCCGCTGCACCATCCACTCCAGCCCCGCCCGTCCCGGGTTCGGCGAGCGGAGCGCCGCCGAACAGGTGCCGGTGGAGGGGGTGCTGGAGGAAACGGTCATGCGGTTACGTGACCAGTCCGGCGGCACGGTGACCATCGAGCGGCCGTATCTGCCGTTCACGCCCACCGAGTTCGCGCGGGCCCGAGCGCTGATCGAGCTGGACGCCCGGCTCGGCCCGCGCGTCCCGCACGGCCACGACGTACTGACGCTGCCCGAGGGCGACGAGATCACGGTGCGCCGCGCCGACACCGCCGACCTGGCGGCGGCCCGCGAGATGCACGAGCGCTGCTCGTCGCGGACGCTGTCGTCGCGTTACCACGGCCCGGTCGCCGACGCCGACCGCTATCTGAGCCACCTGCTCAGCCCCCGGTACGGCCGCACGCTGGCCGTCCAGACCGCCTCGGGGCGGCTGGTAGCGCTGGGGCATCTGCTGTGGGACGGCGACGAGACGGAGGTCGCCCTGCTGGTGGAGGACGAATGGCAGCACCGCGGCATCGGCTCGCGGCTGCTGCGGCAGCTCGTCGAGATGGCCGCGGCGACCGACTGCGCGCACGTGTACGCGGTCACGCAGTCGTCCAACACCAGCATGGTCGCCGCCATGCGCGGCCTCGGGCTGCCGCTCGACTACCAGATCGAGGAAGGCACGATCGTCATCACCGCCCAGCTCACCGCTGCGGCGCTGCCGACCGCGCCGGGGAGGGAAGGCTGACCGTCCGGGTGGACGGGGCGGGGCCGAGCGCCCCGTCCAGGTCCCGCCACAGGTCATCGACATCCTCCAGGCCGACCGACATCCGCAGCAGCCGGTCGTGGACGCCGGAGGCGTGCCGGTCTCCCTCGGGCACCACCCGGTGGCTGATCGACGCCGGGTGCTGAATGAGCGTGTCGACGCTGCCGAGGCTCACCGCCGGAGTGATCAGCCGTACTCCGGCGATCACCTCGTGCGGGTCGCCGTATGTCTCGAAGGACACCATCGCGCCACCGATCCGCGGGTAGTGGACGCGGGCGACCCGGGGATCGGCGGCGAGCCGGGTGACGAGTTCGGCCGCGCCGGCCGCCGCCGCGCGCATCCGCACCGGCAGGGTGGCAAGACCGCGCAGCAGCAGATAGCTCGCGAGAGGGTGCAGCACGCCACCGGTCGCGAAGCGGATCTGGCGTAGCTTCCGCGCGAACTCCTCATCGCAGGCGACGACTCCGGCGAGCACATCGCCGTGCCCCCCGAGGTACTTCGTGGCGCTGTGCAGCACGACGCGGGCTCCGTGCTCCGCCGGGCGCTGGAGCACCGGGGTCGCGAACGTGTTGTCGACGAGCAGCGGCACCTCACCGCAGGCGTGCGCGACAGCGCGCAGGTCCAGTTCGGCGAGCGTGGGGTTGGCCGGGCTCTCGACCATCACCAGGCCGGTGTCGGGCCGGATGGCCTCCCCTATGCCGGCGGGGTCGACCCACGTCACCTCGGAGCCGAGCAGCCCGGCGGTGAGCAGGTGGTCGCTGCACCCGTACAGCGGGCGTACGGCGACGACGTGCCGCAGCCCGGCGCTGATCCGTACGAGCAGGCACGCGGTCAGCGCCGCCATGCCGCTGGCGAAGGCGACAGCGCTCTCGGTGCCCTCCAGGCGGGCGAGGGCGGTCTCGAAGCGCGCGGTGGTCGGGTTGTCCAGGCGCGCGTACACCGGTGGCCCCTCGGGACGCGCGCCGGTGGCCGCGAACTCGTCTATGCGGGCGGCCTCCGCGCGGCTGTCGAACGACGGGTAGGTCGTGGACAGGTCAAGGGGCACCGCGTGCACGCCGAGCGCGGCGAGGTCTTCGCGGCCCGCGTGCACGGCTTCTGTGGCGAGGGAGTGGCCCGAAACAGCCTCTGACAGGTAGGTCATGCACTGGAGACTGAACAAGGAAGGGCAGACTGTGGTGGTCTTCCGTGTTACGTTCGGCTTATGGCCACATCCGTCGCTCTTGATTCGATCGATCTGGACATTCTGCGGCTGCTGCAGAACGACGCGCGGACCACCTACCGGGATCTGGCGGCGACGGTCGGCGTGGCGCCGTCCACGTGCCTGGACCGGGTGGCCCGGCTGCGCCGGTCCGGTGTCATCCTCGGCTACGCGCTGCGCGTGGACCCCGCCAAGCTGGACCGCGGGCTGGAGGCGCTGCTCTCCGTGCAGGTGCGCCCGCACCGCAGGGAGCTGATCGGCCCGTTCGTGGAACGTGTCCGGGCGCTGCCCGAGTCCCGTGCGCTGTTCCATCTGACGGGCCCGGATGATTATCTGGTGCATGTCGCCGTGGCGGACACCGCCGACCTCCAGCGGCTGGTGCTCGACCAGTTCACCTCGCGGCCCGAGGTGGCCCGGGTGGAGACCCGGCTGATCTTCCAACGCTGGGAGTGCGGACCGCTGCTGCCGCCGTCGGACATCTCAGCCGCCTGACCTGGAGCGCGCGTCCTGACAGGAACGTCATCGCCCAATGCCCGTGACGCCGCACCGTCCGGCGTACGAAGATGACGTCATGTCCGACACGACGAACAGCCCATTGCCGCGCCAGGTCGCCGACGCCTATGTCGATGACCTGGTCGCCCTCGACCCGATCACCGGCACCTACCTCGGCGTGCCCGAAAGCGCCCGGCTGCTGCCGGACTTCTCCCCCGCCGGCCACGAGGCGTTCGCGGAACTGGCCCGTGTCACGCTGTCCCGGCTCGCCGAGGCCGAAGGGCGGCCGGGTGCGGACAGCGACGCCGAGCGGCGCTGCGGGCGGCTGTTGCGCGAACGCCTGACGGCCGGACTCGCCATCCACGAGGCCGACGAGCCGCTGCGCGCGGTCGGCAACATGTCCTCGCCGGTGCACTTCGTCCGCGAGGCCTTCACCCTCATGCCCACGGAGACCGAGGCGCACTGGAGCGACATCGCGGCCAGGATGCGGGCCGTGCCAGAGGCGCTGGAGGGGTACCGCGCCTCGCTCGCGCTCGGGCTTGAGCGCGAGCTGCCCGCCGGGCCGCGCCAGGTCTCCACCGTCCTTGAGCAGTTGGGCGAGTGGATCGGCACCGACGGCGGCTGGTTCGCCGAGTTCGCCGGAGGCGGCCCCGAGGCGCTGCGTTCCGACCTCGGCTCCGGCGCCGCCGCGGCTACCGGCGCGCTGGTCACCCTGCGCGACTGGCTGCGGGACGTCTACGCCCCGGCCGTCGCGGGCGCCCCCGACATCGTGGGCCGCGAGCGCTACCAGCGCTGGTCGCGCCAGTGGAGCGGCGCCGATCTGGATCTGGACGAGGCGTACGCGTACGGCTGGGCGGAATACCACCGCCTGCACGCCGAGATGCGCACCGAGGCCGCCAAGATCCTGCCTGAGGGCACTCCGTGGGATGTGCTGCGCCACCTGGATACGCATGGCGCGGCGGTGGAAGGCGTCGAGGAGACCCGGGTGTGGCTCCAGCAGCTGATGGACGAGACGATCGAGGCCCTCGACGGCACCCACTTCGAACTCGCCGACCGCGTCAAGCGGGTCGAGTCGATGATCGCCCCGTCCGGTTCGGCCGCCGCGCCGTACTACACGGCGCCGTCGATGGACTTCTCCCGGCCGGGCCGCACCTGGCTGCCGGTGCTCGGCGAAACCCGGTTCCCGACTTACGACCTGGTCACCACCTGGTACCACGAGGGCGTCCCCGGCCACCACCTCCAGCTCGCGCAGTGGGCGCACGTGGCCGACCAGCTCTCCCGCTACCAGGCCACCGTGGGGGAGGTCAGCGCCAACATGGAAGGCTGGGCGCTGTACGCGGAGCGGCTGATGGACGAACTGGGGTACCTCACCGACGCCGAGCGCAGGCTCGGCTACCTCGACGCCCAGATGATGCGCTCGCTGCGGGTCATCGTCGACATCGGCATGCATCTGGAGCTGGAGATCCCCGGCCACTCACCGTTCCACCCCGGCGAGCGGTGGACCCCGGCGCTGGCCCAGGAGTTCTTCGGGCAGCACTGCGGACGGCCCGCCGACCACATCGAGAGCGAGATGGTGCGCTACCTGGGGATGCCGGGCCAGGCCATCGGCTACAAGCTCGGCGAACGCGCCTGGCTGGCGGGCCGGGAGGCGGCGCGGACCGCGCGAGGTGACGCGTTCGACGCCAAGAAGTGGCACATGGCGGCCCTGTCGCAGGGCTCCCTCGGCCTGGACGACCTGGTGGCCGAACTCGCGGCGCTCTGACCCGCCACGGGAGGCGGCCGGGACCGGCCCGCGCGGTCCCGGCCGCCTCCCGCCCGAGGCGCGCCCACGAGAGCCGTGCGTCCGCCCCCTCCCGCCCCGCCACCGCCCGGCTCAGCAGCCGCAGCTCTCCTCCGGGTGTGCGGCGCGGGGCGCGGTCAGCGGGTCCGCCGGACCCTGTTCCGTGCCCTCCCGGGTGTCCACCGGGTACCCCTCACGTATCCAGTACTCGATGCCGCCGAGCATCTCTTTCACGCGATAGCCGAGCCGGGCGAGACCGAGGGCCGCACGGGTGCCGCCGTCGCAGCCCGGGCCCCAGCAGTAGACGACGACGGGGGTGGCCGGGTCGAGCAGCTGAGCGGCGCGGCCGGCGATCTCCGCGTGCGGCAGATGGACGGCACCGGGCACATGCCCCTGGTCCCACGCCTCAGTGCCGCGCGCGTCGACGACCGTGAATCCCGGGTGGCCCGAGCGCAGCGCGACGCGCACATCGGCGGGGTCGGTGTGAAAGGCGAGCCGGGCGGCGAAGTAGGCCGCCGCGTCGGCGGGTTCGGCGGGCGCGACGGCCAGCACGGGGCTCGTCGGAGCGGCCTCAGAGGCCGCCCGCCGACCAGCCGGGAAGTCGCCTACGGAGACGGCGCTAGGGGCGCTGAGCTGCGGTGTTGTCATGACAGAGAATCTACGGAGCACACCACGGGTCAGGAACCGGCGATCCCCGGGAGATCACTTGATCTGCCCGGGATTCCCCTGCTAGACAGCGTGTATGACCGGTTATTCCCCTGACGCAGTCGACTGGCGCATTCTCGACGCCCTGCAGAGCAACGGCCGCGCCGGGTTCGCCGAGCTGGCGCGGACCGTCAACATGTCCGCGAGCGCGGTGACCGAACGGGTCCGCAGGCTGGAGGAGGCGGGAATCATCACCGGCTACTCGGCGGTCGTCGACCCCGAGCGACTCGGGAGGCCGGTGCTCGCCTTCGTCCGGCTGCGCTATCCGTCCGGGAACTACAAGCCGTTCCACGACCTGGTCGCCAGCACCCCGGAGATGCTGGAGGCCCACCACGTCACCGGCGACGACTGCTTCGTCATCAAGGTCGCCGCCAGTTCCATGCGGCACCTGGAACAGATCACCGGCCGGATAGGCGGTCTTGGCCAGGTGACGACCAGCGTCGTCTACTCGTCACCGCTGCCACGACGGGCGATCAGCGCCTGACGGCGTCCGGGAGGAACCGACCAGGGAACGCGCCCGAAAACTCCCTCGATGTCCGCCTCGCCCCGGACCCGGTCATGGGACTGGCTCCGGGCCGCATACATTTGAGGTACCCAGCGCGCCGCTGGCGTGCGCCTCCGGCCACGCCCGGGGACCTGCGGGAACCCCCGCTCGTTAGAGGAACGTGGGCCTGTGTCGCGGCTGGGGCAGGTGAAGGCAAGAGACTTTAAGGAGTGGATGTGGGGGATCTGGCGGTCGGCGCTCAGTCCGGAGGCAGCGGGCCTGAGGAGCGGCCCGGGCCGGCCGGCGCACCGGCCGAGGCGGGCGGTGTCCCCCAGCCTGACGGCGCGGAAGCGAGCCCTCCGCCAGAGGGCAGGCGCAAGGGCTCCAAGCAGCGCGCCTTCTGGAAGGAGTTTCCTCTCCTCATCGGCATCGCCCTGGTGCTCGCGCTGCTCATCAAGACGTTCCTGGTGCAGGCGTTCTCCATCCCCTCGGACTCGATGCAGAACACCCTGCAGCGCGGTGACCGGGTGCTGGTCGACAAGCTGACCCCGTGGTTCGGCTCCGAGCCGGAGCGCGGCGAGGTCGTCGTCTTCCACGACCCGGGCGACTGGCTGGCGGGCCAGCCGACGCCGCGCCCCAATCCTGTGCAGAAGGCCCTCAGCTTCGTCGGGCTCATGCCGTCCGGTGAGGAAGAAGACCTCATCAAGCGGGTCATCGGCGTCGGCGGGGACACCGTCGAATGCAAGGGCACGGGCCCGGTGAAGGTCAACGGCAAGGCACTTGACGAGCCGTACGTCTTCGAGGGCAACACGCCGTGCAGCGGTGACAGGCAGGGCGGCCAGTTCAAGGTCACCGTGCCCTCGGGCAAGCTGTGGGTCATGGGCGACCACCGTCAGGACTCGGCCGACTCCCGCTACCACCAGCGAGGCAAGGACCAGGGCTTCGTACCGGTCGACAATGTCGTGGGCCGCGCCATCGTGGTCGCCTGGCCGCCGGACCGCTGGTCCACCCTGCCCGTGCCGGACACGTTCGACCAGCCGGGCATCAACACGGCGGCGGGCGCCGCACCAGGCGTCCTGGGCCTGGCCGGCGCACTGCCCCTCATCCTGTGGCGCAGGCGCCGCAACGCCCTCGCGGACAAGTAAAGGGCGTCCCGCGGACCGCCCTGCCCACCGGCCGGATCGCGGACAGGCAACCGGGCCACTGGCAGCGCCCATCGGCGTGGGCACGTCAGCGGAAGGCACGGAAGAACACGCGGACGTCGTCGGTGAACAGGCCGGGTTCCTCCATCGCGGCGAAGTGGCCACCCCTGACGCGCCCCGTCGCGCACCACACAACGCGACCAGGCAGGGACCGTTGACGCCGCCCCTGCGGTAACCAGTGGGGTGGCGGGGCACATGTGATGCGTGTGTGGGGGCACTCAGGGCGGATGGGTGCTCTTCTCGCGCTGGCCTCCGCGGGCTGTTACGGCGTAGTCGACTTCACGGGTGGGCTGCTCTCCCGCCGGGCTCACTTCGTTGTGGTGACGTTCGTCGGGCAACTGGGCGGGCTGCTGATCGCGTTGGTGGCGGCGGTCCTCGTGCCCGCCGAAGCGGTGGGGACAGCCGATGTGTTGTGGGGGGCGCTGTCGGGTGCCGGGAGCGGTATGGCCATGCACTTCCTCAACCGGGGGCTGAGCCGTGGGGCCATGAGCATCGTGGTCCCGGTGAGCGCCGTCACCGGTGTCGCCCTGTCCGTGCTCTTCGGCGTGTGCCTTCTCGGCGACCGGCCTACGCCACTGGCCTGGCTGGGGATGGCCGTCACCGTGCCCGCGCTGTGGCTGGTCTCACGGGGGGAGAGCACCCGACGGACCGCGGGCGCGGTGCGGACAGGGCGCGCCTCGGTGGATGGGCTGATCGCCAGCGCGGGGGTGGCCGTGCAGTACATCGGGCTCGCCCAGGCGGACGCGGCGAGCGGGCTGTGGCCCCTCGCCGTCGGCCGCCTCGCCGCTGTGGGGGTTCTGCTGCCGGTCGCCTGGCGGGATGCCGCGCACTTCCGGCAGCCCCGGTGGCTGCTGGCGGCTTCGGCGGCGACAGGGGCGGGCGCGGCGCTCGGCCTCGGCCTCTATCTGCTGGCGGCCCAGCAGCAGATGTTGGCTCTCGCCGTCGTCCTCGCTTCCTTGTACCCGGCCATTCCCACGGTCCTCGGCCTCGCCGTCCTGCACGAGAAGGCCACTCGGGCGCAGTTCACCGGCCTGGTGAGTGCGGCGCTCGCCACCGTGCTGCTGACCCTCGGCTGAACGCGCGACCCGTCACCGGACGGGCGGCGGGTGCGCTCACAGCGGCATGCGCTGGGCGAGCAGCGCGGGGAGCAAGTGGCCCTCCATCATGGCCAGGTGGCTTCCGGGGCAGACGTTGCCGCCGGTGCCGAAGGGCAGATACGCGCCCTTCGGCAGCGCCCGTTCGCTGTCGCGCGCGAACCGGCCGGGGTCGAAGCGCTCCAGGTCGGGGAAGACGTCGGGGCGCCGGTGCAGGCTGTAGGCGTTGATGAAGACCGTGGTGCCGGCGGGCACCGCGTGTCCGCCGACGACGGTGTCCCGTATCGCCTGCCGGGGGATGACGGCAGCGGGCGGGTACAGCCGCATCGCCTCCTTGAAGACCTGGAGGCAGTACGGCAGCCGGGCCAGGTCCTCGTGGCGCGGGGGCCGCTGCCCCACGGCCGCGTCCACCTCGGCGCGCACCGCGTCGCGGACGTCCGGGTGACGGCCCAGCAGATACAGCGTCCATGCCTGGGTGTCGGCGGAGGTCTCCTGGGCGGCGCCCCAGGTCGCCAGCACCTCGTCGAGCAGCAGGTCGTCGGGCATGGTCCCGCCGTCCTCGTACTCGGCCGCCATCAGGTCGGCGAGGATGTCCTGCCGGGCCACGGCCCCGGACTGGCGCTGCCGGATGAAGCCCGCGATCCACTGCCGGAAAATGTCGATGTTCTTGCGGGCGCGCAGGTTGCGCGGGGTGGGCACCCACATGGGCAGGGCGAGCATGCCGGTGATGGCGTGCGTCTTCCACTCGAACACCTCGGTGATGGCCCGCGCCACCTTCTGGTTGTCGCGGGTGGAGGCGCTGAACAGCAGGCGGGTGACGATGTCCATCGTGAGGGCGTTCATCTCGGCGAGCAGGTCGACGTCGGCGCCCTCCTTCCAGCGCCCGATGGTGCGTTCCGCCTCGGTGACGATCACCTCGGCGTGCCGGGGGATGCGGCGTGGTACGAAGTGCGGCACGATCAGCCGCCGCTGCCGGGCGTGCGGTTGCCCCTCGCTCGTCAGCAGGCCGTTGCCATCAGCGGGGTCAGGGCGCGGGTCTGCCGCTTGCCCCTTCCGTAGTCCTCCGCCCGCTCGATCAGGACCTCGCGGACGGCCTCCGCCGTGGAGACCACGGCGGCGGGGCTGGGGCCGATGCGGAACCCGATGACGCCGGAGGAGTCCTCGGAGAGGGCGGCCAGTGCGCCGATGGGGTCCCCGCGGATCTCGCGGGCGTGCCCGAACAGTGCGGACGGTGCCATGGCCATGGGCAGCGGGTCGGGGGTCAGACGCCCGGCTCGCGGTCGCGCGGTGGTGGTGGTCATCAAAGGGTCCCTTCGTGGGGCCGCCCGGTTCCCGCGCGGCGGCCGGGCCTCACCGCCACGGCCGCTGCCGACCGTGGGCTCTCGCGCGCCCCGCGCCCCGCGCGGAGCAACGGCGAAGGCGGCGAGGCGGACGTGCCGGTGGGGACGGCTGGGTGCGTTGAGGCATTCAGTGAGTCCCTCGCGCAGGTTTTGGCGGCGTGTCCGGGTTATTGCCGGGTACGCGTACTGACGCACATCTGACGGTCACCATGACAGGGAGGAACCATGGGGCTGATCGAATCCGGTGTCCTTATTCTGGACTGCGCAGAACCGGAGAAATTAGCGGAGTTCTATACGACACTGCTCGACGCCGAGATCCGGCCGACGGCGCCGGGATCGGACCGCATCGAGATTCAGGTCACCGACGGGATGCATATCGCGCTGCGCCGTGATCTCAATATGGTGCCGTCGAGCTGGCCCCGGCCCGACAATTCCCAGCAGGCACATCTGGAACTGATCGTCGAAGAAGGCAGAATGGACGAGGCCGAACGTGTCCTGTTCAGCCTCGGTGCCCGCCCTCTGGATACCAAGGACAGCGGTGGCGCCATTGATGTCCGGGTGTATTCCGACCCCGCGGGCCACCCGTTCTCCCTGCGCGGTTCCCACGTGGCGGGCCCCAAGACAGGCTGACGGGAGTATTTTCCGGGTGCTCCGCGCCGCCGCCCGCAGGCCGAGGGCCGGGGACATCTCCGGGCTCCAAGCCGGGTGAGACAGGATGACGGCATGGATGAGGAGTTCGCTGCCCTGGGGGCCAGGGTCCGGCTGCACACGCGGTGTGTGGACTGCGGCCGGGAGACCGGTGTCCGGGCCGACGAGCCGGTGGTGCTGGCCTCGGTCGTCAAGGTCCCGCTGGTGCTGGAGTTCGCGCGGCAGGCCGCGTACGGGCAACTGGACCCGGCCGAACGGGTGGTGGTGGGCCAGGCCGACCGGCTCGGCGGTACGGGGACGTCCGGTTGCCTGGACGATGTGGAGATGAGCCTGCGCGACCTCGCGCGGTCCGCCCTCTCGGTCAGCGACAACACCGCGGCGGATGTGCTTTTCCAGCGGGTGGGCGTCGACACGGTGCGACTCCTGTGCGAGGAGCTGGGACTGAGCCGTACGCGCGTGGTCGGGTCCCCGCGCGACCTGTTGCGAAGCATGCTGGACGATGTCGGTGCCGCCGACATGGCGGAGTTCGCCGCCGTCTACCCGACGCTCTCCGCGCAGCGGCTCAGGGCGCTTCGGGTCAGGAATCCCCTGCTGACCAACGGCAGCACCGCCGAAGACATGACCCGGCTGCTCACCCTGATCTGGACCGACCGCGCCGCTCCCCCGGCGGCCTGCGAGCGCGTCAGGACCCTGATGGCCTACCAGGTCAGCTGGCACCGCCTCGCGGCCGCGTTCCCGGAGGATGTCGCCGTCGCCGCCAAATCAGGGACGCTGCCAGGGGTACGCAACGAGATCGGTGTCGTCTCGTATCCGGGGGGCGGCCGGTACGCGGTGGCCGTCTTCCTGGAGACCCAGGCCCTCGGAGAGCGCCGACCGGACCTGGACGCGGCGATCGGCTCGGCCGGGCGTGCGGCCGTGGAGGGGCTGCGCGGCTGCTGCGGTCAGCGCCTCCCCTGAGCGGCCGACCGCCATCGCCCAGCGGTCGGTCGGCGTTCGCCGGGAACAAACCGGGCCTCTCCCCCGGTCAGCCGTCGCCTCAGCGCGGTCAGCACCGTGACGCGACGCCCCGGGTCAGCTGTCGTCGTCGCCGATCCGCGCGTAGACGACGTCCCAGGGGCGGGAGTCGGTGGGTGTTTCCCGCAGTCCGGCCGGTGCCTGG
Source organism: Streptomyces sp. A01 (assembly GCF_059026195.1). Taxonomy (NCBI): domain Bacteria; kingdom Bacillati; phylum Actinomycetota; class Actinomycetes; order Kitasatosporales; family Streptomycetaceae; genus Streptomyces; species Streptomyces sp. A01. Next base: position 361,155 of record NZ_JBWLKN010000001.1, on the reverse strand, counting down.
GCGCGCAGCACACCGGCGGCGACCGCCGCCAGCCGCTGGGCGGCCGGGTGCGGGGCGGCGGCGGGCCACACGAAGGACATCCGCCAGCCGAGTGTGCCGGGGGCGAGCGGGCGCCAGACAACCCGCGGCTCCTTCTGGGCGACGGCGGCGTGGCCGAACGCCACTCCGCGCCCCGCGATCACCAGCCCCATCACGACTTCGGGGCTCGCCGCGTGGACGACCGAGGGCGGGCTGTAGCCCTGCTCGCGGCAGGCGCCGAGCGTGGCGTCGTACAGGCCCGGCGCCGATTCCCTGGGGAAGATCACCAGAGGTCGCCCTTCCAGTGCGGCGAGGGTCAGCGCGCCCGCGGCGACGAGCGGCGAGTCGCGCGGCACGACGACTCCCAGCGGAAGGCTGAGCACCGGACCGCTCGTCAGTCCGGCCAGTTCCGCCGGGTGCTGCACCAGGCCGGTGTCCAGCTGCCGACTGGCCAGCAGCGCCAGCTGCTCAGCGGTGCCGAGTTCGCGCGGCTCCAGCTGGACATCGGGTGCCTCGGCCCCGAAGGCGGTGAGGATCGCGGCCAGTACCCGGCCTGGGAGTTCCGGCGGCACCCCCACCCGCAACGTGCCGTACTCGCCGCGCGCCGCCTGCGCGACCCGCGTCCGGGTGCGCTCCGCCTGAGCCAGCAGCTCCTGCGACTCGGCCAGCAGCACCTCACCGGCGGCGGTCAGCCGCACCCCGCGCGAGGACCGGTCGAAGAGCCGCGCGCCCAGTTCCTCCTCCAGTCCCCGGATGCGCTGGCTCAGCGGCGGCTGGGCCATGCCCAGCCGCTCAGCCGCCCGGCCGAAGTGCAGTCCTTCGGCGACGGCCCGGAAGTAACGCAGGTGTCTTAGCAGGTCCACGCAGCAACGATATCGGTAGTGATATCGCCGGACCGGTACTTTGATCTTGGACGGGCCGCCCCTCCCGGTGCTCTGATGCGGGCATGCCCTTCCCCACCTTTTCCGGTCGTCCTTCCGGTCGTCCTTCCGGTCCGTCTCCCGATTCCCGTTCTGGTCGTTCCGCCCTGTCCCGGCGGCGCGTGCTGGGTGTCTCCGCCGTCGGTCTGTCGGCGGCCGCGCTCTCCGGTGCCGCGCGCACCGAGGCGGCCCGCGCCACGTCGCCCGGCGCCGCCTCGGCGCCCCGTACCGAACCGGGTGCCTCCGGCATACGGTTGCGCTGGCTCGGCAACAACGGCTGGGAAATCCGCATCGAACGCCCCGGCGCCAAGCCCGCCACCGTGCTCATCGACCCCTGGCTGACCCGGTTCCGCACCGGTACGTACACCGAGGAGGGCGCCGACCCGCGGACCCGGCTGACCGTCGACACCGACCTCATCGACCGCCACCGGCTGTCCGCCGACCAGATCCTGGTCACCCACGGCCACTACGACCATCTGCCCGACATCCCGCACCTGGCGGCCACCACCGGCGCCACCGTCTTCGGCACCGAGAGCCACGCCAACATGCTGCGCGCGCTGGGCGCGCCGAAGGGTCAGCTGTCCGTCGTCGCCGGTGGGGAGTACGCGCAGTTCGACGGGTACACGATCCAGGTCCTGCGCTCTTTGCACTCCATGCCGGGTCCGCGTGCGCAGGTCCCCTTCCCCGGCACCCGCCCCGGCGGCCCGCCGCCGCGGCCCCGGACGATCGCCGACCTCGTCGAGGGCGGGACTCTCGCCTACGCCATCACGGCCGCCGCGACCGGCTTCACCCTCGTCAACTTCGGCGGCTCCAACTACAGCGCGGCCGACCTGCGCGGCCTGGCCCCTGACCTGGCCATGGTCCAGCCCGGCGGTTCCACCGTCCACCGCTACGTACCCCGCCTGCTGGAGCTGCTTGACCACCCCCGGTATGTCCTCCCCACCCACTGGGACGACTTCGACGTGCCGCTCGGCGAGCCGGTGGAGGACTGGGGCGGGCTCGCCGGTCTGGAAACGCAGGTCCGGGAAGCGAGCCCCGAGGCTCGGTTCGTGCGCCTGGACCACCTGGAGACCTTCACTCCCTGACCTGGCATCAGGTCGCCTCCCCGCCGGAGCCGCGTGACGCGGCCGGGGCCGGGGCCGGGTCCGCGCCTTGGCTGGAACGTCGCCCGCTCACGAGCAGGGTGAGGAGCGCGAGGCCGCAGCCGATCCACAGGACGCTCGTGAGGGCGAGCGAATCGACCGCCAGGCCGCCGAACAGGGCGCCGAGGGCGATGGAGAGGTTGAACATGGAGACATACAGCGACGAGGCGGCCTCGGCGGTCTCGGGTGCCGCGTAGAGAATCCAGCTCTGCAGGGTGACCGGGACCGCCCCGTAGCCAAGACCCCACAGGACCAGGAGAGCGGCCGGCGTCGCGGTGCCACTGACGGGCAGGGCGAACAGCGCCATGGCCAGCGCCAGGACGACCGCGATGGCGGTGACGGTCTGCCGCAGGTACTTCGCGATCAGAGCACCGGCGATGAAGTTGCCGCAGATGCCCGCCACGCCGAAGACCAGCAGCAGCAGGCTGGTGAGACTGCCGTCGACGCCACGGTCCAGCAGGAGGGGGCGGAGGAAGGTGTAGGCGATGAAGTGGCCCGTGATGACCAGGAACGTCATGGCGATGCCCGCTCGCAGGGCGGCGTTGGCCCGGAACACCCTGGGCAGGTCGGCCAGCGCGAGCGCACGCTCCGGCGGAAGGCTCGGCAGCAGGAAGACCATGCAGGTCAGTGCCAGCAGCCCCAGAATGCCGACGGCCGCGAACGCGGTACGCCAACTGCTGAGATCGCCGATGAAGGTACCGGTGGGGACGCCGAGCACGGAGGCGGTCTCGACGCCGCCGAATATCAGCGCGGTGGCGCGCGGGACCTGTCTTTCGGGAACGAGCCGCAGGGCGATTCCGCCCGCGATCGCCCAGAAGCCACCCACGCTGACGCCGATCAGGAAGCGGGCGACCAGTACGAGGGCGAAGCTGGTGGCGAGGGCGGAGGCCAGGTTCGCCACTCCGACCAGCCCGACGAGCAGGATCAGTACGAGGCGGCGGTCCGTACGGCCGGTGGCCACGGTGACCAGCGGTGCCGACACGGCGGCGACCAGTCCTGGCACGGTCACCATGAGCCCGGCGGTGCCCTCGGACACCTTCAGGTCGGTGCCGACCGGGGTGAGCAGACCCACGGGCAGCAGCTCGGAGGTCATCAAAGAGAAGATGCCCAGCGTCACGGCGGCGACAGCGAGCCAGCCCTTGACGGACGAACGTCCCTCCGCGGCGGGCAGGTTGGGGGTGACGGTGGTCATTGCAGCCATCCGTCCTTTCCGGTCCTCGGTACGGGGCGGGGTGTGGGTGAACACGCCAAGGGCGGTGGCCGGCCGAGTGGCGGCCACCGCCCTGGTGAGGCGTGAGGTGTGAGAGGGGAGGGAGGGTTACTCGGTGCCGGGAGTCTTACGCGTGGTGACGTTCATCCGGTTCCAGGCATTGACCGTGAAGATGAGCGCGATGAGCTGGGCCAGCTCCCGCTCCTCGAAGTGCTGGGCGGCCTCGTCGTAGACATCGTCGGGGACGCCGCTGGGGAGCCGGGTCACCGCCTCGGTCAGGGCGAGCGCGGCGCGCTCCTTGGCGGTGTAGAGGCCGGACTCCTCCCAGGCGTCGAGCTGGTAGATCCGGTCCTCGCTCTCGCCTGCCTTACGAGCGTCACCGGTGTGGTAATCGATGCAGTACGCGCACCGGTTGACCTGCGAGGCCCGGATCTGTACGAGTTCGAGCAGCACCGGGTCGAGTCCCTGGCGGGCGGCGGCGTCCAGGGCGAGGACGGCCTTGAAGACCTTGGGGGCGACGTTGGCGAAGTGCATGCGCTGGGGAATCTCAACTGCTGTCATGCCAGAAACGCTAGGAGGCGAGTGCCCCGCCGGTGTGGTGCATTTCTCCGCAAGATCGATGGGTCAATTGTGCGCTCGGCCGCCACGTGGAACGGACCGGAGCCGCTGGGAACCGCTCCGGCAGCGGCGCGGCTGCGAGCAGGGCGGGCGGGTCCGCCCAGCCGTACCGCCCGTGCGCCCAGGCGCACGCCGCAGCGCCCCGTCGGAGGGATGACGGCCTCCCTGAGAGGGGTTTGCACTGGCCGGACCTTGGTAGTCGCGAGAGGGTGCGGAGGGAGGACCGGTCGCTGCGTGCGCCAGAGGCCGGGGTGGTGCCGCGCCCCTGGAACGGGCTCGCGGGCGCGGCCCGGCAGCGGCCGGGACGGTCGCGATCCCTCGGCGGGTGGCACCTCAGCACGACGATGGGCTCATCGACGGGGCGGCGGCGGTCACCGCCATGAAGGGAGGCGCTTCACGTGGACGAGCGGCCGGCGCGGGGCGGGATGACTGCCTCAGTGGGCGGTAGCCCACGGTATGACGTCGTGGTCGTGGGCGGTGGGGCCGCCGGGCTGAACGGGGCGCTGACGCTGGCCCGGGCACGCCGCTCGGTGCTGGTGATCGACGCGGGACGGCCGCGGAACGCCACGGCCTCCCATGTCCACAGCTACCTGGCGCGCGAGGGGGTGACACCGGCGCGGCTGCTGGCCCTGGGCCGCGACGAGGTGACCGGCTACGGCGGTGAGATCGTGGAGGGCAAGGCCGTGGCGGCCGAACGGCTGGACGCCGGGGGCTTCCGGGTCGTCCTCGCGGACGGGTCCGCGGTCACGGCGGCCCGGCTGCTCGTCACGACCGGCCTGGTCGATGAACTGCCGCCGGTGCCCGGCGTGGCGGAGCGCTGGGGGCGCGACGTGCTGCACTGCCCGTACTGCCACGGCTGGGAGTTCCGCGATCAGCCGATCGGCATCCTGTCGACCGGGCCGATGGCGGTGCACCAGGCCCTGCTGTGGCGGCAGTGGAGCGCGGATGTGACCCTCTTCGCGCACACCGCGCCCGAGCCTGGTGGCACGGCGCACGAGGAGCTTGCCGCCCGCGGCGTCAGCGTCATGGCGGGCAGGGTGACGGGCCTTGAGGTGACGGGCGACCGGCTCACCGGCGTACGGCTGGCGGACGGCCAGGTGGCACTCTGTCACGCGCTCGTGGTCGCACCGCGCTTCACGGCCTGCGCCGCCCTCCTCACCGGCCTGGGCCTGGAGACGGCCGAGGAGTACGCGGAGGGACACCTGGAGGGCACGTACATCGCCGCCGACTCGTCCGGGGCGACCGGGGTGCCCGGGGTGTGGGTGGCGGGCAACGTCACCAGTCTGACCGAGCAGGCCATCGGCTCCGCCAACGCGGGCATGACCGCGGCCTCGGCGATCAACGCCGACCTGGTCGCCGAGGAGACCCGCCGGGCCGTCGCCGCCCGCCGCGCCGCAGCCCCGCCCGGGGACGACGCCTGAGGCCAGCCGGGGGCGGTGCGCGGGAACCGCCCGTCGACGCGGGCAAGGGCGGGTCTCTCAGCACTCCTCTGTCACTCCTCGGCACACGATCGATCCGCTCGGCTTGCGGCAGGAAGCCCTCGCCTCAATTGGGACGCCCCTGACGCCGGCCTCGGCTCCCGGGTGCCGACGCTGCGCGACCGGTTGCCGACGGACCTCCGTGACGCGGCACGCGGCCCCGAATTCCGCGGAGTCCCGTTCACCTCGCTGTACCTGACCGGCGACGAGTGGGCGGCGGAGGCGGCCAACCGGACCGTGCACGCGGTGCTGCACATGGGCTGGGTCCAGGACGAGACCGGTGGATACCACGGCCAGCTGGCTGTGCTGGTCAAACCCAACGGCCTGGTCGGAAAGGCGTACATGGCCGCGATCGCGCCACTGCGGCACCTGGTCGTGTTCCCGTCGATGGTGCGCGGGATCGAACGGGACTGGCGGGCAGGCACGGCGCGGCAGGGAGCATCCGACTCCCCGTCACACGGCAGCCGCTGAACAGCGTGCCAAGCGCGGCGGCCTCAGGGCGTCCGGCGGACCACGCGCGCCCGGCATCGGGGTCGCGCACGGGGCCTCCCAGGCCGCCAGGCCCAGGGGAAGCACGCCCGGGCACAGCCAAGGGATGTACCCCGTCAGGGGCGCGGGGAACTGCGCGACCAGCCACGACGCACCCGCGGTCCGCGATGCGCAGACTGTGCCTCCCTTCCCCAGCACGATCCGCCGGACACGGCTCAGTCGCCGTCGTAAGCCCGCCTGGCCGCCTGGACCTGTGGCAGGTGGTTGTCCGACCAGCTGACGAGGGCGCTGAAGACGGGGCTGAGCGACCGGCCCAGTTCGCTGATGTCGTACTCGACGCGGTGGTGGGGGCGTCCTACGCGTACGCCACCGGCCGCCCGCTCCCCCCGGTGGCTCCGGCGAGCCGGCTGCCGTCCGTGTGACGTAAGCCGGGGCCGGTCAGGTCAGTGCGGGTGGGGCTCATCGCGGTGTACGGGGCCGTGCGGGCCGGCGCAGTGCGCGAGATCTCCGGGGTCGTCGTCCTTCTCGCCGGGCCGCTTCACCCACAGCAGCGCGTCGTAGGCGTGGTCGACCTGGAGTGTGGTGTGCGTGATGCCGTAGTCGCGGCGCAGCAGTTCTTCCAGGTTGCGGCGGATGGCGTGGCAGTCGCCGCCCCGCTCGACCAGCACATGCGCGGACAGGGCGGACTGCCCGGAGGTGATCTGCCAGACGTGCAGGTCATGCACCTCGACGACGGTCGGCTGGGCGACGAGCTTGTCGCCCAGCGCGTCCGGGTCGACGTCCGAGGGCGCGGCTTCGAGGAAGATCCGGCTCGACTCCCTGAGCAGGCCGTAGCCGGCCTTGACCATGAGGGCGACGACCACGAGCGTGGCGATGGCGTCCGCGCGGGCGAAGCCGGTCAGGACCACGATCAGTCCGGCGACGGCGGTGCCGATGAAGGCGAACAGGTCGTTGAGGACATGCTGATAGGCACCCTCGACGTTGAGCGAGGAGCGGTTGGCCTTCGAAAGACACCAGGTGGCGGCCACGTTCACGGCGATGCCGACGAGCGCGGTGACGAGCACCAGGCCGCCTTCGACCTCCGGCGGGTCGATGAGCCGGTGCACGGCCTCGTAGGCCAGCCAGCCGCCCAGGAGCAGCAGCGAGAGGCCGTTCGCCTGAGCGGAGAGGATCTCCGCGCGCTTGAGCCCGTAGGTGTAACCGCCCCGGGCCGGGCGCGCTGACAACCGCATCGCTATCAGGGCCAGCACGATCGACGCGGCGTCGGTGAGCATGTGCGCGGCGTCGGAGATGAGGGCCAGCGACTGCGCGGCGATGCCGACGACGACTTCCACCGCCATGAACGTCGTGATCAGGGTGAGCGCGATGGCCAGCCAGCGCCGGTCCGCGTCCGCGGACACGGCGTGCGAGTGCCCGGCGTGCCCGCCCGCGCCGTGCTGATGCCCTGCGGCGTGCTCGTGCTCCGCACCGCGCTGATCACTGTGCTGATGTCCCGGACCGTGCTCATGGCGATGATCACTCATGTGGTCTGCCTTCCCCATCGCGACGGATGCCTCGCCGCAGTGAAACGCATGGATGAGCGAATCGCCAAAGGCTGCATCGGTGACCGTTGTCATCTTCGTCAACGACGCTCTGACCTGCGGGAACAGAACAGGGATGGCGGGCGGGCCAACAGGCGTCAGACCCCGCCCCGCGCCGGGCGGCAGGGAGCGGGGCGGGGCGGGGCGGAGACTGGGCGCCGGCAACCGTGGCGGTGCCGGGCGGCTCAGCGCGTGGCGCCGTGCTGGGCGAAGAAGCCGGTCAGCTCCCGGACCACCGTGTCAGGGCTCTCCTCGGGCAGGTAGTGGCCGCTGCCCTTCACCTCGACCACCCGGATGTCGGTGCCCTTGTCCGGGCCCATCTGCTCGCGCAGCGCCGGGTAACTGGCTTCCCCGGACAAGGTCAGCACGGGGGTCGTGATCGGGGTGTAGAGGGCGAGGTCGGCGATGTCCTGACGCATCGTCTGGTACCAGCCGTTCCCGGCCCGGATGGCGTCAGGGGTGTCGTAGGCGTGGGCGTAGATCCCTCGCGCGTCCTCTTCGACGGACGCCTGGTCCACGAGCATGTGCCCGTACAGCCAGTCGATCACGTACCGGAAGCGGCCGGTGAGCAGCTGCTCGGGGAGGTCGCGGAGCTGGTTGAACGCGAACCACCAGGGATATCCGCCACGGCCCACGGCGATGTCAGCCGCCTGCCGGTCGGAGCCCGGCAGCATGCCGATGTCCAGCCAGGAGGGGTCGGGGACGCCAAGGTCAAGGGTGGCCAGGGCGCGTACGGCCGCCGGGTGACCGGCCGCCAGGTGGTAGCCGACGGAGGCGCCGATGTCGTGCCCGGCGACGAACGCCGACTCGTGGCCCAGGTGCCGGATCAGTTCGCGGATGTCCTGGGCCATCGTCCGCTTGTCGTAGCCGGACTCCGGCTTGGCCGAGCCGCCCATGCCGCGCAGGTCGACGGCGGTCACCCGGTAGTGGCGCGCCAGCTCGGGCAGCACCTTGCGGAACTGCCACCAGGTCTGCGGCCAGCCGCCGAGCAGGATCAGCGACTCGCCACGCCCGCCGGTGACGTGGTGCAGACGGATGCCGTTGACGTCGGCGTAGGCGCTGGCGAAGTCGCCCTCCAGCGAGGCGGCCAGCTCGGCGTCGGTCGGGACGGAACTCTTCACACTCATCTCGGTGAATCCCCTTTTTCTTTAACGATCGGTCCAGTATGAGGGCAGCGAAATGCCCCGTACGGCGGTAGAGCCGGTGAGGCGAAGCGGGACAGGGACCCGGCTCGCGGGCGAACGAAAACGGCGCCGGGGCGGGCCTACCGCAGCAGGGTGAGAGCGTGCTCCACGGTGTCGTGGAGAAAGCGCTCGCGCACCGGGGTCTTGCCGACCACGCGCATTCCTTGCAGGACGGTCACCAGAAACCTGGCCAGCGCGGCGGGGTCCTTGTCAGTGGGCAGCTCGCCCTCGGCGCGGGCCCGCGTCAGCGCTCCCGCGAGGGCCATCTCCATGATTTCCAGGGACGTGACGACCCGGCGGCTCGCCCCCTCGTCGGCCGGCAGCTCAACCGCCGTGTTGGTGACCAGGCAGCCCTTGCTGTCGACGTCCTCCAGCGACATCTCCGCGTAGTGCCGCAGCAGCCCGCGCACCGCTTCGAGCCCCGAACCCGGCACAGAAAGGCGTCCCAGCAGCGCCTCCCTGGTGTCCTCGACGTAGCGGTCCAGCGCCTTCAGGTACAGCTCGCGCTTGCCGCCGAAGGCACCGTAGATGCTGCCCCGGCCGAGCCTGAGATGGTCGACCAGGTCCTGCATCGATGTCGTCTCGTAGCCCTGCCGCCAGAACAGCTCCATGGCCGTCCGCAGTGCCGCGTCGGGGTCGAACTCCTTCGTCCTGCTCATGCCCTCACTCTAACCATAGTTGATCGCTCGTTCAAGAAACTTGCTCAAGAAGCCCGCACAAGAACCTCGTTCAAGAAACCCGGTCGACATCGAGCCTCCACCCATCGGGGGTGCGGCGAGTGACACGCTTGTGTGTCCGGCGCCGGACACCGCCACCGCCGCACGGCTCGCCGCACTCGCGGCCTCGTCGGGCCCGTTCCCGAGGCACACAGGGCCCAGCCGCCCCGGAGGGCAGCCGCCGCACCCCGCGCTCCGGCCGCGGCTTGTGTAACCGGCGCCGACCAGGGAACCCGCGTGCAAAGCCTCTCTGATCCGCAACGGAACCCGAACTGGAGGCCAGCATGACCACGCATGGCAGGAACAAGACCGGTCCGCTCCGGGATGACGAGATGAAGAAGGAGCTCCAGGGCGAGCTGAAGGCCGGGCGGGCGCTCCGGGCCGAGGAGGAGCATGAACTTCAGCCGTCCGGCGAGGACCAGCCGGTCGCGGACAGGGAGCCGGGCGGGAGGGCCTCGGGCTCCACGCCGCCGGGCATGACCCACGGCGACGTCGAGACACGCACCGAGCTGGCCAAGCACCTCGAACGCGGCATCTATCCGGCCGACCGCAGCACCATCCTGGCCACCCTCAGGGACCACAACGCCCCCGACCGCCTGATCCAGCTCGCCGATCGGCTTCCGGAAGGCGGGCGGTACGAGAACGTCCAGGACATCGCTCGCGGCCTCGGGCTGGGCGTGGAGGACTACCGGACCTGACCGCCGGGGACCTGACCGTGCCCCATGCTCCGGCGGCCCGTGGCCGGGACAGGGCGGGGGCCGACACCGATCGACGTGTCGGCCCCCGCCCCCCGCGTTCCCTCATGCACCCTCGCATGTCCCCATAGGTGAGCCCTTGTAGGCCCTCGCTCCACGCGTTGCCTGCAGGCCAGGATGCCGCGGGGCAGCCCGCGCGGGGCGCCGGTGTCCGTGCTCAGCGGTGTCCGTGCTCAGTCCATCGGTTGTGCGAACTCCGGGGTGGACGCCTCGACGGTCTGGGCCAGCCGGTCGAGCATCTTGCGGTGCCGCAGCTGGAGCACGGCGTCGACGGCGACGTTGTGCAGCTTCGCGCCCGCGCCGCGCAGCGGGTGCTCGTCCACGGTGATCAGGGACCCCGTCGACCAGGGCCGTACGTTGATGGCGATGCGCGCGGTGCCGAGGGCGCCCGCCTCTGCTTCGAGTTCGAGGTTTCCTGGCTCCTCGCAGATACGGACCGTCGTACGGCCCCGCAGGTCCCATGGCCCGAGGCGCACCGTGTAGCGGATGCGGGCGCCCACGGCGGGCCAGTCCGGGTCCGCCTCCTCGGAGTCATGGGTGCCCACGACCCACTCGGAGTAGAGCGCGCCATCGCTGAGCACAGCCCACACCGCCGCGGGGGACCGCCGCACCAGAACGTGTCGCATTGCCATGGGAACCACTCCTGACTGCTGTTGGGACGGTCAAACGTGCTTGCCGTACGTGCCTGCTCTGCCGTACGCCTGCTCTGCTGTACGTACCTGCTGCTCCGCATGCCTGCCGCGGTGCCGATCGGTCATGCCGAGTGTCGCGCTGCTCACCGTCCGGAGCCGACGGGGTCCTGTCAGTGGCTGGGGATGTCCTTTCCGCTGGTGAGCGCCCGCTGGAGGGCTGCCAGCCCGGGGGCGAGCACATGACGCACGACGGGCAGTCGCGCGCGCAGTGCGGCGCGGGCCGCGTTGGCTCCGCAGGCGCCGTGCACGCCGCCCCCGGGGTGGGCGGACGCCGAGGCCAGATACAGGCCGGTGACAGGGGTCTCCGGGCGCCCCGTTCCCGGTACGGGGCGGAAGAAGAGCTGCTGGTGGATGGCGGCCGTCCCGCCGTTGAGTGCTCCGTTGCGCAGGCTCTGGTCGCGCTCCTCCAGGTCGGGCGGGGCGAGGACGCGCCGGGCGGCGACGCGGTCGCGGAAACCTGGGGCGCGCCGTTCGACTTCGGCCTCGACGCGGTCGGCCATGGCCTCGCGCTCCCCCGGGCCCCACGCGCCGGTGATCCCGGCCTCGCCCGCGTCCCCGGCGGGCTGCTGGGGCAGGTGTGTGTAGGCCCACGCCGCCTCGGTGCCCGGCGGTGACCGGCTCGGGTCGGCGGTGGTCATCTGCCCCAGGAGCGCGTAGGGCCGGTCGGGTATCCGACGGGTGGCCAGCTGTGCGTTGTACCGCGTCATGTGGTCGATGCCGTCGGCGAGGTGGACAGTGCCCGCCTCGGCGGCCTCGGGCGCGAGCCAGGGAACGGGTCCCGTCAGCGCCCAGTCGACCTTGAAGGTCGCGTAATCCCACTGGAAGCGGCGGATGTCGTCGTGCAGCCGGTCCGGCAGCTCCTCCGGGCTGACGAGGTGCCCGTACAGCGCGGGCGCCGGTACGTCGGCGAGGACCGCGCGCCCCGCGTCCACGGTGTCGCCGTCAGCGGTGACCACGCCGACGGCCCGGCCGCGTCGGACCAGGACCTTCCGTACCGGCGCCGAGCACCGCACGCTTCCGCCCTTGGACTCAAGGCGCCGTACGAGAGCGTCGGTGAGGCTGTTCGCTCCCCCCACGGGCACCGGCCAGCCGTGGTGCTGCCCGAGCATCGCCAGCAGCCAGCCGAACATGGTGGTGCCCGACGACTCGGGAGAGAAGTCGGCGTGCAGGGCGCATCCTGCCAGCAGGAGCGGCCCGCCAAGCCCGGTGAAGTCCTCCGCACCGAGCTGCCGCACGGGCGTCATGAGCATGCGCAGCAGCCGCAGCCCGCCCGCCGCCCTGACCTTGGCGGCCAGCGCGACCGTGGCGCGTACCGGCGGGAAGGGGCTGAAGAGCGCGCGCAGCAGGTCGGGGCCGAGCCGGTCCCACAGCCGGGTGAGGCGCAGATACGCCTCGCCGTCTCTGTTTCCGAACGCTTCGAGGCCCGCGGCTGTGCGGTGCCTGTCGCGGTGCAGGACGGCGCAGCGGCCGTCGGGCAGGGGGTGGGCGAGGACGGCGGGGGCGTGGCTCCAGGACAGGCCCCAGCGTTCGAGTTCCAGGGCCCGGATGGCCGGTGAGGCGACGGCCAGCGGGTGGAAGGAGCTGAAGATGTCGGTCACGTAGTCCGGGTGCACGCCGCGGTCGCTGCGTACCGCGCCGCCGGGGTGCGGTTGTGCTTCGAGGACGAGAACCTGCCAGCCCGCGTCGGCGAGGACGTTGGCGGCCACCAGGCCGTTGGGCCCGGCGCCGACCACGAGGGCGTCGGGCGCTCCCGGCTGCCGCCCGCCTCCGGTCGCGAGGGTAGGCCGCCGGCCGGGCACGGGCGCACTCACTGGCGTCCCCCCACGCCGCTGGCCGCCTCGCCGAAGCGCCCGCCCGGCACCCTGGGCGTCAAGGGCGGGGTGGCCATGCCGGATCTGTCGCGCAGGCCCGCCAGGAGTTCGGTGACCGCCTCGCCCGCCGACCAGGCCGGGTGCCAGCCCAGTTCGTCCCTGGCGCGGCTGGTGTCCATGACCGGGAAGCGCAGGACGGCCTCGAAAAGACTTCCGGGGGCGGGCAGCAGCCGCAGCCGCCACGCCGTGTCCACGGCGGCGCGTGACACCGCGTGGGGCACCCGTACGACGCGTGCTCCCAGCAACCGCGCGAGCGTGCGGGCGTCGATGACCGGGTCCGCCGCGAGATTGAAGGCCCCGTGCACCTGGCCGGTGGCGGCCAGATGGAAGGCGCGGGCCGCGTCATCGGTGTGCAGCGCCTGAAAGCGCAAGCCGGGGATGTCCGGCACGACGCGGATGAGGCGGGGCCGCAGCAACCGGCCGGGAAGGAACGGCCCGGCGAAGATGCGGCGCTGCTGGCTCGCCGACTGCCGCTTGAAGACGATGCCGGGGCGCATGCGGACGACGCGGATGCCCGGGTGTTCGCGACTGAAGGAGTCCAGCATCCGCTCCACGTAGGCGTTCTCCCGGCAGTACGCGGACTCCGGCCAGCCGTGCGTGGGCCAGCTCTCGTCCACCGCGTGGTCCTTCGGGCCCGGGGAGTAGGCGGCGACCGATGAGGCGTGGATGAGCGCGGGCACTCCCGCCGTGGCCACGGCCCGGAAGACGCGCTCGCTGCCTCCGACGTTGTTGCGCCAGGTGACGGCGGGGTGGTGGGAGGGGTGGAACAGCCACCCCAGATGGATGACGGCGTCCGCCCCGGCGAAGTACGCGGCGAGCCCGGGGTCCTCGGTGACGTCCACGCTCGCCCATGTCGTCTTGGGGGCGGTCCAGCCGGGTGCTCTGCGGGCCACTCCCACGATCGAGGCCACCTGGGAGTCCGCGGCCAGCGACCGCACGACGCTCGTGCCGATGTTGCCGGTGGCCCCGACCACGACGATGCGCAGCCCGTCGCCCGGCGTGGTCTCCCTGCCCGTCCCCGTCTCCGTGCCCATGCTCACGGTCCTTCCCGTGTGTACGGGCCCGCGTGCACGGTCGGGCCCGCTCACGCTGAACAGGCGTGTCATGAGCCCACCGGGTACCCCACTGGCCCACAGGGAAACAGCGCCGGAAACCGGACCCGCACGCCACCGGGCTGCTCCATCCGGTGCTGCGCCCGGTGCTTCAGCCGGCTGCTTCACCCGTCTGCCGCGTCCGGCGTCCGGGGCGCCGAAGGATGTTCAGAAGGGCACGCCGCAGCGCAGCAGCACGTTCGCGTACGGCCGGGCCTCCCCCGTACGGACCACCAGCCGCGCCGCGGCCGTACGGGCCTTCAGCTCCTCGTGCGGGACCAGCTCCAGGGCCGGTCCCGGCGGGCCCGGGAAGGACCCGGCCAGCAGGGCGGCGGTGGCCGGGTTGTGGTCGCGTACCTCCAGCGCCGCCGTGGCCCCCTCGATCACCAGCTCCTCCAGCAGGCCCTCAAGCACGACAGCGAACGAGGGCACTCCGGCCCGGAAGGCGAGATCCACCACCAGCGCGCTCGCCGGGATCGGCAGACCGGCGTCGCACACCATCACCGTGTCGGTGTGGCCGAGGAGGGCGAGCGCACCGGAGAGGTGGCGGTTGAGGATGCCGCTGCGTTTCACGAGGCGGGGATGTCCTCGCTGGTGGGATACGACGCCTGAGCCCCGCGCCGGGTCACGGCTACGGCGCCTACGCGGACCGCGAACCGCACCGCCGTCGCCAGGTCGTCTCCCCTGCCGAGCCGCAGCCCGAGCGCGCCCGTGAACGCGTCACCAGCGCCCGTGGTGTCCACGGCGGTCACGCGCGGCGCGGGCACGCGCACCACGCCCTGCCGGTCGGCGACCAGGGCACCGGCCGAGCCCAGGGTCACCACCACCGAACGCGGACCGCGGGCGAGCAGGGCGGCGGCCCACGCCTCGGGCTCGGCCGCCCCGTTGTGCGGGCCCTCGTCGAGCAGCATCCGGGCCTCGTGCTCGTTGACGACCAGGGGGTCACAGGCGGCCAGCACGTCGGCGGGCAGCGCGGCCGGGGGCGAGGGGTTGAGCAGCACCCGGGTGCCTGGCCGTACCGTGCGTACCACCTCGGCGACCGTCTCCAGCGGGATCTCCAGCTGCATCGAGACGACCCGGGCCGCCGCCAGCAGGCCGCTCGCCGCCCGCACATCGGCGGGTGCGAGGCAGGCGTTGGCGCCCGGCGCGACGACGATGCTGTTGTCACCGGACGGGTCCACCGTGATCAGCGCTACGCCGGTGGGCGCGCCGCCGACCAGTACGCCCCGGGTGTCCACACCGGCGGCGCGCTGCGCGTCCAGCAGCAGCTCGCCGTGCGGGTCGTCACCGACGCGGGCGAGCAGTGCCGCGCGGGCTCCCAGCCTGGCGGCGGCGACGGCCTGGTTGGCGCCCTTGCCGCCGGGGTGGATCACCAGGTCGGAACCGAGGACGGTCTCACCGGCCGCCGGGCGGCGGTCGACACCGACCACGAGGTCGGCGTTGGCCGACCCTACGACCAGCAGGTCGTAGTCGAGCATCTCGTACGTCCTTTCGTGTGACTGATGGTTCTCATGACGCATGGCTCAGGGGTCTCGTGGGGCATCGCTCGCGTGGCGCGTGGCCCGTACTGGATGGCTGATGACCGCGTGGATGGCGGATGGCGGATGGCGGATGGGGCCGCGCGCGTGGCGCGGCCCCTGCCGACCGTACGGGACCGGCCGTACCGAACCTCCGCACGGGACCGTCCCTACGGGACCGTCACTTGGCGGTGATGATCTTCACCGGCACCTTCACCGTACGGGCGGTCTTGTCGCCCTCGGCGAGCTTCACCGCGTTCCTGACCGCCAGCCTGCCCAGCTCCTTGGGCTGCTGGGCCACGGTCGCCGCCAGCGAGCCGTCGCGCACGGCCTTCAGCCCGTCCGGGGTGCCGTCGAAGCCGACGACCTTGACCGACTTGCCCGCCTTGGGCCCCAGGGCCTTGGCCGCGCCGAGCGCCATCTCGTCGTTCTCGGCGAAGATCCCGTCGATGCCGCGGTGCGCCTGGAGCAGGTTGGTCGTCACGTCCAGGCCCTTGGCCCGGTCGAAGTCGGCGGGCTGCTTGCTGACGACCTTGATTTCGGGGTACGCCTTCATGCCCTCGGCGAAGCCCTTGCCGCGCTCGCGTGACGCGGAGGTTCCTGCGGTGCCCTGGAGGACCAGAATCCGGCCCTTGCCGTCGAGTTGCTCGGCCAGTGCCCTGGCGGCCAGCTTGCCGCCCGCGACGTTGTCGGAGACGACGACGGTGGCGACGTCCGCCTTGTTGACGCCGCGGTCGGCGGCGACGACGGGGATGCCCGCGTCATTGGCGGCCTGCACGGCCGGGCTCGCCGCGTCCGAGTCCACCGGGTTGATCACGATCGACCGCACGTCGCGGCTGGTGAAGTTCTGCAGCTGGTTGGCCTGCTGCGACGCGTCGTTCTGGGCGTCGGTGACGCTCAGTTCGGCGCCGAGCCGCTTGGCCTCCGCCTGGGCGCCCGCCTTCATCTGCACGAAGAACGGGTTGTTGAGCGTGGAGACCGACAGGCCCACCTTGGTGCCCGAACCGGACGAGCCCGACCGCCACTGCGAGACCCCGAACAGCAGCCCCGCCGCCAGCGCGGCGGCGACCACGTACGTCACGGCCCGGGCGCCCTTGCGGCCCGGGCGCCCCGGTCCTGACGCGCCGGAGGCACCCGCGGCCCCGGTGGCGGGGCGTGCGCCCGCGCGGCGCCGTGCCGTGTCCAGCAGCACCGCCAGCGCGATGACCACACCGATGACGACCTGCTGCCAGAACGCGGAGACCTCCAGCAGGTTGAGCCCGTTGCGGAGCACCGCGAGGATCAGTGCGCCGATCAGCGTGCCGGACGCCTTGCCGACGCCCCCGGACAGGCTGGCGCCGCCGATCACCACCGCGGCGATGGCGTCGAGTTCGTAGCCGACGGCGGCCTGCGGCTGCGCCGAGGACAGCCGGGAGGCGAGCACGATGCCCGCCACGGCGGCGAACGCGCCGGACAGCGCGTAGATCACGAGCTTCTGACGGCGTACCCGGATGCCGGACAGCCGCGCCGCTTCCTCATTGCCGCCGATCGCGTACATCGAACGGCCTATGAACGTACGGCCGAGCACCCCGGCCGTCAGCAGTCCCATGACCACCATCACGATCACGGGCACCGGCAACCAGCCACCGAGCGTGTCACCCAGGGTGGAAACCGGATCGGGCAGCGCGATCGGGCTGCCCTGGGAGATGACCAGGGACAGGCCACGGGCGATGGACAGCATGGCGAGGGTGGCGATGAACGGCGGCAGCTTGCCGAACGAGACCAGCGCGCCACTCACCAGCCCGCAGGCCACGCCGGTGGCGACCGCGAGCACCACGGCCAGCCACACCGGCAGGCCGTGTGAGGTCGCTGTCCAGGCCAGGACGGTCGCGGACAGGGCCGCCACCGAACCGACGGACAGGTCGATGCCCGCCGAGACGATGACGAAGGTGACGCCGAACGCGAGGATCGCGGTCACCGCTGCCTGCACGCCCACATTCAGCAGGTTCTGGGTGGTCAGGAAGTCGCCGGACAGCAGCGACATCGCCACCAGCAGCACCACCAGGGCGCTGAGCGCTCCGTTGTCGAGCAGCATCCGCCGCAGCGGCAGCGAACTCCCCGCGGTCTTGGCTGAGCCGGTCTTGGCTGAGCCGGTCTTGGCTGAGCCAGCCTTGGCCGCGCCGGTCGTGTCAGTGGCCACGGGAGCCCTCCGTTTCCTTTACGGCCAGGGCCATCACGGCGTCCTGGGTCGCTTCCTGCGCGTCGAGTTCACCGGCGATCCGCCCCTGAGCCATGACCAGGACCCGGTCGCTCATGCCCAGCACCTCGGGGAGGTCGCTGGAGATCATCAGGACCGCGTGGCCTGACGCCGTCAGTTCGTTGATGAGCTGGTAGATCTCGACCTTCGCGCCGACGTCGATGCCGCGCGTCGGCTCGTCGAGGATCAGCACCTTGCTGTCGGCGAGCAGCCACTTGCCGATGACGATCTTCTGCTGGTTGCCGCCGGACAGGGTGCGCACCCGCTGGTCGAGACCCGCCATCCGGACCGCGAGCTGCTCCGCGACGCGCGCTGCGGCGCGCCGCTGCCCGGCCCGGTCCACCAGCCCGGCGCGGGTCGCGCGACGCATGGTGACCAGGCCCAGGTTCTCGTCCACCGGGGCGTCGAGGACCAGGCCCTGGCCCTTGCGGTCCTCCGGTACGAGGCCGATCCCGGCGTCCATCGCGGCGGGCACATCATGGCCGCTCAGCACCCGGCCCAGCACCTCGACGGTGCCCGAGTCGTACGGGTCGGCGCCGAACACGGCACGCGCCACCTCGGTGCGCCCCGCACCGACGAGCCCGGCCAGGCCGACCACCTCTCCGGCGCGCACCTCGAAGGAGACGTCGTGGAAGACGCCGTCGCGGGTGAGCCCTTCGACCTTCAGCAGCGGCGGGGCGCCCGCGTCCGGCTCGCTGGTGCGCTCGCGCGGGTACTGCTGCTCGATGCTGCGGCCGACCATGAGCCGTACGAGTTCGTCCTCGTCGGTGTCCGCGGGGACCTGCTGGACGCTGCGGCCGTCGCGCAGCACGGTGACCCGGTCGCCGAGAGCGGCGATCTCCTCCAGGTGGTGCGTGATGAAGACGATCCCCGCCCCGTCGGCGCGCAGCGCGCGGACGATGCGGAACAGCTTGTCGACCTCGTCGGTGGTGAGCACGGCGGTCGGCTCGTCCATGATCAGAACCCGGGCGTCCAGGCTGAGCGCCTTGGCGATCTCCACCATCTGCAACCGGGCGATGCCCAGTTCGCGAATCCGGGTGCGGGGGTCGACTCCGACACCGACCCGGTCGAGCAGCGCAGCGGCGTCCGCGTACATCTTCTTGCGGTCCACGATGCCCAGGCGGCGCGGCTGGCGGCCGAGGAAGATGTTCTCGGCGACGCTCAGCTCGGGGACGAGGTTGAACTCCTGGTGGATGGTGGCGATGCCGAACCGTTCCGCGTCCCGTGCGCCCTGGATGCGGACCGGGTCGCCGTCGATGAACACACGCCCGCCGTCGGGCTGGTGGACACCGGAGAGCGCCTTGATGAGCGTGCTCTTCCCCGCGCCGTTCTCGCCGAGCAGGACGTGTACCTCACCGGCGCGCAGGTCGAAGTCGACGCCGTCGAGGGCCACGACGCCGGGGAACGTCTTGCGCAGGCCCTCCGTGCGCAGCAGTTCGCGCGCGGGCGACGGGGTCCGGTCCTGAATGGGGGGCCGGTCGTGGCTGGCGTGGGCTTGGCTGGGCGGCCGCTTGCTCAACGGTTGCTCCCTTCTTCGCCGCAGGAGCGGCGTGCGACGAGGCGGGCCGACAAGGCCACGGACTCGGCGGGGCGGCCCTCGACCACGTCGATCAGGGCCCGTACGGCGGCACGGCCCAGCTCGCCGGTCGGCTGGGCGACGGCGGTGATCGGCGGGTCGGTGTGCACGAACCACGGGATGTCGTCGAACGCGGCCAGCGCCACATCGTCGGGGACGCGCAGTCCACGCGCCCTGATCTCGTCCATCGCGCCCAGCGCCATGAGGTTGTCGGCGGCGAAGATCGCCTCGGGCGGCTCGGGAAGCGCGAGGAAGCCCGCGGTGACACGACGTCCGCTGTCCGCCTGGAAGTCGCCCTGCCCGATGTACGCGGCGGGCAGCGCGAGGCCGAACTCGCGCAGCGCGGACCGGAAGGCGTCGACCCGCTCACGTCCCGTGGTGGTGGCGGCGGGTCCCGCGATGATCGCGAGCCGACGGTGCCCCAGCGCGTGCAGATGCGCGACGAGGTCACGCACCGCCGAGCGCCCGTCCGTACGGACCACGGGGACGTCGACCCCGTGCATCCAGCGGTCGACGAAGACCATCGGGGTGCCCGAGCGTGCCGCGTCCAGCATCAGTGGCGAGCCGCCGTCGGTCGGGCTGACCAGCAGGCCGTCGATGCGCCGGTCCAGCAGGGTGCGGACGTGATGGTCCTGGAGATCGGGGCGTTCGTCGGCGTTGCCGATGATGACGCTGTAGCCCAGCGCGCGGGCCTCGTCCTCCACGGAGCGGGCCAGTTCGGTGAAGAACGGGTTGAGCACGTCGCTGATGACGAGCCCGAGGGTCCGGGTCTGGTCGGTACGCAACGAGCGGGCCACGGCGTTGGGCCGGTAGCCGAGCCCGGCGACAGCGGCCAGCACCCGGTCGCGGGTATCCGCGCGAACGGACGGGTGATCGTTGAGCACCCGGGAGACCGTGGCGACGGAGACCCCGGCATGCCGAGCGACGTCCTTGATGCTCGCCATCCGCGTTCCACCTCCTTGTGGAATCGATTACAAGGACGAATGAAATCGATTACATCAGCGGAACGCAAGACTCCGGGCCCCCTCCGAGACGTAATCGTGACCCCCGGGGGCGGGCGTGGGCGGGACGGGACGTAGGGACACCGCCGCCCCCGCAGAGGGTGTTCGCGCCTGCGCGGAGGCGGGGCGCTGGCGGGCGCCGGGCTCCGCCCGCGCCCACACAGGACGGACTACCCGTCGATCCGCGCCCGTGGTCCGTAGCGCTACGCGCCCGCGCCCGCGCGGGGCGGGGAGCGGTCCGCACGATCAGGCGGCTGAGCACGGTGGAACGGCGCGGCGGTGCGGCGCGGTGCGGAGGCGCGGTGCGGTGCCGGCCACCGCCACGACCGACTGGTTCCCCGCCCCGGACGGGGCTCTCACCCAGCGCGCCCCCGTGGGGTCCGCGCCGCTGACGTCCTTCCGCTACGACCCGGCCGACCCCACCCCCTCAATGGGCGGGCCCCTCCTCTCCCGCGCCGCCGGTCCCCGCGACAACGGCGACCTCGAAGCGCGGGAGGACGTCCTGACGTTCACCAGCCCGCCGCTGACCGAGCCCGTGGACGCTCTCGGCCCCGTCTCCGCGCGGCTGCGGGTCTCCACGGACACCGGCTACGCCGATGTCTTCGCCCGGCTCTGCGACGTGGACGCGCAAGGGCGTTCCACCAATGTCTGCGACGGGCTGACCCGGCTGCGGACCACCGGGGAGACTCCCTCGGACGTCACCGTGCCGATGAGCTCCACCGCCCACCGCTTCGCCGCCGGGCACCGCGTCCGCCTCCAGATCAGCGGAGGCGCCCATCCGCGCTACGCCCGTCACTCCGGCACCGGGGAGCCGTCGGCCGATGCCACTAGCCTTACGCCGGTACACATCACGCTGCACTCCGGCTCAGCGGTGACGCTCCCCCAGGATTCCGGGGCAGACGGCCCTTCGGGGTCCGCGAGGCGTGACGCGCCCCATCAATGAACGCGGTCAATGATCGGGGACAGTGATCGGGGCCGATGATCGGGTAGGAGGGCCAGGAGGCCCGGTCCTCCTACCGGCGCGGAGCGGTCCCGCATCCGGCACTGCCGGTGACGCTCAGCCGCACGGGGCTTCGGCATCGCGCGTGAGCCAGACATAGCCGACCGGCTGAGCAACGTTCCAACTCCCGGCAAGGTGGGCTTCAACCGGCACGAACCCGGCCCCCCGATAGCACCGCAGAGCTGTCTCGTTGTCCGGATGCACCCGCATGAAGACGTCGGAACAGCCCGCCCCGAGAGCCTGCGCGAGAAGCCCTCGCACCAGCACACGGCCGAGCCCCTTCCCGCGGATGCCGGGCGCCACAATGATCCGGGCGAGCTCGGCCTCGTCTTCCTCGGCGTCGAACCACAACTCTCCGTAACCGATGACTTTCTCATCCTCGACGAGGATGTGGGCCCGCACGTCGTCGTCCCGCTGCCAGTCAGTGATCGTCTGCGGGGTCACGGGGAACTCCTGCCGCCCGCACCACATGACGACCTCCCTCAAAGAAGTCGGCCAGCCCGCCACCGTGACGGCATGAGCGGCGGCAAACGGAAGAAGATCCATAGGTGTCAACCCATCCAGGGCCACGACCTGATGTGTACGGGCACCGGCCAGTCGGCTCAGCCACCACGCAGGCCGACAGTACGTGCCCCGCCTGTCCCTATCCACCTTTGCGTCGCGTGCGCATACCGCCGTCGCACACAGGCCCCACCGCACCCCCACACAACGGCCAAGCCCGACGTCCCTGAGATGCCGGGACGGGGCCCACAACACCTGTCACCAACAGGCGCCCGGTCAGACCCTGCGCCAGCGGGCCAGTGCGAGCGAGAAGACGCCGAACAGCACCAGCCCCACCGCGATCAGCGCCAGCAGCCACGGCCCCGCCGGGGTGTCGGCGAAAGTACGCAGTGTGTCGTCCATGCCCTTGGCCTCGTCCGGGTCGTAGGCGACCGCCGCCTTGACAGCGAAGCCGCCCGCGACGACGAAGAACACACCGCGCGCGATGCCACCGCTGACGCCCAGGAAGTCGACCGCCTTCCGGGCGTCACGGGACATCAGCGTGCTCTTCAGATGCTTGCGGAACTTCCGCAGCGCCGCCCGTACGGCGATCACCACGCCCGCCCCGGCCACCGCCAGCCCGGCGACGGCGACCAGCCACTGACCGGCGGGCATCCCCAGGACGTCGGCCGTCACGTCCCGCGACCGCTTGTCGCTCGATCCGCTGCCCTTCTCCCTGGCCGCGAAGGAGATCACCGAGTACGCGACCACGGCGTAGAACACGCATCGTGCGGCGGACAGCAGCCGCTTGCTCGCCTTGTGCCCACCGGGCCCGGCGGCCCCGAACAGGGCCTCCGACAGCCGCCACAGCGCCATCGCGGCGAGCCCGACGCCGATCGCCCAGATCAGGAAGGACCCGAAGGGCCTCTCGGCGAGTTCCCGCAAGGCCCCGCCGCTGTCGGCCTGTTCGCTGCCGCCGCCGGACGCGATCCGCAACGCCAGCAGCCCCACGAGGATGTAGACCACCCCACGGGCGGCCAGCCCCCAGCGTGCGGCTCCGTCCATGGCCGAACTGTTCGCGACCCGCCGGGCGGTGGCCCGTCCTCGTCTCGCGGTGAAGGCGCTCATCTCGTACCCTCCTGCCTTGGTCCCCTTCCGGGGTGCCCCGGGTTCCCCGGAGGAAACAGGGAGGAAACAGCCCGCCGCCGCTTCGGGCCGCGGCCCCGGCGTCACGGGGCCACGGGCCCCCGGGTCACGGTCACGGCACCACGGCCGTCATCACTCCCCGACGCCCGCGGCCCGCAGTATGCGGCGCACTTCCTTCCATTCCGGGTCGACCGTGGTGGCCGTGGTGGGCGTGCCGGAGGCGACGCCGCGGTCCTTGAAGCCGCTGGAGGTGGAAACGCAGACGACCGGGCCGACCGGGCCGTCGACGTGTTCGACGCTCCGCAGCCCCGCGAGTGCCGCGGCGCTGGAGAGTTCCGCCCAGAGGCCGCCCCGGGCCATGTCGCGCTGGGCGGCTCTCATCTGCTCGTCGGTGACGAGCAGGGCACGGCCGCCACTGTCCCGCAGGGCGACCACCCCGCGGTAACCGCTGACCGCGGAGTCGATCGCGTAGGCGTCGGTCGGTCCCACGGTGACGCGTGCGGCGGGGAGTCCCTGGCGCACCGCGGCGGCGAGGGGGCCACCGGCGGCGGGTTCGCATCCGAACATCCGGGGGACCGTCGCCGTCAGGCCCAGATCGCGCAGTTCGGCGAAGCCCTTCCAGACGCCGAAGAGGAGTTCGCCGTATCCGGTGGGCAGGAACACGGCCTCCGGCACACCGATCTCGGTGTGGATCTCGTACGCGATGGTCTTGTAGCCCTCGGGGCCGAAGGGGTGGCCGGTGTGCGTGGGGGTGAGGTTGCTGACGGGGTGCAGGCCCATCCGGTCGACGATCTGTCGCATCAGGGGCCATCGCGCGGCTTCCGGCACCGGCAGCACGACGGCGCCGTAGGCGTGCAGGAACGCGTCGACCGCGGGCGGTGTTCCGGCGGACGCGAGGACGACGCACCGCAGACCGGCGCGAGCGGCGAACGCCGCAGCGGACGCCCCGTGGTTACCGGAGGAAGCGACCACGATGCCCGGCGCGCCGACCCCCAGGGCGGCGCTGACCGTGCAGCGGTTGAGCCGGTCCTTGTGGCTCCAGGTGGGGTTGCGTGACTCGTCCTTCACGTAGACCCCGGGCTCCAGCTCGACCAGCGGCGTACCGCCTTCGCCGAGACCGGGCGCGGCCAGCGGCGGAAGGAGTTGCGCCCACCGCTCCAGCCCTGCACCGCACGACGCGGAGCCCCCCGCCGAGAGGAAATCGTGGCTCACGCGCGCGTAGGCGTAGTCCACTTCGACGGGGTAGGAGACGGTGTCCGTGCTGGTTCGGGGGCAGCCGTGGGTGAGTGGCGGCCACAGCGGATAGGTGAGGTCCGGGTCGCCCAGTGATCGCTGGGCGGTCGCCAGCGTCGCGTCTGTCGTCACGCCGACCGAGCCTAACCCGGTCTTCAACCCTGGAGGGTGGGCCTTCGATCCTGCTGGGCGGGCGGATGGTCGCCGCTGTCGCCGTCCGGCGTCGTCCGTGTCGTACGGTGTCCGTTCTACGGCTGCTACGGCTGCTACGGCGGGGAGGGCCCGGCTCCGGCCGCGCCAGGTTCCGGCCCCGCCGTCGCGGGAAGCCAGCCGTGGGGGCGCAGGACGCCGACGAGGATCATGACGAGTTCGTCGACGATCTGGTCGAGGGTCGCGGTGACACAACCGGCGGACCAGTCGTGCAGGAGGCCGTTGACCGCGCCGATGAAGGCGGTCGCCGCGACCCGGTAGTCCCGGCGGGCGGCCTCGCCGCGCTGGGCCGCCGCGGCCGCCTCCGCGAGCATGAGATCGGTCCAGCGAGCCCGCCGGGCGAAGCGCCGGCTCTCCAGCGCGGCGCTGACACCGACGACTTCGACGAACGCGATCCGGACGTACCGTGTATCGCGGGTGACGACCTGGGCGTACGCGCGGAAGGCGGCGGCGGCCCGCTGCTCGACGCCGAGCGCGGCGGTCTCGCCGAGCGCCGCCGTGGCGGCTTCCTCGGCTCGGTCGTTGACCTGGTGGTGGAGGACCGACAGCACCTCTTCGAGGTTGCGGAACTCCTCGTAGAACTGGCGTGTCGACAAGCCCGCGGCGTCGCACAGGGCCGTGACCGAGGTGGAGCGGTAGCCAGGGCTGTCGCCGAAGAGCTGCAGCCCCGCGGCGAGCAGTCGGCGCCGCCGCTCAGCGCGCCGTTCGGCCGCCGGTTTGCCCGCGTACCCGCGCGTGGTCCGCGTGGCGGCGTCCGGCCCTCCAGCGTCCCCACCCCAGTCGTCCGTCACGTTCCTCCCGCGCCTCGCTCGCGCCCGCGGCCTCGCGACCGGCCCGGCCCCGACCGACCCACCGACCGACTGGCAGGCAGGCAGGCAGGCAGGCAGGCAGGCAGGCAGGCAGGCAGGCAGGCGATTCTGAACAGTGGCCTTTTCGGACTGCTGCCAGGATGAGGCAGCCGCAGGGGGTGATCAAGCCCTCCGCGCGGAGAAAGCCAGGCTCTCGGGGCGCGGGGGTCCCCACGCGCCGGGACGGTGCCGCGGCCGCCGCCGCGCCCGGTGTTTGCGCCGGAAGACCCCGGGATACCCGGAATGCCCGTGGAGCGGGCGAAAAGCCGCAGACACGCACATTGGCGCGACTGTGCGGTCCCGTATCCCCCGCACCGCCACATCCGCATCGCCACATCCGCACGGACACAGCAGAGCAGCAGAGGGGCGCCAGCGATGACGAGCCGAACACCTCCAGGTAGCCGCCCACTGCGCGTCGTGGTGGTCGGGGCCACCGGCAATGTCGGTACGGGCGTGGTCAGGTCACTCGCTCGCGACCCCCGCATCGGTTCCCTCGTCGGAATCGCCCGGCGGAGGCCGGACTGGGCCCAGCCGAAGACGACGTGGGTGGAAGCGGACGTCGGCGACGAGCGGTCCGGACTCACCGGGCACTTCCAGGGTGCGGACGCGGTGATCCATCTGGCCTGGCTGTTCCAGCCCACCCACGATCCGGTCACCACGTGGCGCACGAACGTCGAGGGGAGCATCCGGGTCTTCGACGCCGTGAGCGCCGCCGAGGTCCCCGTCCTGGTCTACTCCTCGTCCGTGGGGGCCTATTCGCCCGGCCCCAAGGACCGGGCCGTGGACGAGTCCTGGCCGACACACGGCTGGCCCGAGGCCGCCTATCCGCGGGAGAAGGCGTACGTGGAGCGCGTCCTTGACGCCTTCGAACTGGCCCACCCCGGCATCCGGGTGACACGGATGCGGCCCGGCTTCATCTTCCAGCGGTCGGCTTCGCCGGAGCAGCGCCGGCTCTTCGCCGGGCCCTTCGTGCCCGGACGGCTCGCCCGCCCGGGACTGGTCCCGGTGGTGCCCGACGTGCCGGGGCTGCGGTTCCAGGTGCTGCACACCGATGACGCGGCCGAGGCGTTCGTGCGGGCCGTGACGCGCCCCGTGAGCGGAGCCTTCAACCTCGCCGCCGAGCCGGTGGTGGACGCCAGGGAGCTGGCCACGCTGCTCGGCGCGCGGCTGGTGCCGGTGCCGGCGGGCGCCGCGTCGGCCGCGGTGGCGGCGCTGTGGCGGCTGCGCCTGGTGCCCGCCACGCCAGGGCTCCTCCGCACGGTGTTGCGGCTGCCGGTCATGGATACCGGCCGCGCCGCCGACGAGCTCGGCTGGCAGCCCCAGCACAGCGCCCACTACGCGCTGACGGAGCTCCTTGAAGGGCTGCGGAAGCCCGTCGGCGCGCCCACTCCGCCGCTGCGCGGCCGTCGGCCCGGCGGGAGGCTGGGCGAGCTGGCGTCGGGTGTGGGCGGGCGCCCGTAACGCGTCACGCCGTACGCGGACGCCGCGGTGGCCGACTTGCGCACACGACGTGAGCACACGGCTGAACATGCGGCATTACCACATGGCGTTCGATGGATGCCGCAACCGGTTCGGATGACCTTGCGTGTCTTGCCGTGACCTTTGGGCCGATCGGGTGGATATCCCTGTCGATGGCACAAGCCGACAAACACGCAAGGCGAGGAATCGACATGAGGATGAAGGCCACCGCTCTCGGCGCGATGGTGCTGGCGTCTGTCTTGCCGACCGGGACCGCGTACGCCGACGAGACGCACCACAACTCGCACAACGCGCCGCAGTGGGCGCTGATTTCGACGGGACAGATCGACGACCCGCTGGAGGACGTGCTGGAGCACGCCACGCTCTTCGGCAATACCCACATGGTCGACTGAGCGATCGGCTGAACAGCTGGGTGGCTGGGTGACCGCGTCCGGCTGAGTGGCATGGCGCCCGGCGGGCTGCGCGATCCGCCCGCCGGCCGTGCCCCCGCCGCATGCCCCGATCAGGGCAACGGCGTGCCGCCCGTCGCGTTGACGATCTCCGCGGTGATGTAGCTCGCCTCCGCCGACGCGAGGAAGACGTAGGCGGGAGCGATTTCGGCCGGTTGCCCGGCGCGGCCGATCGGGGCCTGCGCGCCGAACTTCTGGGTGTCCGGCAGCGTGGCGGGGATCAGCGGCGTCCATACCGGCCCCGGCGCCACCGCGTTGACCCGGATGCCGCGCTCCACCAGCATCGCGGCGAGCCCCTGGGTGAACGTGATGATGGCGCCCTTGGTCATGGCGTAGTCGAGCAGGTGCGGGCTGGGCTTGTACGCCTGGACGGAGGTGGTGTTGATGATGCTGCCGCCCTCGGGTATGTGCGGGAGCGCCATCTTGGAGAGCCAGAACATGCCGTACAGGTTGGTGCGCGTCACCCGGTCGAACTGCTCGGTGGTGATCTTCTCGATGCCGTCCGGCTGCGACATCTGGAAGGCGGCGTTGTTCACCAGGACGTCGATGGTGCCGAACTCGGCGACGGCCCGGCGGATCAGCTCCTCGCAGGCGCTCTCCTCGCGGATGTCGCAGGAGACCGCGACCGCCCGCCGCCCGGCCTCCGTCACCAGCCGCGATGTCTCCGCGGCCTCGTGTTCCTCCTCCTCCAGGTAGGTGAAGACGACGTCCGCGCCTTCCCTGGCGTACGCCAGGGCCACCGCGCGTCCGATGCCGGAGTCACCGCCGGTGATCACGGTGTGGCGGCCTTCCATCCGGCCGCTTCCCTGGTACGAGGATTCGCCGTGGTCCGGCCGGGGTTCCATGCGCTCGGTGTCACCGGGGTGCGGCTGGTCCTGCTGCGGGAACTCCGGCTGCGGGTGCTGGTCGACGGGGTTCGGCGGTCGGCGGTCGGTCATAGGGCGACTCCTCCGGTCTCCTCGCTGGTCGGGGCCGTGTCAGCGGCTGCTCCCCAGCGGCCTGCGCCCTCGACGGAGCACGGTCCGTCTTCTACTCATACAGGAGTATTCGGTCCCTGGCGTGCCGGTGCTGGACCGTTGGGCGCGGGGCAGGCGGCGGGGCGCGTTCGCTGGCTGGTGCGGCGGGCCGTCCGCGCTCGCGCGCCACGCCGGGCGGGCCAGCCGCCGCCCTGCCGGCCGCGGGGAACCCTCGTCACGCGTACCCGACTCGCAGGTGTGAAACCTGGGCCGGGCGTCTACTCGTACGACATGGACAACAAGAATCCCGATCCGGACCCCGACAGCACCCCGGGCCTGGAGCCCGGCGGGTCGGTGCCACCAGGGGAGACTCCGCCCGCCGAGAGCAGCACGTGCGACGCGGGGCCGGAGGAAACCTACAACCCGACGACAGGGTGGGCCAAGGCTCCCCTGTTCCTCATCGGCGTGCTGGTCCTCGCCGCGCTGGTCTACTTCATCGCCCGCATCTGGCTGCAGTGAGCACCGCCCGCCCCCACAGGCGGCGTCCGCCAGGGCGCGGCGAGCGCGCCCGTCCGCTGAGGCGGAGCGATCCGGGCGGGCGAGCCGACGTGCGCGCCCCTGGCCGAGCTGGCAAGGTGACCGGCGGGGGCACGCGGTGGGGGCCAGCCCGAATGGAACGGGAATGAGTCGAGAACCCATGCCGGCCGTCGGCCCCGCGCCGGGCCCCAGACAAGCGGTGCCGGGCGCTCCCTGCTGGGTGAGCCTGCTGGCCCGTGACCTCCGTGCTTCCCAGGACTTCTACCGCGCCGTCTTCGGCTGGACCTACCGTCCCGCCCGGCTGGGCGAGGAGTTCGCCGTCGCCCTCGCGGGCGGCGCGCCCGTCGCCGGGCTCGGCGCCCTGGCCGACACCCTGCGCATCGCCGTGTCCTGGACGCCCTACTTCGCCGTGAAGAACGCCGACGAGACCGCGTCCCGGGTCCGCGAACGCGGCGCCACGGTCGCGGTCGGTCCCCTGGCGTTCGGTACCGGCCGCGCCGCGCTGGCCGCCGACCCGGACGGCGCCGTCTTCGGCCTGTGGGAAGGCAGGGTGCCGTCGTGGACGGTGGGGCGCGGCGCGGCTCCGGCGTGGCTGGAGCTGCGTACCCGCGACGCGTTCGCCGCCGCGATCTTCTACGCGCAGGTCTTCGGATGGGCCCAGGCCGACGAGACCGGCTGCGACGTGGAGTACGTCGACGACCAGGTACTCGTCCGCGACCGGGGGCACACGGTCGCCGGGCTGCGCGGCGGGGCCGTGGAGGCGGCGCCCGACCCCCGGGTACGCCCGCGCTGGCACGTGTACTTCGAGGTCCCCGACGTGGACAAGGCGGCGGAGGCGGCCGTGGCCGCCGGGGGCGGCGTCGCCTCCGAACCCGCCCTGACCGACACGGGATACGAGGCGACCCTCCATGACCCGGACCACGGCCTCTTCACCATCACGGGGCAGCGCGAACGGCGTGAACAGCGCGAATAGCCGTAATCGTCGCGCCCCGCGCACTGAGCTTTTCCCCCCGGCGCGCGTTTCCCCGCCGCCGGTTGGGTGACTCGCCGCTTGTTCCCGGCCACGGTCCCGGCCCCCGCCAGCGAGCGTCCGGTCCGTCGCCCGACCCGACAGGAGACTCATGTCCGCCAAGGTGTCCGACTACGTACTGCAACGCCTCCGCGAGTGGGACGTGGAGCATGTCTTCGCCTACCCCGGAGACGGCATCAACGGCCTGCTGGCCGCCTGGGAGCGGGCCGGCAACCGGCCGGTGTTCCTCCAGTCGCGCCATGAGGAGATGTCCGCCTTCGAGGCCGTGGGATACGCGAAGTTCTCCGGCCGGGTGGGGGTCTGCGCGGCGACCTCGGGGCCGGGCGCGATTCACCTGCTCAACGGCCTCTACGACGCGAAGCTCGACCACGTGCCGGTCGTGGCGATCGTCGGGCAGACCAACCGCAGTGCCATGGGCGGCTCGTATCAGCAGGAAGTCGACCTGCTGAGCCTGTACAAGGACGTGGCGTCGGACTTCTGCGAGATGGTGACCGTCCCTGAGCAGCTGCCGAACGTGCTCGACCGGGCCATGCGGACGGCGTACGCGAAGCGCACCGTGACGGCCCTCATCATCCCCGCTGACGTACAGGAACTGGACTACTCGCCACCGCAGCACGCCTTCAAGATGGTCCCTTCGAGCCTGGGCATCGCCGCCAGCGCGCCGGTGCCCGCCGAAGCGGACATCGCGCGTGCGGCGGAGCTGCTCAACGACGGCGAGAAGGTCGCCATCCTCATCGGGCAGGGCGCCAGGACAGCGCGGGCCGAGGTCGAGGAGGTCGCCGAGGTGCTGTCGGCCGGGGTGGCCAAGGCGCTGCTCGGCAAGGACGTACTCTCCGACGACCTGCCGTACGTGACCGGCTCGATCGGCCTGCTGGGCACCAGGCCGTCGTACGAGCTGATGCGCGACTGCGACACCCTCCTGGTGATCGGCTCCAGCTTCCCGTACTCGCAGTTCCTGCCGGAGTACGGGCAGGCGCGCGCGGTGCAGATCGACATCGACCCGCACATGATCGGGATGCGCTACCCGTTCGAGATCAACCTGGCGGGCGACGCCGAGCGGACCCTCAAGCAACTGCTGCCCCAGTTGCGGCGCAAGAAGCACGGGGCGTGGCGCAAGAAGATCGAGGAGAACACGGCGCACTGGTGGAAGGTGATGGAACGCCGCGCCAGCGTCACGGCCGACCCGATCAACCCCGAGTACGTGGCGTCCACCCTGGACGGGCTGCTGCCGGACGACGCGATCATCACCGCCGACTCGGGGTCGGCCGCCAACTGGTACGCCAGGCATCTGCGCATCCGCGGTGCGATGCGCGGTTCCCTGTCGGGCACGCTGGCGACGATGGGTCCCGGCGTGCCGTACGCGATCGGGGCCAAGTTCGCGCATCCGGGGCGGCCCGCGATCGCCCTCGTCGGTGACGGCGCCATGCAGATGAACGGGCTCGCGGAGATGATCACTGTCGCCAAGTACTGGCGCGAATGGCACGACCCCCGCCTGGTGGTGGCCGTCCTCAACAACCAGGACCTCAACCAGGTCACCTGGGAGATGCGCGCCATGTCCGGCTCGCCGCAGTTCCTGGCCTCACAGGCCCTCCCCGACGTGCCGTACGCGGAATTCGCCCGCTCCATCGGGCTCGACGGGGTGCGGGTGGAGGAACCGGCCGGGGTGGAGTCCGCCTGGCGTCAGGCGCTCAGCGCCGACCGGCCCTTCGTCATCGACTTCCGCACCGACCCTGCCGTGCCCCCGATCCCCCCGCACGCCACCCTCGACCAGATCGAGGCGGCGGCCTCCGCCGTGCTGCGCGGCGACAGCGACCGGGGCAGCGTGCTGCGGCAGGGCCTGAAGGCGAAGGTGCAGGAGATGCTGCCGGGCGGCAAGAGCCGCAAGGACGGAACGGGCGAGGGGCACGAGCGGTGAGCGCGGCGCCGCTCATCGCACCCCCGCACCGGGAGGGCTGACGATGGCCCACTCCCCCCAGCACGGGCCCCACCCCGCGACGAGAGCCCGCCGATGACCCTGGGCGGCACCGCCCGCGGCGGCGGAACCGGCCCCCTGGTGGACAGCCTGTCCGCCACCGCCTGCACCATTCCCACCGATGTACCGGAAGGCGACGGAACCCTGGAGTGGGACTCCACGACGGTCGTCCTCGTGCACGCCAGGTCCGGCTACACCGTCGGCCTGGGGTACACCTACGGCGCGCCGGTCACCGCGGCCGTCGTCAACCAGCACCTGGCCGCTGAGGTCGTCGGCCGGAGCGCCTGGGACGTGCCGGCGGCCAACGAGGCGATGAGCCACGCCATGCGCGACGCGGGCCGCCCCGGGCTGGTCTCGGCCGCCATCTCCGCGGTCGACATCGCCCTGTGGGACCTCAAGGCCCGCCTCCTCGGCCTGCCCCTGGTGCGGCTGCTGGGCGCCTGCCGCGAGGCCGTGCCCGTGTACGGAAGCGGCGGCTTCACCACGTACGACGACAGGCGGCAGGACCGGCAGCTGCGCGACTGGTGCGAGTTCCAGGGCATACCCCGCGTGAAGATCAAGATCGGCGAGGCCAGGGGCGGCGCCGAGCAACGCGACAGGGAGCGGGTCGCCAGGGCGCGCGTGAGCATCGGCGGCTCGGCGGAGCTGTACGTCGACGCCAATGGCGCCTACGCCCGCAAGCAGGCGATACGGCTCAGCTCCCACCTCGTCGCCGAAGGCGTCACCTGGTTCGAGGAGCCCGTCTCCTCCGACGACCGGACAGGGCTCGCGCAGGTCCGCGCCGCCGTGCCGATGGACGTCACCGCAGGTGAGTACGCGTACGGTCTCCCCCAGTTCCACGACCTGCTCAGCGCCGGTGCCGTGGACTGCCTCCAGGCCGACGCCACCCGGTGCGGGGGCATCACCGTATGGCTGCGGGCGGCGGCCCTGGCCGAAGCCGCCGGAGTGCAGATCTCCAGCCACTGCGCCCCGCACGCGCACGCGCATGTGGCGGCCGCTGTGCCCAACCTCCGGCACGTCGAATGGTTCCACGATCACGTACGCGTGGAATCCCTGCTCTTCTCCGGGGTACTCGGTCCCGGCGGCGGCGACCTCTACCCCGGCGGTGACGGGTCGCCCGGTCTCGGGCTGACCCCGCACGCCGACATCGCCCGGGCCTTTCGCACCGGCTGACGGTCCTGCCGCCCTCCGGCACCGTCGTTACCCACACCTGGAGGACTCTTCATGCTCCGGACGCCGTCCCGGCGCCAGTTCCACCGTCCCGCCGACCGCGACGGCGGTCGGCGCACCTCAGCGCCGCCCCGCCGTGAGCCGGCCCGCGTCGCCGTGCGTGGCGCGGCGGGCCACCGGTGAGCGCGCCCGGCCCGGCGGACGGCGTGCGGGCGGGGGTGCGGCGACTGCGGCTGGGGGCGCGCCACTCACTCGACTACCTGAAGCGGGCGGCGCGTCGGCCGGGCACGGAACGGGACGACGTCCTGCTCCAGGCCAAGTCGGCGGCAGCGGCCGTCATCGCCTGGCTGGTGGCTTCGTGGCTGCTCCAGCCCCAGGTCAGGACGTTCGCACCGTTCGCCTCGCTGCTGGCCTCGCAAGCGACGGTGTACCGGTCCTTGCGGCACTCGATGCGGTACCTGAGCGCCGTGGTGCTCGGCATGGTGCTCGCCGCGCTCTTCGGATCACTGGCGGGCGTGCACACCTGGAGCCTGGCCGTGCTGATGGTCATCGCGCTGGCCATCGCGAAGCTCCAGCACCTGGGCGCGCAGCGTCTCCAGGTGCCGGTGACCGCCCTGTTCGCCTTCACCTCCGGTGGCGGAAACGCCACCTACATCGGCCACCTGGGTCTCGCGGTGCTGATCGGCGTCGGATGCGGGGTCGTCCTCGCGGTGTTCCTCGCTCCGTCACCGCGCTTCCACACCGCTGAGGAAGCGATGACCGAGCTGTCGGGCGAGGTGTGCGGGCTGCTGTCGGACATGTCCCGCACGCTGCGGGAATCGGCCCCCACCGCCGAGCAGGCACAGGAGTGGCTGGAACACGCCAACACCGTGGAGTCCGTCGCGCGGCGGGCGCGCGCCACGGTCGAGAGCGGCGAGGAGAACGCCAAGCTCAACCCGCGCCGTCTGCTGTCCGGTGGCCCGCACACGCTTCCGGGCTATCACACGGTGATCAACACCCTGGACCGGGTGGGCGCCCAGGCGCGGTCCCTCGCCCACGGCCTGTCGTACGCCGCGCAGAGCGAGTACTACGACGCGCTGGCCCGCGACTTCCTGACCGCGTACGCCGACCTGCTCGCCGACACCGCCAGGGCGGCGGAGATATACAGCTCGGCGGAGGAGAGCCGCGACGGCCGGCGCGATGAACTGCTCGGCCACGTACGGCAGGGGCGGCGACGCTACCGCGAACTGGTCGAGCAGAGCCGCCGCGAGCACCTGGACGCGCCCGGTGAATGGCCGCTGTACGGCACCCTCCTGACCGATGCCCACCGCATCCTCGACGAGCTCCATGCCCCCTCGTCCGGCACGTCGCCGTCTTCGCCGTCCCCGCAGTCATCAGCGCCGTCACCGTAATGCCGCGGGTTCCGTACGGCGGCTGCGGCGGGGCGGCAGCCAGAACGACGACCAAGACGATGACAAGGACGACGGACCGCGGGTCCCGGTCCCCGGGTGGCGATCCCGGTCCCCGGGTGGCGGGAGGTGAACGCGGCAGGGCCCGGGCGAACGGTCGGTACCGGTCGGCCGGGCCCTGCCGCAGCCGTGGCCGCCACGGCCGCTGTTCCATCAGGGGCCGGCGTGCCGTCAGGGTGCGTGGTCCTCAGGGTGTGCGGTCAGACCCTGCGGTCCTCGTCGTCCACGATGTGGACGGCCGCCTCCTCGGCCGTGAGGCCGCTGGTGGAGCCCTCCTGCGAGTAGACGTCCTGGTTCCGCGGCTTGTCGGGGTCCGGCTCGTCGTAGAGCAGCCCGGCCGGTTCGTCCTCCGGCGTGTCCGCCCAGGCCGCCTCCACCACGTCCTCCTCCGCAGGGGCGGTCGCGGCACCCACGTCCGGTTCCTCGTCGGCCAGCCGCTCGTCGAGCGGTTCCCGCTCCCACGCCTCGTTGGTGGTCGTGCTCCGGTACTCGGCGATGGTGGGTTCGTCGCCCGGTACGGGCAGCTGCTGAGGGTCCGACGCACGCTGCTGCTCCGGCGTCCCGTCCTGCAGGTCGGGGATGCCTTCGTCCTCGGGGTCCGCGCCTGGATCGTGCGGAGTGGTCACGGCGTCCCTCCTCCCTCTTCCGCCTTCCGCGGCCGCCGGGCGGGGCCCGCCCGGAAGCGTTTGTTTCGTTCCGGCCTCCCGGGTGCCCGTCACCGGCGTCGCTATGCCCACCGTGATCACGCGACGCCGGACCGGGGCGCCGACCGCGGCTGTTTGCTCCGCGGCCGCCAGGGAACCCGGGCCGCGTTGCACCAGGAACTGACCGCCGGAAAATCGAGATGAGGGTGAGCGAATCGTGCCTACCGCACGCGGAATCATGACCCCTGGCGCTGAGTGCGTCGGTGCCCAGGACAGCGTCCTCGCGGGCGCCCGCAAGATCACCGAGCTCGGTGTCGGCGCCTTGCCCATCTGCGGTACCGACAACAAGCTCAAGGGAGTCCTCACCGACCGCGACATCGTGGTGAAGGTTCTCGGCGCGGGCAAGGACCCGGCGCAGACGAAGGCGGGCGACCTGGCCCAGGGGGAAGCGGTGACCATCGGCGCCGATGACGACGTCGAAGAAGTGTTCGCCACCATGAAGCAGCACAAGGTCCGCCGCCTGCCGGTCATCGACGGGCACACCTTGGTGGGCATGGTCGCCCTGGCCGACGCGGCCAAGGCACTGCCCGACCCCAAGGCCGGAGAGCTGCTGGAAGCGCTCTCCTCCGACGACTGAGCCGCGGGACTCCCGGTGGCCGCCGCGCTGCGGCTGTCCGGAGAAGCGGGCGATGCCGGGCAGGCCATGGAGCTGCCCGGCATCCCGGCTGCCCACGCCGCTCACCGCTGAGGCGGCGACGGGCCTGCCGGGCCCGGCCCTGGGGGAGGTCGCTCAGTGGCCGAGCGGGATCTCGTAGTGCACCGTGCCGAAACCCGGCCCGTGTTCGCCGGTCGTCCGGGCGTCGAACACCTCCTTGGCCACGTCGTCCCAGAAGCCCCGCGCTCCTGGGACGTCGACGTTGGTGTGCAGATAGACGCAGTCGTAGCCCTCGGTCGCCGCGGCGAACGCGCACGCCGTCCGCACCATGGCCCGCGCCAGCCCGTGCCGACGGTGGTCCGGCCGCACATAGACGCGGACGAGCTGGGCCGTGGAACCCGAGGGGTAGCGCTCGGCGAGCCAGCGCGGGTGGGGCGGGTGGGCCGGGCCACGGGAGAGCAGGCCGGTGGTTCCCACGACCTCGTCGTCCAGCGTGGCCACCACGAGCAACTGGCGCGGGTCATCGAGATACGCGCCCTTGATGTCGATGACATCGGCATGCCAGGCGGGAACGTAGCCGTAGCCGAATTCCTGGTAGAACGTGTCCAGCATGACCTGGCGGGCGCCCTCGCAGTCCTGGAGGCGGGCCGTCCTGACCTCGTAGGGACCGGTCATGTGGGGGCTGGTGTTGTCGCGCATGCGCTCACCCTACACGCTTAATGAAAATCATTCCCAACAGGCCGACCGGGGTAGCGGGCCCCGCGCCGCCGCCG
The DNA here is from genome assembly GCF_059026195.1 of Streptomyces sp. A01. Classification (NCBI taxonomy): domain Bacteria; kingdom Bacillati; phylum Actinomycetota; class Actinomycetes; order Kitasatosporales; family Streptomycetaceae; genus Streptomyces; species Streptomyces sp. A01. Next base: position 325,031 of record NZ_JBWLKN010000001.1, on the reverse strand, counting down.
CTCCGGCATGGGGCGTACGGGCGCCGGGCCGAGGGCTGATCACCGACCGTATCGGGCATAGGCCGGGCGGGGTCGGCCGCGCCCGGCTGGCGAGCGCGGCGGCCCTACGGGGCGTCAGGAAACGAGCCCGGCTGGGTTCGTACGGCAGGCGGCGGTCCGTCCTTGGTGGTTCGGCGACCGGGTGGGTGGTACCCGGACAGGCCCGGCGCGTCCTGCGGCTGCCGGGACCAGCCAGGTTCCCCGCTGCCGCCGGGCGGTTGTACGGGAGCGGGATGCAGGCGAGAATCCGCTCGTCCACGGCTGAGGGAGAGACATGGTTGAGGCTCTGCGGGCGGAGGACCCCCAGGTGATCGCGGGGTACCAGCTCAGGGGCCGGCTCGGTTCCGGCGGTATGGGGGTGGTGTACCTCTCGTTCAGCCGGGGCGGGCAGCCGGTGGCCCTCAAGGTGGTACGGCACGAGTACGCCGAAGACCCCGAGTTCCGCCGCCGGTTCAGCCATGAGGTACGGGCCGCGCGTCGCGTGCAGGGCCCGTACACGGTGCCGGTGCTCGACAGCAACGTGGACTCCGCGCAGCCGTGGCTGGCCAGCTCCTACATACCGGGGCCCGCGCTCGCCGAGGCGGTCCCCGAGCATGGGCCGCTGCCGCCGACAACGGTGCTCTCGCTGGTCGCCGGGGTCGCTGAGGCCCTGCAGTCGATCCACGCCGCCGGTGTGGTCCACCGGGACCTGAAGCCGACCAATGTGCTGCTGGCCTCTGACGGGCCGCGTGTCATCGACTTCGGCATCGCGCGGTCCGCCGACGCGACGGCCCTGACGGGCACGGACGTACGACTGGGCACTCCCGCCTACATGTCGCCCGAGCAGGTGACGGGGCATTCGGCGGGCCCCGAGATCGATGTCTTCGCGCTGGGCATCGTGGCGTACTACGCCGCGACCGGAAGCCACCCGTTCGGCGAGGGGGACGGACAGGCCCTGCTGTACCGGATCGTCTCCCAGGAACCGCAGTTGGACGACTGCCCGGATCGGCTGCGCGGGGTGATCGCGCGTTGCCTGGCCAAGGACCCCGCCCGGCGCCCCACCCCCGCCGAGGTGATAGAGCTGTGCCGGTCCGCCGCGGGAGCGGCGTCCTTCGAGCGTGGCACCGGGTGGTGGCTGCCGCAGCCGGTGGCGGCCGAGGTGACCCGCCGGGAAGCGGCGTCCTCGGCGCTGCCCTCTTCCGCTTCCGGCGAGCCGGGGGTCGCCCCGCCCGACGAGTCGACCCGGCAGCTCACCGCTGACGCCGCCCACACGAGCCGCACCGGGCGCCGACGGCTCGCCCTCGCCTTCGGAGTCGGGGCGCTCGCGGCCCTGCTGGTCGGCGGCGGCACAGCGCTCATCATCACTCAGCTGCCGGGCGACAGCACCGCGAAGGGCAGCGGCGGCGACAAGGGCGGGGGCGACGAGGCGCGCGACAGGCCCAAGGAAGAGAACGGCTGGACACGCACCCAGGACAACACGGCACTGGTCATCCGCCCTCCCGCCTCGGAGGGTGACGCGTTCGCCGACTGCGCGGCCGCACCGTCGACCTTCGTGGACCTGGACAGCATGAAGGTCACCACGGACAGCAACCACGGCAACTACATCGCTGACGGCCAGACCCTGGAGTACATGAACTGCGGCCGTGGCGGCAAGGCCCCGGGGAGCGGCCTCAAGCTCCGCGACGGGCAGGGCGTCATGGGCTCGGTCACCCAGCGGGACGTGGGCCCGGCGGAGTGCCGGGACGCCGCCCGTACGGCCAATCTGCCCAATCCGGTCTCCATCAAGAAGATCCAGAACGGTGCCGTGCTGAAGAAGGACCTGGGCATCTGCGTCGAGACGACCAAGAAGAACGTGGTCCTGTTATGGATCACCCGCGTGGACAAGCACCCGGACAATCACGGCCTGCGGACCTACGTCACGACCAGCACCCAGTGGACCCCGAGGAACTCCTGACCCGCCCCTGACCACGGGCGGCCACGCCTGCCGCCCGAGCTCGCGCGCCGCCGCACGGCTCGCCCCGTCCGGGGCGCCGCTCAAACCACTTCCCGGCATCGCGGGCCTGTGGCTACACTCGGCAGCATGGTTTCGCACTACTTCTTTCTCTGATTCCGGGCACGGTCCCGGCGCGACCCGCTGACCCTTTTGGTCGGTGCGCGGTTGAGCGTCGGCCCACTGCGTCGGCCCGTCGAAACCAGCCCCGGCCCGCCATGCGGCACCGAGGGCATGCCATATCAGGGAAAGAACCATGCGCGATCGCGCTCATACGCACGCCCATCTGACCGTCAAGGACGTCTCCAAGGCGTACGGGGACCGCTCCGTCCTCGACCAGGTGTCGCTGACCGTACGGCCTGGAGACAAGGCCGCCGTCATCGGAGAGAACGGCTCCGGCAAATCCACCCTGCTCCGACTGCTGGCCGGGGCCGAACAACCGGACACCGGGGAGATCACCGTCCACTTCCCCGGCGGCACCGGATACCTCGCCCAGACCCTGGACCTCGACCCCGCGTCCACCGTGCGGGACGCCATCGACCTCTCCCTCGCCGACCTGCGCGACCTGGAGCGGCGGATGCGGGAGGCCGAGGCCCGGATGGCGGAAGCCACCGAGGCCGAACTCGCGGCGTACGGCGAGCTGCTGACGTCGTACGAGGAGCGCGGCGGATACCAGGCCGACGCCCGTGTGGACGCCGCGCTGCACGGCCTTGGTCTCGGCCACCTGGCCCGCGACCGGCACCTGGGGTCGCTGTCCGGTGGCGAGCAGTCCCGGCTCGCCCTGGCCTGCGTGCTCGCCGCCGCACCGGAGCTGCTGCTGCTGGACGAGCCGACCAACCACCTGGACCAGCAGGCCACCGGCTGGCTGGAGGAACAGCTGCGGGCACACCACGGCACCGTCGTCGCCATCACCCACGACCGGGCCTTCCTGGAGCGCGTCGCGACCACGGTCCTGGAGGTCGACCGGGACACCCGGGCGGTGACGCGGTACGGCGACGGGTGGTCCGGTTACCGGGCCGCGAAGGCCGCCGCCCGCCGCCGCTGGGAGCAGGACCACCTGGAGTGGCTGGCCGAGGTCGCCCGTACGGAAGCGCTCGTCGCAGCCGCCGGGCAGCGGCTGGCGGGCAGCGGCAAGGACCCCGGCGAGGGGTTCGGCAAGCACCGCCGCTCCCACGAGGCGAAGCTGTCAGGGCAGGTCAGAGCCGCGCGGCAGCGCCTTCACCGGCTACGGCAGGAGCCAGTGCCCGCCCCGCCGGAGCCCCTGCGGTTCACAGCACGGCTCCCCGCGGCGGGCGGACCGCACCCCGGCGCGGACGGGCAGGGCGGCGTCGCGGACGCGGACGGGCAGGGCGGGGCCACGGACGGGCCTGATGTGCTCGCCGAGCTGGCCGGGGTCGCCGTCGGCGACCGGCTGCGGGTGGACGCGCTCACGGTGCTGCCCGGGCAGCGGCTGCTGGTGACCGGGCCCAACGGCGCGGGCAAGACCACGCTGCTCCGCGTCCTCGCCGGGGACCTGGAACCGGACGAGGGCACCGTGCGCCGCCCGGCCCGGATCGGCTACCTCGCGCAGGAGTTGCCCGCCGTGCCGTCGCGGTTGCCGCTGCTGCGGGCCTTCGCCGCCGGACGCGGCGGGCTTCCGGACGAGCACACCGAGGAGTTGCTGGCGCTCGGCCTGTTCCGGGAGGAGGACCTGCACGTGCCGGTCGCCGCACTCTCGATCGGCCAGCGGCGCCGGCTGGAGCTGGCCCGCCTGGTGACCCGGCCCGCCGACCTCCTCGTTCTCGACGAGCCCACGAACCATGTGGCGCTGAGCCTGGTGGAGGAGCTGGAAGCCGCCCTCGCCGCGTACGAGGGGGCGGTCGTCGTGGTCTCGCACGACCGCCGCTTCCGTGGCGGCTTCGAGGGTGACCGGCTGGAGCTGGCCGACGGACGCGCCCGCGAGGCGGCCGCCACCGGCGCGTCCCCGCGCTGAGCGCCATCGGCGCGGCCGCGGACCACACCCCGCCCGCCCGGCTCCCGGGCGGACGGGGTGCCGCCCGGGAACCGGGGCCGCGCCGTCTGGTCAGCGCCGCACTGGTTCGGCGCGGAGCGCGCGGGCGACGGCTTCGGCCGTGCCCGCCATGCCCGCGGCGCGCGGGTGGTAGCTCGCGGCCCGCGTCAGGTCGGTGTCCTTCCCCTGAATCCACGCCCGCCCTCCCGGGGCGCAGATGTCATGGCCGCGCGAGGGTGTGTAGGTGTCGACGTAGGCGGTCCTGCCGTCCTTCTCGGCAGCCCGCCGCAGCATGGCGTTGAGTTCCCGCTCGATGGAGTCGACCCAGGGCACGTCGCCGTCGGCGAGGGGCAGCAGGTCCGGGCACGTGCCGGTCTCGGGGGCGATGCGGGGATAGCCCACCAGCAGCACCTTCGCCTTCGGTGAGCGGTCGTGGACGCCCCGCAGGACGTCGGCGACGCGGGGCTCGATGGCGGCTGCCCGCTGCTTCATGGTGTCGACGCCCTCACCGGTGGTGAAGGCGTCCTGGCAGGGGTTGCCCTTCGGGTCCTCGGCGGTCTTCGTGGGGCAGGTCCCGGTCAGCGTGCCGAAGATGTTGTCGTCGTTCCCCGAGATGCCGACGGTGACCAGGTCCGTGTCCGCGGTGAGCGCGTTGAACTGCGGCGCGTTCACACCCAGCGGCACCGACTGTGACTGCCTCATGTGCTCGCTCGTCGCGCCCCCGCAGCTGACGTCGGTGAACGAGCGCACGCCGAGCTTCCTGGCCAGCAGGGACGGATAGTTCTGGGTGGAGCGGAAGCAGCCGAGCGGGTCCAGTCTCATCAGCGGGATGAGCGGTCCTGAGGTGTAGGAGTCACCGAGCGCCACGTACTTGGCGTACGTGGCCGCCGTGGGCGCCGGGCCGGGCGCGGCGCTGTCGACGGCGGTCGCCGCCGGGGCGCTGAGCAGCGCGCAGGTCACGGCTGTGGCGGTCAGGACGGCGTGACGGGCAGTGGAGCGCTTCGACATCTTCGCCTCGCAGGGGGAGTTGGATGCTCTGCCGACCGGGACTGACCGGCCGGGGGCGGCCCGGCCGGTCCCGTGCTGAGGCCGCTCGACCGGCCACGTCATCGCCTCCGCGCCGCCTCTTGGCTGTCCCTGACGGATTCACGCGCACATCGGATACGGCCCCGCATCGTGTGGGCAAACTGGTTCAAGCGTCAAGACCCGTGCGGGAGTTGGCGCGCTCCCCACCTACGGCCCGGCCCGGACGTGGCAAGCGCCCCCGGTGCCCCGCCCCGGCGCCGGGGCGCCTCCGGCCAATACCCCGTCACTTCCGCGAGGCGTGCCACCAGGCCGCCGAGGGCGTTCACCATCTGACGCGCGCGGGCGCCGCGCGGCAGCCGGGCAACCCCTCCGCTCGGTCGGACCGGTCCGGGCCCGGTCGGCTTCCGGCGGGCCCGCGCGCCCGCGGCCAGAGATGGACGAAAGCCTGAGGCGCCGTCGCCGTCAGCGATGGCATGCTGGCGCCGTGAACGGACCCGAGATCCACGTTGCCTTCGATCCTGAGCTGCGCGTCTTCGTCGCCGCCGAACGGCGTGGCGGCCCCGCCCCCGTCATCACCGACGGACTGTCCTCGCTCGGGCACGTCGTGGAGTCGCTCGGCGTTCCGCTCACCGAGGTGGGGCGGCTACTGACCGACGGGCGGCAGGTCCCGGCGTCCCATGTGCCGGTGGCGGGCGAGCGCGTGCGGGTGTGCGCTGTCAAGCGTCCGCAGTGGGTGGCGGGGGCACCACTGCGGTTCCTGCTCGATGTGCACCTGGGGACGCTCGCGCGGCGGATGCGGCTGCTGGGCATCGACACGGCGTACGAGAGCGAGGACATCGGGGACGCGGCGCTGGCCGCGCTGTCGGCGGCCGAGCAGCGGGTGCTGCTCTCCCGGGACAGGGGGCTGCTGCGGCGGCGGGAGATCTGGGCGGGGGCGTACGTCTACAGCGATCAGCCCGGAGAACAGCTCCGGGACGTCCTGGGCCGGTTCGCTCCCGAGCTCGCGCCGTGGACGCGGTGCAGTGCCTGCAACGGGCTGCTGGCGGACGCCGACAAGGAGGCCGTCCAGGAGCGGCTGGAGCACGGCACGCGCACCACGTACGACGTCTTCGCCCAGTGCACGGCCTGCGAGCGCGTCTACTGGCGCGGCTCGCATCACGCGCGCCTTGAGGCGATCGTGGAGGAGGCGATGCGGGAGTTCGCCGCCGCGGAGAAGCCGTCCGGAGACCGGTAGCCCAGTCGTCCAGCCCGCCGCGCGGGCGCTACGACCCGGTCCCTACGGCCGGCACCCGAGGGCTACGAGACCATCGGCCAGACCATCGCGGCCCATCGGTGACCGGCCCCGCGCAGGCGGCTGGAGCCGCCCCTGGGCTTCGGCCGCCGCGCGGGCCGGACGGCGGATCGAATCCCGGCCCCGGTGCGTGACGTCGGTGAGCGCGAGCGGCATCATCGTGAGGTGCTGGGGCGCCTGTCACACCCTGTGATTAACGTTGCCCTATGACCGATTCCGATGATGTGCGCCGCATCGCCCTGTCCCTGCCCGAGACGGTGGAGAAGCAGGCCTGGGGCATGCCCACCTTCAGGGTGGCGGGGAAGATGTTCGTGACGATGCCCGACGACCAGACGTCGTTCGCCGTGCGGTGTCCCCGGCTTGAGCGGCGGGAGCTGATCGCGGCGGAGCCCGCGAAGTTCTGGGTGCCGCCGCACGAGGCCGGCTCGAACTGGGTCCGGGTGCGGATCGCCGCGCTGGAGGACACCGGCGAGCTGCGGGACATCGTTGTGGACTCGTGGAAGCAGGCGGCGCCGCCACGGCTGCTGGAGGACTTCTCGCCCGTGACCGGCTGAGGCGCCGCCCGGACGCCCGCGCCTGAGGCGACCCCGCCGGGGGCGCGGGCCGAGCCTCGGCTGCCGGGCTGGCGGCAAGTCGCTCTCTCGCGCCGCCGTCTTCGCCCCGCCCTGGACGGCCGCCATCGATAGCTGCGCCTGGCACTGGCCCACGGAGCCCACGGGCAGCATCCTGGTAAGCAGCGCGATGCCGTCCCCGATGGGCCCCGGCGTCCCTCAGGCCGCGGCCGTCCTGGCCGGCCAGCGGGACTATCTCGCCCTCCGGCCCTGCCCGCCGTCAGCCCAGCGACGCCAGCAGGGTCCGGCACGCCTCCTCGCAGCGCCGGCATGCCTCGGCGCAGACCCGGCAGTGCTCGTGCGCGGCGGCGTGCTTCTCGCACTCGTCAGCGCATGCCTTGCACACGGTCGCGCAGGCTTCGAGCTGAGCCCGGGTGATGTTGGCGTCGTATCCGGTGTGCCGGGACAGGACCGACCCGGTCGCGGAGCAGATGTCCGCGCAGTCCATGTCGGTACGGATGCACTTGGCCAGGTCGCCGATCGCCCCCTCGGACAAGCAGGCGTCAGCGCACGCCGTACACGCCTGCGCGCACACGGCGCACTCCTCGATGCAGCGCTCCAGCGCCTCCCGGTCTACGCCACCCAGGTCGGCAGGGTAGGTGCGCAGCATTTCCTTGACCTGCGTGGTCATGGTGACCTCCTCGTCCGTCCTCTTCCGGCCTTGTTCGTCGCTTCATCGCGGCATTGATCGTCAGCGGTCGGCTGCCGGCCGCTGGTCGGCCTCGCCCGCCGAGCCGCCGGGCCCGTCCGGCCCGGCCGATCCGGAAGGTCGGCCTCCGTGCCCGGGTTTCACCCGATCATCCGGCGCAAACCCCCTTTCGCACGGCGGGCTTACGACCGCCTCGCCGCCGCGAGCAGGGGCGCCCTGTCCCGGCGACCACGGCGTTGATCACGCGGAGCAGGGGCGCCCGCCCACCCGGGACCGGCCCACGCGGCCAGGCACACCTGTCCCGTTTTTCGCGAAGGGTGATACCGGGTGATAACTACCGATAAAGGCGAGATAAGAGCACAATGGAGTCGGCCCCTACGCCGCAACGTGCGGTCAGGCTTGCTCGAACCAAAGGAGGCGAGTCGAATGGCCAAAGTCTCGCGTCACCCGGGTGATCTTTCCGGCCACCCGGACGTGCCGGAAATGCAGGAACGCTACGCGCGCATGATTGGGAAGCAGGGCGTGACAGCGGTCGACGGGCTCCTGTTGCTCGCCGGTCTGTACGTGGCGATCTCGGCCTGGACGGTCCACTTCGCCGCGACGAGCACCGAACTCGCCCTCAACAACCTGATCATGGGAATCGCCATCGCCGTGATGGGCCTGGCGCTGACCATGGCCCCCGAGCGGATGGCGGGACTGAGTGGTGCCTGCGCCGCCATCGGCCTGTGGCTGATCGTGTCGCCGTGGGTCGTCACCCGGGCCCCGCTCCCCGACGCCGGAATGATCTGGAACAACGTCCTCACCGGTGCCGTCATCTTCCTGCTCGGACTCGCTGCCGCGAGCATGGTGACACGCGCCGCCCGGACCAACAGAGAGGGCTGAGCTCCGCCCCGCCGTCCCGGCCCAGGGGGCCAGTTCGGTCCATGGGCAGCCTCGGCCCGCGGCGGGCGACCGCGCCGGTGACACCGCTCACCGGCGCGGTCGTATGTCGTATGTCGTATGCCGTGTGCCGTGGTCGTGTGCGGTGCGGCTCCCCCACACCCGGCCCGGCGCCGCGCCACGTCGGCGCCCAGCCCGGCCCCCTCCGGCACTCCCCCGCGCTGACGCACGCGGCGGCTTCGAGGGACTTCCCGCTTCGAGGACATCCGGGGATCTTCCTGAGCGCGGCGAGGCCGCCCGCGCCCGTACGGCGGCCGCCGCCACCCCGACCGCCCCGGCGGGCTGCGCGACGGCTGCCGTCGTGCGCGCCGGAGCACGCGGGCGGCGCACGCGGGCGGGAACACAGACCCTCGGCGGGGCGCTTCCGTCATGCCGGGCGCTCCGCGCGCGACTCCGTCCGCCCGTCGCATCGCACCTGGTGAACGGGATCGCCCCACGCCCCGTCAACTGCGCGGCCTGGGGATACGCTTGAGCGCGGACGCGCCTTTCGTATCAGCCCCGTTCCAGGGAAGGGAAATTCGTGAACAGTCTCAACAAAGGGCTCAAGAAAGTCGAGGTGGCCCTCAAGTGGGACCCGAGTCCCGCTGGTGAGCCGATCAACGATCTCGATATCGTCGCGGCGACGTACGCCGCTGACGACCCGTACGGCGATCCCGTATATCTCGTGCACTTCGACAGCCGGTCGCCTGACGGCACCATCACGCTCAACCGGGACAGCCGCACCGGCCAGGGGTTCGGTGTCGACGAGGCCATGACGCTGGAGCTTGAGCGGCTGTCGGAGACGTACTCCCGTGTCGTGGTGGGTGTCGCCATCCAGCAGAGCGACGGGCGCAAGACGTTCGGCGACGTGGCCAACAGCGGCGTCCGCATACTGGAGCGGGACAACGAACTCGTCCAGGACGACTTCGCCTCGGTGGCCGCTTCGACCGCCGCCACGGTCGCCGAGTTCTCCCGGGACGACACGGGACAATGGCAACTCCGGGAAATCGTCCGGGGATTCGATACGGGACCGGCCGAATTCCCCCAGTTGATGGGCAAGAAGATTTCCTGATCCCGCCGCTCCTCACTGAGACGCCTCATGCGCGGGGATGAGGTGTTCCAGGTATTCCGGTGCGTCTTCCTCTCTTTCACAGCGGCGACCGGCCGCCGCCCCGCAGAGCGGCGCCACCTCGGTGCGCGCGGCCCGTCGCCCGGTCGCCGGGCGTGATCAGCGCGCCCGGGTCCGGCTACTGCCCCTTGCGCGCCGCGTAAGCCCGCGCGGCCCTGACCCTGTTGCCGCATTTCGTGGTGCACCAGCGGCGGGCCGCGTGGGAGCGCAGGAACCACCGGTCGCAGCCCTGCGCCCCGCACTCCGCGAGTTGCCCGGCCTCGGGCCCGGTGAGCAGCTCCGTCCCGTCTTCGGCGAGCAGGGAGAGCGCGGCTCCGGCGGGGTTCCCCGTGTCCGGCTCGTCCGCCCGGTACGGACCTTCGGCCGTCCAGAGCAGTCGCGGGGTGGAGGGCGCCGCCGCCAGCGCCGCGTTCACCGTCTCCAGGCTCGCCGCCTGGGGTGCGCGGCGGGCGCCGTGCGCCGTGAACAGCTCGCGCAGCGCCTCCCGGAGTGAGCGCAGGCGGCTGAGCTGCCTGCCGCCGAGCGCCACCCGGTCCGGGAGGAGTTCGTGGCGTACGAGCCACAGCTGCGCCGCGCCCGTGTCCTCCAGCAGATCGATCGGCCCGTGGCTCACCGTGAAGCGGGTGTTCACCAGGGCGAGGGAAGCGAAGCGCTCCTCTCCGGGGACGGGCAGCTGGTGCAGGTAGTACGGGGTCTCGTGATCCACCGCCTCATGCTAACGCTTGAACTTCTCCGTGAGGAGAGTTAGCTTCTCTCACGCCAAACAACGCCAGAAGGCGTGAGAAATCAGAAGGTGCCCACCGTGGCCATCGATGGTGACAAGCTCCGCGAGGATTTCCCGATCCTGCGGCGGCGGATGGAGAGCGGTGCCCAGCTCGTCTACTTCGACTCGGGCGCCACGACGCAGAAGCCACTGCCCGTGCTGGACGCCGAGCGGGAGTTCTATCTGACACGCAACGCCGCGGTGCACCGCGGGGCGCACCAGCTCGCCGGGGAGGCCACCGAGGCGTACGAGGAAGCCCGGGGCACCATCGCCGGGTTCATCGGCGCGGACCAGGGCGAGATCGTCTTCACCAAGAACACCACGGAGGGCATCAACCTCCTCGCGTACGCCCTCGGTGAGGCGTGCCCCCAGGGCCCCGCGGGTGCCGGGGACGCCTCGGCCATCGGCCCCGGCGACAAGATCGTGGTGTCCGAGATGGAGCACCACGCGAACCTCGTGCCCTGGCAGCGGCTCGCCGAGCGGTCGGGCGCGCGGCTGGAGTGGTTCCGGCTCACCGACGAGGGCCGCCTCGACCTGGACGACCTCGACCGGCTCGTGGACGAGGACACCAGGATCGTGGCCCTCACTCATCAGTCCAACGTCCTGGGCACCGTCAATCCGCTGCGCCTGATCGCCGACCGCGCGCACGCCGTCGGCGCGGTCCTGGTGGTCGACGGCGCCCAGTCCGTACCCCACCGGCCCGTCGACGTCGCGTCGCTGGGTGCCGACTTCCTCGCCTTCTCGGGCCACAAGATGCTCGGCCCGAGCGGTGTCGGTGTGCTGTGGGGCCGCCGTGAACTGCTCGAAGGGCTGCCGCCGTTCCTCACGGGAGGCTCGATGATCAAGGTCGTCGAGATGGACCACTCGACGTTCCTGCCGCCGCCCCAGCGGTTCGAGGCGGGCGTGCCGATGACCGCCCAAGCGGTGGGCCTGGCCGCGGCCGTGGACTATCTCCAGGCGCTCGGCATGGACGAGGTGGCCGCCCACGAGGACGCGCTGACCGCCCACGCGCTGGAACTCCTCGCCGGGATACCCGGCGTGCGGATCATCGGCCCGCCGGACCTCACCGAGCGCGGTTCAGCGGTCTCCTTCACCGTCGACGGTGTTCACCCGCACGACGTGGGTCAGATCCTCGACGACCGGGGCATCGCCGTACGGGTGGGGCATCACTGTGCCCGCCCGATCGTGCGCCGCTACGGCATTCCGGCGACGACCCGGGCGTCGTTCCACGTCTACAACACCCTGGCCGAGGTGGAAGCGCTGGCCGACGGAGTCCGCGCGGCCCAGGCGTACTTCGCCCGGTAGCGGCGCCCACGGTGGCCGCTCGCCGACACGCCCCTATGGACTCATGGGTTCCGCTCGTGGTCGGCCATTCTGGTCACGACATGTCTCCGCGTCACGCGGGAGCACCGGGGCAGTGGGGCACGGCACGCGATCGGGGGGCACATCGTGAGGTCGTCGGCGCAGTTGAGGCTGGGCGAGTTACAGAACGTCAATGTACGGGTGTCGACGCATCCGGGGCTGTCGGTGCGCTCGCTCTTCTCCGACAGCCTCGGTGGTCCGCCACAAGGCGTGCCGCCGCAGATCCGTCGGATGATCCGCGCCGCGCTGCCGCCCGGGGCGGCCCGTCTGGTGCGGTCGCTGTTCACCGCGCAGCACGCACCGATCCCGTGCTTCCTCACGGCGGCGATGGACCCCTTCGCCGAGGGCGGCGTCGAAGCGCAGCTGGAACGGATTCGGGACCTGTCACCAGAAGCCGTACGGGCGCAGGTCGATGAGCACTTCGCCGGTGAGCCGCCCGCTTCCTGGAGACGGCTCTACCGCCATCCGCGCCTGTTCTCCGCCGCGTCAGCGAGCGTCCAGGCCGCGATATGGCAGGTGTACGAGCCCCTGTGGCACCGGACCGCCGCGATCAGGGACCGGGAGACCGAGCGGATCGGCACCGCGCTGGTCACCAACCAGCTCGACCTGGTGCTGTCAGGCCTCAGCACCGGCTGCCGGCTCTCCGGCTCCACGCTCCACTTCGCCGATTCCGCCCGCCTGCATCTGGGAGCCGCGCCCCCTGAGACGCCGGAACACGGCGGCAGGCTGCTGGTGCTGGTGCCGCTCACCTCCGGCACCCAGGCGCTGGCCGGCTGCGCGCTGGGGGACGACAGCGTACGCATCGGCTATCCGCCTGCCGGACTCCCGCTGGCCTGGAAGAGTGGCCCGCCCTCCCTCTCCGCGCCGCCTGACGCGCTGGCCCTGGTCCTCGGCGACCAGCGGGCGGCGATCCTGCGGCACGGACTGCGCTCAGCGACCATGAGCGAGATCGCCAACCACCTCGGCTGCACCCCAGCGACCGCCACCTACCACTGCCGGCAGCTGGAGAACGCCGGGCTGGTGCGCCGCGAGCGCCAGGGACGCCATGTCCGGCTGCGGCTGGCACCCAGGGGGGCGCAGCTTCTCGATCTCCTGCTGTGAGGAGCGGGCTCCGCTGTCGGAGCACGCCCCGCCCCGCTGGCCGACGCCCGCCTTGCCGCGTCGGCCCCGCACGAGAGCGGTGATTCCCCAAAAAGATAAGCCCCGGATGAATTGACATCCGGGGCTTGATCCTGCGTATATTTAATCCTTCATGTCTTTCACGAAAAGACATCAGGAGAAGTATTCTGCGAGAAGCATATCGCGTCAGGAGTGGAATTGTCAATCGAGGAAATGCGGCAGGAACAGCAATTCATCACCGGCCTCTACGCCCGGCTCGATCAGCTCAGGGAGGAGGCCGAGGAGTCGGTGCGCGGCGCGCTCGTGCAGGTCGGGAGCGGTTTCCAGGCCAGGCTTGAGCGCGATGTGCTGGTGGCGGAGCAGTCCGGGCTGCTCAGTGCGCTCCACGCGGGGGAGAACGGACTCTGTTTCGGACGCCTCGACTTCCGGGACGGCCGGACCTATCACATCGGGCGCATCGGAATTCGGCAGGACGACCCGTCCCGTACGCCTCTGGTAATCGACTGGCGGGCGGACACGGCACGTCCCTTCTATCTGGCCACCGGCCATTCTCCGATGCGCCTGCGGCGCAGGCGGCACATCACCACCGAGGGACGCACCGTCACCGCGCTCCACGACGAGCTGATGGACCTCAGGGACCCGACGCGCACCGGCCACGAGGGCGCGGACGCCGACGAGGTCCTGCTGGCCGCGCTGGACGCGGCCCGCACGGGGCGGATGCACGACATCGTCCGGACCGTCCAGGCCGAGCAGGACCGCATCATCCGGGCGCCCCACCAGGGCGTCATGGTCGTCGAGGGCGGCCCAGGCACCGGGAAGACCGTCGTCGCGCTGCATCGGGCGGCGTACCTGCTGTACGAGCACAGGGAACTGCTGGCCCGTCGCGCCGTGCTGATCGTCGGCCCGAATCCGGCCTTCCTGAGCTACATCGGCGACGTGCTGCCGTCCCTGGGCGAGACCGGGGTGCTGCTGGCCACCATCGGCGAACTCTTCCCCGGTGTGCGCGCCACCGGAACCGACAGTCCGGCCGCCGCCGAGGTCAAGGGGCGCGCCGCGATGGCCGACTTGCTGGCGAAGGCGCTGCGGGACCGGCAGACCGTGCCCGAGTGGGCGACGGAGATCGACCACGACGGATACGGGACACTCCACCTGGAGAGGGCCATGGCCGAGGACGCGCGCTGGCGGGCGCGCGAGAGCGGACTGCCCCACAACCTGGCCAGGCCCGTCTTCGCGTTCCACATCATTGACGCGCTCACCGCGCAACTGGCCGAGCGGATCGGCGCCGACCCGTTCGGCGGGCCCAATCTGCTGGGGCCCGACGACATGGCCCAGCTGGGCAAGGAGATCGCGACGAGCCGGGAGGTCCACGCGGCCGTCGACGAGCTGTGGCCGCAGCTGACCCCGCAGGAGTTCGTCGCGGACTTCCTCGCCGAGCCGGTCCACCTCGACGACGAGTCGGCCGAGCTGATCCGGCGGCAGGGCGGCGCGTGGACCCCGGCCGACGTACCGCTCCTCGACGAGGCCGCCGAACTGCTGGGCGAGGACGACAGTGCGGCCCGCGCCGCGGCCGAGGCCGAGCGCCAGGAGCGGATCGCCTACGCGCAGGGCGTGTTGGAGTTGTCCGCCGGCTCGGAGACGTACGAGTTCGAGGACCAGGAGTCCGAGGTCCTCGCGGCGCACGACATCGTCGACGCCGAGCGGATGGCCGAACGGCACGAGGAGGCCGACCGCCGCAGCGCGGCCGAGCGGGCGGCGGCCGACCGGACTTGGGCGTTCGGCCACATCGTCGTCGACGAGGCGCAGGAGCTCTCGGCGATGGCCTGGCGGCTGCTGATGCGGCGCGTTCCGACGCGTTCCATGACGCTCGTCGGGGACCCGGCGCAGACCGCGGAAACGGCAGGGCTCGGCTCCTGGGAACGCGTCTTGGAGCCGTACGTGGGCGACCGCTGGGAGCACGTGCGGCTGGGGGTCAACTACCGTACGCCCGCCGAGATCATGGAGGTGGCCGCCGGGTTCCTGCGGGCGCACGACCCGTCGTTCGAGCCGCCCGGTTCGGTGCGGTCGACCGGGGTGCGGCCCTGGGCGCTGCGCGTCGCCGCGGGCGGCCTCGCCGCCGCCGTGGCACGGGAAGCCGCGGCGGCCCTGGGTGGGGGACGGGTCGCGGTCCTCGCCCCGGCGGCGCTGCACGCACCGCTCCTCGCGGAGCTGCCGGACGCGGGTCACGGGACCGCGCCCGACCTCACCCGGGACGTGGTGCTGCTGGACGCACGGCAGGCGAAGGGGCTGGAGTTCGACACGGTGCTGGTCGTGGAACCGGCCGAGTACGGGGTGAGTGATCTGTACGTCGCGCTGACCCGAGCCACCCAGCGCCTCGGGGTGCTGCACACCGGTGATCTGCCGGAGGCGCTGGGGGGACTGAGGGAAGCGGGGGGCCGCTAGGGGGTATCCGGCGGATCACGCGTGCCCGCCATCGGGCTGCTCATGGGGCCTCCCCAGGCCGCCGCCGACTCGCGCACTCCACCGCGGCGAGCGGCCCGGTCGTGGACCCCGACCGGCTCTCCTGCCTCCGCCGCGTCCGGATCGCTCGGCGCAGCGTGCCGTCCCAGCACGGCTCCCCCAGGCGCGAGCTGACCAGCGCCTGGGCGGAGACCGCCCAGGAAGCGCGCTGTCGCCTGCTGCCGCCGCGATCCGGCCGGGACTGACCGCGCGCGATCAGGAAGCCGATGCGGTGGCCGATCCTGAGAACCCGGAGCGGTCGCAGCGAGGTGGAGCCGGGCCGGTGGGTCCACAACCTCAGCGAGCAACGCGTACACCGAGGTGCTGGCAGACCCGTGGCCCGCGCTCCGCAAGAGGAGGCGTGAACCTGGTGCGCTGGAGGTTACGGCGCGGCTGGGTGCCATGGTGCGTCAGTCCGGGTGGGCAGCGGGTCGGCGACCAACTGGAGTGCGTACACCGGTTGCGCGGGGCCGGGGACGGGCCCGAGGTAGGCGTGGCCGGTCATGTGACACCAGGCAGGCAGGTCCAGCGGGGCGGCCGGGTCGGTGGCGATGACGTGGACGACCGTGCCCGGCTCGGCGTTGTCGATCTGCTTGCGCAGGCGCAGCAGAAGGGTGACGCAAAGCAAACCGGTGCCGTCGACCGTGATGTCTGCTGGCGGCACGAGCTGTGCGGTCATCGCGGCAGGGTCTGGGTGACGCGCCACAGGCGGCGGGGCAGGTCGCCCTCCTCGAAGGCGTGGACCTCGTTCAGGGTCCAGCCGTCGGCGAGGACGTCGACCAGGTCGCGGGGAACGAAGTGGACGGCGAAGCCGCCGTGCTCGTAGATGTCGTCGCCGTGGCCGGTGCCGGCGCCGTAGTGCGCATCGCCGGTGTGCCGCACGGTGTAGACGAAGACCCCGCCGGGCCGCAGGACGCGGCGGGCCTCGGCGACCAGGGCGTGGATCTCCTTTGTCGACAGGGCCATGCACAGCAGCATGTGCGCGAAGACCGCGTCTACAGAGGCGTCCGGCAGGGGCAGCGGGTCGCGTACGTCGTGCACCGCGGTGCTGATCCGCCCATCGACACCCTGGAAGCGGGCGGCTTCTCGCAGCTGCTCGCCCCACCGGCCCCGAGGGCGCCGGGCGCCGGGCCCCGCAAATACTTCGATGTGTGTCAAACTAGGGGTATGGCGAAGACTCAGACGCTCACTCTGCCGCTGCTGGAACCAGGCGTGGAGCCGTGCTGCCCGCCGCTGACCGAGCGCCCGCTGACGCCCAGCGAAGCGGAGCACACCGCCGCGATGTTCAAGGCGCTCGGCGATCCGGTCAGGCTGCGGCTGTTCTCGCAGATCGCCTCACACCCGGACGGGGAGGCGTGCGTGTGCGACATCTCGGATGTCGGCGTCTCGCAGCCCACCGTCAGCCACCACCTGAAGAAGCTGCGCGACGCCGGACTGCTGACCTCCGAGCGGCGCGGCACGTGGGTGTACTACCGCGTGGCCCCGTCGGTCCTCGCGGCGATGGCCGGAGCACTGACCGCCGGAAACTGATCCGCGCGAAAAGCCGGACGCCGCGCCGCGCGTCAATTCGACGCACGGCGCGGCACATGAGACGACTGCTTTTCGGGCGGCCCCGAAAGAACCGGGGCGGCTTATGCCACCGCCGGGCATTGCACCCCCAGCGCGGCAGCCGGGGACGGATTTCCGCGGATAGCGGCGCGACGGGTTCCGCCACACGTCGGCGCGGGAAGCCGCGTACTGAGCGCACAAGCTCGCGGCGAACGCCTACGCGGGACCTACGCGGGGCGCCCGCACGGCGTTTCCCCGCGGGCGCGCCGACCGGGGTTGCCGCTATCCGCCACCGATGGTGGCCATGCACATCGCCAGGGAGGTATCGCTTTCCTTCGCGACCTCCTTGCCGTCCACGGTGACCCGGCAGCCGAGGGTCTGACTTGCCCCCGTGAAGTCGGTGGGCGTCACCTTCATGCTGGTCATGTAGGGCTGCGAGGCCGATCCCAGGTCGATGACATCCGACTTGGACCACGGGCCGGTCACACCCTGGAGGGTCGTGGTCTTCGGCGCGGGGTCATTCACATCGATATGCGGCGGATACTCGATATTGACCTTCCCCTTACCCGTCACCTCGTAGACCACCTTGACCTTGTTCGAATCGCCGCCTCCTGCCTTTCCTGAATTCTTCTTGCTGCTGCTACTGCTCTTGCCGTTGCTTTTCTCGCCATCGCCGTCACTGGAACAGCCGACGAGGAGGGCGGATATCGCGACGAGAGCTATCGCGGCGGTATGTGAACGCATAAGCAGGGAGCTTGGCACGCGCCAGGGCCATTACTCCATACTTTCCGGAAATGATCCCAAGGAAATTTCTGCTGACATCCGGATCAGTTCGCACCGCGCCGCTCGACGCGCCAGTCGCCCGCACTCTCCAGGCCCCGTGCCCCCCGGGGCCGTGCCGGGGAGCTAGCCGCCCTTCGGGAGGTCCTTCTCCGGTACGTACACCACCCACACCCGCCCCCGCGCGAAGGCGAGTCGCTCGCCGTCGGGGGTGGTGAACTCCGTGCCGTCGTCCGCGTCCGGACGGCTCCACCGCGCCTTGTGCGCCGTGCCGCCGCGCAGCACCAGCGCGGGCCCCGAGCCCGTGGTCTCCGTGTACGGGGACGCGCTGCCCCAGCGGTCGTGGAAGCGCGAGGAACGGATCTCCACGCCCTGCACCACGACCGTCGCCGGGCCCCGCCCCTTGGCGTCGGCCACCGGGAGCGACGCGCCGTCCATCGCCACCGTCCACTGCTTGCCCTCGCCCGCCCAGGTGAAGGAGACGGACGCCGCCGGGTAACGCACCGTGTAGACGGGCATGTCGCGGCCACTCTTGGGCGCGGCGCCGAAGCGGAACCCGATGTCCTTCGCGTCGCTCGCTCCGCGGGCCGCCGCCAGGGCACGTTCGGGCTTGAGGTAGAGGTTGTGCGGTGCCGGGCGGCTCTGGCCGCGCGTATATCCGTCGCCGACCTCGCCGGGCGGGACGGGGTGGAGGGGGGCCGCCTTGATGAGCGGCAGCAGCTTGGACTGCGCGCCGGAGTACGCGAACGCCGGGCGGCCGAACTGCCGCAGGAGTTCCAGGTCGCTCTCGCGGGCACTGCGTACGGGGCCGACGGTGGGTGGCACCTGGGACGAGTAGACGGCCATCAGCCGGGAAAGCCCGGCCTCCACCCGCTCCACGTAGACGATGTCGGCCGCACCGAGGCCGGTCTGCGGCCGGGCGACGCCGACATTGTCGATCTTCACGGCGAGCACGGGCTCCCGCCCGCCCGGCAGCCCGGTGAGGGGCGACCGGCCGTCGTGCGGCGACTCGCCGTCGGTGTCCTTCTCGCAACCGGCCGTGGCGACGGCGAGAGCGGCCAGCAGCAGCGCGAGCGCGCTCACCGGCCGTGTGGCTTTCTTTCCCGGCACCGCTGCCCCTCTCGCTTCTTTCATGTCACCCGGTCAGCGGGCGACACCGGACGGCACCGCGCGCCCGGCTGGTCTGCCGACGGCCCACGAGCCGGTCCGCGCCCTGCGAGCGGGTCGCAGGGCTTGTCCGGCCAGCGGCCGCGCGAGGAACAGCGCTGCCTGCTGCCCAGTCTGGCGCGAGTGCGGCCGTACCGGGTGGAACTGCGGCCGCGTCAGCGCGTGTCCGACCCAGTTCGTTACGCGCCGCGGCGCCGGCCGCTCCTCCCTCACTCGCCGGGCGGCGGCGCGAGGGCGTTCGGCTTGCGCCGCACGCGCGAGTGAGCGGGCATCAGACCGGCCACCGTGCCCCGCAGTGAGGTCCGCGCGCCGCCACTCCGCGCCGCGCCGACGGACCCGGGCCCGTCGGGTGAACCCGCGTCCGCGCACGCGTCGCGCAACGTGGCGAAGACGAGGAAGGAGCGGTCGAGTCCGGTCAGCCGCAGCATCCTGCGGGTGAGCGGCCTGGTCACCACCACCCGCAGGCGGCGGCCCCGCACGAGTAACCGTTTATGCAGGACGCACAGCATGCCGAGCCCACTGCAGTCGATGAAGGTCACCGCGCGCAGGTCGATGATCACTGCACGGCTGTGACCGCTGGTCAGGCGACGCAGGCGCGGCATGAGGGACTCCGCCGCGGCGATGTCGATCTCCCCCCGGAGTTCGACGACGGTGACGGTGTCGTCGTGCCAGCATCTCGCTTCGAACGTAGGGTGCCACTGGCGCATGAGATGCCCTCATCGCTTTCGGTGCGTCCTCGGATAGACGGTGAACCGTCGGTGCCCGCCGAGGCGGAGCCGCTCCGGCGCGCTGCTTGCGGTGGGGGGTTGGTGTGCACCAGGGATCGGGGTGACACCGGTGAACACACTATTGCCGCTGTCACGTGCCCCCACACAGCGCTTACCAGCCAACTCCCAACGCCCTGCGGACTGCCGCACGGAGAGCCCGACGGCCGCTGACCGCCGACGACGAGCGTACGCGCCGCAAGCCGGGGTTGTCGGTTACAACGTCAGGGCCGCGAGTTCCGTTCCGGCGAGGAGGAAGGCCCCGACACCGAAGTCGGAGGTCGTTCCGTGCCCGACGGGCTGGCTGGACTCGGGCCGGTCGCCGACGCCCTGCACATAGCCGAGGAAACCGTCCGGGTGGACGGCCGTGGTGACCATGCCGTGCCAGGCGCGGGCCGCCACCGGCAGGAAGTCCGCCCCGGCGACCAGGCGCGCGCGGACCGCGTAGGCCGTGGCGTACGTGAAGAACGCGGTGCCGCTGGTCTCCGGTCCCGGCAGATGCCCGGCGTCGCCGAGATTGACGTTCCAGAACCCGTCGGGGCGCTGGACACCGCGTACCGCGCGCAGCAGCCGTACCAGCGTCGCGCGGTACTCCGGCACGTGCCGGGCGCCGCGCGGCAGCGCCTTGAGCGTCTTGACGTGCCCGGCGGCCACCCAGCCGTTGCCGCGCGACCACAGCACCGGTTTGCCGTTCGGGGAGCTGATCCCGCCCGGCAGGAACCGGTCGTCGCGATACCAGAGGCCCAGGTCAGCGGAGTACAAGCCGGGCCCGCCCTGGTGGTGCTTGGTGTGGGTGTAGAGCTGGTGGAGCTTGTCCGTGCAGCGCGGGTCGTCGCGCAGCACGCCGATCCGGGCGAACGGCGGCATGGCCATGTGCAGGGCGTCGTCCCACCACCAGTCGTCGTTCTTCTCCGGCCGGTCGGTGGCGACCATGCGGTGCAGGGACGCCTCGATGGCGGCGACCTTTTCGGGGCCTGGTTCGAGCGCGTACAGGTCCAGGTACGCCTGCCCGGCGCAGTGGTTGTCGGCATGGCGGGTGGTGATGCCCCCGCGGAGTCCGTACGCGAGTCCTTCGGCCCAGGAGCGCGCGTAGTCGAGGTAGCGGGCGTCGCGCGTCAGCCGGTGCAGGGCCATCAGGCCGCTGAAGAAGGTGGCGCGGGCCCAGCCGTTGTCGCCGGGCGTGGGATGCTCGGCTATCCAGTGGTCCGCCACCGACCGGAGGGTCGCTGTGACGCTGGCGCGCGAGGGCAGCCGGTCGTGGCGTACGACCGCCGACGTCCGGAGCGCGGCAGCCGGCGCGGGGGCGGAACGGCCGGCATCGGGGGCGGCTGCCGCGGGGTGGGCGAGGGCGGGGAGCACGGGCGCGGTGGCGGCTAACGCGGCGGCACGCAGCAGAAGTTGACGTCTGTCCATGAGAACACCTCTTCGGTCGCGAGGTTCCACATACTGAATGCTGTGCTGGGATGTGTCCATGGGTACCAGCCAAGACACCTGTGCTTGCACAGGAGTTATCCCCTCTACGCTTGTTGTTCATATAGAGAAACACGAGGTTGCTCGGAACAGAGGCGCGCTCGGTGGTACGTGCCGGGTGCGCGACCGGGACCGGATCAGGGGCCGCGCTCGCCGATCCCCCTGGGGAGAGGCTGAAACGTCCCGACCGTGGAATGGCCAGAAATCTACGGCCGCCTGCATCGCCTGGCTGGTGCGTCAGGGGCCAACCGCCCGCCGCCCTCCTACCGAAGGCGTACTCGGGTCCGTCAGACGCGGTGCGGTGCAGGAGACGGCACCGGCACAGCGGCGGTACCTCGGTCACGGCGCGCCCGTCGCGTCATCAGACCGTGGTCCCCTCGGCGGCCCCTCGATACGTCTCAGCCCCACACCCCGCCGTCGACGCTGATGTCCCTGACGCAGCGTCGACTCAGCGTTCAGGGACACGGACACCACAGCTTTCCCGCCACGTCTCACTCGCCCCACCGGCACCGGGTCCCGGCATCAGCGCGCGCCACCGGCATGCCCACGCCCGCCTCCCCGGGCAGCCAGACCGGTCACGGGTCCGGGCTCAGAAGTCGGGTCGCCCGGGGGTGAGATCCCCCCGGGCGACCCGACTTCTCAGTACGTCACGACACCCCACAAGGCCGCGGCGACGACGGCGACCACATAGCAACTCGCCGCCGCGACCACCGTCGTGCGCCGCGCCTCATGGCTCCAGTGGGTCAGCGAGAGCAGCCAGGCCAGCGCGGGAAGCACCAGGATGGCGTGCAGGCTGACGCCGTGCAGCGGCTTGAGCGGGCCCGTCGAGTGGTAGCCGTCCAGTTGGTGGCCGGTGCGGGTCAGGAAGACGCCGCGCGCGATCATCGCGGCACCGGACAGCAACGCCAGCAGCATGATGGCGAAGCCGGTGCGCAGCGCCAGCGGCATCCCCGCGGGCCCTTCCGGTTTCCGGGTGAACGAGGCGATGGCGAACGAGGAGAGGATGACGACCAGGATGGCACCACCGACGGCGAGGGACATGGAGACGAAGGTGTTGAACGGTGTCTCCATGTTGAAGTGCGAGGGCACACCCCGCCATGCCTGAACGGTGATTCCACCGACCTCAAGCACGCAGTCGGCGGCGAAGACGCCGGACAGTACGGCGCGGGTGCGCGCGCCCATCCGCAGATACGAGGTCACCCAGGTGAGGGCGATGAGCGTCAGCCCGAAGGAGAGCCCGAAGGTGAACGGCTTGCGCCAAGAGACGGGCCCCTCCCAGGAGCCGCCGTCAACGACGAAGACCCCCAGGTGGAACACGCCGGAGGTGACGAGCGCCGCGCCTGTCGCGTAGCAGAGACGCTCGCTGCCGCTCAGCGCACGCCACCTCACCGGCGGCACGTGGCGCAGCGTCGGCCAAGGGCCGTGGGCGTGCTCGGACCGCGGCATGGCCGCACGGGGTGGCATCGTTGTTCTCCTGGCGGGGCGTCAGCGTGATCCGGCGCCGGGGCCGCCGGTTGGCGGCCCCCGTCGCGGGTGCCGTACGGGCCAGCATGCCGGGGGACGGCCGAGGGGTCGTCGTACGGCTGGAGGCCTCCGCACTACGCCCCGGAGAGTAAGCCTGCGAGAGGCTTGGGCCGCCGCGCCTGCCTCCGGCCCCCGGAACGGCTGACGGCAGCGTGACTGACCGGCTCCGGGCCGGCCTTCGGCGCGGTGGCTCACGCCCCGAGGTCGGCCAGCCGCTTCAGCGCCGCATCGACCGCCTCACGCCCGGCGGGCAGCAGCGGAAGCCGTACGTCCGGGGTGGGAATACGGCCCTGCGCGGCCAGCACCCCCTTCACGACGGTCGGGTTGGGCCCGGCGAACGCGGCGGCCGACATGGCGGCGAGCGCGTGCCCGAGCTCGCGCGCCCGCGCGATCCGTCCGTCGCGCCAGGCGGCGGCGAGTTCCACGTAGTGGGCGGGGGCCAGGTTCGCTGAGGTGAGGATGGCGCCCACCGCGCCGAGCGCGAGCAGCGGCGACGCGAAGAGGTCGTCGCCCGCGAGCACCACGAAGTCCGGCGGCAGATCACCGAGCAGGGTGATCGCCTCGTTGTCGACGGCTCCCGTCGCGTACTTCACCCCGGCCACTCCGGGCAGCTCGCCCAGGGTGCGCAGCGCGGCCGCGCTCAGCGACTGACTGGTGCGGTAAGGGATGTGATAGATGATCAGCGGCAGGGGGCTGCTTGCCGCCAGTTCCGTGAAGTGCGCCACGACGCCGGGCTCGGAGGGGCGCGTGAAGTAGGGCACGGGCACCAGCGCGGCCGTCGCCTGCGGCCAGCGGGCGAGGCGTGCGAGGTCAGCGGCGCTGCCCCGGGTGTCGTTGCTGCCTGCGCCGATGACGAGGTCGGCGTTCCGGTCCTGGCAGACCCGGGCGCACACCTCGATGACCGTGTGCTTCTCGGCGGCGTCGAGGGTGGCCGGCTCGGCGGTCGTGCCGAGCGCGACGATCCCGGAAGCGCCCGCGTCGAGCATGGCGTGGGCGAGTCCTTCGAGCGCGTCGGTCGCGATGCTCCCGTCGGCGGCGAAGGGGGTGACGAGCGGCGTGTGAATCCCGTACAGGGAGGAGTGCTGGTCCATGGGCATGAGCCTGCCGCCCTCTAACGTGCAGGTCCAGTTCGCTTTTCTGGAGGAAAGCGTAAGCTGACCTTATGCTCGATGTCCGTCGCCTGCGCCTGCTGCGCGAACTCGCCCTGCGCGGCACCATCGTCGCCGTCGCCGAGGCCCTGGCCTTCACGCCCTCCGCCGTCTCCCAGCAGCTCAGCGCGCTGGAACGGGAGGCGGGTGTTCCCCTGCTCGAACGCACCGGCCGCCGGGTCACGCTCACGCCCGCCGCGCACAACCTGGTGCGGCACGCGGAGGCCGTCCTCGAACGCCTGGAACAGGCCGCCGCCGAACTGGTGGAGGCCCGCCAGGGCCTGGCCGGGCCGCTGCGGATCGGCACCTTCGCCACGGCGGCACGGACGATCGTCCCAGCGGCGCTGGCCACGCTGGCGGAGCAGCACCCCCACCTGGAACCGATGGTGTCCGAGGTCGACCCCGCCGGTGTCGCCGACGCGCTGCGGGCCGGGGACCTGGACGTGGCGCTGGTCCACGACTACGACTTCGTCCCCTCCCCCGACGCCCCCGGCCTGAGCACCGAGCCACTGTGCGACGAGACCATGTATCTCGCGTCGATCTCCCCTGCCGACGCGTCCGGAGTGCCGTCGCTCAGCCACTGGAAGGACATGCCGTGGATCACGGCGACCCCCGGGACGCTGTGCCAGGCGATGACGTTCCGGGCTTGCCAGGCATTCGGCTTCACCCCGCGGGTGCGGCACCAGGTCGACGAGTTCGCCACCGTGCTCGCCCTCGTCGCGATGGGGCAGGGGGTTGCTCTGGTGCCGCAGCTCGGCCTGGTCGATCCACCCGCCGGCGTCGTGCTCACCCGGATGCCGATGCGGCGACGCACCAAGATCGCCTTCCGGAGCGGAGCCGGTACCCACCCGGCCGTGGCCGCCATCGGCGCCGCGTTGCGAGCCGTCATCCCGGCCGAGCTGAGCACCATGTCCGAGTCTGGCTGAGCACCACGGCGGAACAGAGCCGGGCACCACGCGGGAGCTGAGCACCCCGTCGCGGCGGACCTGGCCGCGGCCGGTCCGAGTGGGGCCGCCGGTCCGAGCCGGGTCCGAGACCGGCACTTGACTTCAAGTCGACTTGAAGTTGCAAGCTGACTGCCATGACCTCCACGACCTTTGACGAGACAGTCCTCACCCGCCAAGGCCCCGGATACGACGAGCTTCCGGCGCTCATGAGCCTCATGACGGGCGACGAGAAGCACTCCACGGCGGCGACCTCGACCCTGGACGCGCTCTGGGTCCTCTACGACAGGGTGCTGCGGATCTCCCCCACCGAGGCGGACGCCGCCGACCGCGACCGGTTCCTCCTGTCCAAGGGGCACGGGCCGATGGCGTACTACGCGGTGCTCGCGGCGAAGGGCTTCTTCCCGGTGTCGCTGCTGCCGACCTTCGGCGCGTACGACTCGCCCCTGGGCCACCACCCGGACCGGCTCCTCGTCCCTGGCACCGAGATCGGCAGCGGTTCACTCGGGCACGGGCTGCCGCTCGCCGTCGGCACGGCGCTGGGGCTCCGTGCGCAGGGACTCACCGACCCGCCCGTCTGGGTCCTCATCGGTGATGCCGAGCTGGACGAGGGCAGCAATCACGAAGCCATCGCGTACGCGGGCGCGGCCGGGCTGGAAAGGCTGCACACCCTGGTCATCGACAACTCCTCCGCCACGCACGGCTGGCATGGCGGCATCGCCTCCCGGTTCGAGGCGGCGGGCTGGTCGGCGACGACCGTGGACGGGCGCGACCACGAGGCGCTGTACGCGGCCTACACCGCCCCGCACCCGGGGCGACCGCACGTCGTCGTGGCCCGCGTCGAGCCCAAGTAAGCCCGACCGCTACGGGACTGGGCCCGCCCGCGCGAGCTCGCTCCCCTCGGCGGCCCGCGGTGCGGACACCGGCCGCTCTCCGTCCCACCTCTCTCGTCCCTCCACCGCTTCTCTCTCCACCACTTCGTCTTCCGGCAGCAGCTTCACCTTCCAGAAGGACAGGACTCATGGACACCATGCGCGAGCGCTTCACAGCCGTCACTTCCCAGCTCCTCGACGATGATCCCCGGTTGGCTGTCGTGCTGGCCGAGATCAGTAAGGACGGCTTCGCGGACGCCTCGCGCGCTCATCCTGACCGGGTGATCAACGTCGGCATCCGGGAGCAGCTGCTGATCGGCGCCGGTGGCGGGCTGGCGTTGACCGGGATGCGGCCGATCATGCACACCTTCGCGAGCTTCCTTGTCGAGCGTCCCTTCGAGCAGGTGAAACTGGACTTCGGCCACCAGGGCACCGGCGGCGTACTGGTCAGCGCGAGCGCCTCGTACGACTGGCCCGCGGGCGGCTTCACCCACATGGCGCCCGGCGACGTCGCCCTGATGGACACGCTCGACGACTGGACGATCCACGTACCCGGGCACCCCGACGAGGCGGAGACGCTGCTGCGCCATGCGGCGGCCGCCGGTGACGACCGGGTCTACCTGCGGTTGTCCGCGCAGGCCAATGCCAACCCGCTGCCCGTCGACGGCAGCCACTTCCACGCCGTCCGGCAGGGGCGAGGCGGCGTGGTCGTCGCCGTCGGGCCGATGCTGGACAACGTCCTCGCGGCCGTCACCGGGCTCGACGTGACCGTGCTCTACGCGACGACCGTGCGGCCCTTCGACGACCAGACGCTGCGTCAGGCCGTGGGCGCGGCGGACAACACCGACGTCGTACTCGTCGAGCCCTACCTCGCGGGCACGTCCACCGCCGCCGCCAACGACGCTCTCGCCGACCTCCCGCACCGGGTGCTGGGGCTCGGAGTGGGCCGCGGCGAGCTGCGGCGCTACGGCTCGATCGAGGAGCACCTGGTGGGACAGGGACTGGACGCGACCTCCCTGCGCGAGCGCGTCACCGGCTTCCTCGCCGCCTAGCCCCGACTCGGCCTCCGTCACCACCACCGCCGGCGCACAGCGCGACCCCCTGCTTCCCAGACCCCGCGCACGCTCCCCCAAGAACCCCTGAACCCGCCGTCGCGGACCTGTACGTCGTGTACCGCGGCTGCTGGTAGGGGGTGGGGTCGTTCCGGGGCACGGTAGGGGTGCCGGGCCTGAATTCGTCTTCTTACCCTGTGACTGACCGCGTGTGCGGACGCTGTCTCCTACCCGAGGGGGATCATGCACGAACTGGGCCTATGGGGAGTGCGCAAAAACGGGAATTCTCGGGAGGTCGTGCTGGCCGCGGATTTCCCCATGCCCGGTCGGCCCGAAGCGGGTTTCACTGATTTCGCCCGGATTCTGCCCCCGTCGCTGACCTTGTGGGAGACGCTTCCGCCCGCGGTGAAGGGTGAGGGCCGGATTTCCGGCCAGGCGCAGGTGGAACGCTGGCTCGGCGCTGTGCGGGAGAGCGGGCGGACGGTTCGTGCTGTGCTCAGCTTCTGCACCGGGGCGGCTTTTGTGGGCGCGCTGGCCGACGGAATCGCCACGTGGCAGGAAGAGGCGCCGCGCGTCATCGTGCTCGATCCGGAGTTGCCGAACGGGTTGACGCTGTATACGCAGTTCCTCCAGGGGATCAACCGGTTCGCGATGGTGATGACCACACGGGAGCTGGCGCGGGTGCGTGCCGAGGCTCAGCGGGCGTACGAGGAGCACAGCGAGGATCTCGACGCGCTGTTGGCCGCGTTTCGCGGGTTGTACCGCGCTGTCGATGACGACGGTTTCGCGAAGGTGGGTATCCAGCCCAAGCACGCGGCCGATCTCGTGGCGGCGTTCGACGCGTTCTTGCGTTATGTGGTGGCGGCGGCGCGCATGGACGGGCTCCCGGGATGGAGATCCGCTCTCGCGGTCAGTTCGAACTCGCCCACCAACGGCCTGAATCTCGTGCCGGAGGCCGACCGTGCTCAGCTGGTGGCCCAGGAGTTGCTGCTGGATGTCCCGCATGCCGAGCTGCTGCGCAGCGAGGAGTGTGCGCGGGTCATCGCCGAACTGCTGGTGGACCGCCCATGACCCCGGCGCGTCGCGAGGTACCGCGGCTGCCGGACATGTTCCCGCGTCCGACGCCGGCGGCCCTGGGCTTCGTTTGTGCGGGGCATTGAGGGAACGGGTGCCGCCGGTCCCTGACTTCGCGCGCTTTCAGGGGCCGACCCCTAATCTTCGCCGAATTCCATGGTGCGCGGTGTGGCCATGGTTTTCCCAGGGGATGCGTACCTCATGGCGTTCGTGGAACGAGCCCGAGAGGTCGATACGCTCCGAAATCTGTACGCGCGAAGCTGTCGGTGCAGAGCCCAGGTCGTTCTGGTCAACGGCGCGGTAGCCAGCGGAAAGACCGCACTCCTCCACACGTTCGCCGAAGAGGCTTTCGAGTCGGGGGCACTTCTGCTCACCGCTACCGGTTCTCAGGCCGAGCGGGCCATTCCGCTCGGCATAGCCTGCCAGCTGTTCCTCAACCCAGAACTTCCACGGTCCGTATCGGAGCGGGTGGAAGCCCTGTCGGGCGCCGACACGCTGCTGTCCCTCGCGCCGGACCAGGAGTTCGCCACTGCGGAAGTCACGATAAGACAGACCACCGTGCGCCTCGCCCGGTATCTGTGCCAGGCCCTGTTCGCGCTTTCCGCCGAGCGCACCGTTCTCCTGTGTATCGATGACGCACATCACGCGGACGGTCCTTCCCTGCAAATTCTGCTGTATCTGCTGCGCAGGCTCACGTTCCGCCGCCTGCTGGTGATTCTCACCGAAAGGCCCGCGCTCCAGCCCCCACACCCCGGGTTCCACGCCGAACTGCTGCGCCAGCCCCATTGCCATCGGCTGCCGCTCGGGCCGCTCTCCGAAACCGGCGTCACAGAAATGCTGTCGGAATGTCTCGACGACGCGACAGCGTCCCGTCTTGCCGCCGCCTACCACGACGTCAGCGGGGGCAATCCGCTGCTCCTGGGCGGGCTGATCGAGGACGGCGGTATCCGTTCGTCCCGCGCCCCGGAAGGCGTGCCGAGCGCGCCGGTCGCAGGGGCCTCGTTCCGCCGGGCGGTGTGCGCGTGCGCGCATCAGTGGGACGCGACCACCATGGAGATCGCGCGCGCCCTGGCCGTCCTGGGCGAGTGGGCGACACCCGCGCTGGTCGGCGAGCTGCTGGCGACGGAGTGCGAAGCGGTCACCCAGGTCACGCACGTTCTCGCCGAGTCCGGACTGCTCGCGGGCGACCGCCTCCGCCATCCGGCCATCGGCGGCGCGATCCTCCACGGCACGCCACCCGATCAACGCCGGGACCTGCGGCTGCGCGCGGCCCGGGTGCTCCACGGCAGCGGGACCGTCTCGACGGGGATCGCCGGGCAACTGGTCTCCGCCGGGCCGGTGGCCGCCCCGCACCGGATCTCCTGGGCCCCGGACGTGCTCCAGGACGCCGCGCGGCAGGCGCTCGCCGAGGGCCGGGCCGAGTTCGCCGTGGCGTGCCTGGAAACCGCACAGGACCACTGCGCGGACGAGCGGCAGCGGGCCACCCCCACGATGGCCCTCGCCAGGTTGCAAGGCCACGTGCAGCCGTCGGCGACCGCCCGCCACTTCGCCGACCTGCTCCGCGCCGTCACGGCCGGACACCTCGGCGGGGAGGACGCCCTGACGCTCACGAAGCTCCTGCTCTGGCACGGCAGGACCCACGACGCCCTGCGGGTCATCGCTCAGCACACCGGGACGGCGGGGCCGCCGGGCCCGGATGACACGGCGGACCTCACTGTTCTGCGGCTGTGGCCACGCCTGGGACAGCCGGGGGCCACGCCGGGGCCGCCCACGTACGCGAAGAGCACGGACACCCGCCCGGCCGCAGCGCGCCAAAGACGGGCTCACCGGCCGCGACACACGGACGACAGCCCCTGGGACGAGCTGAACGCCATCCTGGTGCGGGGCCCCGACCAGGAGGCCACCGGCTGGGCCGAGCGCGTCCTCGCGGGCTCCGCCCTGTCGGAGGAGACACTGAGCACGGTGCTGTCCGCCCTGCGCACCCTCGTCCACGCCGACCGGCCGAACAACGCAGCGTGGTGGTGCCACTCCTTCCTCGGTGAGGCCCGGGCCCGCCGGGCGACCACGTGGGAGGCGCTGCTCAGCGGGTGCCGCGCGGAGGCCGCCCTGCGCCAGGGTGATCTGCCCTCCGCCGTACGCTGGGCCCGCGAGGCGCTGGCCCTGATCTCCCCGCACGGCTGGGGAGTGGCCGTCGGCCATCCGCTGGCTGTGCTGATGTCGGCGCGGACCCTGCTGGGCCAGCACGACGAGGTCGCCCGGCTCGCCGGGTACGCCGTCCCTCAGGCCATGTTCGACTCCGGCTTCGCGCCGGGCTATCTCCACGCACGCGGCCATCACCATCTCGCCGTCAAGCGCCCCCAGGCCGCTCTCGCCGACTTCGAGCACTGCGGGAAGCTGCTGCGCGCGTGGAGGTCGGATCTGCCCTCCCTGGTCCCGTGGCGTGCCGACGCCGCCGAGGCCCACCTCGCGCTCAACCAGCCGCGGGCGGCCGGGGCTCTGCTGTCCGATCAGCTGCGGATGCCAGGAGCGGACAGTCCCCGTACCCGGGGCATCAGCCTGCGCTTGCTGGCCTCCGCCACGGATACGAGAAAGCCGCGCGAGCTGCTGCGGGAAGCCGTCGCCCTGCTCCGTAAGTCCGGCGACCGGGCCCACCTCGTCCTGGCGCTGGTGGACTTGAGCCGGGCGCACGACGGCCTCGGCGAGTTCTGCCACGCGCGGATGGTGGCGCGGCGGGCCGTGCTGGTCGCCAAGGACTGCGGGGCGGAGTACCTGTGCCGACGCCTGCTGCCCCCGCACGGCACCGCTGGGCATGTGGCCGACCCCGTGGGCGCGGTGGACGAGGCGGAGCTCCTCAGCGACGCGGAACGGCGTGTGGCGGAGCTCGCCGCCATGGGATACACCAACCGTGAGATCGGCCGGGAGCTGCACATCACCGTGAGCACGGTGGAGCAGCACCTCACCCGGGTATACCGCAAGCTCGGCATCGGCCGCCGGTCCGACCTGCCGCTGCGCATGGAGCCGGGCCAGGACGGCGGCGCGGCGCTCGCCGTGGCCAACGGGCGCCCGCCGCCGAGGCGGTGACGCGCCGCGGGCATCCCGCCCAACGGCCGGTGCCCGTACGTGCGTGGTCTGCCGGGTGACTGGCGGGCGGAGGCGGCGGCTGCCGTACGGGCGGTCGGGGAATGTCCGAGCGAGGCGGTGTTGACCGGATGGCCATCCGCTGTGTCACGATCAAGCGCCCCGTTCGCCTCTCCTGCCCCGCGCCATCCCCGTGTTCCAGGAGGACCGTTGGACATCACCGGCACGACTGGCCATTCCGGCGCCACTCCCCCGGCGCATGGCACCGAAACCGCGCACGACCCCCTCCCTGACGCCGCGCCCGCTCCCCGCCCCGGCGCGACGGCGGCGCCAGCAGACGGCACGCCCGCCGCCCTCACGTCTCCCCCAGTCCCGTCCCGGCGCACGTTCTTGCAGGCAGCCGTCGGCACCGCCGCCGTCGCGGGCACGGCCGGTGCCACCGGTCTCGTCGCCGAACCGGCCGCCGCTGCCACGCCGCGCTCCACCACCCTGTCGTTCACCGCTGCCACCAATGGCGCCGCTTCGCTCTCCCCCGCCGGAGACCGGCTGGTCGCCGAGGTGCAGAACGTCCTGTGGTCGGTCCCGCGCTCCGGCGGCGACGCCACCGCGCTGACCCCAACCGACCTGGAACCCACCCGGCCCGTCCACTCGCCCGACGGCAAGCTGATCGCCGTCTGCGCGTACCGGGGCGGCGCCTTCCACCTCTGGACCCTGCGCCCCGACGGCTCGCGGCTGCGGCAGCTCACGGACGGCCCGTGGGACGACCGTGGTCCGGCGTGGTCGCCGGACGGCACCAAGATCGCGTTCGCCTCGGAGCGGGGCGGAGACCCGGTGGCGGGCAGTCCCTACCGGGTGTGGGTCCTCGACGTGGCCACCCACCGGCTCACCCGGATCACCGGGCTGCCCGGCCAGGAAGGGCCGCACCAGGACGGCGCCTGGGAGGACTTCGACCCCACGTGGTCACCGGACGGCGAGCGGGTGTTCTTCGTCCGCGCACGACTGGTGGGAACCGCCCTCGACGCCCGTACGATCGCCTCCGTACGCGCGGACGGCACGGGACCGGTCGCGGTGGAGCACGCCGACGACAGCACGGCCCAGGTCATGACGCCCGCCGTCGCGCCCGATGGCACGCTCGGATATCTGCGCACCACGCCCGCGCCCAAGGCGTCCTGCGCGTTCGTCGTCAACGGCACGCCGGTCCCGATCGACGGTGATGTGCTGCCGGTGCCGCCGCGCTGGGTCTCGCGTGACCAGGTGCTGCTCACGGTGGGCGGGCGGTTCCAGCTCGTACGGCCGAGGACTCCGCATGCCGCGGAGCGCACGGCTGCGGGCGGCGCCCACCCGACGACGGCAGCGACACCCGCACGGACGGCAACTCGGACGACAACGGGGGCGGCCACACGGACAACGCCGGCGGCAGCCGAGACGATCCCGTTCGCGGCCTCACTGCCCGTCGACCGGCCCCGGTACCGCGTCAAGCGCTACGACTTCGACGGGGCCGGCGCGCGCCCGGTGCGCGGTGTTCACCTGCCCGCGCTCTCCCCGGACGGGCGGCGGGTCGCCTTCGCCGCCCTCGACTCCCTCTGGGTCGCCGACCTCTCGGGCGGGCGCCCCCCGCGCCGCGTGGTGCGGACCGGCCCGACCCACTATCTGCTGGCCCCCACGTGGACCGCCGACGGTCGCGCTCTGGTGTACGCCGACGACCGCGACGGCCTGTTCGCGGTGCGCCGCCGCGACCTCGGCAGCGGCGAGGAGACGCAGCTGGCCTCCGGTGGCCGTGTGCATCCCGCGCTCTCCCCCGACGGCACGCGGCTGACTTGCGTCGACATGTCGGGAAACCTCGTCCTGCGCGACCTGGAGGCCGGTGAGGAGCGCGTGCTGGCCGCACCATTGGGGGCCGGGGGGCTGCCCGGCAGGCCCAGCTGGTCGCCTGACGGCCGGTGGATCGCGCTGTGCGACCGGAACCGGCTCAACCAGCGGTTCCGGGAGGGTTACAACCTGATCCGGGTGGTCGAAGCGGCGAGCGGCACAGCGCGGCTGCACGCGATCGCACCGCATGTGTCACTGTCCGACCGCTACGACTCCGGTCCTGTGTGGTCGCCGGACGGCCGCTCGATGGCAGTGATCACCGAATCCGCCCTGTGGCTGCTGCCGGTACGGCCCGACGGCACGCCCGACGGCGCACCGCGGCGGCTGACCGACGAGAGCGCCGACCACCCTTCGTGGTCCGGTGACTCCGGCAGCCTGCTGTACCTGTCGGCCGGGAAGCTCCGGCTGATCCCCGCGAAGGGCGGCCACCCGCGCACCATCCGGGTGCCGCTGGACTACCGGCGGCCGAGCCCGGCCGACACCGTCGTGCACGCCGGACGGCTGTGGGACGGCACCGGCGAGAAGGTCCGTGAGGACGTCGACGTGCTGGTACGCGGCGGGCGCGTCGCCGCCGTCGAGCCCCATCGCGCGCGGCGCCGCGCCGCGCGCCGGGTGGACGCCTCCGAGCACACGGTCATCCCGGGCCTGTGGGACGCGCACACCCACCCCTGGCAGTACACCTACGGTGGGCGCCAGCCCGCCTCGCAACTCGCTTA
The DNA here is from genome assembly GCF_059026195.1 of Streptomyces sp. A01. NCBI lineage: Bacteria > Bacillati > Actinomycetota > Actinomycetes > Kitasatosporales > Streptomycetaceae > Streptomyces > Streptomyces sp. A01. The sequence continues at coordinate 291,663 of NZ_JBWLKN010000001.1, read as the reverse complement.
CGGCATCACCACCGCCGTCTCCTTCGGTGGCTTCGCCTACGAGCAGGTCCGCATCCGCGAAGCGGTCGCCGCGGGCGTGCTCGCCGGGCCACGGCTGCTGACCACTGGGGAACTGCTCGACGGCGCGCGCGTCGCGTACAGCATGGGCCGCGCCCACCGGACCCGCGCCGGGCTGCGCCGCTCGCTGGCCCGCGGGCAGGCGCTGGACTGGGACTTCGTCAAGACCTATGTGCGGGCTCCGGGCTGGATCATGGCGGAGGCGGCGCGCTTCGCCCACGAGCGGCTCGGGGTCAGGTCCGGCAGCCATCTGTGCTCACCCGGCGTGCAGCTCGGACAGGACCTGACGACCCATCTCCAGGCGACCCAGCGCCTGGAGTTCGGGCACGCCACCTCCGCCTCGGGGCGCGCCTACCAGGATGTGACGGAGATCTACTCGGCCACGGACTTCCATCTCGTCGCCACCCCGTTCACCTCGACCCCGCTGGTGGGCACCGAGCCCTCGCTGGCCGACGACGAGCGGGTCACCCGGCTGATGCCGCCCTGGGACACCGCTCTCGTACGGCAGCTCGCCGGGCAGCCGCCGACGGCCGACCAGCTGGCCACGCTCCGCCGGGAGACCGACGTCTACCGCCGGGTGCTGGCCAACGGCGGTCTGGTCGCGCTGGGCACGGACGCGCCGCTGGTGCCAGTGGGGCTTGGGTTGCACATGGGGCTTCGCGCTCTGCACCGGGCCGGCCTGTCCCCCGCCGAGGCACTGCGTACCGCGACGGTGCTGCCCGCCCGGGTGTTCGGCGCGGAACGGGATCTCGGCACCGTGGAGACGGGCAAGCTCGCCGACCTGACGGTGGTGGACGGCGACCCGTTCACGGACTTCGCCTCGCTCGTCCGGACGGTGTCGGTGCTGCGCGGCGGAGTGCCGTACGAGCAGCGGGACCTGGTGGCGGCCTTCCCCGCCGGGGACACGCTGCCGGGGCCCGGCGCGGCGGGCGGCGCCGACGAGGGGGACAAGGCGTCCGGCGGGGGCGTCTCTTCAGCGAGGGAGGGCTGGCTCGATGTCGGCCGCAGGCTGCGCCGCGACTCCTGCTGCGACGCGGAAGGGTAGGCCGCGACGGGGCTTCCAGGCTCGGGGGCCCGGTGCGAGCGACCGGGCCCCGGGCTCGCGGCCAGGCGCTCACGGCCGGACACTCACGACCGGGGGCTCACGGCCCAGGGCTCACGGCCGGTGGTGGTCGGCCAGGGCCTCGCGGCCGAGGGCCGACCACCGAGGCCCGCGTCCTGCGCGCCCCGGTCGTCGCCGAAAGGTCGCCTCGCCTTTTCCTCAGCGCCACCGTGGCGCGACGTTGGCGCGGGCAGGGTGTGGTACTCGCCGTGGTCGAGCCCGGCAGTCGAGTGAGGAGAAGGATGAGCCACCGCGCGGAGACTCCGTATCCGTACTACGAGGACGTCTCGCCCGGCGTCGGCACCCTGCCGCCCCGGGCCTGGTACGCCGTGTCCGACGCCATGCGCCTGGACCTGAGCGGCGTCTGGCGCTTCCGGCTGTCACCCAGCGCGGAGGCGCAGGGACCGGAGTTCGCGCGGCCGGAGTACGACGCGTCGGACTGGGAGGAGCTGGTGGTCCCCTCGCACTGGGGGCTGCGCGCCACCGGCGGGGAACGGCCGACCACCGCGCCGATCTACACCAACACCGGCTACCCGTTCCCCATCGATCCACCGCGCGTGCCCACCGAGAACCCCACGGGCGACCACCGCCTCGTCTTCGACCTGCCGGAGGGCTGGCCGGATTCCGGGGACGCGGTGCTCCGCTTCGAGGGGGTGGACTCCTGCGCCCGGGTCTGGCTCAACGGCCGGGAGCTGGGCGACTTCAAGGGCAGCCGGTTGCCGCACGAGTTCCGGCTGGGCACGGGAACGGACCAGGACGAGACCCCGGATACGGAGACGGAGACGGAGACGGTGACCGAATCGGGCGGCACGGGTGAGGGGGCCGGTGAACCGCTGCTGCGGCGGCGGGGAAACGTCCTCGCCGTACGCGTACACCAGTGGTCGTCGGGCAGCTATCTCGAAGATCAGGACCAGTGGTGGCTGCCCGGCATCTTCCGCGAGGTGACGCTGCTGCACCGGCCCGCCGACTGCGTGGCGGACTTCTTCGTCCATGCCTCGTACGACCACCGCGACGGGCACGGGACGCTCCGCGTCGACTGCGCGCCGGGCGCGCCGTCCGCCGGGGCGGGTGAAGGCCGGGTCACCGTGCCCGAGCTGGGACTTGACCTGGCCGCCGGGGAGAGCGCCACCGTCGCCGTCGAGCCCTGGACGGCGGAGACGCCCAGGCTCTACGCGGGTGAGCTGGCCACAGCGGGTGAGCGCGTGCCGCTGCGGATCGGGTTCCGTACGGTCGCCGTCGAGGACGGTGTGCTGAAGGTGAACGGCAAACGGGTGCTGTTCCGGGGAGTGAACCGGCATGAGTTCCACCCCGAGACAGGCCGCACACTCGACCGCGCCACGATGCGCCGGGACCTGCTGCTGATGAAGCGGCACAACATCAACGCCGTACGCACCAGCCACTACCCGCCCCACCCGGCGTTCCTCGACCTCTGCGACGAGCTGGGCCTGTGGGTCATCGACGAGTGCGACCTGGAGACCCACGGCTTCCACGCCGTGGGCTGGCGGCGTAATCCGGTGGACGACGACCGCTGGACACCCGCCCTGCTCGACCGCGCGGCGCGCACCGTCGAGCGCGACAAGAACCACCCGGCCGTCATCATGTGGTCGCTCGGCAACGAGTGCGGCACCGGCGCGGGGCTGTCCGCCATGGCCGACGCCATCCGCGACCGGGACCCCAGCCGTCCGCTGCACTACGAAGGCGACCGGTCCTGCGCCGACGTGGACGTCTACTCGCGGATGTACGCCCCGCACGAGGAGGTCGCCGAGATCGGGCGGCGCGCCGAGGGCGCGCTGCCGGACCCGGCACTCGACGCGCGGCGCCGCGCGCTGCCGTTCATCCTGTGCGAGTACGCGCACGCCATGGGCAACGGCCCCGGTGGGCTCAGCGAGTACCAGCGGCTGTTCGAGACGCATGAGCGCTGCCAGGGCGGGTTCGTCTGGGAGTGGATCGACCACGGGCTGGCCCGGCGTGCCGCCGACGGCACGCCGTACTTCGCGTACGGTGGCGACTTCGGCGAGGAGCTGCACGACGGGAACTTCGTCTGCGACGGCCTCCTCTTCCCCGACCGCACCCCCTCACCCGGTCTCATCGAGTACAAGAAGGTCATCGAACCCGTCCGCATGGAGGCCATCGCGGGCACCCCGGACGCCGCGGGCGGCGCTGCCGGTGCGGGCGGCGCCGTCAGCGGAGTGCGCGTCACCAACCAGTACGACTTCGCCGACCTGTCCCAGTTGGCTTTCCGCTGGTCGTACGAGGTGGAGGGCGAGGCCGTCGCCCGGGGGGAACTCGCCGTGCCGCCGCTCGCGCCAGGAGAGTCGGCGGACGTAGAGCTGCCCGCGCCCGAGCGGCCCGGCCCGGCCGGCAGCGAGGCGGTGTGGACGGTGCGCGCCGAACTGGCGGCGGACACGCCGTGGGCGGCGGCGGGGCACGAGGTCGCCTGGGCGCAGTTGCCGGGCCGGGCCCGCGCGGCGGCTCCGGCCGGGGAGGCCCGCCCCGTGCCGGGCGCGGTGGGGGCCTGGGGCGGTCGGGCGGTGGCGCCACGCCGCGGCGAGGGGAACGTCATCATCCTCGGCCCCGGCACCTTCGACGCGACGACCGGCGTGCTCGGCTATCTCGACGGCTACCGGGTCGCGGGGCCCACGCTGGACGTGTGGCGGGCGCCGACCGACAACGACGAGGGGGCACCGTGGCAGCCGGACACCCGTCACGCGTCGGTGTGGCGGCAGGCGGGCCTGCACCGGATGCGGCACCGCACGGACGAGGTGCGGGCCGGGGACGGCGCGCTGACGGTGCGGTCCCGGGTCGCCCCCGCGGCCAGTGACCGCGCGCTGGCCGTCGACTGCCACTGGACGGCGACCGGCCGGCGGCTGCGCGTCGACGTCACGGTGACGCCGGAGGGCGACTGGGACTTCCCCCTGCCCCGGCTCGGCGTGCGGCTGGGGGTGTGCGCGAGCCTCGGGGAGGTCGAGTGGTACGGCGGCGGGCCGGGTGAGGCGTACCCCGACACGAGGGCCGCCTCGCGGCTCGGCCTGTACAGCATGCCGGTCGACGGGATGCAGACCCCGTACGTCCGGCCGCAGGAGAACGGCGCGCGAGCCGACGTACGGTGGGCGCGGCTGCGCAGGGCCGACGGCACGTGGTTGCGGATCGACGGCGAACCGGCCTTCTGGTTCACCGCGCGGCGGTGGACGACCGGGCAACTGGACGCGGCCACGCACACTCCCCAGCTGACGCCGGGCGACATGATCTGGCTCAACCTCGACCACGGCCAGCACGGCATCGGCAGCCAGTCCTGCGGGCCTGGCGTGCTGCCGCCACACCGGCTGTCGGCGGAGCCGTCGGCGTTCTCGTTCACCTTCTCCACGGGGGAAGCACCGCAGAGATGAGGCTGGTCAGCGGGCTGACCGGCCACGTGGCCGGGTGGCCGGGCCGGTGACGAACCGCGCGTGGTGACCGGTCGGCGCCCCCCGCACCGCACCGCGTGGTGCGGCATGACAGTGGACCCGGGGATTCCCGGGTCCACTGGCCGTTTCCGCCCTGCGGGCGCTGCTCCGTGCGCTTCCACCTCCGTTACGGCTTGCACCGGGGTATGCAGCGCCTCATCGCCGCGCGGGCGCGGTGCTGCTTGGGCTGCTTGCGCTTCGCGGGCGTACGGCAGATCAGGGCGACGGCGGCGATGACGGCGCTGGCCGCTTTGGCTACCGACCTGGCTCGGATGTGACCCATAAGAAAACTCCCATAAATGTCGCTAAGCGGTATTTATCCGTCTCTTATGAGTCTGGCGAGTCCCCCGCCTCGGGCACATGAGGCGTGGGTCCCATCGCTGTCCCGATGTCGCCCCGCGACGTGGGACCCGCTGCCGTGGTGGGGGCGGCTGACGCGGGGCGGGAGGGGAAGACCGCGCGGACCACCGTGCCGTCGGTGGTGCTGGTCAGGGTGAACTGGCCGCCGAGTTCGCCGGAGCGCTCCGCCATGGAGCGCAGGCCGACGCCGGTGCTGTGCTCGTGCGCGGGGAAACCGTCGCCGTTGTCGTCGACCTGGACGGTCGCTGTGCCGTCGGCGACGGTGACCGTGGCGCGGGCCTGATCGGCGTGCGAATGCCGTACGGCGTTGTTGAGCGCCTCGGCGGTGATGCGGTATATCGCCACTTGGAGGGCGGCGGGCAGCTTCGGCAGCGGGTCCGGACGCACGGCCACCGAGATCCGCAGTGTCCGGCTGCTGAGGTGCTCGGCCAGCTGCCGCACCGCGCGGGGCAGGTCGGCGCCGTCCAGCGCGGCGGGCGCCAGGCCGTCGGTGATGTGGCGCAGCTCCTCGATCGCACGGCCGATGCCCGCGGAGACGGTACGCAGCGGCGACGCGATGTCCGGCGGCGCGGCCCGGCCCGCCGCGTCGACCTGGAGGCGCAGGCCCGACAGGGCGGGCCCGAGCCCGTCGTGCAGGTCGTGGCGCAGCCGCCGCCGTTCCTCCTCTCGGGCGAGGACGATCTGCTCGCGACTGCTCTGCAGCTCCTCGTACAGCCGCAGCGAGGCGACCGCGGGAGCGACATGGTCGGCGAGGACCTGGACGGCCTCCCGGTCCTGCGGGTCGAGGGCGAGCTCGCCGGGGCGCGGCGGCACGGCCAGCCGCCCGATCTCCTCCCCCTGGTGGCAGAGGGGGAAGTCCTCGGCGACGGGCCCCGGATCGCCGAGCCGGGCCAGCTCGCGGGGGCCGTGGTAGGTGTCCACGGTCACCGCCGCCGCGGTGAGCCCGAGGGTGCCGACGACGGTCGTGCACAGCAGCCGGGGAGCTTCGCCGGGGTCGGGGGCCTTGCTGAGGCGGTCGGCGAGGTCGCGGACCACCTGGTAGGGCTGGGCGCGTGCGCCGTAGTAGTAGCGGTCCACGATCCGCGCCGCCCAGTGGGCCGTGGGGTGCAGCAGGGCGCCGATCACCAGGGCCGCGCAGGCCGGGAGCAGCACCGCGGTGTCGAGGTAGCCGGGCGCGAGGTTCCACAGCAGCAGCCCGCCTCCGACGTACGCCAGGAACAGCACGAAGGTCAGCAGGAGGGCTGTCAGGACGCGGCGGGCCGCCCGGTCCAGGTGCCACGTCCGCTCCCGGGCGTGGAGGTTGCCGAGGGCCACGGGCCAGACGGCCGCGCCGGCGTACTGGGCGGCGATGTGGACGCTGTCGGGGATGTCGGCGTAGGCGCCGAAGTACATCACGGCGACCCACAGGAGGTAGGGCGCGACCAGGAAGTAGTAGCCGCGTACGTACGCTGGTGAGCGGTACCACCGGACCGCCATGACGAGGATGGCCAGGGCGACGGCGAGCGGTGGTACCCACACGACGGCCGGGTCCATGACGGGGGCGGCCCACTGCTGGGCCTGGGCCCACGCCCCGTGGAAGAGCGGGTTGCGCACGTCGTACCAGGTCTCGCTCAGGGCGAACTCGTAGAGCTGCTGCGCCAGGCTCCACAGGGCCAGGACGGCCACGTAGGCCCTGCCCCACCCGCTGGGGAGCCTGCCGTCGGGGAGCCACAGGGGCAGCGTGTACACCACCACCCCGAAGAGCGCGTAGTCGACGACGGCGACGAGGACCACGGCCGTGTACACCACGGGGCCGACGCCGACGAGTGCGGCGGCCAGCGACAGTGCCTCGCCCACCGCGGACATGGCGCCGGTGGACAGCAGCAGCCAGCCCAGGGCGCGCCCGGAGCGGCGGATGATGAAGGCCATGCCGGACAGGGCGAGGCCGAGTCCCAGCAGGATGTTGATGGCCGCGAAGTGGAGCCTGGCCTCCCCCACCGCCGGATGATCGAGGTGGGTGAGGGTGAGGATCACCCAGAGGAGCCCCGACAGCATGGTGGCCACGCAGACGCCGTAGGCCGGAAGCGTGGCGGGGCCCGTTCGCGGCGTCCTCCTCGGCTGCGGTCCGGACATGGTGCGCTCCTCGCCGTCGCTGGCTGGCCTTTCAGTCTGGGCTGCCGGCCGTCCCAGGCGCATGGGACCGCTGTCCCGTCCGGGTCCCGGAAACGCGGCTGGGACCAGGGGTCGGGATCAGGGGGTCAGGCGTCGTCGCCGAGGCCGACGTCCCGCGCCCTGGCGACGGCCTCGGCGCGGGTGGCCACATGCAGCTTCTCGAAGATGTGGGTGATGTGATTGCGGACGGTCTTCTCGGACAGGACCAGTTCGCGGGCGATGCGTCGGTTGTCGAAGCCGCGCGCGATCAGCTCAAGAACCTCGCACTCGCGGGCGGTCAGCACCGGGAAGAGCTGCTCGGCGTCGCGCCGTCTGCCGCTGGTGACCAGTCCTGTCAGGCGGGCGGCGACCCCGGCGCCGAACACGGCGCCGCCCGCGGCGACGGTCCGCACGGCGTGCAGGACCTCGTCGGCTCCGGCGCCCTTGACGACATAGCCGCGCGCCCCGGCCTGGAGCGCGGCCAGCAGGTCACCGTCGTCGTCGGACATGGTGAGGGTCAGGACGGGCAGGCCCGGGTGCAGCTCGGCCAGCTGCCGGATGGCGTCGATGCCGGAGCCGTCCGGCAGGCCGAGGTCCATGATGACGACCTCGGGCCGGTGCCGTGCCACGGTCTCGGGCACCTCGGCGACGGTCCCCGCCTCACCGACGACGATGACCTCGCCCAGGCTCTCCAGGGCGGCCTTGAGTCCGCTGCGGAACAGCGGATGGTCTTCGACGATGACCGTACGGAGCGCGGGCCGATCAGCGACTCCGGGATTTTCACCCTCTTCAGGCACAAAACGACCCTAACAGCGACCTTCGACTCAGAAGGGGATTTTCCGCCTGCTTGATCGAGAGCGTGGGCGAACCTCCGGGGAGCCCGTCAGGACATGGTCAGGACCGGCTTGACGACCCGCCCGTCATGGGCCGCCGCGGCGGCCTCCTCGATCGCCGCGAAGGGAAAGGTCTCCACGATCGCGTCCACCGGAAGCCGCCCCGCGCGGTGCAGGTCGATCAGCGCGGGGATGAAGACGCGCGGCACGACACCCCCCTGGTTCACGCCGACGATCCGCGGCCCCCGGTCGAGCAGCCGCGGTACGTCGAGTCGGACCTCCGTCCCGGCGGGTGGCGCGCCGACCACGCCGCACACGCCGCCGACCGCAAGACCGTCCACGGCCTGCCGCAGGACGTGCGGACGGCCGCTGGTCTCCAGCGCGCGGTCCGCGCCACGGCCGCCGGTCAGGTCCTGGAGTGCGGCTACGGGGTCGGCGTCGCGGGGATCGACCGTGTCGGTGGCCCCGAGCCGCCGGGCCAGGGCGCGGCGCTGGGGCGCCGGGTCCACGGCGATGACGCGGGTGGCGGCCGTGAGGCGGGCGACCATGACGGCGGCCAGCCCCACGGAGCCGGTGCCGAAGACGGCGAGGGTGTCACCCGCTTCGGGGCGCAGCACGTTGAGCACGGCGCCCGCCCCGGTCTGTACGCCGCAGCCCAGCGGAGCCAGCACATGGGGCGGCAGGTCGGCGGGGACGGGCACCACGTCGCGTGCGCGGGCCAGGGCGAGCGTCGCGAACGAGGACTGGCCGAAGAAGTGCCCGTGCAGCGTGTCGCCGGCATGCCGGCCGGTGCCGTGGAGGGTGGGGCTGCCGTCGAGGCGGCTGCCGCCGAAGAGGTTCAGCGCGGGCCAGTGGGCACAGCGCACGGGGTGGCCGGTGTGGCAGGCCGGGCACACGCCGCAGGAGGCGAAGCTCATGACGACGGTGTCCCCGGGCGCGACGGAAGTGACGGCGGCGCCGACGGCCTCGACCTCGCCGGTCCCCTCGTGCCCGAGGACGGCGGGCACCGGGAAGGGGGTGTGACCGGCGCGGACGCTGAGGTCGGTATGGCAGATGCCGGCGGCGCGGACCCGCACGAGGACCTCGTCCGGGCGCGGTGGTCCCACGCGTACCTCTTCGAGGGCGAAATCGCCCCCGCGGTCGCGGACCACGGCGGCGGTGGCCATGGCGGTGGCGGTCGTGTCGGGCATGGTCGTCTCCTCTCGGGATGTGGCTGGGGCGGTGTCACTCACGGCAGGACGCCGCCTTCGCGTGCCGTACGCAGTGCCTGCGCGGCGATGGTCAGGGTCGGGTTGGACGCGGCCGATGACGGGAAGAAGCCGCCGTCGACGACGAACAGGTTGCGCACCTGGTGGCTGCGGCAGTACTGGTCGAGGACCGAGCGCGCCTCGTCATGCCCGGCGACGGTCGTGCCGCACTGATGGCCGGTGGCCTCCACGCCCATCCGCTGCGTGAGGACCAGCGGGTATCCGGCGCGGCGCATCATGCGGGCCGCGCCGCGCACCAGGTCGCGGTGGGCCCGGGTGTTGGTGGGACGTACGCACAGGGTGATGCCGCCGTCCGGGGCGGGCAGTACCCGGTTGCCCGGGTCGGGCAGATCCTCCGACATCACCCACCAGTCGACACTGCGTGCCGCCAGGGCGCCGAGCAGCCGGCGGGGCAGCCGCGGGTGGGCGGCGGTCAGGGCGGCGGTGCGCACCTTGCCCATGAGCTGGAGGTTGCCCAGCGGGTGCGGGGTGTGCTCCCCGGGCAGGTAGAAGTCGTTGACGGCCAGCGTCTTCTGGAAGGTCACCGGGTTGCGGCGGCGCGGGTCGACGGCCGCGAGGACGCTGTTGTTGTGCGTCATCAGGTTGCGGCCGACCAGCCCGCTGCCGTTGGCCAGGCCGCGCGGGTGGGCGGCGCCGCCCGAGCGGAGCAGCAGCGCGGCGGAGTTGATGGCACCGCAGGAGACCACGACCGTGCCGGCCCGGACGCGGACCGTGCGCCCGCCGCGTTCCGCGTCCACCATGGTGACCGTCCGCCCGGTCACATCGGTGTGCAGCCGCACCACGCGGGTGTGGGTGAGCAGCCGCACCGTCGGGGAGCGCAGCGCGGGGCGCAGGGCGCGGGTCTCCGCGTCGCTCTTGGCGCCCACCCGGCACGGGAAGGCGTCGCAGGTTCCGCAGCGCAGGCAGGCACCGCCCGGGCGCAAATCGACGCCGAGCTCGATGGGGTAGGGGTGGAGTCCCTGGTCCTGGAGTCTGCGCGCCAGTTCACTGATGACGGGTTCGTGGTCGACGGGCGGATACGGGTAGGGCGCGGAGCGCGGTGGGGCGGTGGGGTCGGCGCCGTCCTGCCCGTGCACCCGGTACAGCCTTTCGGCCTGGGCGTAGTACGGCTCCAGGTCGTCGTAGCCGAACGGCCAGGCGGGCGAGTTGCCCTCCACCTGTTCGGTGGCCGTGAAGTCGCTCTCCCGCAGCCGGGGCAGGGCGGCGCCGTAGACCTTGGTGGTGCCGCCCACGTAGTAGTGCGCGGCGGGGGTAAAGGACCGGCCCTCGCCGGTTCGCCACGTACCGGCGTTGTGATAGCGGGCTTCGCCGAAGACGGCTTCGGGCGACCAGTTGGCGTCCTCGCGCGGCAGGAAGCCGCCGCGTTCGACGACCAGGACGCGGGCGCCCGTGGCGGCCAGGGCCCAGGCGAGGGTGGCGCCCCCCGCCCCGGACCCGATGATCGCCACATCGGCGTCGTAGTAGTCCAGGTCCTGGCATACGACGGGCGGGGTGCCAGGCCCCCAGATGCCGGTCATGACGCGCCTCCTTCTGGCTGGAACAGGCGGACGGGGGTGGTGTCGTGGAACGGCACGTGAGCGGGCGCCTGGACGAGTTCGATATGCAGGCCGGGCGGTGTCCGCAGGTAGATGAAGCGGGCGCCGGCGATCGGGCCCGCGCTGACGGTCTGCGGCTCACCGAGCGGGTGGACACCGGGCTGCGCGGCGAGATGGCGCAGCGAGGCGTCGAAGTCGTCGGTCCACAGGGCGAGATGGTGGCCGCCCCAGTCGCTGTTGCGCGGGTACACGCGGCGCTGCCCGGGTGCGGAGTACGCGAACAGCTCGACGTTGGTGACCGGGCCGAGGCGCAGCATGGCGATGTGCGCGACGGCCTTGGGGTGGACGCCCAGCTGGCGGGACATCCACGGGCCGTCCGGGTCGTCCACCGGACCGGTCCGGTAGGCGAGTTCGGCGCCGAGTACGTCGGTGAAGAAGGCGACGGCCTCGTCGAGGTCGGGCACGGTGTAGGCGACGTGGTGGACGGCGGTGACGCCGGGAACCAGCGGCTGGTACGGGGTGCGTGAGGTCATGACGGGCTCTCCTTCGTGGGGGTGCGGGCGGTGCTGGGGCTGCGGGGAGGCAGCGCGCGGGTGACCGCGAGAGGGGTGAGGGTGAGGCACAGCAGCTCGGCGCCGCGCGGTCCCGCGGTCAGCCGCAGGTGCTCGCCGTCGGGGGCCAGGACGAGGCCGCGCCCGCTCACCGGGGAGTGGCCATCGGCGGTGACCGATCCGGCCACGACGTACCAGGCGGCTTCTGTGCCGTCCCGGCCGGTGGGCGGCAGGCGGGTGCCCGGGCCGAGGCGTACGTGGTCGAACGCCTCGCACTCGCTGTGCAGCATGCCGCGGCGGGCAAGGCAGCGGATGCTCGTGCGTTCGGCGCCGGGACCGAGGCGGACGGACGGACGGTCGCCGGAGTGGACGATCATTGGTGGTCTCCATCCGGTACGGCCAGGACGGCGTGGAAGTACTCAAGACCGTGCGGCCCGGCGCTCAGCTCCGCCGACGTGCCCAGGGGCAGGGTCAGCGCCGTGTCGGGGGCCAGCGCCACCTCGCAGCCGGTGGTGCGCGCGGTGCCGGTGCCGCCGGTGACGAACACGGTGTGCTCCTCGCCGTCCGCGCGCAGGACGGCGCGGTCCGCGGGCGGCAGGTGGACGAGGCGGACCGTGCGCAGCGGGCCGGTCAGCACGGTGGAGGCGTCCACGGGTCCGGTGGTGCGCAGGTCGGGGATGACGGCGCTGCGGGCGGTGGCCATGGGGAACTCCTCGGAGGCGGTACGGGCGTTGGCGGTGGCCGTGGGGTGCGGGGCGTTCGTGGGGTGCGGGGCGGGAAGCTCGATGACGAACCAGGCGAGCGGCTCACGCCCGGTATTGCGCAGGGCGTGCCGGGTCCCGAGGCCCGTCAGGACGGTGTCGCCCGCCCGGACCGGGTGCGGCCGGCCGTCGAGGGAGATCTCGCCGCGCCCGGAGAGCAGGAAGTACAGCTCCTCGGTGCGGGAGTGCAGGTGCTCCCCGCTGACACCGCCGGGCGGCAGCCAGGCCCACTCGACGGCCTCCCAGCCGCCGTGCAGGCCCGTGCGGCGGGCGAGGCACATCCAGCGGGACAGCCCCGTGGAGGCGTGCACACCGTGGACGTCGGCGGGGGCGCGCACATCGGCGACGACGACTGCTTCACGCATGGGACGCCTCCCCCACGGACAGGTCGTGGGCGGCGCGGGCCAGTTCGCCGGTCGTCACGTCGTTGACGAACACGGCGTCCCCGATGCCCACGGGCAGGGGCAGCCGCTGCTTTCCGTCGCGGTGCCGGACGGTGTCGGCGAGGGCTTCGCTCAGCACACCTGGTTCGCACAGCGGATGCCGGACCGGCAGGGCCAGGGCGCGCATGACGTGCAGGACGCGGTCGCGCTGGGCGGTGGTCAGCAGCCCGCGCCGCCAGCCGATGACGGTGGTGAGTGCCATGTCGATGGCGACCGCCTCACCGTGCAGCAGCGACGGCAGGGCCCGCATCTCCAGCGTGGGGCTGAAGGAATGGCCGTAGTCGACCACACGTTCCAGCCGGTGCTCCCACAGGTTGTCGTGGAGCTCTTCGAGCATGCCCTGGACCGCCGCGCCCAGCACGTCCTGGGCGGTCTCCCGGAGCGCTCCCGTGCCCTGGAAGCGGTCGGCGACGAGGTGCGCGCCGTGCCGGGCGAGCAGATCGAACAGGGATGAGTCCTTGATCAGTGCGATCTTGAGGATCTCGGCCATGCCGTTGCTCAGATGGCGCGCGTCCAGGGTGGCGAGGAAGCCGGGGTCGAGCAGGGTCTCGGTGGCCGGGTGGTAGGTGCCGAGCCGGTTCTTGCCGCTGCCGAAGTTGACGCCGGTCTTGGCCCCGACACCGGCGTCCACCAGCCCGATCAGGGTGGTCGGCACGCGCACGTACGGGGTGCTGCGGCGGTACAGGCCGCAGGCCAGGCCGACGATGTCGAGCAGCACACCGCCGCCGATCGCGACGACCGGCTCACGGCGGCGGTCAAGACCGAACCGGTCCATGGCCTTCACCACGGAGAACACCGAGTCCATGGTCTTCAGCCGCTCATGGGCGGGCAGTACGTGGATCGCGTACTCGTGCGCGCGCCGGGCCTCGCAGTAGGCGCGTATCCGGTCGCCGTACAGCGCGTCGACGCGCTCCTCGACCACCAGCAGGGCCCGGGCCGGGCCCGGTTCCCCGGCGGTGGCTCCCGCGCTCGCGAGGGCGCCGTTGTCCGGGGCGAGCACATCCGGTGCGAATCTGACCTGGTAGCTGACGGGCTTGGCGGTGCTGACGGTCCAGCCGCGTGCCGGGGTTCCGTGGGTGAACAGCCCATGTGGGGCTGCGAGCTGGGTGGACATGGTTCTCCTCACAGGGACGGAAGGGATGGAAGGGTGGGAAACAGATCGGTCGTACGGGGGGCCGGGCGAGAGCCGGGGCGCGGTTCGGCGCGCGGTTCGGCGCGCGGGGTGATCACGTCGAGTGCCGCGGCCAGCACGTCGTCATCGACCTCGGTGAGCATGCGGCCGCGCACCATGTGGGGGTGGCCGAGTTCTTCGAGCATCACCATCCGGGTGGGACCGGAGTACGGGGCGGGCACCGGTCCCGGTGCGCGGCCGCGCCGGATCACGCTGACCACGTCGGCGGCGGCAGCCGGGGCGGGCAGCACCCGGGGCGCTCCCCAGCGGGCCATCAGCTCGTGGTGCGCCCGCTCGGCGGCCGGGTCCAGCAGGCCGAGGAGTACGGCGATCCGCGCGGCGACGAGCATCCCGAGCGCTGCCGCGTCCCCGCGGGTCAGCCCGGTGCCGAGCGCCAGCAGGGCGTCAGCGACGGTGCGCCCGTAGTGGAACGCCATGGCCGGGCCCTGCTCGCGCGGGTCGTAGTACATGAGCGTGGCCCGGATCTCGGCGCTCAGCGCGACAGCGCGTGCCATCAACTGCGGCTCGAAGCCGGTGGTGTCCGGTCGGAGCAAGCCGCCGACGACGTCGTAGAAGGCGGGGCTGACCGCCAGCACGTTCCTGACCAGCGCGGCCAGGCCCGAGCGAAGATCCTCCGGGGGCAGGGTGCGCAGCAGGTCCAGCTGAGCCCAGACGAGGGCGGGGGCCAGGCCGGGTGTAGCCGGGCGCTCCAGCGTCAGGGCGGAGTCGGTCATCGCCCGCACTGTCGTCGGCACGACGAGCATGCGGGGGCGGCCACCGGCGCGGGCGGCCAGCCGGGCGGCGGCGTCGATGACGCTGCTGCCGCCCAGGGCGACGACGACCGAACCCGGTGCGGGGGTGACGTCCCAGGCCGCGTCCGCGGTGGGCGCCTCCAGCTCCCGCACGGGAGCGACGACAGCCAGTCGGCGCAGTACCCGGGCACGGTGGTCCGCAGGCAGTCCCGACCGCCTGACCAGCAGAAAGACGTCCGGTGCCAGCCCGGCTGCGATCCGCGTCAGCTCCTCCCACGCCTCGTCCCCACCGCGTACGAGGACGGGGTAGTGGACGCTGCCGGAGAGGATGGCCCGGTCGATGGCGATCCGCGCGGTGGGAGCGACGGTACCGGTGCCAGGGGTGGCGGCGGGCGCGGTCGCGGTGGGCGCGTTCGCGGTGCGGGTGGTCGTGATGGCGGGACGGGTGGTCGTGATGGCGGTGGTGGTGGAGATGGCCATGAGATGGCTCGTTCCGTTGTGCTGTCGGAATCTGTCTCCACAAAGGTCGGCCGCCCGGTGTCCCAGGGGCATGAGGCGGTGGCCCTCTTACGAGCCCGGGCCGCGCCCCACCGGCCAGGTGGGGCAGCGGTCCCGCGGTCAGGTGCTCGTGGGGGCCGGGCCGGGACATCCGGGATGGCAAGTGGCGAGCCGCGTCACGCGGCGATGCGGCGCGGGAAGGTGCGCTGCGGGAAGGTACGGCAGCGGGCAGGCACGGCAGCGGTCATGCGGGGTCGCGGGCACGCCGCGCGCGTCGGTGAGTTGGCCTGGGGGACAGCGGGCTGGGCACGGGCCCGCGAGGTCCGGCCGTCCGTCGCCACGGCCGGGCCGGAGGGCCTCACGGCGCCGGACCGCGGCGGTGATCGGGGCGCTGTCCGGTGCCGCGAGGGGGGAAGCCAAGCTCAGTTGGCCTGGTCGGCCCAGCCTTCGGGCAGGTCGGACGGGGCGACGGAGATGACCTCTTCGTCGTCCTCACCGACGTACTCGAAGCGGGTGATCCTGGCGAACTCGGGGACCGTGAAGATCGGGTACGTCGGCCCCTTGTCGCGGTACGCGCGCATCTCGTCCAGATGGTCGTTCTGGAAGAGCACGGTGCGCTCGCCGTACTCCTGTATCCAGTGCGGGAAGAAGATCACGCCGTGCAGGACCCGCTCGGCGGGGACGACGTTGACGCTGACCGAGGTGCCGGTCGGCTCGTTCCAGGAGACCTTGTAGACACCCTGGGTCAGCATGACCAGATCGACCTCCTGGCCCTTGACCCACCGGCCGCCGACGTGCCCGGTGTGGATGCGGTAGTCGATGGTCGTCGCGTTCTTCACGTACATCTCGTACTGCCAGCCGTTGGCGTACGTGTAGATGAAGCGATGGCCGACGATGCCGGACAGATCCTGCTCCGGCACGGGGCGCTCGACGGTGGTGGGTGCTGCGGTCTTCGACATGGTGTGGCTCCTCGGACGTCAGCGGACAGGCCCCCCTCTCTTTATTTTGCATCAAAATAGTTTTGCTACAAAATCAATGCTGTCGGGCGTGCGGCAGACTGTCGCCATGGACACTGCCGCGGCCGAGCTGGCCAGACTCCTCGGGCCGCTGCGGCGCGCCATCCTGCGCGCGACCCGCAGCGCCGAGGACCTTCCCGATCTCCCCGAGGCGCAGATCGAGTTGCTCCGCGTGCTCGCCGACGCCGACCGGATCAGCCCCCGGGAAGCCGCCGCCCAGCTGAGGATCGCCCCTTCCACGGTGAGCAATCTCGTACGGGCGGCGACCGCGTCCGGACTCATCGAACGCACCGCCTCCCCGTCCGACCTGCGCACCGTGGAACTCCGGCCCACCCCGGCCGCGCTCGACCTGCTCGCCCGCTACGACCGGGCCAGCGCCGCGATCCTCGCCGAGGCCGTAGCCCGCCTCGGGAAGCCGGACGCCCAGACGATCAACCAGGCCCTGCCCGTCCTCGGGCGGCTCCTCGGCGAACTGGAGCACCGGGGCGGCGCCGGTTAGCGCGCACCCGGTGGATCATCGTGCGCCGCAGGGCGCCGGGGCCTGGTGTCGCGCGGGTTCAGGCCAGGACCGCCAGCAGTTGCCTGGCGAATTCCCTCGGGTGCTCGGTGCAGCCGACGTGCCCGCCGGGGAACTCCACGAGCTCGGCGCCGAGCAGCCGCGCCAGCCGCTCGGCCGGCCCGTAAAGCGGCAGCAGGTCACGCGAGTCCCGCCCGGCCGCCGGAACCAGCCGGTCCGCGACGCCCCGCAGCGCGGCGACGTCCGGGACAGTCGCCGTGAACGGGCACAGGACGTGCTCCAGGAAGACGGGGAGGTTGGCGTGCATCCGGGGGGCCATCTCCTGGATCTCGGGCGGCAGTTCGGTCGCCCTCTCCGCCGGGCGCTCCCCCAGCCCCTCGCTGAAGCGCGCCATCGCGGGACCGGCCCCCTCCTCGCGGAAGATCTCGCGCACCTCGGCGAAGAGCGCCCGGTGCGGCGCGGGGTCCTCCAGCATCTCCAGCAGTGGCGGTTCGTGCGCGACCACGCGGCGCAGCCGCTCCGGATGCCGGGCGAGCAGGTCGAGCGCGACGATGGCGCCCGAGCTGCTGCCGAGGACGCGCGCGGGCTCGGCGGGCGAGAGGAGCTGGAGCAGTCGGTGCGCGTCGTCGCTCCAGACATCCACGCGCTGGTCGGTGAGCGGACCGTCGAGGGGGCTGCGGGACAGGCCACGCGGGTCGTAGGAGACCACGGTGTACTGGGCGGCGAGTTCGGTGGCCATTCCCTCGTAGAGTCCGGCGTCGGCGGCGCCGCCAGGGATCAGCAGCAGGAGGGGTCCGCTGCCGCGCTGTTCGTAGTGGAGGGTGGCGCCGGGAACGGTGAGGGTCCCGGCCTCGGGCTTGTCCATCAGGGGCTTTCCTCGTCGTGTGGTGGCCAGCTCTCCAGGAGCACGTGGAGGGCGCCGAGTGAACGCGTCCAGGACTCCGCGACGTCGCGGGGATGTCCGAAGCCGCCGCCCAACTCCAGCTGGATGTAGCCGTGGAAGGTGCTGCGCAGCAGGCGGCCCGCGTCGGTCAGATCCGGTTCGGCGAGGCCGTAGGCGCGCAGCATGCCGTAGGTCAGCTCGACGCTGCGGCGGAAACCGGCGGAGTCGGCGACGTCCTCCGGGTCGAACCGCAGCTGGGTCGCCGCGTAACGGCCGGGATGCGCGAGGGCGTAGTCCCGGTAGGCGTTGGCGAACGCGACGAGCGCGTCCTTGCCCGCCCGGCCCGCCACGGCGTCCGCGATGCGGTCGGTCAGCTCCTCGCTGGCCAGCAGGGCGACCCGGACCCGCAGGTCCCGCAGGTTCTTCACATGCGAGTACAAGCTGGCGTCCTTGACGCCGAAGCGCCGCGCGAGCGCGGACAGCGTGAGCTTGTCGAGCCCCGCCTCATCCGCCATCTCGGCGGCCGCCTCCGTCAGTCGGGCAGCGGTCAGCCCTGCGCGCACCATGCGGCACCTCCTTGCGCTCCGGGAATCAAACAAGCCATAACCTAATAGCTCTAGGTTCTAACCTAGAGCAGCTAGGGCACTTCGTAAAGCCGCCACGCGACGCCACAGCGACCGGCTGTGGCCGCTGTCCAGCGGAGACCGCCGCGGAAGCGAACGAGGCAACGGCGCGGCCGTGGCGCGAACGAACGGTGCGGCGGGAGAAAGGAACCGCGCCGATTCGGCCAACCCGTGTTACACGCAGGTAACACGGGTGCGGCATCTTTATGGCCGCACAAGATCAAGAAGTTTGATCACGACCACAGGGGAACAACCATGAACATCTCTACGGGACGGGCTCTGGCCTCGATGGCCGCCGTCGGCCTGCTGGCCGCCGCCGCCCCCGCTCAGGCACAGGCGGCCGCTCCGGCGCCGAAGCCCGCGGCCGAGGCCGCCGCCGTGAACACGGTGGCGCCTCAGGGCGCCTCCGCCGCGGGTCTGCGCGAGCTGTACGACATGCGACTGACCGTCAAGCCCAGCAACGCGCACTACGGGGGGCTCAAGAGGAGTCCGGCTGCGGCGATAAAGGTCCTGAAGAACTGCTTCAACTGCACCTTCCCCGTCAAGGGAGCGCCGAAGAAGTTCCCCAAGGAGAACCAGCGCCTCAACCTGAAGGCCTGCGCGGTGTACCTCGTCTGCAAGGCCGCTCCGGTCCGCCACCACAACATCGCCAGCATGAAGAACGCCTGGTACTTCACCGCGGAGAGCGGGCACTTCGACGGCAAGGGTTCGAAGGTCTACTTCAACTTCTACACGGGCGACAAGGGCTACCTGAAGCTCCACGTCCAGGGCTTCGTCAAGAATCCGACCGTGCCCGACAACATCAACAAGCGGTTCGCCGGGGACATGTGGCGGGAGTTCGCCCACAAGATGGGCACCAAGCTCGACTGACACCTCATCGCTGAACCACTTTCGGCCACGGCCCCCTCGGAGGCGAGGACACCCCCGCCTCCGAGGGGGCCCCGCCGTGCGAGGCGACGACTCCTTGGACGGGCCGGGGGCCAGCCCCAGGCTGGTCCGCTTCCCGGCGCCGTCCCATCGGCCCTGACGCCGCCGCAGACGGACGGCGCCGGGCGCCAGGAGCGGCAACACCGCGTCCCGGCGTCCGGCAGTACTGCTTGTCAGCAGCCGTCGAACTTCCACTCGCCGCTCTCGCGGGCCCACGACTGCTTCTTCTTGTCGAACTCCGGCAGCCCGATGCCGTAGGACACGCGGGCCGTGTCGCCGGAGATCTCATCGACCTTCAGGCTCTTGACCTTCCGCGGCCCGTAGTCGGCGCTCGCCTGGTCCAGCATGAACGCCCACGACTCGCGGTCGATCTCCGTCCGGCAGCGCTCGGACAGCATGGCGTAACCGCCCTTCTTGTCCGGTTTGAAGAACGCGGTGGTGTACTCGCGTACGGACTTCTCCAACGCGGCCTTGCCGTCGTCCGCGGCCGGAGCGGTGCTGGTCTTGTCCTTCTGGGCGGCCTTGTCGTCGTCGCTGTCACTGTCGCCGCACGCGGTGAGCGACAGGGCGAGCAGGGCAGCGGTGATGGCGGCGGTACGGATGCGCATACGGGTCCCCGGGCGTGGTGGTGTGCGGTGTGGTGTGGGGGGACCGGCAGCGTATCGGGCGCGGTGTACGTACGGGACGCTGGGCAGGGCGACTGCCCTGCTGGGGCGGCAGCGCGCCTCCGCGGCGGCCCGCGGTGCGGTGCCCGGTCGGCGCGCTCGGGTCCCGGCCCCCGCCCGCGGTGGCATGGACGTGGACATCGCCGTGCGCCGCCCAGGCCGCCTCGCGCTGATCTGCCTGGCGATCTCGGGCGCGATGGTCGACCTCTTCCCCGAAGAGGGCGAGGCGGCGCACGCCCTGCCGGTACCACTCGGCACCCGCTTGTGGGCCCTTGTGCTCATGGGCGCGGTATGGGCGTTCGGCGCCTGGCGCCGGTACCGCAGGCTGCGCACCGGTGTGCCGTGGAACGTGCGGTCACTGGTCCGCCGTGGGCTGTGGGCCCGGATCGTGCTGGGCCAGGCGGCCGGGGCCATGCTCTGTGCCCTGCTCATCGCACAGGTGCCCTGGTCGGAACGCACGGTGCCCCAGGCGCTCTTCTGGTGCGGACTGGTGCCCATCCTCGCCACCGTCTGGTTCGACCGGAAGAAGGCGCGGTGAGGGCGCCGACGCCCCAGGGGGTCGCCGGGCGCCGCCAGTCCGGCCAGTCCGCTGTCCCGCCAGCCCGCTGTCCGCCGCAGGACGAGGCTGACGAAACCCCAGGTGTCCCGGTAGACGCGCAGCCACCCTTCCCGGTGGGCGGCCGCTGCCGCGAGGGCTTCGGCGGCCTCCGCGTCGTGGTGAACGGCTCTTTCCAGGAGCCGGTGCACGGAGTCGTCGCCGAGGGGCGCGGTGATCGGGTGGTCGGCATGGGCGCGGCGGGAGATCAGGTCACGGCTCACCCGGGCAGCGTGGCAGCCCGGTGCGCTGATCCGCTGGCATTTCCCGGGGGGGGGCGGCAGCGGCCTGCCCGTCTGCGCGGCCCGGTCAGCCGGTGCCGTCCCGCCGGATCTCGCGTTCGAGGATGCTCGCCCGCCAGCGAGCGGTGACCTCGTCCCTGGCCCTGCCCGCGTCGTCTCCCTCCATGAGGAGGGCCTGCGCGGTCATCGCGGCGAGACGTACGACGATGTGCCGGAGGTCCCTGGTGTCGAGGGGGTCGAGCAGGGCTCCGGCGCCTTCACTGTCGTTGGCGAGGGCGCAAGCGACCACGGCCATGGTCGTACGATCCCACTCAGCTGCGTTCATCCGGTGAATCTGCCCCCTTGGAACCCTGCCGGAACGCCGGACGCCCGGTCGGCGCCCAGCCAGGCCGGACAGCTTCTCGCCAGTAGACCAGGCCTGCCGCACGGACGAGGGCCCGCGGCCGCTGGCTGCGACGTCAGTCACCTGGCTGCGACGTCGGTCACAGCGGCAGGTCACCCCGCACAGAGGACGGACGACATGGACGGCATGAAGGGCGGGCTGGGGCAGCTCCGCCGCGCCTGGCCCCCGCCGCCCCGCCACCGGGACCACCTGCGAGACTCGGCGGCGATGACCGCGCTAGCCAAGGCTCCGTCGTATCCGGCCGGAAGCCCTCCCTGAGCGGCGGCCACCAGCCGCGGGCCCCAGAACTGCGGCCTTGCCCCGCCTCGCATGCCAAGGAACCGCCGATTTCGGACGATCCCCCGCGTCGCCCGAAATCGGCGGTCGTACCGGTGTCCGCCCTGTTCAGAAAGGCGGACAACCGGAGACCCACTGAGTATATTGGCTATGAGCCAGTCAACGCAGGAGTTACAGCATGTCCCCGCGCAGCGCATCGGTCAATGAGGAGTTGCGCCGACGCTCCCAGCAGCGTCTGCTTCAGGCGACGGTCGACCTCGTGGACGAGTACGGGTACGAGGCGACGACGCTCGCGGACATCGCCGACCGCGCGGGGGCTGCCCGTGGCCTGGTCTCGTACTACTTTCCGGGCAAGCGGCAGCTGCTCCAGTCCGCCGTCCACCGGCTCATGCACACCGAGCTGGCCGCCGCGCTGGACCGTGAGCCGCTCCCTAGCGGCGAGGACGCGGGGCGGGAGAGACTGGCGCGCGCCATCGACGCGATCCTGGCCCTCGCCAGGGACCGGCCCCGCCTGATGCGGACGCACATGGCGGGCATCCTTCAGGCCGAGGGCTTCATCCAGTGCCAGGAGCAGCAGCGGCTTGCCGAGCTGCTCCGGGACACGGTCGTCGCGTACGGCTCCGACGACCCGGACACCGACTACCGGCTGCTGCGCGCGCTGCTCATGGGCGCGGTGGTGGCCGTGCTGCTGCCCGGCGCGCCGATGCCGACGACGCGGCTGCGTGCCGAGCTGTTCCAGCGGTACGGCCTGGACTGGGAGCTGGGTGCCCCGCCGACCGAGGAACCCCCCGGCGGAACCGCGCCACGGCGCAACGGGCAGCGCCACACCCCGGCCGGCACGAGGCCGGCCCCGGCCAGCGGGGAGTAGGTCCCCTCCGGCGCGGGGTCGTGCCCCGTCCGGCACGCGGGCGCGGCGGACGGGGCCCCTGCTGTCGCGGGCCGCCGGGCGCGCCGACCGGCCATCGATGGCGACCGGTCGGCCCGCGGGCGGTGCTCAGTGGCTCAGCGGTGGCCGGGCCTCAGCGGTAGTCGGGCTGGGTCTGCACGTTCAGATCGCGCATCCGGACCCACTTGGCGCTGTCGGTCCGCCGGTCGTCGATGCGCAGTACGTCGAAGCCCTTCGCCATGTCGTTGGAGTAGATGTGGCCGTTGTAGTAGTACGCCGACCACGTGCCGCCGCCGACCAGCTTGTCGGCCGAGAGGGGGCCGCGCTCGAAGTAGCCGATCTCCTCCGGCTTGGCCGAGTCGGTGAAGTCCCAGATGGACACGCCACCCTGGTACCAGGCCTGCACCATGATGTCGCGGCCCTTGACGGGGATCAGCGAACCGTTGTGGGCGACGCAGTTCTCGGTGTCGGCCTGGTGACGCGGGATCTTGTAGTAGCTCTTGAAGACCAGCTTGCGCTTGTCGCCCTTGCCGACGAGGTCGTAGACGCCGTCGGCGCCGCGGTTCGGACCGGTCGCGGCATTGCAGGTGGGCGCGCCGCCGCCGCCGAGCTCATCGGTGAACACGACCTTGTTGCCCCGCTCGTTGAAGGTCGCCGAGTGCCAGAACGCGAAGTTCACGTTGTCCGTGACCCGGTCGATGACCTTGGGCTTCGCGGGGTCGGCGATGTTCATCAGGATGCCGTCACCCATGCAGGCACCCGCGGCCAGCTTGAGCTTCGGGTAAGCGGTGATGTCGTGGCAGCCGGTGGTCTTGGAGACGCCGGGGTTGGTGGGCGCGCCCGGGTTGCCGCCGTCCGGGAACAGCACCGGGAAATCGATGGTCTCGGCCCGCTCGGGCGCGGAGCGCGGCACCTTGATGATGGTGATGCCGTCATGCGGCGGCTGGCAGTCCGGGAAGGAGGCGTCCGGCGCGTACGAGGAGACGTACACGTAGACGTTCTTGCGGTCCGGTACCAGCGTGTGGGTGTGTGAGCCGCAGGCGGTCTCGACGGCGGAGACGTACTTCGGGTTCCGCTTGTCGGTGATGTCGAAGATCTTCATGCCCTCCCAGGAGGACTTCTCCGTGGCGGGCTGGGTGGTGCTCGCACAGGAGTTGTCGTTCCGGGAGGAGTCCGTCGAGAGGAACAGCAGGTTGCCGGAGACCGAGATGTCGTTCTGCCCGCCCGGGCAGAGGACCTGGCTGACGATCTCCGGAGTCTTCGGCCTGCTGATGTCGTAGATGACGAAGCCGTCGTAGTTGCCCGCGAAGGCGTACTTGCCCTGGAAGGCCAGGTCCGAATTGGTGCTCTTGAGCGACTGCTTGGGCAGGTTGGCGAGGTGGCGGACGTTGTCGCTGTGAACGATCTCGTCCACACCGGGTATGTCGCCCCTCTTGATCGCGGCCTTGGTCTCGGCCGCGTCCCGCACGGTCACGCGCTCACTCACCGGGGTGTCGCCCGGGTCGGGGGTCGCTGCCGCGGGCCCTGCGATCAGCAGCGACCCGACCAGCCCGAAGGCGGCGATCGCCGCGCTGAGATATCTGCGCCGTGCGTGGGGTCTGTGCACCGACGTCACTTCGTCCTCCCAATGCGTTCGTGGTGCCCATTCGGGATTGAACGGCTGACGAACCTCGGCAGTATCTCGCTCCTCCTGTGCACAACAACAGATGGAAACCAATACGTAATTAAGCTTTTCGATCAACGCAGGTCAGAGTCGTGCTAGTACGGTCACCACGTTGCCCTCAAGCCTCCGGAGGCCCCCGTGTCGCACCGACGTACGCCGAGACGCACTCCGCCGCCGCTGTTCCGCATGGCACTCGCCACGGCACTCGCGGCCGCCACGCTCGCGCTCACCGCCTGCGACGGAGACGACAAGAGGGACGGCGCGAAGGGAGACGGCAAACCGTCCGTTATCGCCCCCGGCAAGCCCGGCGAGGCCGCGGAGACACTGTCGGCCGACGACGCGGCGAAGGCGCAGTCCGACGACTCCCCCAACTCGGCCGACTTCGCCTACGTCAAGATGATGATCCCGCACCACCGGCAGGCCCTGGTGATGACCGAACTCGCCGCCAAGCACGCGCACTCGGGCCAGGTCAAGCGGCTCGCGGAACGCATCGAGGCCGGGCAGGGCCCGGAGATCAAGGCCATGCAGGGCTGGCAGAAGACCCACAAGGAAGCGGGCGGGTCGGGCGGCGGCCACGGCCACGGCGACGGCGGGAGTGACAGCGGCGGTGCGGATGACGGCGACGCGAACGGCGGCCACGACACGGCGTCCATGCCCGGAATGGCCACGGCCAAGCAGCTCGACGCGCTGCGGGCCGCCCGCGGTGAGGACTTCGACAAGCTCTTCCTGAAGCTGATGATCACCCACCATGGCGGCGCGGTGACGATGGCCACGGATGTCCTCTCGGAGGGCAACAACGTCCTGGTCGAGGAGATGGCGACGGACGTCATCGCCCAGCAGACCAGCGAGATCGGCCGCATGCGCGAGATGCGGTGACGCCGACGCCCGGCGGCCTCGTACTGGGGGCCGCCGGGCGGCCTTGTCGGGCGGCCCCTTCTCGGACGGCCTTCTCAGGCGGCCCTGCGCTGAGGGCCTCGCGCCCCGTCCCCTCCGTGCTGACTCACGCGGTGCGGACCCGCCCCTGCCGGTCAGGGTCGCGCCGCGCGGCATTCGCTCCGCGCGCGAGGACTCCCGCCGCGCCGTAGCGCTCACCAAGGCCGACCGGGCGACCCCGCGTCCGCGCTGCTGAGACCGGGTGGGCGGGGGTGCGCGGCTGGTCGCTTCTGTGCGCCGGGCAGCTGGGCGCACCGGGTGGGCGGAGCGGCTTAGGCGACGCGCGTTCAGCCGCGCGGGCGCCCCACCGCGCCCCATGGAGCGGCTTCGGGGGCGGGCGACGGCGAGCGGGCGCGCCCGCCGGATCTGGGGCAGCGCGCCACGGCGCCCCCGCCGGCTCCTGCACGCCCCGCCGCGAGACGGGTCGTGGCAGGGGGCGCCTCAGGGGGCGCGGGCGTAACGCGCGCCCCGTGCGGTCCCGGCCATACCGTGCGGCCTCCTCCCGCCACACCCCCGCGAGTGTCATGCTGGAAGCCCCGCGGATAGGAGTTCCGCTGTGCTTCGCATCGCAGTCATCGGATCGGGCCCCAGCGGGGTCTACACCGCGCAGGCCCTGCTCCAGCAACGCGCTGTGCCGGACGTGGCGGTGCACGTCCTTGACCGGCTGCCGTGTCCGTACGGTCTGGTGCGCTACGGCGTCGCCCCCGACCACGAGAAGATCAAGTCGCTTCAGGGCAATCTCCGCACGGTCCTCGAAGATCCCCGGGTGACCTTCCTCGGCAATGTGCGGGTGGGCGAGCCGGGGCTGCCGCCCGGCAGGCTGCGCGAGCTGTATCACGCGGTGGTCTACTGCGTCGGCGCCGCCGCCGACCGGCGGCTGGGGGTGCCCGGTGAGGAGCTTGCCGGCAGCTGCTCGGCCACCGACTTCGTCTCCTGGTACAGCGCGCACCCCGACGCGGCACCCGACGAGTTCGCGCTGGCCACACCCTCCGCGCTGGTCATCGGGGTCGGCAATGTGGCCGTTGACGTCGCCCGGGTGCTGGCCAGGGACGCCCAGGAGCTGCGGGGCACCGACGTGCCGGACGCGGCGCTCGCGGCGCTGGGGCGCAGCCGGGTGCGGGACATCCACATGGTGGGCCGCCGCGGCCCGTCCCAGGCGAAGTTCACCACCAAGGAACTGCGCGAACTGGGGGCGCTGCCCGGCGCGGAGGTCCGGGTCAGGCCCGAAGAGCTGGCGCTCGACCCGGCGTTCGCCGACCCTTCCGGTCTGCCCGCGGTCAACCGGCGCAATGTGGAGGTGCTGCGGGGCTGGGCCACGCAACCGCCCGCGGGGCGCCCGCGCCGCATCCATCTGCGCTTCTTCCTGCGGCCTGTGGCGCTGCTCGGCCCCTCGGGCGAGCAGGTCGATGAGGGCGAAGGCGGCGCCGGAGACGGCGCTGCCGGGGTCCGTGCGGTGCGGTTCGAACGCACGGCGCCGGACGGGAGCGGCGGCGTCGTCGGGACCGGCCGGTTCGAGGACATCGAGGCGCGGCTGGTGCTGCGCTCCGTCGGCTACCGCGGCGTGCCGCTGGCCGGGCTGCCGTTCGACGCCGCCCTCGGTACGGTGCCGCACGCGGCGGGCCGTGTGCTGCGTGAGGGAGCGCCGTCGCCTGGTGAGTATGTCGCCGGGTGGATCAAGCGCGGCCCGACCGGGGTGATCGGCACCAACCGGCCGTGCGCGAAGGAGACGGTGAACTCGCTGCTGGCCGACGCGGCGGAGCTGGCCGCGCGCCCGGTCGCCCCGGACCCGCTCGCGGCCTTGCGCGACGCGGGCCAGGACCCGGTGGAGTGGCCCGGGTGGCTGCGGATCGAGGAGGCGGAGATGGCGCTGGGGCGCGAGTTGGGACGTACGAACGTCAAGATCGCTGACTGGCAGGGGCTGTTGAGCGCCGCCCGGGCCGATCGATGAACGCCGGGTGACCACGCCTGCTCCACCGGCGGTTGCGACGGCAGGCCGGTAAGACTCCTCGGGCCGGTGAGGCCCCCCTCGCCTCGCGAACTCGGCGCCACCGGCGAGCCGGTGGCGCCGTGCCCGCTCGCCTACGCGGAGCCGGACGTGGTCTCGGGTTCCGCGTCGGCCGGGCTCGCACCGTCCGTGCTCAGCCGCCTTTCCTGGTGGGCGGCTGCCGTCAGGACGCTGTCCAGCAGGCCGGGGAAGAGGTCTTCGAGATCGCTACGGCGCAGCGCGCTCATCTTGGCTGTGCCCCGGTACATCTGCTGGATCACACCGCTCTCCCGCAGCACGCGGAAGTGGTGGGTGGTGGTCGACTTGCTGACCGGGAGGTCGAAGGCCGAACACGGCAGTTCACCGCCGTTGACGGCGAGTTCGCACACGATGCGCAACCGCATCGGGTCGGACAGCGCGTGCAGGAGGTCTTCGAGCCGGATCTCGCCGGTGTCCGGATGCCTGAGTTCCCTGCCCTTCGGCTGGCTGGGGGCCCGCTGGCTCGGCACGGCTGCTCCTCTCGACTGCTCTGACATGCTCCATGGTACGACACATATCGTAATTTTCGGTCGCTAGGGGACACCGGTGTACGCGCGAGCCGCAGCACTCGCCCCACCATGGCCGGCGGGGCTACGGGGGCCGGAAGTGCCTCGATCGCACACACTCCACGAGGCCGCCCCGACGGAACGTACACGACCAGCCCCACCGGGGTCAGCGACTCCACGAGCCAACCCACGTCCCGGTGACGGCCTTGGGGACAAGGGCAGTTGAACCGCGATGCCGCGATGCCGCGATGCCGCGAGCTTGCGATGCCGCCGCGCCCGTCCTCCGCGATGCCGAGCGGGCGACGCGGCCCGCGCCCCCCGCCGGACCGGACCCTTCCGGCCTCCCCCACGGGCCGTCGGCCCGGTTGCCGGGGCCAGGACCGGCGGTGGAGACCGCCGGTCCTGGCGGGACGGGTGGATTTGCCGCGCGGGTGGGAGGGTTCCCGCGCGTCGCCGTGCTCAGACCGCGCGGTGGTACTGGTCGGGCGTGCGCACCTCGCCGCCCAGTTCGCGTGCGGCGTGGAGGGCGAAGGAGGGGTTGCGCAGCAGCTCCCGGCCGAGCAGCACGGCGTCGGCCTGACCCTCGGTGATGATCTTCTCCGCCTGTACCGGTTCGGTGATGAGTCCGACCGCGGCGACGGGCAGCCCGGTCTCGTTGCGGACCCGCTCAGCGAACGGCACCTGGTAGCCGGGGCTGGTGGGAATGCGCACCTTCGGGGCGAGCCCACCGGTCGAGACGTCCAGCAGGTCCACACCGTGCGCCCGCAGCTCACGCGCCAGACGGACGGTGTCGTCACCGGTCCAGCCCTCGCGCTCGTCCTCGGCGTTCTCCGTCAGCCAGTCGGTGGCGGAGATCCGGAAGAACAGGGGCAGCTCCTCGGGCCACACCTCCCGTACGGCGTCCACGACCTCCAGTGCCAGACGCGTGCGGTTCTCGAACGAGCCGCCGTACTCGTCGGTGCGGTGGTTGCTGTGCGGGGAAAGGAACTCGCCGATCAGGTAGCCGTGGGCGCCATGGATCTCGGCGACCTTGAAGCCCGCCGCGAGCGCCCGCCGGGCGGCGTCGGCGAACTGGCCCACGACCTCCTTGATCCCTTCCTGGGTCAGCTCGGTGGGCACGGTGTGGTCATCGTCGTAGGCCACCGGGCTCGGCCCGACGGGCTGCCACCCCTGATCCCCGTCCGCGGGGACGCCGTCCACGGGGATCGGGGCGCCGCCGAGCCATGGGCGGCCGGTGGACGCCTTCCGCCCGGCGTGCGCCAGCTGGATGCCCGGCACGGTGCCCTGGGTTTCGAGGAAGGTGGTGATCCGGCGCAGCGCCTCGACCTGCTGGTCGTTCCAGATGCCCAGGTCGCCGGGGCTGATCCGGCCCTCGGCGCTGACCCCCGTGGCCTCCACCAGGATCAGGCCGGTGCCGCCGATCGCCCTGGCCGCGTAGTGGGCGAAGTGCCAGTCGTTGGCGACCCCCGCGTTCGGCCCGAACGCCTCGGCGCTGTACTGGCACATCGGGGCCATCCAGAGGCGGTTGGGGATGGTCAGCGACCGCAGGGTGTACGGCTCGAACAGGGCGCTCATGAAAATACTCCGTTTCGCCTGGCGCGGCGGGATCGACTGCGTTAAGTACGAGACACACCGTACTACGAGAGTCATGAAATTACGATGCCTCTCGTACAACCGCTTCGGTGTCCGCCCCCGCTGTCCGCCGTCCCGACCATCCGAAAGGGCAGGGGGCGGCTCGTCGGCACGCGCCGCCCCAGACTCCCCAAGCGCCCCGATCAACGCTCTGACCTGCGACGACGTGATCCAGGACGCCGTTGTCAGTGGTCGGGTGCAGACTGGCGCGTATCTGAGACAACGGCGTCGCGGAGGTGGTCCGCCATGACTGAAGTACTACTGGCCGTCGGTACCCGAAAGGGCCTGTTCGTCGGCCGGAAGCGCGGCGGGTCCTGGGAGTTCGAGGCACCCCGCTTTCCCGCCCAAGCGGTGTACGCCATCGGCATCGACACCCGGCACGCGATCCCGCGGCTGCTGATCGGTGCGGACAGCGCGCACTGGGGTCCTTCCGTCTTCCACTCCGACGACTTCGGGGCCCACTGGCAGGAGCCGCGGCAGCCCGCCGCCAGATATCCGAAGGACACCGGGGCGTCGCTGGAGCGGGTGTGGCAGCTGCACCCGGCGGGCCCGGCCGCCCCCGATGTGGTCTATGCGGGGACGGAGCCCGGTGGCCTGTTCCGCTCCGACGACAGAGGCGAGACCTTCACTCTCGTACGGCCGCTGTGGGACCACCCCACCCGCGAGCAGTGGACGCCGGGCGGGGGCGGGCTGGCCGTGCACACCGTCGTCACCGATCCGCGCGACGCCGACACGGTGACCGTGGCCGTCTCCACCGCGGGCGTCTTCCGCACGGTGGACGGCGGGGCGAGCTGGGCGCCGTCCAACTCCGGGGTGCGGGCGGTGTTCCTCCCCGATCAGTATCCGGAGTTCGGGCAGTGCGTGCACAAGATCGCGCAGGACCCCGCCGACCGCGACCGGCTGTATCTGCAGAACCACTGGGGGGTCTACCGCAGCGACGACGCCGGGGCGCACTGGAACGACATCGGCGCCGGGCTGCCCTCCGACTTCGGCTTCGCCGTGGCCGCTCACCCCCATACGGGTGATGTGGCCTATGTCTTTCCCATCAACGCCGACGAGGACCGGGTGCCGGCCGGACACCGGTGCCGGGTCTACCGCACGCAGGACGCCGGGCGGAGCTGGGAGCCCCTGGACACCGGGCTGCCCACGGACCCGCACTACGGGACGGTGCTGCGGGACGCGCTGTGCGTGGACGACGCGGACCCGGCCGGGGTCTACTTCGGCAACCGCAACGGCGAGATATACGCCAGCGCGGACGACGGCGACAGCTGGCAGCAGCTCGCCACGCATCTGCCGGACGTCCTCTGCGTGCGGGCGGCGGTGGCCGGGTGAGACACCGGCCGCTGAGCCAGTAGAGTGACGGACCGTGGCTGTACGACCGTTGAACGAAATCGTAGAACCGGGCTGGGCCAAGGCACTTGAGCCCGTCGCTTCGCGCATCACCGCGATGGGCGCCTTCCTCCGCACCGAGATCGCGGCGGGCCGCACCTACCTCCCGGCGGGGCCGAACGTGCTGCGCGCGTTTCAGCAGCCGTTCGATGAGGTGCGTGTGCTCATCGTCGGTCAGGACCCGTATCCGACGCCCGGCCATGCCGTCGGGCTGAGCTTCTCCGTCGCGCCAGAGGTGCGTCCGCTGCCCGGCAGCCTGGAGAACATCTACCGCGAAATGCACTCCGACCTCGGCCATCCCCGCCCGGCCGACGGCGACTTGACGCCCTGGACCAAGCAGGGCGTGCTGCTGCTGAACAGGGCGCTCACCACCGCCCCGCGCAAGCCCGCGGCACATCGCGGCAAGGGCTGGGAGGAGGTCACCGAGCAGGCCATCAAGGCGCTCGTCGCGCGCGGCAAACCGCTGGTGTCGATCCTGTGGGGCCGCGACGCCCGCAACCTCCGGCCGCTGCTGGGCGACCTGCCCTCCGTGGAATCCGCGCACCCGTCGCCGATGTCGGCCGACCGTGGCTTCTTCGGCTCGCGCCCCTTCAGCCGCGCCAACGATCTCCTGGTACGCCAGGGCGCGCAGCCGGTCGAGTGGCGACTTCCCTGACCACCGCCGATCACATGAGCGGACGATAGTGTGCGGGACATGACGACTCATCCCAACACGCCCGCGGGCTGGTACGCCGACCCGCAGGGCACCCCGAATCTGCTGCGCTGGTGGGACGGCTCCCAGTGGACCGAGCACACCCACGCCGGGCAGCCCGGCCAGGCCGCGCAGCAGCAGGGGCACGTCCCCCAGCAGCAGTACGCGCAGCAGCCTCCGCCGCCGGAGAAGATCCAGCGCCAGGTCCAGCAGCAGGCGGGCGTCGCCGCGGCCGGGCAGGGCGGCGGCACGCTGTTCACCGAGCCGGTCCTCGTGGTGAACCAGAAGGCCAAGCTCATCGAGCTGACCAACGAGTACAGCGTCTTCGACCAGCATGGCCAGACCATAGGTTCCGTGGTCCAGGTCGGGCAGAGCACGCTCAAGAAGGTGGCGCGCTTCGTCTCCAGCCTCGACCAGTTCATGACCCACCGGCTGGAGATCCGCGACGCCCACGGGCAGCCTCAGCTGGTGATGACCCGCCCGGCGAAGTTCATGAAGTCCAAGGTGCTCGTGGCGCGCCCGGACGGTCAGCAGGTCGGCGAGATCGTCCAGCAGAACGTGATCGGCAAGATCAATTTCGCGATCATGTCCAACGGCCAGCAGGTCGGTGCCATCAAGGCCGAGAACTGGCGCGCCTGGAACTTCGCCATCGTCGACCAGGCAGGCAACGAGATCGCCCGGATCACCAAGACCTGGGAGGGCCTCGCCAAGACGATGTTCACGACCGCTGACAACTACGTCCTGCAGATCCACCACCAGCTGCCCGAACCGCTGCTGAGTCTCGTCGTCGCGACGGCGCTGACCGTGGACACCGCGCTCAAGCAGGACGCCCGCGGATTCGGCTGAGCCGATGGCAGCGACCGCCCGACAGGCACCCCACGAGCCGCCCGGCAGCGACCGCCGGCAGGTGCTCGGCATCGACTCGGGCGGCTCGGGAGTACGCGTCGCCCTGGCCCCCGCCGAGGGGCCGGGCGACGCCCCGGCACCCCCGCTGACGTGGGAGTCCCCCACCCCGGCCGTCGTCGGGGAGCGCGGAATCGACGCACGCGGCCTGCTCGCGCAGGTGCTGCCCGCCGCCCAGCGGCTGCTGCGTGAGGCCGGTGTGCGAGGCGTGGACGCCGCGTGCGTCGGTGCCGCCGGAATGGCCACCCTCGGCGACGACCTGCGCGACCAGCTGCCCGGCGCGCTCGCCGACGCGCTCGGCGTACGGCGGCTCGCGCTCGCCGCCGACGGCGTCACCGCCTACGCGGGCGCGCTCGGCCAGCGCCCGGGAGCCGTGGTCGCCGCGGGCACGGGCATGATCGCCCTCGGCACCAGCCTCAGCAGCGGCCCGGACGGCGGCTGGCGGCGCGCGGACGGCTGGGGTCACCTCCTGGGCGACTGCGGCGGCGGGGCGTGGATCGGCCGCGCCGGGCTTGAGGCGGCCATGCGCGCGTACGACGGGCGCGAAGACGGCTCGGCGGCGCTGCTCGCCCGCATGGAAGCGGTCCTCGGCGCGCCCCACGAGCTGCCCGGCCTGCTGTATCAGCGCCCCGACCGGCCCGCCGTCCTGGCCTCGTTCGCTCCCGAGGTCGGCCGCTGCGCGGCCACCGACCCGGTCGCCGCCTCGATCCTGGGAACGGCGGCGCGCCATATCGCGCAAGCCGCCGAGGCGGTCTGCCCCGGCCCGATCCAGGCCGGACGGCCGGGCGCCGGGCCCGGCGCCGGAGCGGCAGACTCCGGAGCGGCAGACTCCGGAGCGGCAGGCACCGATGCGGCAGGCACCGGCGTGGCGGACGGCGAGCGCTGTGCGGTCGCGCTCACCGGCGGGCTGTTCCGGATGGGCGAGCCCCTGCTCGGCCCGTTGCGCGGCGAGCTGGCCCGGCGACTGCCGCACGCCCGTATCACCGAGGCCGCCGGGGACCCACTGGCCGGGGCGCTGCGCATCGCGCGGGCGCTCGCCACGGACACGCTGCGGCTTCCGGCGGACGCGGCGCTCCTGCACATCGCCTAGGGCCGCTCCTGCACGTCACTTAGGGCCGTGTCCGGCGGATCGTGTCCGTGCGACGCGGACAGCAGGTGCGTCGTGGCTGGTCGCGCGGTTCCCCGCGCCGCTGACGGGGCACGCCCCTGCGCTGGGCAGGGCTGCTTTCCCTGGGCCTGGCGGGCACCCCCAGCGGTCAGCACCCCACGTTCCCGCACCCCGCGATCAGCACTGCCGACGGCACCGCCGACAGTGCCCCGCGATCAGCGAACATAGCCGCCAACGACCCGTACACGCCATAAATCGCCGGATAAATCGGGACGGAAACGACCTAGCCGCACCCGCATGAACAGCTAAGCCCGATAATTGGCTAACATGCGGCGCCATGAGTTCCCCCACAGGGCCCGCGCCCGGCCTGCCCGTACGAATGCCACGTCCGCGCCAGTCTGGGCGGCACCGGCGGCCAGCGCCCGCGGCGGCCCCCGTCGGCGCGCCGCCGCTGGTCCTCGCCGTGCCCGGAACTCCCGACTCCGCCATCCGTGGCCTGGTCGGGGAGGTGCTGAGCATCGCCCGTTCCGAGCTGCCCGGCCTCGACGCCAGGATCGGTTACGTGGGCGGAGGCGACGAGGAATTCCCGCCGCTGGACGCGGTCCTCGCGCACGCCTCCAGCGAGCGCGAGTCGCTCCTCCGGCAAGCCGCCGAGGCCGCAGCGGCAGCTGAGACCGCCGCCGCCGCGCTCACGGACGAGGTGGAGGCCGCCGAGGCGGCCGAAGCGGCGGAGCTGCGTACGGCCCAGCTGAGGGCCGCCACCGACGGCCCCGCAGCCGTCGTCGTCCCGCTGCTGGCGGGCCCGCACAGCGAGCTGCTGCACCACGTACAGCAGGCCGTCAGCGACAGCGGCTGCGCCGCCAAGCTCACCGACCCGCTCGGTCCGCATCCGCTGCTCGCCGAGGCGCTGCACGTGCGCCTGTCTGAGGCGGGTCTGGCCCGCGCCGACCGCGCCCGGCTGTTCACGGTGGCGACGGCGGCGGACGGCATCATCCTGGCCACGGTCGGCGGCCAGGAAGCGGTGCAGGCGGCGGGCATCACCGGAATGCTGCTCTCCGCACGGCTGGCCGTTCCGGTGCTGGCCGCCGCGCTGGACGAGGAGGGCGCTGTAGCCCGCACCGCCGAGCAGCTGCTCGGCGCGGGCTCCCAGCGGCTCGCACTCGCCCCCTACCTGATCGGCCCCGAGGTCTCCCCGGAGCTGATCACGACGGCGGCCAAGGAAGCCGGCTGCGACGCCGCCGAACCGCTGGGCGCCTACCCGGCGGTGGGCAGGCTCGTGTTGTCCGCGTACGCCGCGACGCTCGGCATCACGCTGCAGGGCGCGTCCGCCCACTAGGTGTACTGGTCACGAGGTGTACGGGTCACGAGCGGTCCCGGCGGATCGCGCTGGGGACGAGGAGCCCCGGTCCGTGCGTCGCGGACCGCGGGTGCGTCGTGGCTGGTCGCACGGTTCCCCGCACCCCTGACGGGGCACACACCCCTGCGCTGGGCCAAGACGGCCTCCCCGGGCCTGGCGGCCTGGGAAGGCCCTCTGCGCAGCCCCGAGGCCGGGCACGCATGACCCGCCGGGACAACCCCTAGCGGCGGCTCTCCCCTCGCGGATGGCCCATCAGCGGATGGCCCCTCAGCGGACGGCACGCGGCACGTTGGCGGGCCCGGCTCTGCCTGGCCCCCGACGTGCTTCCCGCCCGCCGCCGTCCTCGCCCCGTGCCGCTCAGCCGAACACCACGCACGACGCCGCAGGCACCGCCATCGATCCTGACCGAGCCGGAATGCCCGTGTCCTGGTCGATGTCGAACCACGTCACATCGCCGGAGCGTTCGTTGGCCGCGTAGAGGTGACGGCCCGTGGGGCCGAGCGCCAGGTCGCGGGGCCAGTGGCCGCCGCAGCTGACGGTGGTGACGAGTTCCAGAGTGTCGCCCGCCGGGTCCAGTGCGAGCACGGCGATGCTGTCGTGCCCCCGGGTCGCGGCCCAGGCGAAGCGCCCGTCCGCCGCGATCACCAGCTTCGACGGGAAGTTCGCCCGGTCGCCGTCCAGGGCCCCGGCCGGGACGACGCTGGTTGACGCGAGCGGCACGAGTTCGCCCGTCGCCGGGTCCCACTGGCAGACCGTGGCCGTGGAGTCCAGCTCGTTGATGACGTACGCGCGGTCACCACGCGGGTGGAAGGTGAGGTGGCGCGGCCCGGCTCCCGGGTGGAGGCGGGTCTCATGGCGTACGCGCAGCTCGCCGCGCCCCGTGTCCAGCGCGCAGCTGCGGACGGTGTCCGTGCCCAGGTCGACGCCGAGAATCCAGCTGCCCGACGGGTCGGTCACGACGGCGTGGGCGTGCGGTCCGCGCTGCCGCTCGGGGTGGGGCCCGGCGCCGTGGTGCTGGAGCACGTCCGTGGGCGAGCCGAGTCCGCGCGGCGTCCGGGCGCCGCCACCGCCGGTGGCACTGCCACCAGCATCGTCAGCGCCGTTGTCCGTGAGGACGGGCAGCACACTGACGCTGCCCGAGGAGTAGTTCGCGGTGAGCAGGTGACCGTCGGCGAGCGTGAGGTGGGTGGGGTCGGCGCCGCCCACGGGCACAGGCTCGCCGAGCGGCGACGGCCGCCCGGGGTCGGCCAGGCTGAAGGCGGCTGCTGAGCCGTCCGGCGTCTCGCTCACCGCGTACAGCACCTCGGCCCGTGGGGACAGCGCGAGGTACGAGGGGTTCTCGATCGCGTTCGTCGTGTGCCGGACGGTGAGCGCTCCGGTTGTCCCCTCGACGGCCGCGGTGGTGATCCCCTGGCCTCCGGCCGAGGTGAACGATCCGATGTACGCCCATCGCCCGCCGTCAGTGCCGCCGCCCGTACCACTGTCACTGCCGCTGCCCGTGCCGTCGCTCGCGCTGTCCACCACCGCGTCGCCTCTCCTCGGCTGTCTGTGCGCACCGACCGTAGCAGCAGGTCCAGACCAAGAGCGGAGGGTGTTTTCCTCCGCTCCAGGTGTGCTGCCCGGCCGCGAGGAGTCAGATGCTACGAAGGGTCAGATGCTATGAAGACGCTGCCACGAAGGAGCTGAGCAGCTCCTGCCCGCGTCATCATGCTCCGTAGCCAATGGAGGCCACGTCGACACGGAAGAGGAGCCACGATGCAGTACATGGTGCAGATGTTCGGCAGCGGCACACAGTGGGACGACGAGATCGCTTCCTACTCCGATGAGGAGTTCCAGGCGATGGTCGCCTACATGTACCGGCTGAACGAGGACCTGGCCGCTTCCGGCGAGCTGCTGGAGACGCGCGGCCTGGGCGGCCCGGACGCGGTCACCACGGTCCAGGCCAGGGACGGTGACACGCCCCTGGTCAGCAAGGGTCCGCATACCCGGCAGGGCGCCATCCTCGCCGGGTACTGGGTGGTCGACGTCGCGAGCCACGAGCGGGCCATCGAGATCGCCGCGCGCGCCTCAGCGGCCCCCGGGCCCGGCGACAGCCACAACTCCCCCGTCGAACTGCACGCCCTGCCCTCGGGGCCGACCCGCTGACGGCGCGGAACAGCAACGCGCTCTCGCCTCACGCCCCCGCGAGCGGGGCGCGCGAACCCCCGCGCAGTGGAGCGGCGAGCGAGGCAAGGGCGGACTCCAGGCTGTGCAGATGCGCGAGCGCGCGCTCGGCGCCCGGGTGGTGGTGCGGTGCCGTGGCGAGCGCGGTGGAGTCGGCCGCGGGGGCCGGGTCGGCGGACACCAGACCGTGCACGGCCGCCTCGACACGCTGGCAGGCCGCGGTGAGCCGGGCGTCATGCGAGGCGTCCGGGTCGGCGGCGACCTCGGCCAGGCCGCGCACCTGACGTGCGCAGTCGTCGAGCAGGACCATGATCTCCCGGGCGCGGGCCTTACGGGCGCGCAGCGGGCTGAGCGGGTGCAGCAGCGGCGCCAGGGACAGGCGCACCCGGCCGAGAAGCAGTTCCAGTTCGGCGACGTGCGGCACCGGGTCGGCTTCCGCGCCGCCCGCCAGCCGCCGTGCGGCCTCGGCCGCGCAGTGCCGTACGGACAGCAGCGCGCGCTGAATCCAGGCGTCGGTCGCCGTGTGCGTGGTGACGGGCAGGACGACGGCCACGGCGAGCGCGGCGGCCGCGGCGCCGACGGCGGTCTGCTCGAAGCGGAGGGTCAGCAGTCCGGGGTGCAGCACGCCCAGAAGGCCGTAGAGCAGGCTCGCCATCACGGTCACGAAGAACATCATCCAGCTGTAGGACGGGGCCGCCGCGTAGAAGATCCCGAAAACGCACGCGGCGACGAGGGCCGCTGTGGGCGCGGGAGCGCCGTCGAGCGGCACGGCGACCACGAGCCCCACGGAGATGCCGAGGACCGTCCCGACGACCCGGCGAAAGCCACGGACCAGGGTCTCTCCGCGGGACGCGGTGTTGACGAAGATCCACCAGGCGGTGCCGACCGCCCAGTACCAGCGCTCGCCCGAGACGACCTGGCCGACGACGAGGGCGACCGCGCAGGCGGCGGTCGCCTGGAACGCCTGCCGTGTGGTGACCCGGGCCAGACCGCGCGCCGCCGGGGGCGCGGGCACCGCGGGGGGCGGTGTGCGGCGCTCGATGGGCCAGACCCCGAACCGTACGACGGCGGCCACCGCGAGGGCGGTCAGCACGGCGAGGCAGAGTTCGGGCAGCTGGCGGGGCACCGCGTGCAGGAACTGGGTGGCGAAGAACATCATGAACGCGAAGATGCCGAGGGCGTGCCCGCGCGGACCCCAGCGCCGGGCGTAGACACCGCAGAAGACCACGCCGAGGAACGCCGTGTCGCGGACGAGCGGCACATCGTGCAGCGATGCCGCCAGTGCCAGCACCGGCAGACCGGCGGCCGGGAGCAGGGCCGTGGTGACCGCCATCCGCCGCACGGTGGAATCGCCGACAGTGAAGAGGGCGAGCAACGCCGCGAGGCCGCCGGTGATCGAGGCGGCCAGAGACAGCCCGGCCAGCTCGGCGGCTGCTACCGCCAGGCCGACACCGAGTACGGCGCGCGCGGAGACGCGCAGCCGCAACCGCCCTGGGTCGGGGGCCACCAGCATCCTCTTCAACACGGCTTATCCCGCTCCTTCCGTGTCCTTCGATGAATTGGCATGAAAAAGGCGCCGCGGGGAGATCCGCAGCGCCATCGACATCACCATCACACCACCACATCCGCTGGTGGCTCAAGCGAGACGCGAAATGCTGGGCCATTGGCCCAGTGCCGTCCCATTTGCCTGCACCAGGAGAGGGCCAATGGCAGCACAGCCTTCGAGGCCACCGGCACCCCCCTCAGACCCGCAGCGCCGAGGCGCGCCACACAGGCCGGGACGCCGCCCCCCTCGCAAAAACTAGCCCATCGCAGTGCAAATTAACTTATTCTGTACACATGCACACCGACGAGCGTGAGACGGCACCGCAGGCCGGACATGTCTGCCCCGCCTGCAACACTCATGTGACCGCGGAGATCAAGCGGCGTAAGACGATGGGAATCGTCGTGCCCCGCTGGGAACCGGGCCCATGCCACAACCCGCGCTGCCCGGAATACGTGCCCGAGAAGAGTTCTCACAGCAGTACAGAGAAAGAGAAGCAGTAAGCGCGGTAGGCACTGACAACTCTCCCCTCGGTGGCACGCCTGGCCCGGCCTCTACCCGGGCTTGGCGGTTTGGAGGCGCTGTCGTGCAGACAGCGATTGCTCCCCCAAGCCAGGCGATGCCGACGGTGCGGGCAAGGAGGCCCCGGCGTCGGGACGCGTCTACGATCGGGCCATGGGCGACAGCGCCGATCCATTCCTGGAACGTCCCGAAAACGACGAGGTTCACGCTCAGCTCGCCGCCGTCGTGAAGGACTGGGCGGCGGCGATCGTCGCCAACGACGCCGCGCGGATCGCACGCTTCCTGGCGGACGATTGGGCCATCGTCTCCGAGTCGGGCATCGCCACCAGAGAGCAGTTCCTCGAACTTGTCGCCTCCGGTGAGCTGACCCACTCGGCGATGGATCTCATCAGCCGACCCAGGGTCCGAGCGCACGGCGACACCGCCGTGTTCACCGCGCGGGCGACGAACACCGCCCACTACACGGGTCAGCGATTCGACGCCGAGATTCGACGCCGACGAGTGGACGACCGATGTCTTCGTGCGGCGGGACGGCCGCTGGCTGTGCGTGCTGAGCCACATCACGACGGCGGCTCCAGCGCCACCGGCGTGAGCTGATCGCCGCCCCACACCCACCCCACCACATCTCCCCAGCCTCCGCCCTGAGACGCACCTGGCGCACCTGACGGCAGGTGGGACCTGCGGTCTGCCTCTCCGACGTCCGCTCTTCCCGCTCGTCCTCGGTGAGCGCGTCCCAGATCGCGGGGTTCATGTGCATGATCAGCAAGAACTTCACCGTGCCGTCTCCTTCACCTGGTGCGGCCGCCCCGACGGCGCCGCCTGCGGATCAGTCGTTGCCGTCACCGCGTTCTCAACATCCCCGCAAGGTGACTTACGGCGCGAGATCCGCCGACCCGCTCCCGCCGCCGGGAGGGCGCACCGCGTCGGGCGCCGTCGACACATGATGATCTGGAGGATCGAGAGGGACATGCCCCATCTCGGCTTCAGCCTGCGGTGTCATGTGGCGTACCGCTGAGGAGGGTGTCGACGAAGCGCCCGCGCGGGGCGGCGTTACGGGTGAACCACAGGCCCAGCCGGTGATCGGCCTCCGGGTAGGTGAGCCGGGCGAACCGCGAGCGTGAGGCGCCGAGGGCGGCTGCCACGGCCTCGGTGACGGCCGGGGGATGACCGCGTCGGTGGCCGGTGTGACGAGGACCGCCCGGGTGGACAGGGACCGGAAGACCTCAAGCGCCGGGGAGCGCCGCCAGCTGTCCGGCGTCCGGATGATCTCGGTGAAGCCGAGGCCGAAGGGCACGGGCCATGCCTCAGGTGCGTAGACCGCCGGTGCGCAGAGCCCGATGGACGCCACCCGCGAATCGTAGTGCGCCACGAGGTCGGCCACGGTCTGTCCGCTCATGCTGAATCCGGTCAGCACCAGCGGGTGACCGGCCGGGACGTGGTGGTCGATCACGGCGCGGGCCTGGGTGAACCGCCGCTCCAGGCTCAGTTCGCGAAGCAAGCCGGAGCTGTCACCGTGCCCGGAGAAGTCGAAGGCGAGAGCCCTGTGTCCGTGCTGCCCCTGTCCCTGCACGCGGTGAACGCGCTGACCGGGGCCCCGCGGCTGACGCTGCTGGTGCCCGGCGGGCGGCCCCGGCCGGGCGAGCTGGCGCTGACCGGCCCGCTGACCGAGGCATCGCTGGCCGCCCTGCGTTTCGACACCGCGGTCCTCGGCTGCTGCGGACTCAACGCGTCAAACGGCCTGACCGCCTACGACTTGGACGACGCCGCCGTCAAACGGGCCGCGATCGCCTCGGCCCGCCGAGTCATCGCCGTCGCTGACGGCGCCAAACTCCTCCGTACCGCCCTCGCCTTCGTCGCTCCCGCCTCCGCGTCGCACGCCGTCGTCACCGACGAGAGCGCTCCGCGGGAGGAGACCGGCGCACCGGCCGCGGCGGGCGTGAGCGTACGAACGGTGTGATCTCGCCACCGGTACCGCCCCCCATACCGCCCCGGTACCGTGCTGTGCGATCTGTTCGGTGCCCTCGCACACCGCCAGTGCACACCGGCGGCGCACACCGGCGGCGCGGTCGCACACCGGCGGCGCGCGACGATGCCGCCGGTGGCCGAGCGAGGGCCGCCGAAGCGACCCCCTGGAGAGAGGCGACTCATGAGCAGACAGGCCACACCCTCAGCGGGCGAACCCCGGCGCCTGACCGGCGAGTTCCCCGGCCATGGCTGGCCGGCCCCG
This sequence comes from Streptomyces sp. A01, assembly GCF_059026195.1. Classification (NCBI taxonomy): domain Bacteria; kingdom Bacillati; phylum Actinomycetota; class Actinomycetes; order Kitasatosporales; family Streptomycetaceae; genus Streptomyces; species Streptomyces sp. A01. The sequence continues at coordinate 251,066 of NZ_JBWLKN010000001.1, read as the reverse complement.
GGGCGTCCGGCACGGGTGCACGACCGGTCCGTCCAGGCTCTCGACGCCCGGATACACGCCCGGATACGGCGACAGCGGCCCGGGAGCACCGGATGAGCGCCGCCGTCACACTGCGCGCGGAAGCGACGCCCCCGGCCGCGGCTCTCGTGCTCCGCCCCTGGTGCGAGGCGGATATCACCGCGTTGGTCGAGGCGTATCGTGATCCCGCTCTGAACCGGTGGCCCGGCTCACCCGTGGACGAGGCCGGCGGGACGCGGTGGGTGGAGGCACAGCGGCAGGGGTGGGCGACGGGGGACCGGCTGAGCTTCGCGGTGCTTGAAGCGCGCCCCGGCTCAGCTCACGAGCGACTGGTGGGCAACGTGGTCCTCAAGGACCGCGCCACCGGCAAGCCGTCGGCCGAGGTGGGCTACTGGACGTCGGCGCACGCACGCGGGCGCGGCGTGGCCTCGCGGGCCTTGGAGGCGCTCACCGACTGGGCCTTCCGCGCCTTCGGCGACGACGGACTAAAACGCCTCGAACTCCTCCATCAGGTGGACAACCAGGCGTCGTGCCGTGTCGCGACCAAGAGCGGGTACGCGTTCGACAGCGTCCTTTCCCCGTGGCCGCCCACCTACCCCAACGAGGGCCATCTGCACGTACGCCACCGCCCGGACCTCGCAGCCCGGTAAGTCCGGCCCCGTTGCCCGCCTTCGCCCGCTTGGAGGAGCGCACGGCAAGGCCACCGGGAGCTGGGCGGGCCCCTCGGTGTCCTTGCCCGCTACGGGCCGCCGGCCGGGCGCACCGCCACCGACACCGAGCGGGGCAAGGGACCGGGCGGGCCGCGCACTGGGCCGTTGGTACAGTCACCAACCCCCGCACAGCACCAGAAGGAGGCCGTTGGCCCATGGCCGTGGACGCTCTCGACGCGAAGATCCTCCGGCTGATGCTGGAGCAGCCGCGCACCAGCGTGCGCGAGTACGCCCGGCTGCTCGGGGTGGCCCGTGGCACCGTGCAGGCGCGGCTTGACCGGCTGGAGCGCGAGGGCGTGATCACCGGCACGGCCCCCCGGCTGTCCGCGGCAGCGCTGGGCCATCCCGTACTGGCCTTCGTGCACATCGAGGTGACGCAGGGCCATCTGGACGATGTGGGCAACGCGCTCGCCGAGGTGCCGGAGATCATCGAGGCGTTCTCGATCACCGGTGCCGGGGACCTGATGACGCGGGTCGTGGCGCGGGACGCGGGACATCTGGAGGACGTCGTCCAGCGGCTGATCCAGCTGCCCGGCGTCGTGCGCACACGCACCGAGATCGCGCTGCGCCAGCGGGTGCCGTACCGGATGCTGCCGCTGGTGGACGCGGTGGGCGCGGAGGCGAGCCGGGCGCGGTGACCCCGCCCGGGGCGCCCACCGGGACGGCGGTCCCCGGCGGACGGGCGCCGTCTCCGGGGACGGCACGGGGCGTGCCCGGCGGACCGGTCCCGATTCCGGACTTGGCATGCTGGTCGCATGAGCGCTTCCCGTACCCCCTCGGTCATCTTCGATCTCGACGGCACCCTCGTGGACAGTGAGCCCCACTACTACGAAGCGGGGCGGCACACCCTCGCCCAGTACGGGGTGCGGGACTTCAGCTGGGAGGACCACACCCGGTTCATCGGGATCGGCACCCGTGAGACGCTCACCATCCTGCGCTCGGAGTACGGCATCGACGCCCCGGTGGACGAGCTGCTCGCGGTCAAGAACCGGTACTTCCTGGAGCTGGCGCCCGCCGCCACCGAGGTCTTCCCCGAGATGCGCAAGTTCGTGGAACGGCTGTCAGCCGCCGGGCACCCGCTGGCCGTGGCCTCGGGGTCATCCCGCGCCGCGATCGGGGCCGTACTGGCGGCCACCGGGCTGGACACGCAGCTCATGACCTTCGTCTCGGCGGACGAGGTGGGTCAGGGCAAGCCCGAGCCCGACGTCTTCCTTGAGGCGGCCCGGCGGATCGGCGCGGAGCCCGCCGACTGCGTCGCCGTCGAGGACGCGCCTCCCGGGGCAGAGGCGGCGCACCGGGCCGGGATGGCCTGCATCGCCGTGCCGTACATGCCGGACACAGCTGACGACCCGTGGTTCGGCTCGGTCGGTCTCCTCTTCCCCGGCGGCCAGCGCGAGTTCGACGCGCAGAAAGCGTACGACTGGGTACGCGCCGCTCGTTGACGGCCCGGCCCCCTGGGTTGCCCCTCCCGCCCTGCCCGTCTCCGGTGCGGCCGCGAACGCGCGGGGGGCGTGTGGTGGGTGAGCGTCCGGGGGTGCGCGCGTGGGAGGAGCGTCCGGGCCTGTGCGGGCGCTGGTGAGTGGCGGTAATCGATCGTTCCGCAGATCGTCATTGTTCGGGACGGACCGCTGAACGATCTTTAGGTGACCGCGCACAAACCATCAACGCACCTCCGGGAGGCCCCCCGTGGCCTGGATCTATCTGCTCATCGCTGCCGTCTTCGAGGTCGTCTTCGCCCTCGGCACCAACGCCACCGACGGCTTCACCAAGCTCGGCCCCTCGCTGCTGACCGCCGTGGCGGCAGCGGGCGGGATCTTCTTCCTCAGCCTGGCGCTGAAGACGCTCGACGTCGGCGTCGGCTACACCATCTGGACCGGTATCGGCTCGGTCGGCACCGTCACCTTCGGCACGCTGGTCTTCGACGAGGACCTGGGCGTCGGCAAGGTCCTCGCGTTCGTCCTCATCATCGGAGGCGTGCTGGGTCTCAAGCTCGCCGACCGGTTCACGACCGCCCCCGCGTCGGCTGCGACGTCAGAGGCTGAACAGCAGCCCGGACACCCCGTCACCGTCTGAGCCGCCGGCGAGCGCGCACTCCCCGAGCGCGCCACCGCATCGCTCAGCCCCATCTGTCACTCACGCATCCCCGCTGTGCCGCGCGCCGCGCCGCATGCCCTCCGAAGGAGCACCGCCATGGCCTGGACCTTCCTCGCGATCGCCATCGTCTTCGAGATCGCCTTCGCCCTCGGCACCAACGCCACCAAGGGCTTCACCAAGCTCTGGCCCTCCGTCTTCACCCTGCTCGCCGCCGCGGGCGGCATCTACACCCTCAGCCTGGCGCTGAAGTCCATGGACGTCGGGGTGGGTTACACCATCTGGACCGGAGTCGGCTCCATAGGCACCGTCATCCTCGCCGCCTTCATCTACAAGGAGAAGATCACTCTTCCGAAGCTCGCCTCGTTCGGCGCCATCATCGGTGGCGTCGTGCTCCTCAAGGTCGCCGCCGGAGCCTGACCGTGCGCCCGGCGACCTCGCAGGCCGGTCAGTGCTCTCCACCCTCGGGCCGCGCGCGATGGCGACATCGTGCGCGGCCGTGGCGAAGGCGCGGCTGCGGCTGGTCTCCCCCGCCGCGCGCCACACCAGGCCCCAGGACAGCGGCGGCGCGTCGTCGATCGGCACGTAGGCGATGTCGGGGCGGGCATAGAAGCGGGTCACCTGAGCGCCGACGGGGAAGATTCCCTCGCCCGCGGCGACCAGCGCCAGGATCTCCTGGAAGGTGCCGACGGTCGCCCCCCTCGGGATGAGCTTGCCGCTGGGCGTCCTGCTCGGCGTGCGGGCCTCGATCCAGTAATCGGGCAGCGCCGAGGTGACACCGAGGTTCTTGTCCCGCGCGAGATCCTCCAGCGAGACGGACCGGCGCCTGGCGAACGGGTGCCTGGCCGACACCGCCAGCATCTGCCCTTCCTCGACCAGGACAGGTCCGGTGACCAGGTCGTCTTCCCGTACGGGAAACGAGGTGACCATCAAGTCGGCCTCACCTTCCCGGAGCATGCGGAACCCGTCACCGAACTGGATCTCGCGGATGCGTACCTCGCAGTCGGCGTGGCGGGCCCTGAAGACGTCGATGGTCTCCAGGAGCACCTCACCGGCCCCCGCTCCCACGAATCCCACCGTCAGCACACCGCTGATGCCGCGCCCGGCGGCGATCGCCTTGGCTATCTCCTCCTGAATGCGCTGGTGGGCCGGTGCGATCCCGTCACGCATCCGGCGTCCGACGGGGGTCAGGCTCACTCGGCGGCTGGTCCGCTCGAACAGCGAGACCCCGATACGGCGCTCCAGCGTCTGGATGATCTGGCTGACCCGCCCCTGGGACAGCCCCAGCCGCTCGGCGGTGCGCCGGAAGTGCAGCTCCTCCGCCAGCGTCAGGAACGTCTCTATCTCGTGCCGTTCCAACCGTCCCCCACTGATTAGGTCCGCAGATCGATCGATTCGCGGATCGCCATTGTTGCGGATGCCTCACTGTCCGAGGGTGGAGGGACCACCGCCGAGAAAGGCAGACATGCACAGGCAACGCATCGATCTGAGCGCCGCGGCCCCCCGCGGACACCAGGCGCTGGTAGCCGCCGAGCGCGTACTGCGCGATGAGGGGCTGTGTGACGACCGGCTCCGGGAACTGGTGATGATCCGGACCTCTCAGCTCAACGGCTGCGCGTACTCCCTTGACCGGCACACCGCGGAGGCGCTGCGGCTGGGCGACAGCCCGGAACGTCTGAACCAGCTGGCAGGCTGGCGCGACTCCCCGCTGATCACGCCGACCGAACGGGCCGCTCTCGCGATGACGGAGGCGGTCACCCGGCTCTCCCCCGAGGGGGTGCCGCAGGAGGTCTACGACGAGGCCGAGCACTTCCTCGGACCCCGGAACCTCGCTCACCTCATCCTGACCGTCGCGGTCGCCAACGCCGTCGACCGCACCGCCGTCGCCGCCCGGCTCCAGCCACCGCGCGACCGCTGACACTGACGGCTGAGCCCGGAGCGCCGGACCAGCACGCCGAGCTTGGAGCACGTGCAGTCTGGTCCAGACCTATTGCGTTTAAGTCTGGACCAATTTACCGTGTGCCGCACCACACCACGTACGTCTCCGGGCCCCTCTCCGGGAGGTGAGCGTGTCACCCAGTACGTCTCCCCTTCCCTCTCCCTGGACACCGGGCCGACTCGGCGGCGCCCAGTCATGGCAAGAAGGGAGCACAACATGGTCCGTCGGACGGTACGTCTGCTCGGCGTCGGCCTGGCGATGGCATGCGCCGCGCAGTTGCCGGTCACCGCGACAGCGAGCACCCCGCAGGACACCACGTGTGCGGTCAAGCCCAAGCCCTCGGGGAAGGTGCTCCAGGGCTACTGGGAGAACTGGGACGGCGCGGCCAACGGCGTCCACCCGCCCTTCGGTTGGACGCCCATCACCGACCCCCGCATCCGTGAGCACGGCTACAACGTGATCAACGCGGCCTTCCCGGTCATCCGCTCGGACGGCACCGTTCTGTGGGAGGACGGAATGGACGCGACGGTGAAGGTCGCGACCCCGGCTGAGATGTGCGCGGCCAAGGCGTCCGGCTCGACGATCCTGATGTCCATCGGTGGTGCGGCCGCCGGCATCGACCTCAACTCCAGTGCCGTAGCCGACCGGTTCGTCGAGACGGTGGTGCCGATCCTGAAGAAGTACAACTTCGACGGCATCGACATCGACATCGAGACCGGCCTCGTCGGCAGCGGCTCCATCACCAGACCGTCGGCCTCGCAGGCCAACCTCATGCGCATCATCGACGGCGTCCTCGCCAAGATGCCCCCGGACTTCGGCCTCACGATGGCACCCGAGACGGCCTACGTCACCGGAGGCAGCGTGACGTACGGCTCGATCTGGGGCGCGTACCTGCCCATCGTGAAGAAGTACGCGGACAACGGCCGGCTGTGGTGGCTGAACATGCAGTACTACAACGGCAGCATGTACGGGTGCTCCGGCGACTCGTACTCGGCCGGAACGGTCGCGGGCTTCACCGCGCAGACCGACTGCCTCAACAAGGGGCTGGTCGTGCAGGGCACCACGATCAGGGTTCCCTACGACAAGCAGGTCCCCGGGCTTCCGGCCCAACCGGGCGCGGGGGGCGGCTACATGTCGCCGAGCCTGGTGTCACAGGCGTGGAAAAAGTACAACAACGGCCTGAAAGGGCTCATGACCTGGTCGATCAACTGGGACGGCTCGAAGGGCTGGACGTTCGGCAACAACGTCAAGGCGCTGCAAGGCCGCTGAGACAGTCGGCGGACGGACGCGGTGGGGCCGCCGTGCGGCCCGGACCACGTGCGGCCCGGACCACGTGCGGCCCCCCAGCACCGCCGCCGCTGTGCCCCGCGCGTCGCCCCGCCCACCGGGAAGGCTCACCCTCCGGCCCGGTCCGAGGGCGGCCAGACATACGGCAGGTCGTCAGGAACGTCGGGGAAGAGCGGGCGGTAGTGTGCCGGGTCCTTGCGTACGAGTGAGGAGCGGTGGCTGAGGTGAAAGGTGTCGTCACCCAGCCAGGGCGGCAGCTCCCCGGCCGCCGCGAGCTCGGGCTGGGTGCGGACGTGAGCGCGGTGGCGGGCCGAGGCCAGTCCGGCACTCAGGCTCGCCGCGCAGGTATCCGCCCGTCCCATCGCCGTCCACACGCCGCAGACGTCGAGTCCGTAGCGCACCAGGGCCTCCTCATATCCGGCCCACATCCGGACGGCCGGATGATGCCGCCACCCGTACCCCTCGACGGTGAGGCCACGCAGCACCTGAAGCACCTCGACCCGCTGTTTGCCCAGGCGGCGCGGGTCGAGTGCCCGGGCGCTCAGGATGAAATCCGCGTACGGCAGGAACGTCTGCATGAGCCGTTCCTACCGCGCGCGGCGTCCGGTGGCGCGCTGGGCTCGGCCGACCGGGAGGCGACCGCGGGGACGCCAGCTCGCGTCCGCGCGGGTCTACGGACTTCGGGCCGGACGCGCACGGCGGCCGGGGGTCCGCCCGCGACCGTTGCTGCCCTGCCCCCGGCCGGCTCGATGCGGTGGTGAGCTCCATAGGCGTCGGATGAATCATGGAGTCGACCACCATGGCTCTCCGTGGGGCCCCTTCCTAGTCTCGGTTGACGTCGTCGCGCGGCCGTCGCCACGACGCATCAAGGAGAGGTCTTCGGATGAGTCTGGACAAGGTAGTCGCCCGTGCGGCTGACGCGGTCGCCGACATCGCCGAGGGGGCGACGCTGGCCGTGGGGGGCTTCGGGCTGTGCGGTATACCCAGTGTGCTGATCCACGCCCTGCTGGAGAGGGTGGTCGGGGATCTGCGGGTGGTGTCCAACAACTGCGGGGTGGACGACTGGGGTCTCGGCCTGCTGCTGGAGGCGGGGCTGATCTCCCGGATGACCAGCTCCTATGTGGGGGAGAACAAGGAGTTCGCCCGCCAGTACCTCAGCGGCGAGCTGGAGGTGGAGCTGGTTCCGCAGGGCACGCTGGCGGAGCGGCTGCGGGCGGGCGGGGCGGGCGTCCCCGCGTTCTACACCCCGGCCGGTGTGGGCACGCCGATCGCCGAGGGCGGGCTGGCATGGCGTTACCGGTCGGACGGCACGGTCGCTGTCGCCTCGCCCCCGAAGGAGGTCCGTACGTTCGCCGGGCGTGAATACCTCCTGGAGGAGGGCATCACCACCGACTTCGCGCTGGTCCGCGCGGCGGTCGGCGACCGGCACGGGAACCTCCTGTGGCACTCCTCGGACCGCAACTTCAATCCACTGGCCGCGATGGCCGGGCGTATCACCATCGCCGAGGTGGAGGAACTGGTCGAGCCGGGGGACCTTCCCCCCGACATCGTCCAGCTACCCGGGGTCTTCGTGCAGCGAGTGGTCGCTGTCTCAGCGGACGACCCCCGAGCCGAGAAGCGGATCGAGCGGCGCACCGCGCGTGCGCGCCAGGAAGGGCAGGTCTGAGATGGCTCTGACGCGAGAGCAGCTGGCGGCCCGCGCCGCCCGCGAGCTGCGGGACGGCTCCTACGTGAACCTGGGCATCGGTCTGCCCACCTTGGTTCCCAACCATCTGCCGGCGGGGGTCGAGGTGGTGCTCCAGTCCGAGAACGGCATCCTGGGTGTCGGGCCCTACCCGTACGAGGACGAGGTCCGGCCGGAGCTGATCAACGCGGGCAAGGAGACGGTGACCGTCCTGCCCGGGGCGTCGTACTTCGACTCCGCGCTGTCGTTCGCGATGATCAGGGGCGGGCACATCGACGTGGCGCTGCTGGGCGCCATGCAGGTGTCCGCGTCGGGTGACCTGGCGAACTGGGTGATCCCCGGGAAGATGGTCAAGGGCATGGGCGGGGCCATGGATCTGGTGCACGGTGCCCGGCGGGTAATCGTGATGATGGAGCACACCGCGCGGGACGGAACGCCCAAGCTGGTCGAGGACTGCACCCTTCCGCTCACCGGCTGGCGTGTGGTGCATCGGGTGATCACCGACCTCGCCGTCCTCGATGTCACTCCTGATGGGCTGCTGCTGCGCGAACTGGCCGAAGGCACGAGTGTGGCCGACGTCCGAGCCGTGACCGGAGCCGAGTTCGTCGTGGCGGAAGAGCCCGCGCCCATGGTCTGTGCGTGACGGCCCACCCGCCTCCGTGGGCCCGCGCACGACCCCGGCTGTGCCCTCCGACGCGGCCGGAAGCGTCCGGCCGACCAGAAACACATCCACACAGCCACGGAGGTACGCCATGCCCCTGGTCCTCTCCCCCGGCGCGTCGCCACCCGCACCACGGGGCCGCCCGGCGCGCACGCGGTGGACACGGCGGGTGGCCACCGGGACCGCGGTTCTGCTGGTGTGCGGCACGGCCCCGGCCCTAGCTCAGCAACCGGCGCCGACCCGCGGAAACCACTGCGCCCGGACGGCCTCACTCACCGTCCCCGGCGCGGAGCACCAACAAGCAGGCTGCCTGGACGAGTTGACCACCGCCGGGACCGTCGCGTCGGGGCACACCGACCCCGCCGACTGGGCCGGGCTGACTCCGGCCCGCCTGCCCACCCCCAGCGGAGTACCGGGCATCCAGATCGACGGATACTTCCCCGACACCTCCACCACCAACACCAACCACGGCTGGAAGCACGACGCCCAGTTCGTCATCCGGCTGCCCGACCGCTGGAACGGCGGACTCGTGATCACGGGCTCGCCCGGGGTCCGTGAGCAGTACGCCAACGACCGGGCCATCGGCGACTGGGCACTCTCCCGCGGGTACGCGTTCGCCGCGACCGACAAGGGCAACACCGGCGCGGCGTTCCACCGGGACGGCGCGGAACCCGGCGGAGCCATCGCCGAATGGAACCACCGGTTCACCCAGCTCACCCGGGCCGCCCGCGCGGTCGTCGCGCAGCGCTACCACAGACCTCCCGCCCGTACGCTGGCCACCGGCATGTCCAACGGCGGCTACCTCGTGCGCTGGCAGCTGGAGAACCATCCCGAGCTGTACGACGGAGGCGTGGACTGGGAAGGCGCGCTATGGCGGGCGCGGGGGCCGAACCTGCTCACCTTCCTGCCACCCGCTCTGCGCTCGTACCCCACCTACGCGCGCGGTGGCGACGGCGCGGACCGCGCCCACCGGGACATGGTCGCCGCCGGCTTCCCGGCGGGCTCGGAGTTCCTGTGGCCCTTCCACCACCAGCACTACTGGGACCTGACCCAGCGCGTCTACCGCGAGGAACTGGACCTGGGCTACGACGGGCCGACCGAAGCGGGCACCCCGTACTGCGCACCGGGAACACCCGCGTGCGACGCCGACTACGACTACACGACCCGGCCCAGTGCGGTCCGCAAGGCCGTAGCGAAGATCGCTCTGACCGGTCGGATCGGCAAACCGCTGATCAGCCTGCACGGCACGCTCGATGTGCTGCTGCCCGTCAGCCGTGCCTCCGACGTCTACGCGGACCTGGTCCGTGACGCGGGCCGCAGCAGGCTCTTCCGGTACTACCGCGTCGAGGGCGGCACCCACACCGACTCGCTCTTCGACACGTTCCCGGACAAGCTGCGCCCCCTCGTCCCCTGCCACCGCTCCGCCTTCACCGCGCTGGAGGACTGGATTCGGCGCGGCCACAAGCCACCCGCCAGCCGCACACTCCCCCGGCCCGGCGGGGCCGACCAGGCCACGCTGCTCACCCACTGCCCGCTCGACCGGTAGTACGCCGGTCATACCGCTGGCCACGGGGCCCTCATCCGAGGGCCCCGTTTCGTGTGCGCACCACCGATGACCCGCTGCCGGTCCCCGCCGCGCACCGTCACGGGCGTGTCGGCCGACGACACTCCCCCACGCCGCACTGTGGTGGCGGTGAACATGGGATGTCCGGGCGGGCGTCTCTAGCCTTCCGACCATGACGAGCCAATCTCACGCGGCCCCCCGGGCCTTCGCGCACGGCATCGATGGCGTGGACCTCGCAGGGCGGACCGCCATGGTGACCGGTGGCGGCAGCGGCATCGGACGGGCCTGCGCCGAGGCGCTGGCCGACGCCGGAGCCTTCGTCCATGTGGTGGACCTCGACGCCGAGGCGGCCAAGGCCGCCGCCACGGCCGTCGATGGCCGCCCCCACACCGTGGACCTCTCCGACGCCGAGGCCGTCCAGGAACTCCCGGTCGCGGTGGACATCCTGGTCAACAGCGCCGGGCTGCAACATGTGGCCCCCCTTGAGGACTTCCCGCCCGCCCGGTTCGAGCTGATCCAGAAGGTGATGGTCACCGCACCGTTCCTGCTGCTGCGCCAGTGCCTGCCCCACATGTACGCGGGCGGCTGGGGCCGGGTGGTGAACATCTCCAGCGTGCACGGGCTGCGGGCCAGCGCCTTCAAGGCCGCGTATGTCGCCGCCAAGCACGGCCTGGAGGGGCTGAGCAAGGTCGCCGCCATCGAGGGAGCCGCGCACGGAGTGACCAGCAACTGCCTCAACCCCGGCTACGTCCGTACGCCCATGGTCGAGGGCCAGATCGCCACGCAGGCCGCCGCGCACGGCATCGCCCCCGAGACGGTGGTCACCGATGTGCTGCTGGGCCGCTCCGCGATCAAGAGGCTGATCGAACCCGAGGAGGTGGCCGCGGCCGCCGTGTGGCTCTGCGGCCCGCACAGCGGCTTCATCACCGGGGCGTCCCTCCCCATCGACGGCGGCTGGGGCGCGCACTGACGCGCCACCCGGTCGCGCGCTCACGCCCACCGGCTTCCGCCCCACGGCGCGTGCCACGCGCACCGCGTCTACCGCCGCCCTTCCGCGCGCCAGTGCGCGTACACGGTCCCGATGACGCAGGATCGGACCGATCCGTCCGGGGGGACGGGCAAGGAGGGGACCATGGGCGCGAACACGATGAGCACGCCGGGACCAGCGGGCGGCTCGCGAAACGACTCGGCGAACGACCTGGGAGACGGCTCGGCGGGTGACTTGGGGACCGGCTCGGGGCACGGCTCGGCGGATGACATGGCACGCGGCCCGTCCGGCGGCTCAGCACACGGCTTACTGGGGAGCCGGCTGACCGTGGCCCGAGACCGGGGCTTCGCCGGCCGGGCGACGGAACTCGGCCTGTTCCGCACCGCGTTGGAAGGCGGCAGCGGCAGCTTCGCGGTGATGTATCTGCACGGCCCCGGCGGCATCGGCAAGTCCATGCTGCTGCGCCGGTTCGCGAGCGAGGCGCGGAGCGCGGGCCGTACCGTCGTCGAGGTCGACGGACGGACCGTCCAGCCCACGCCGGAGGGGTTCGAGGCCGAGGCCCGGGCACTGTTCACCGCGCCTGGGTCTGTCTTCCTGGTCGACACCTTCGAGCGGTGCCAGGGCCTGGAGGGGTGGTTGCGCGACCGGTTCCTGCCCCGGCTACCGGTGGGAACGGTCGTGGTGGTCGCCGGCCGCGAGGCCCCCGACCCCCGCTGGACGACCGATCCGGGATGGTCCGACCTGCTGCGGGTCTGCGCTCTGCGCAACCTCCCACCCGAGGACGCCGTGGCGTTCCTGCGCGCGCGGGGGGTGCCCGAGCGCACGCGCGATCCCCTGCTCGCCTTCACCGGCGGGCACCCGCTGGCGCTGGCCCTGGCGGCGGCAATCGCCGTCGAGGACGAGGCCGCGGCGGCGAACTGGTCCCCGAGCCGCGGCGTGATCGAGACACTGCTGACCCAGCTCGTCGGCGACGTGCCCTCGCCGCTGCACCGCCATGCGCTGGAGATCTGCGCACACGCCTACGTGACCACGGAGGCACTGCTGCGGGCCCAGCTCAGCGAAGCGGCGGCCGGGCCGATGTTCAGCTGGCTGCGCCGGCTGCCCTTCGTCGAGGCCATCGGGCTCGGCCTGTTCCCGCACGACGTGGTGCGGGAGGCACTGGAGGCGGACCTGCGGTGGCGCGATCCTGAGGGGTACGAGGAGATGCACCGCCGGCTCCACGACCACCTCTTCGAGCAGGTCAGGGCGGCACCCGACGCCGGGATGCTGCGCGCGGTCGGCGCGTTCCTGTACATGTACCGGTACAACGGCTACATGTCGGACTTCCATACGTGGTGCGGCGAGGGCGTCGTCCAGGAAGCCCCCTGCGCACACGCCGACCGCGAGCGGGTGCTGGAGCTGACCCTCCAGGCGGAGGGACCGGCATCGGTGAAGATCGCCCGATACTGGCTGGAGCGGCAGCCGGAGGCGTTCAGGGTCTACCGGTCCACGGAGACCGGCGAACTCGTCGCCTTCTCCGCGTGGTTGCGGCTGACCGAACCGGTCAGCGCCGACATCGACCCGGTGGTCGCCGCGGCGTGGGACCACACCAGGGCCCTGGCCCCGCTGCACACCGGTGAGCACCTCGCCCTCGCCCGCTTCTCGGTGTACCCGCCGGTCTACCAGCGTGCCTCAGCGCCCATGGACCTGATGCAGTGGCGGGCGATGGGCGAGATCTTCCGGGCCGACGAACTGGCCTGGTCGTTCATCGTGATGCGGGACGCGGAGTACTGGAACGCCCACATGGAGCACTTCGACCTGCTCCCGGTCCCTCAGACGCCCGCCGTCGGCCCGTGGCCGTACACCCTGTACGCGCACGACTGGCGGGCCCAGCCGGTCCGGCCGTGGCTGGAGCTCAAGACCCGCGAGATGCTGTCGGGCCCGCAGAGCCCCCGGCAGGAGGCCGAACTCACCGTCCTGGCACGGACGGAGTTCGACACGGCCGTACGCGCGGGGCTGCGCGCGCTGCGCAGCCGGGACGAACTGGAGGCGAACCCCCTCAGCCGCAGCCGGCTCGTGGCCGGGCGGAGGACCAGTCTGCGCGAGGTACTCACGCGGGCGATCGAGGAACTGCTCACGGAGCGCGGCGGCGACAAGCGCCACCGGGCGCTCGCCACCACCTTCCTGCACGGCTCGCCCACCCAGGAAGTGGCGGCCGAGCGGCTCGGACTGCCGTTCAGTACGTACCGCAGGCATCTGAGCGGGGGAATCGAGCGGCTCTGCGAAGCCCTCTGGCGGCAGGAGCTCTACGGGCAGGAGTGAGCAGGAAGCACACCGGACCGAGCAGGAAGTGGGCGGCGGAACAGCCTGGGATGTGAGCACCGGTCGAGCCGAAGGTGGGACACGTCCGCACACGTAACCGACCACGGGGAACAGGACATCACCATGAACTTCCTTCGGAAGCGCTCAGCCTCCCTTCTTGTGGGCTCCGCCGCCCTCGCCGCGACTCTCGTACCCGCCGTTCAGGCCAACGCGGCGCCCGCGCCGTCCCCGGCGCCCGCCGCGTCGGCGGCAGATGCCGGGCGGCCCGGTGCCGCGGTGGCGAAGGGCGCCGAGGTCCAGGTCATCTCGTCGGTGCTGCCGCTCGCCAAGCCGATCCGCAACACCATCGTGAACGCCATCGAGCGCAAACAGAACCGCAGCGGCTATGTGAAGAGCCTGCGGGAGGAGGCCTTCTACCAAGCCGGTGAGCGCTACAACGTCGTGGTCATGAACGACAGCGTCAAGCACAGCTGGGCCGTGAAGGGCGTCGTCTTCCACGCCAAGGCCAAGGGGCACCACAGCACGTACCGGATCTTGGTCTTCGAGTCGGGGAGGTTCACCAACCACGGCGACGGCGGGTTCATCAACTGGGCGTTCCGCGGCTGGTTCACCCGCGACGGCGGCACGGTCGACTTCCGCAAGCCGTGACGCCCGCGCGCCCTCGCCCTCGCCCGATGACGACCTCTGAGAGGACATCCTCCGCCATGACCAGCAAAACCGGCCTCGCCGCCCTGTCCCTGACCACGCTCTCCCTGCTCGCCGTCGGCGCCCTCCCCGCCCAGGCGGCCGAACGCCCCGCCCCCGCGCCGATATCCGCTCCGGCGTCCACCACGGCCCCGGCCCCCGCGCCCGCCCTGGCGGCGGCGCCCATCCCCCACGTCTCCGTGGCGTCGGACAAGCTCGGCTCCGGCGAACGCATCGCCAAGGCCATCCGCGGCATCAGGACCAGCAACCGCGGGGACTTCGTCAAGGAGACCGTGAACAGAGCGTTCACGCAGGCCGGTGGACGCCACAACGTGATGGTGTTCAACCTCAGCCAGGGCTACGCGGAACGCCTCGGCGGGATCAAGCTCTACGCCAACGTCAAATGGGGCAACATCTATTACGGCCTGTGGATCGCCGAGTCCGGTGAATTCACCAACACCGGCGACGGCGGCCACATCAACTGGGGCTTCCGCGGCTGGTTCGAGCGCCACGGCCAGACGGTGAAGTTCCACCGCCCCTGACGCGAGGCCGCGAGTCGCCCGAGGCCCACCGCCCCGGGCGGCTCAGGTGGCTCGGGCGGCCCGGTCAGGAGGCCGAGCCGCCATGGGCCACCCGGTCCGGCTCATGGGCGAAGCCCGCCGCTCGCGGCCGGATGCCCGCCGCCGCCCCGATCGCACCAGCGCCGGGGCGGCGGCGAGGCCGCCTGCCCCCGTGGTTCTACCGCTGTTCGGCGAGCCACGCGTCGAAGGTGGTCGGCGCGATGCGTGCGCTCTCGCCCGGCAGCAGCACGTTCCCGGCCATCGACGGGCCGAACGCCGCCGACCACGTCGGCACGAGCTTCACCGTACGGCCGCGCGCCTCGTTGGTGCGCCGGGCCATGTCCACCAGGTCCTGCGGTTCGGGACCGACGACGTCCACGTACCGCCCCTGCGGCTCGCCGGTCACGATCTCGGCGAGGATGTCGGCCACGTCCCCGGGCGCGATCGGCTGGACGAGCAGCGGCGCGATCGTGGCGACACCGTCCTGCTCGGTCCAGCTCGCCACCATCGCGGCGAAGTCGTGGAACTGCGCGGCCGGGACGATCGTCCACGGCAGCGGTCCCGCGGCGACAAGGCGCTCCTGTTCCCGCTTGCCGGCGTAGTGCGCATTGCCCTCGACGCGATCCATCCCGGCGATCGAGAGCAGGACATGGTGACGGACACCGGCCCGCTCCCCGGCGGCGAGGAGGTTCCGCGTGGTGGTGCCGAGGTACGCCACCGCCTCGGCCTTGTCGGTCGCCATGCTGTTGGTGGCGTCGATGACCGCCTCGACGCCGGTCAGGGCGTCGTCGAGCCCGTCCCCCGTCAGCAGGTCCACGCCGAGCGAGCGGCTGACGCGTACGACGTCGTGCCCGTCCTGTTCCAGGGCGGCGACGGTGAGGGCCCCGATGTTCCCGGTCGCCCCGGCAACTGCGATCCGCATGATGATCTCCCCTTCTCCCGCCGCGACGCTATCACGGACAAAAAAGGTCCGTAATATCTGCGATAGGCTCGGGCCGTGAAGCTGCCTGTGAGCACCGAATGGGTCCTGCACTGCGCCACGACGCTGGCACAGCTCGATCCGGGAGCCAGTGCGTCGACAACGCAGCTCGCGCAGTACTACGACCTCCCTGCGCCCTATCTCGCCAAGCAGCTGAAGTCGCTCGTCAAGGCCGGTCTGCTGGCCGCGACCACGGGTCCACGGGGAGGGTTCCGGCTCGCGCGGGCCGCCTCAGAGATCACCCTGCTGCAGATCGTCGAGGCCGTCGACGGCGCCTCGTCACCGTATGAATGCCGCGAGATCCGCCAGCAGGGACGGGGAGCGCTACCCGCCGATCAGTGCCGCCGCACCTGCGTCCTCGCCGAGAAGATGGCCGACGCGCACGAGGCGTGGCGGGACAGCCTCGCCGGGGTCACCCTCGCGGACATCCTCGCCACCCTGCCCCCGTCCGCGCCGCCCCGCACCCGGCTACGCCTGGCGGGGACGGAGCAGACGGCGTAAGCCCGGCCCATGCACCGCCGTGCGCGGCGCCACGCGCTGGGCTGTCCGGAGAACGGGGGCCGGGCGGGCGGGTGATGCTCGGTTACGGCTGAGTGAGCCGTCTCAGCGCCGGGCGGTGGCGGCGGCCACGAACAGCGGCGGCCACGAACATCGGCAGGGCCAGGAACATCCGGTCGGCTTCGGCGCGAGCGCGCTGCTCGGCGATCCAGGCGTCCGCCTGCCCGCGCGCCACAGCGCCGGCCGAACAGGCCCCTTCTGCCAGCCTCACCAGCAGGGGCAACAGGGACGCATCGGTGAAGATCCCCGTGTGCACCTCGACCGCCACCTCCTGGAATCCCGCGTCCAGGAGCAGATTGCGGTAGCGCCGCGCTGTCCGGGGGCCGACCACCAGGTCCGCGCGAGCGTGCACGATCGTACGGGTGAGAGCGGGCTCGTCGGAGTCGATGAGGAAGGTGTCCCAGTCCTGCCCGACCAGGACGATCCGCCCACCCGGAGCCAGGACGCGCCGGGCCTCCGCCAACGCCGCGTCAGGCGCTTCCAGTTCGTGGAAGACCTTGTCGGCGCGGTAGCCGTCCGCCGAGGCGTCCGGCAGCGGCAGATCCCGCGCCTCGCCACGCCGGAAGTCCCCCTCGGGCCACCGGCCGCGCGCCACCGCGATCATCTGCTCGTCCGGGTCCACCCCGATGGCCCTGACGCCCCGGCCCGCCAGCTCGGCCACGGCGCGTCCCGCACCGCAGCCCACGTCCACCACGGCCGCGCCTGGCCCGCTGCCGAGCAATTCGTACGAGCGGTGCCGCAAGTTCTGTGCTACGGGCAGCTGTTCGGCCGTGTCGAGCGCGGCGATGAGGTCATCCGCTGGCTTTGGGGTGTTCTTCTCCTTGGACATGTCCGCCAGGCTCGGACTTAATGTCGGGATGAAGTCAAGCACTCGTAGCGAGTCCCTGAGCATCGGCGCCGTCGCGGGACGCTTCGGTCTGCCCACCCACGTCCTGCGCCACTGGGAGACGGTGGGCCTGCTGGACCCCGCGCGTGACCCCGCCGGCCGACGCCGCTACGGTGCCGACTCCCTCACCCGCGTCGCCGTGATCCTGCGTGCCAAGGAAGCGGGCCTGTCCTTGGACACCATCCGCTGTCTGGTCGCCACCGCCGACGCCTCGGCACGCCGGAGCGTCCTGCGGCGGGAAGCCGACGCGCTGCGTTCCCGTATCGCCGCCGCCCACTCCGCGCTCGAACTCATCGAATGCGCCGTGGACTGCGACCATGAGGACGTCACGCGGTGCCCGCACTTCCGGCAGGCCGTCGAGCGCACGGGCACCCGGCTCAGCCCCGCCGCGGGCGGGCCGTCGTGAGGCCGCGACCTGCGGCGGGTAGCGGGTAGACGACGCGCCCGTACGTGAGGTCCGCCACGTGAGGTCCGCCGTCGCCAGGGACGCCCCGGAGCCGGTGATCGTTCATCGCCGGGACGATGTCGGCGTCCTGTTCATGACTGGTCGGCGGGGACGGCGGCCAGGAGACCGCGGACGACGGGCCCCGCCGAGGCGCCGCCGGTGACGCCCTTCTCGACGACGCAGGCCACGGCTATGTTGCCGCGATGAGCGACTATCCAGCCGTTGTTGGGTGCCTTCTCGGAGACCTCGGCGGTGCCGGTCTTGGCGCCGACGCCGCCGGGCAGATCGTCCAGGATGGTGGCGGTGCCGTCGGTGACGGTGGCGCGCATCATCTCGCGCAGCTGCGCGACGACCTTCTTCGGGAACGGGGTGGTGGTGGTCGCGTCCTTGTGGCCGCGTGTGAGGGTCGGCTGGTGGAACGTGCCGGACACCGCGGTCGCGGTGACGGACGCCATGATCAGCGGGTTGGCCTGCACTCTGCCCTGACCGATCATCGACGCGGCCTTCTCGGTCTGGTCACGGGGGGCCGGTACCGACCCGTCGTACGAGGGAATACCGACGCGCCACTCCTGGCCGACACCGAAGTACTTACCGGCGACGTCACCCAGTTCACGGTCACCGAGCTTGCCGCGCAGGCTGATGAACGCGGTGTTGCAGGACTCCGTGAAGTCCTTCCGGAAGGTCGCACCGCGGTATTCGGAGGTCTCGACGTTGTGGAACTGCTTCCCCACCGTGAGGTACTTGGGGCAGTCCACGACGGTGTCGGGCGTGACCGCGTCCTTGAGCAGCAGAGCGCTGGTGGTGACGATCTTCCAGGTGGAGCCGGGCGCGTAGGTGCCGGAGACGGCGCGATTGAACCCGGAGGACGGGGAGTTGGCAACGGCCAGAATCTCACCGTTGTCGATCCGCAGCACGACGAGTGCGGCGTCCTTGCCGCCGGCCTTGGAGGCGATGGCCTTCTCGGCGGCGGACTGCCAGGTGGCGTCGATGGTCGTACCGACGGGCTGGCCGGTGGAGCGGCCGGACTTCTTCCCGAAGGTGGCTTCCGTGCCCTTGACCTTCCCGGTGGCCCGGTCGATGAGCTGGACAGCACCGCGCGGACCGGCTCCTGCGCCCCCGGTGACCTGGGTGAGGACCGGGCTCAGGGACGGGTACGCGACGCCCGACAAGGTGTCCCCGTCGCGGTCGGTGACCTTGGGCAAGGCGGTGTTCTCGCGCTCCAGGCGGAACTTCTCCGTGCTGCTCAGCTTCGGGTGCACGAGGGACAGCGTCCAGTCCACCTCCCAGGCACCGTTGTCCTTCTTACGCAGAGGCAGGGACGAGGCGTAGGTCCAGGTGCCCAGCTCGGTGACGGGCATCTTGGCGGTGAAGGCGACGGTCACGGTGCCGTCCGGCCCGGCATCGGCCGCGCCCGGGGTCAGGGTGGGCTTGCTGATGTCGAGCCCGGCGGTGAAGTTGCGCAGTACGCGCTCCGCCTGCTCAGGGCTTGAGGTGAGCGCTGCCGCCTGCGCTGTGCGCCCTGCGGCCCAGTCGGCCAGGAAGGCGTGCGCCCGCGCCGTCGCGTCAGGATCGGGTTTCGGGGGCCCCGGCTCGAAGGGGCCCAGCTCAGCGGCGTACGCCACGCCCGCGACGAGCGCGACCGCCAGTCCCACCGCGGCGGCCGCCGTGCGGGCTTTCCTGCCGGGCGTGCGGCCGTAGCTGGTGACGTGTTCGGCATCGGACATCAAGGTGCTCCTTGTCATGGCTTCTCGCTCCGCCGGGGCGAAGCGTTGGGGAAGCGGTGGGGAAAGGTGCTGGTCGCGGGCGAGGCGACGGTGGCCCGTGGCACTTGCCGAACCGGGGCCTTGGGCCCGGAACTTGAGGCCCTGAGCTTGGGACCCGGGGCCTTGGGCCCGGAGCTTGGGACCCGGGGCCCGAACCCGGCCCCGGACCCTGGGCGCGCCGGGCCGCCGCGCCGCGCGCCCAGCCGGGTCACCACTCGGTCCACCGATCCACCGACCTGCCGACCTGCCGGCGGCCGACCTGCGGCGCATGCTTCTGCTACGGCAGCGTGTAGGCGAGCACGGCAACGTGCCGGTGACTACGACAGCGTGTCGGCGACCACGGATGCCGCTTCCGCGAGCAGTTTGTCGTCGTGCTCGTCGTCCTTCTCGCTGCGGTACGACATGATCGCCACGACGATGGGGGCGGCGTCGGGGCGCCACACCACGGCGATGTCGTTTCGGGCGCCATAGCCGCTGCCGGTTCCGGTCCTGTCGCCGACCACCCAGTCCTTGGGCATCCCGGCCTTGATGAGATCGTCTCCGGTGACGTTGCCTCGCAGCCACTTCGCGAGCTGCGCGCGTTCGCCCTTGCCGAGGACGTCCCCGAGCACGAACGCGCGCAGATCCTTGGCCAGTGCCCGGGGCGTGGTCGTGTCATGCGTTTCGCCTGGAGCCCATCGGCTCAGCTCCGGCTCGCGACGCTCCATCTTGGTGACCTCGTCGCCTGTCTCTTCGAGTACGGCGTTCAGGCCCCGGGGCCCGCCCAGTTGGTCCAGGAGGAGGTTGGCCGCGGTGTTGTCGCTGAAGCGGACGGCGGCGTCACACAGCTCGCCCAGGGTCATCCCGGTCTTGACGTGCTTCTCGGTCACCGGAGAGGGGTCGATGTAATCGTCCTTGGAGTACGTGATCCTCCGGTCCATCCCGCTCAGGGAGTACTTTCGGAGCACGGCACCGGCGGCCAGCGCCTTGAACGTGGACGCGTAGGCGAACCGCTCGCCATCGTTGTAGGCCACCTCGCGCCCGGTGCCGGTGTCGACGGCGTAGACACCCAGCCGCGCGTCGAACTTCCGCTCAAGCTTCTTGAACTCGCCGGTGAACGGCTTCGCGGCCGCCCTCGGCTTCGTCGTCTCCGCAGAGGGGGACGAGGAGCCCGAGGAATCCGAGGAGTCGCCTTGGCCGCAGGCCACGAGCGGGACGAGGGTGAGCGTGGCGAGCGCGCCAAGAACGGCGCGCCGGGTACGGGTGTACTGCATGGTCCAAACCTCCGGGGTTGCCCCGCACGCAGGGCGCATCGGGGAGGGAGCGACACGGCTCCATCCCGCTGCGTGGTCATGAGTGCCAGGAGCACCCTCACCCTCGGGCGGCCATGCGGTCCAATACGCGCATGCGCTGTTTCATGCTGTTCTGGCATAAGGTTCGGCTGTGGATCTCGTGGGAGCATGTCGCGCGTTTGTCAGCGTCAGCGAGCGCGGCAGTTTCACCGTCGGAGCGGCCGCCGCCCGGATGTCCCAGTCGGTGGCCAGCCGTCGCGTCGCCGCCCTGGAGGAACGCTTCGGTGAGCAGCTGTTCGAGCGCACCTCACGACGGGCCGTCCTCACCCCCTTCGGCCGGGACATGCTGCCGGCGGCCAGGCAGCTCGTACAGACGGCCGATGTGCTGCTGCATGAGGCGCAAGCCGCCAAGAGCAAGCCGTGGCGGCTCGCTGTGCCCGGCATATGCTCCACGGTCGGTCTCGCCCGCCTCGTCGCCGAGGCGCGCGGGCAGGGTGTCATGCTCGATCTCCGTGTGGCCGCGCCCGCGCAGCGCATGGAACTCATCCACGCGCAGCAGGTGCGCGGCGCCTTGCTCGCGGTGCCCGCGGGCGAGGCGATGTGGTCCGTTCCGCTCGGGCTCGCCGGTGCCCAAGATCCGGGAGTGAAACGCCTGTACCTCGAAACGCTGCGGATCGGACGGGCCTCCTCCGGCCCGGCCCGCCGCATCTGGCTCCAGCCGGAAGATGACGTACCGCACATCCGTGACCCGCTGACGCGACTGCGCGACGCGCTTGGTCTGCGGCCCGCACAGCTCGTCGCCGCGGCCGACCTGACGACCGCCACGGCAGAGGTCCTCTGCACACGCGACCTGTTGCTGTGCTCCCCCGCGCAGGCCGAGGAACTGGCCCTGAGCTGGCGTCCCGTCGGCGAGATAAAGCTCAGCCGGGGATTCGCGCTCGCCGCCGCGGCGGACGGCAATCCAGAGCACATCCGGGCGCGCCTGGGCGACGCCATCGCACGCTGCCTCGACGCGGACGCCCCGGCAGCCACCACGGGAGGGACCGGAGCGTGAGCACCGAGGCACTGCTTCACGACATGCGCCGCCAGCTGCACGACGGCGGCCTGCACGGCTGCCTGCTCGTACGGGATCTCCACACGGGGGACGAACTGGGGATCGACCCGGACACCCAGCTGCCTGCCGCGTCCCTGGTCAAGGTCCCGCTCGCGCTGGCGACGGCGGAGCGTATCCGAAGGGGCGAACTCGACGGAGCGACGATGCTCGACGTGCCACCCGGGCGGATCACCACGCCCGGCCCCACCGGACTGAGCCGCTTCCGCCACCCCGCCCGGGTAGCGGTCGACGATCTGCTCTACCTGAGTACGTGCCTGAGCGACGGAACAGCTGCCGACGCCCTGTTCGACCTCACCCCGCCCGCCCAGGTCACCGACATCCTCCAAGAGCTCGGCCTCCGCGGCCTCACCGTCCGGCACTGTGTGCATGAGCTGTCCGACACCCCCGTGGAACGCTTCGGCGCCGCCCAGGCCCATCTCGCCCACGCCCTCGCCATCGACGCCGGCACCAGCGGCCGCGGACACCGGGTGCCCCAACTCGACACCACCCGCGCCAACACCGGCAGCGCACGCGCCTGCGTCGAACTGCTCCAGGCCCTGTGGACCCCCTCGAAGATCCACCCCGAAGTGGCCGAGCGCGTGCGCGGCCTCATGGCCCACAACGTGCTCCGGCACCGGCTCGCCCCTGACTTCAGCTCCGACGCCACCACCTGGTCCTCAAAGACCGGCACCCTCCTCAACCTCCGCCACGAAATGGGAGTCGTCGAGCACTCCGACGGCCAGACCTTCGCCATCGCCGTCCTGACCGAGTCCCTCGTTCCCGCCAGCACCCAACCCGGCGCCGACGCCCTCATGGCCCACATAGCCCGCATCCTGCGCGACCACCTCCGCCAGCTCTGACAGCTCTGACAGCCGGAGCCTTGTCCCCCGGTCCGCTCAACCACCATGAGGCGGGCCGGAACTGGGCCACGTCCGGGCCCAGCCCCCAAGGCCGCTCGCCAACGAATCCCGGGAGAGCCCTCGTCTCGGAGAAGATGTTCGGGGAGGGTGTCGATCTGGCCGCGTCCCGATCGTCGTCATGGTGTACGGCGACCCGCCGCACGAGGAAAAGATCAGGACCTGACAGGAGTCGGACCATGAAGTACATGCTGCTGATCAACGCTGGTGCGATCGACGAGAAGGGCGCGGCCGCCGAGTGCGGCGTCGAGGACTGGATGGTCTACGACAAGGAGGTGAAGGACGCGGGAATCTGGGTCTCCGGGGAGTCCCTGGCCGATCTGGTCACCGCCACGGCCGTGCGGGTCGGCCAGGATGGCAGGCGGACCGTCACGGACGGGCCGTTCGCCGAGAGCCGGGAGGTCCTCGGCGGGTTCTACGTCATCGACGTGCCGGACCTGGATGTCGCGCTCGACTGGGCCGCCCGCTGTCCCGGCGCCCGCGGCAGCGGATCGGTCGTGGTGCGTCCGATCGCCGAGTTCGGGGTCTGACCGTGCCGGACGAGGGAGTCTCCGGGCCGGGCGTGCCCATCGAGTCGTCCGGCCGGTTGTCCGCGGAGTCGTCGGTGGAAGCGGTGTTCCGTGAGGAACGCGGTCGGCTGCTCGCCTCCCTCGTCCGCCGCTTCGGTGATCTCGACCTGGCCGAGGAGGTCACCTCCGAGGCCGTCGAGGCCGCTCTGGTGCACTGGCCGGCCGAGGGGGTGCCGGCCAAGCCCGGGGCCTGGCTGCTGACCACCGCGCGACGCCGGGCCGTCGACCGCCTGCGGCGGGACCAGGCATACGCCGCCCGCCTCGCCGTCCTCCAGGTAGAGGCGGACCGTGCCGATCCCGCCCCGCCCGCGGACGCCGACGACGACTTGCCTGACGACCGGCTTCGGATGTTCTTCACCTGCGCCCATCCCGCTCTCGCGGCCGAGGACCGTGCGGCACTGACTCTGCGCTGCCTGGCCGGTCTGACAACGCCCGAGGTGGCGCGGGCATTTCTGGTCCCGTCCACGACGATGGCCCAGCGGATCGTGCGGGCGAAGAAGAAGATCCGCCAGGCTCGTATCCCGTTCCGCGTGCCCGGCACCGACGAGTTGCCGGAGCGCCTGCCCGGAGTGCTCCAGGTCATCTATTCGATCTTCACCGAGGGTTACGCGGCCAGCTCCGGCCCGCGGCTGCAACGGCTCGACCTCGCCGAAGAGGCCATCCGCCTGGCGCGGATACCGCGTCGGCTGATGCCCGCCGAGCGGGAGGTCACCGGGCTGCTCGCCCTGATGCTGCTGGTCTACGCCCGACGGGATGCCAGGACCGGCCCGGACGGTGAGCTCGTACTGCTCGATGACCAGGACCGCGGCCGCTGGGACCGCACGATGATCGAGGAAGGCCGCGGCCTCGTGGTCTCCGCGCTGACCGGCGGGCCACCCGGCCCGTACGGGGTGCAGGCCGCGATCGCCGCTCTCCACGACGAGGCCACCGATGTCGCGACCACCGACTGGCCGCAGATCGTAGCGCTCTACGACGTGCTGCTCGCGCTCACCCCGTCCCCCGTCGTCAGCCTGAACCGAGCGGTGGCCGTGGCGATGCGCGACGGCCCGCAGGCGGGCCTGTCACTGCTCGACGCACTGGCCGACGAACCGTCACTGCGCCGCTACCACCCCTACCCGGCCGCCCGGGCTGACCTGCTCCACCGGCTCGGCCGGTTCCCCGAGGCCGCGGCGGCCTACCGGCAAGCGCTCGACTTGGCGGGCACCGAGCCGGAACGGGCTCACCTGAGGCGCCGCCTCCGTAGCCAATCCGGCCGGTGACCGCCACCGTGTGGGCGGGCTCCGTCCACACGGTGGCGGGCCTCGCCCTGTGGGCGGGCACCTCTTGAGCAGTCTGGGAAGCCCGGACGCGCGCCAACGGGCATAAGGGCCGATGAGAGTGGACGACAGTCACCGGTGAACCCGCGCCCGGCACCATGCCCCCAGTACTCAAGCCAGCACTCAAGCGCGGCCGTACCGTTCCTTGACCTGTTGCCGCACGGGCTTCCCCGTAGCGGTATGGGGAAGTTCCGCCGCGAGCACGGCGGAGCGGGGGATCTTGTACCCGGCCAGTCGGCCGGCCAGGGAGGCGAGGACCTCGTCCGCGTCGAGGGACACGCCGGGTGCCGCCACCAGGACCGCGCGGCCGACCTCGCCCCAGGCGGTGTCGGGCACCGGGACCACCACGCACTCGGCGACACCGGGGTGGGCCAGCAGCGCGTGCTCGACCTCGGAGGGGTAGATGTTCTCGCCGCCTGAAATGATCACTTCCTTGACGCGGTCCACGATGGTCACACAGCCGTCGGCGTCGATGCGGGCCGCGTCTCCCGTACGCAGCCAGCCGTCCGCGAACGCGGCCTCGGTCTCCTCCGGCCGGTTCCAGTACCCGGCCATGACGTTCGGACCGCGCACAAGTAGTTCGCCGGTCTCCCCTGTGGCGGCGTCGGCGGCGGTCCCGGTGGGGCCGGGGCGCGCGACGCGTACGTCGGTGAACAGGTGCGGCACCCCGGCGGCGCCCGGTCCGGCGTCGGTGTGCCCCTCGTGTGTCAGCAGGACGCCGGGGGCCGCCTCCGTCATGCCGTAACCCCGGCGCAGGACGAGCCCCCGCCGCGCGTACGCGGTCACCAGGGACGCGGGCACCGGGGCGCCACCGCAGACGACGGTGTGCAGGGTGGAGAGGTCGGCGCGGTGCCAGCGGGGGTGGTCGGCGATCCGCCGGAGCATCGTGGGCACACCGAACATGGACGTGACGCGATGCCGTTCGACCGCTGCGAGCGCCGCGCCCGCGTCGAAGGATTCCATGAGCACGCAGGTGCCGCCCTTCAGCAGGACCGGGAGGGCCTGCATGCCCAGCGCCGCGGCGTGGTACAGCGGTGCGGCGACCAAGGCGACCTCGTCGGACGTCAGGTCCTCGTCGACCAGGACGTTGACCGCGTTCCAGGTGAGGTTGGCGTGGGTCAGCACGGCTCCCTTGGGGCGCCCGGTCGTGCCCGAGGTGTAGAGGATCACGCAGGGGTCGTCCGGCGCCACCGGCTCGGCGGGCGGCTCGGCCGGCCCGGCCGTGGGCGTGTCGTACGCCGCTCCGCCCACCTCGATCCGCGGCACACCGGTGACGGTCGGCGGGACCGGGCGGGGCCCCGCGTGCAGCAGCAGCCGGGCCTCGCAGTCCGCCAGCTGGTAGGCGAGCTCCGGAGCCGCGAGCCGCGTGTTGAACGGCACGAACACCGCGCCCAGCAGACCGGTGGCGAACAAGGACGCCAGGAAGTCGGGGTGGTTGGGGCCGAGGAATCCCACCCGGTCGCCCCTGCGCACACCGCTGTCCCGCAGGACCTGGGCGAGCCGGGAGGCGCGCCCGCACAGACCGCCGTACGTGATCCGCTCCTCGTCACACACCACCGCGGTGCGGTGCGGGGTGCGCCGGGCCCGCCGCGCGGGCCAGGAGCCGATGCCTTCGTTGCGCATGCGCTGCCCCCTGCGCGGTCCGCCTCGGTGGTGCGGGGCATCGCGCTGCCGCACGGGTGAAGAGGAGACGGAATAGGACGGTGAGTGTGAAGAAGGAGTAGAAAGGGTGAGCATGCGACGATTTGTTACTAATGGTAGTATATGAGTAACGCAAGGTGTTCAGCAAGTGGGGAGTCGCGGTGATCGCTGGTCCAGGCACGACGCTTCTCATGGACGTGCGGGTGCGCCACAGCCCTGCGGCCGAGCGCATCGACACCCGCGGCGAACCCCCGGTGTGGCGCACAGCCCTGCCCGACGGCTCCTCGGCCTGGGTCGTGACC
The DNA here is from genome assembly GCF_059026195.1 of Streptomyces sp. A01. Classification (NCBI taxonomy): domain Bacteria; kingdom Bacillati; phylum Actinomycetota; class Actinomycetes; order Kitasatosporales; family Streptomycetaceae; genus Streptomyces; species Streptomyces sp. A01. Next base: position 224,839 of record NZ_JBWLKN010000001.1, on the reverse strand, counting down.
GGGTACGACGCCGCGCGCCACGTCGTGACGGAGGCGACCTTCGTCAAGCCGGTCGTGCAGGGCGGCGAGCGCTGGAAGCGCTACCTCGGCTTCACCGGGCCGCAGGTCACCGACAGCATCATCCGCAGCATGCTCAACACCGACGGGGACCTGCACCGGAGGCTGCGCGGCCTGGGCGCGCTGGCTCTCTCACCCGAGCGCGTACAGACCGCCGCCGCCCGCGCGGAGCCCCTCGCCGAGGCCCTGCTCGACGGGATCGCCGACCACGGCCACGCCGACCTCGTCCACGACTTCGCCCACCCCTTCGCCGTCAGGTCGATCACCGAACTGCTGGGCTACCCGCCCGACTTCGTCCAGCGCGCGCTGGACCTGCCGCGCTGGGGCCCGTCGCCGCTCTTCGATCCGCCCGGCTCACCGGCGCGCGAGCGCTACGCCGCCGAGCGGGAGGCCATGAGCGAGCTGATGCACGACCTCGTCGCGTACAGACGGGGCCACCCGGGGCCTGACGCCGTCAGCGAGATGATCGCGCACGCCGACGCCACCGGCCTGGACGAGGGGCAGCTGACCTCCACCCTCTTCCTCCTGCTCGTCTCCGCCTACGAGCCCGTCACCGACTTCCTCACCGCCAGCCTGTACGCGCTCTGGCAGCGCCCGGACCTCCTGGCCGATCACGACCTCGTGACCGCGGGCATGGACGAACTCCTGCGCTACACCTCGCCGTTGGCGGCCACCATGCCGCGCTTCGCGACCCGGCCGACCGAGTTGCACGGCGTGGGGATCGAACCGGGTGACGCGATGATCGTCCACATCGCCCTCGCCAACCGCGACCCGGACCGTTTCACCGACCCCAACCGCCTCGACCTGAACCGGCGCGTCGGCCAGGACCTCACCTTCGCCCACGGGCACCACTTCTGCCTCGGCAGCCACCTCGCCGTGCGGCTGTGCCGCACGGCCCTCGGCGCGGTCCTGCGCCGCCTGCCCGGGATCGCCGCGGCCCAGCCGCTCGACACGCTGCCCTGGCAGCGCGGCTCGACCGGTGACATCACCCACCTGCACGTCACCGCGGGCCTGACGGCGCTGCCCGTCACGTTCGAGCCTCAGCCCGTGGCGGTCTCCTGATGGCCCGCGTCACCGGCCTGTCGGTCCTCACCGCGTACGGCCGCGGCCACGAGGCGCTCTGGGAGGGCCTGGCGTCCGGCACACCGGCCACCACACCGGTCACCCGCTTCGACACCGCGCGGCACCGGGCGCACCACGCCGCCACTCTCCCCGGCACCCCCGATCCGTACGCGGAACTGGAACACCTCATCAACGAGGCCTGCGACCAAGCCGGGCTGTCACCCGCCGACCGGGCCACCACCCCTGCCGTCCTCGCCCTGCACGCTGGTCCGGACACGACCGGCCTGGCCGCCGCGCTGGCGGACGCCTGCGGTCTGCGCGAGGTGCTCACCGTCCATACCGCCGCCTGCGCGGCCTCCACCACCGCCGTCTCCGAAGCGACCCACCTCATCGGCACGGAGGCCGAACCGCGGGTCGTCGTCGCCGGCGCCAGCTTCGTCGACGCGAGCATGTTCGCCGCCTTCGACAGCGCGGGCATTCTCGCCCCGGGGGGCGTCTGCCGCCCGTTCAGCGCCGGGCGCGACGGGCCCGTACTGGGCGACGGCGCCGCCGCCGTGGTCCTCGAACGGACCGGCACCGCACGGCCATGGGCGGACATCCGGGGCTGGGGCAACGCCGCCGAAGCCCACCACGTCTGCCGGCCCCACCCCGAGGGGCGCGGTCCCGCCGCCGCCGTCGCCACCGCCCTGCGCCGGGCCGGCATCGAGAGCCATCAGGTCGGCTACGTCAACGCCCACGCGACCGCCACTCCCGCCTTCGACACCGGCGAGGCCGCCGCCATCCTGAGCGCGCTCTCCCCGCACGGCGCGCGGGTTCCCGTCAGCTCCACCAAGGCCCTGCACGGTCACTGCCTGGAAGCCTCCGGCCTGGTCGAACTGGCTGTCTGCGCCCTCGCCTTCCGCCACCAGGAACTGCCCGTCAACGCCAACTACCTCGCCCCCGACGAGGACTGCCCCCTCGACCTCGTACTCGATACGGGCCGCGCCCCGCAGTCCCGCTACGCGCTGAGCCTCAGCACCGGTTTCGGCGGCGTCTGCACGGCCCTCCTCCTGGCGATGCCGTAGAACCGACCGCCCCCGTGCCCACAACGCCCTGAGTGCGGGACGGGCCTCATGGAGGACGCCATGGAACTGATAGTCCACACCCAGGCCCAGTGGCCGCCCCCGGACGACCCCTCGGCGAGTCTGCCGGAGGTCCCGCGCTTCGACACCTCGGCCTTCGCGCCCCTGCTGGTGGCCGTCGGCGAACGGTGCCTGACCGCGCGCTACGGCGCACCCCCGCTGCCACCGGCGCTCGGCCCGCGTACCGCCCTCGTCCTGGCGGCCACGCGGGGCGACGTGGTCACGCAGACCGCCATCGACGACGCGGTGGCCGGTCAGCGACCGGTGCCCAAACCGCTGCTCTTCCAGAACGTCCCCTCCACGGCGCTCGGCCACCTGAGCGCCGTCTGGGGCCTGGCGGGTCCGCTCATCACCACCCTCGCCATCCGCGACCTGCTGGCCACGGCACACACCACCGCGGCCCGCGTCATCGCCACCGGCGATGCCGATCAGGTCCTGGCCATCGGCGCCGACCCGGGCGACAGCCCGGCGTCACCGGGCACGGCCTGGGCCCACCTGCTCACGGCCGCCACGTCCTGACCGCCGTGTTCCGACGGCCACCGGACCGGCACCGACGGCCCTGCCGCCCGCCCCTCACGGTGGCCGCCCAAACCCCACCCCCTCGACATCCCACCCAAGGAACCCGATGCCCTCGAACCTGAGGCACCCCGCGGCCGAGCTGCTGTTCCCCTCGAAGCTGACCCCCGAGACCCTCGAAACAGCCGCGCGGCCCGTCACCGTACGCCTCGACGACGCCGCGCGCGCGGCCGTCGCACGCTGCCATGACTACCTCCACATCTGCATCAGCGAAGGCCGCGACATCTACGGCACCACCACCGGCTTCGGGCCCCTGGTCGGCTACGCGGGGCGGGAGGACGAGGCGGACCAGTGCGAGAACGTGCTCAGCCACCTCGAAGTCGGCCAGGGCCAGGACCTCGATCCCCCGATCGCCAGGGCCGCGATGCTCGTCCGCCTGTGGAGCCTCGCCCGGGGCCGGTCGGGGGTGGCTCCCACCGCCGTCGACGCCCTCACCGCGATGCTCGCCACTCCCTTCGCACCGGCGATGCCCGAGTACGGCTCGGTCGGCGCCAGCGGTGACCTCGCACCGCTGGCACACGCCATCAGATCCCTCCAGGGGCGCGGTCAGGCGTACTTCCACACCACCCGCATGCCCGCCGCCGAAGCCCTCGCGAACTCCGGGCTGCGTCCGCTGGAGCTCAGCGGCCGGGACGCGCTCGGCCTGGTCAACGGGACATCCGTCAGCGCCGCCGTCGCCGGCCTCGCGCTCGCCGCCCTGAACCGCTCGCTCAACGTCGGCACCGCGCTGACGGCCCTGCTCGCCGACATCCTCGGCTGCCGCCCCGACTTCGCCGCCCCCGAGATCTTCGAGGCACTGGGCCACGACGACACGGCCGACCGCGCGGCGGACCTCCGCAAACAGCTCGCCGGCCACGAGCCCAGCGGCACCCGCGCCCTCCAGGAGCCCTACACCCTGCGCTGCGCGCCGCACCTCCTCGGCGCGGCCGCGACGAGCTTGCGCCATGCCCGCCAGGTCGTCACCGACGACCTCAACGGCATCAGCGACAACCCCCTCTTCTTCCCGGAGCGCGACGTCATCGCGCACGGCGGCAACTTCTTCGGTCAGCAGGTCGCCTTCGCGGCCGACCTGATGTCCATCACCGCCGCACAACTGGCCAACCTCGCCGAGCGCCAGCTCGACCTGCTGATCGATCCCCGGCGCAACGGCGGCCTCAACCCCGTCCTGGCCAAGGACCCCGGCCGCGACCACGGCGTCCAGGGCGTCCAGCTCGCCGCGACCTCCCTCGCCGTCGCCGCTCGCCGCGCCGCCACCCCCGCCTCCATGCAGAGCGTTCCCACCAACTACCACAACCAGGACATCGTCCCGTTCAGCACGCAGGCCGCGTTCTCCGCGCTCCGGCAGTCCCGGTCGCTGCGTCTCCTGCACGGCTCCCTCGCCGTCGCCCTGCGCCAGGCCGTCCACGTGGGCGCACGCCGTCCCACCGCCGACGCCTGCGCCCGCGTCCTGGACGCCCTCGAACCGACCGTGGCGCAGGGCAGGTCCTGGGCCGAATCGGTGCGCGCCGCCGCCGACGCGCTCGACCACACCTGCTGACCCGCACCTGCTGACCCGGCGATGGCACGGCAGGCCGGGTGAGCCGCCCTGCCGCTCCGCCGAGGGCGTGACCCGGCGGCTCGCGTGCTCAGCGGCTGGCGACCAGCGCGGCCGTGACGGCGTTGCTCAAGCGGGTGACGTAGGCGTCGTCGGTCGGCCCGCCGACGGCGAGCACCCGGAAGTACAGCGGCGCGCCGAAGATGTCAATGGCGAGGCTGGCGTCGATGTCGGGCGGCAGCTCGCCGCGCTCGATCGCCCGGCGCAGCAGGGTGGCGACCGCGCTGCGCCGGGGCGTCAGGACCGTCTGGTGCAGCGCCGCGCTCAGCGCGCTGTTGCGGGCCGACTCGGCCACCAGGTCGGGGATGATCCTGCCGACGAGCGGATGCCGGAGAGCCGTCATGGTCTCCCTGATGAACCGCTCGACGTCGCCGCGCAGTGACCCGGAGTCGGTCGTGGTGGGGAGATGTTCACGGGCGGCCTCCGATACCAGGCTGACGACCATGGCCTCCTTGGAGGGCCAGCGGCGGTACAGGGCGGCCTTTCCGACGCCCGCGCGCCGGGTGACGGACTCCATCGACATGCGCGTGTATCCCGCGCCCGCCAGTTCCTCGAACGCCGCCCGCCTGATGGTCTCGGTCACCGAGTCCCGGAGCAGAGCGGCGCCGGCGGGCGCGCGGCCGAGATCGGTGTCACTGGTCGAGGTCATGATCCAACATTAGCAGGGAACGGAACGGTTGCGTTCCATTATGGCCCGGGTGTTAACTACCGACGAGGGTCGGAACGGGCCCGTTCCGTTCCGGGCGAGAGGCGGCCGCGATGAGGTTCCTGTTCGACGACAAGGCATTCTCGTTTCAGGCGCTGCGGACAGCGGGCCACGCCGCGTACGGCGGCGCCGATCTCGGGGAGGTGCTGGTCACCTGCCGCAACATCCCCGCCGGCGATGAGGCGGCGTGGTACCGCGAATGGGCGGCCAGCGCCGAGCGGATACACCGGGCCGGGGTCGACTCACTCGCCGCCGGCCACCCGGTGAGCGCGCGCGACGCCTTGTTGCGCGCCTCGAACTACTACCGCAGCGCCGACTTCTTCCGCGTCCTGGAACGGGACGAGGACGAGGAGTCGGCCCGGCTCGCCTGGCTGTCACGGCAGACGTTCGCCACGGCGGCCACGCTGTTCGACCCTCCGGCGCGACCCCAGCGCATCCCGTACGAGGACACCGAGTTGCCGGGATATCTCTTCCTCGCCGACGCGTCGGGCGAGCCCCGCCCCACCGTGATCCACCACGGTGGCTACGACTCCACCCTGGAGGAGCTGTACTTCATGGCGGGGGCGGGCGCGCTGCGCCGTGGCTACCACGTACTCGCCTTCGAGGGGCCGGGACAGCAGTCCGTACGGCGTGACCAGGGGCTGGTCTTCCGTCCTGACTGGGAGAAGGTGGTCACGCCGGTGGTGGACCACGCGCTGACGCTGCCCGAGGTCGACGCCGGGCGTCTGGTGCTGCTCGGCACCAGCCTCGGTGGCGCTCTCGCCGCCCGCGCCGCGGCCTTCGAGCACCGCTTCGCCGCCTGCGTCCTGCACAACGGGATCTTCGATTTCTACCAGGTCCCGCTGACGGGCGTGCCCCCGTTCCTGGCCGAATGGGTCGCCGAGGGCCGTGATGACGTGGCGGAACCCGTGCTGCGGGCCCGGATGGCCGACGACACGCAGGCGCGTTGGTTTGTACGGCACGGCATGTGGGTCTTCGGCGCCGAGTCCGCGGCCGAGGCGCTGCGCGCCTGCGCCCCGTACCACCTCGACGGCATCGCCGACCGGATCACCTGCCCAACCCTGGTGCTGGAAGCCGAGAACGACACCGTCTTCCGCGGCCAGGCCCAGCGCGTCCACACCGCGCTGCGCTGCGAGAAGGAACTGCTGGTGTTTCCCGAGGCGCACGGCTGCGGTGAGCACTGCCAGGAAGGGGCGGCGCTCCACTTCCATCAACAGGTCTTCGACTGGCTGGACGAGCGACTGGCCGCGTGATGGGAAGCGAACGACGCCGCCTGACAGGCGTACGACACAGCGAACTGCCACCGGACGCGTCAGCCGACGCCGTGCGCCGGCGCGCCCGCACCATCCTGGTCATCCTGGCCCTCTTCATCGTGATCAACGCCGCCGACAAGGCCGTGCTCGGCCTCACCGCCGGCCCGATCAAGGAGGATCTCGATCTCACCGCCACCGAGTTCGGGACCATCGCCAGCAGCTTCTACCTGCTGTTCAGCGTGTCGGCCGTCGCCGTCGGCTTTCTCGGCGACCGGATACGCGCCCGGCCGCTGCTCGCCGTGCTCGCCCTGGTCTGGGCGGCGGCGCAGCTGTCGATCCTGGTTCCGGCGGCGGGATTCGGCGCGCTCGTCGCCACCCGGGTGGCTCTCGGCGCGGGCGAGGGGCCGGGACTCCCGCTCGCCAACTACACCGCCTTCACCTGGTTTCCGGACAAGGAACGGTCCCTGCCCGCCGCGGTGGTACTGGCAGGCGCGGCGTGCGGCACGGTGGTGGCCGCCCCGCTGGTCATCCTGGTCAGCAACACCCTCGGCTGGCGTGCCGCGTTCGGCCTGCTCGGTGCCGTCGGAATCCTGTGGGTGGTCATCTGGCTGCGGCTCGGCGGCGGCAGCGGCCCCTACGCCGCACGCGTCGGCGCCGTCGACATGGCTGCGGACGGCACGGCGGGCAACGGGCCGAAGGCGGCCGAGGGTGACGTCGCGTGGTGGCGCATCACCGCCACCGGCACCTGGCTGGGCGCCACGTGTTCCACGTTCACCGTGATGTGGACCTTGGCCATGGCCTTCGCCTGGCTGCCGTTGTATCTGGAGGAGCAGGCCGGATTCAGCGACACGGCGGTGGGCGGCATCGTCGGCCTGCCCGCGCTGTCCATGGCCGTCATCGTCATCACCGCGGGGACCATCGCACAGCGGTTGCTCCGGCGCGGCGCCAGCGCCCGGGTCGCCCAGGGCCTGGTGGGGGCCACGCTCCCGCTCCTGGCGGGTGTCTGCATGCTGCTGGCGACCCGCGTCGGACCGGTCGCGCTGATGCTGCCGCTGCTGGTCATCGCGTTCTCCGCGGGCAACGGGCAGACACCGCTGACCAATTCGGCGATCGCGGACATCTGCCCGCCCGGGCGGCGAAGCGCCGCCTTGAGCCTGTCGTACGCGCTCGCCGCACTCTCCAGCCTGCTCGCCCCGTACGTCACCGGCCGGATCATCGACGCCGCGCCGAGCGAGGCGGTGGGGTACACCCGGGCCTTCGACCTCGCCGGCGGGCTGCTCATCGCGGGCGGGCTCCTGTCGTTGCTGCTGATCCGGCCGGACCGGGACGCCGTCGCCCTGCGACGGGCGGCCTCGGACCTCCCTCCCCCTGGCACGTCGCCTCCCTCCCTACCTGAAGAAAGGAGTTCGGTCTGATGCTCCCCGACATCGCGATCATCCAGGGGGCCCGTACGCCCATCGGGCGGTTCAACGGCGCACTGCGCTCCGTCCCCGCCCACCAGCTGGGCGCGCTGGCCATCCGGGAAGCGGTCGCGCGTGCGGCGGTCCGGCCGCACGCCATCGACGAGGTCGTTCTCGGATGTGTGGGGCAGGTCGGCCCCGACGCGTTCAATGCCCGGCGCGCGGCTCTGGTCGCCGGACTGCCCGTCCAGGTCCGCGCCCACAACGTCAACCGGCTGTGCGGCTCGGGCCTGGAGGCGGTCAGGACCGCGGCGCAGACACTCGCGGTCGGGCACGCCGACCTCGTGGTGGCCGGGGGCAATGAGTCGATGACCCGTCAGCCGCTGCTCGACTACAGCGAGCGGGCCGCCGACGAAGTGGGCGCAGACGGCCGGATCGACGGCACCATCTCACTGGTCACCGACCCCTTCGGCGGCTACTCGATGGGCATCACGGGCGAGCGCGTGGCCAGCCGCTTCGGCATCTCCCGGGAGCGCCAGGACCAGTGGGCCGCGGAGAGCCAGCGCCGGGCCGCCGTCGCGCTCACGCAAGGACGGTTCACGGACCAGATCGTCGCGGTGGACACTCCGGACGGGCCGGTCGAGCGGGATGAGCACCCCCGCCCCGGCACGACGGTGCAGAAGCTCGCGTCCCTCGCCCCCGCCTTCGACGAGACCGGCACGATCACCGCGGGCAACTCGGCAGGCATCAACGACGGTGGCGCCGCGGTGGTCATGGCGCGCGGCGCCGACCTGGGTTCCGCCGGCCCACCGCTGTGCTGGCTGCGGGACACGGTCATCACCGCACTCGAACCGGAGATCATGGGCTTCGCCCCCGCCGGGGCGATCGGGAAACTGCTGGAACGGACCGGTCTCACCGTCGGCGACATCGCGGTGGTCGAACTCAACGAGGCCTTCGCCGCACAAGTGCTCGCCGTCGTCGACGACGTCAAGCTCGACCCGGAACGCGTCAACCCCAACGGGGGCGCGATCGCGCTCGGCCATCCCATCGGCGCCACCGGCACGATCCTGCTGCTGAAGGCCGCGTACGAGCTGCGCCGCACCGGGCAGCGATACGCGGTGGTCGCCCTGTGCATCGGCGGCGGCCAGGGCATCGCGTCCCTGATCGAGAACCCGATGGACATCTGATGGGCGGCTACGCGTGGCACCCGACGCCCGATCTCCTTCAGCACAGCAACGTCGCCGCGTTCTGCCGCGCCCACGACATCCGCGGCTACCGTGAGCTCCAGCGCCGGTCCATCGCCGATCCGGAGTGGTTCTGGTCCCAGGCCGCCCGGGACATCGGCATCACCTGGCACGTCCCGCCCCGCCGGGTCCGCGACGACCGCGCCGGAATCGCGGCGACGCGCTGGTTCTCCGGCGGGCGCACCAACCTCGTGGACTCGTGCCTGGAGCGCCACCTGCGCCAAGGCCGCGGCGGCGCGCTCGCGCTGCGCTGGGAACGCGAGGACGGGGCCAGCGGCCGGCTCAGCTACGCCGAGCTGGCCGATCTCAGCGCCCGCGTCGCCAGCGGGCTGCGGAGCCTGAACGTCGAGGCCGGGGACCGGGTGGCGGCCTATCTGCCGCCGGGCCCCGAGGCGTTCGCGCTGCTCTTCGCCTGCGCCCGGATCGGAGCCGTCCTGGTCCCCATGTTCTCCGGCTTCGGCCCGGGGGCGCTCGCCGTACGCCTGGTCGACGCCGAGGCGCGCGTGCTGGTCACGGCGCACGCCACCACACGGCGCGGCAAACACCACACCATGGAGACCATCGCCCGTACCGCTGTGGACAAAGCACCCTCCGTGCACCACCTGGTCGTGGTGGGGACCGACGACCAGGTGGACGGCCACGTGGACGAACCGGGCTCGTCCCGGCCGGTGACCACACCGTGGAAGTGGCTGGCGACGGCGGAGCGGGCCAAGACCGTGCCGCTGCCCAGCAGCGCTCCCTTCCTTCTGCTGCACACCTCGGGCACCACCGGCCGTCCCAAGGGCGCCATCCACACGCACGGCGGGTTCCCCCTCCAGGTGGGCTCGGAAGTCCGCTACAACTTCGACGCACGGCCCGACGATGTGGCCTTCTGGGTCACCGACCCCGGCTGGGTGATGTTCCCGCTGGTCGCCATCGGCTGCACGCTCGCCGGAGCCTGCGTCCTGACGTACGACGGCGCGATCGACCACCCGGACCACGGCCGTCTGTGGCGGCTGCTCGACGAGCACCGGGTGACGGTCTTCGGCAGCTCCCCCAGCCTGTCCAGGACCCTGATGGCGCGCGACCTGCCGGTCACGGCGGCCCCCTCTCGGCTACGCGTCCTCGGCTCCACCGGGGAACCATGGACCGAGGAGGCCTGGCACTGGTACTTCGCCGAGTTCGGTGGCGCCCGCTGTCCTGTCATCAACATCAGCGGCGGTACGGAGGTCGGCGGATCGCTGCTGGCCTCCTCCCCGACGCTGCCCCAGTCGCCGTGCGGCTTCTCCGGCCCCTGCCTCGGCATCGACGCCGACATCGTGGACGACTCGGGCGAAGCGGTGCCCGACGGAACACTCGGCGAACTGGTCGTCCGGCACTCCTGGCCCGGCATGACACAGGGGCTGTGGCGGGCACCGGGACGGTTCGCGCGGACCTACTTCCACCGGCACAAGGACCTGTGGGCGCACGGCGACCTCGCCTCACGCGTCGGCGACGAGTGGTTCCTGCACGGTCGGCTGGACGACGTCATCAAGGTGGCGGGCAAACGGCTCGGACCGGCCGAGGTCGAAGATGTCGTGCTCACGCATCCGGCCGTCACCGAGGCGGCTGCCATCGGCGTGCCGCACCGCCTCAAGGGCGAAACGCTCTGGTGCTTCGTGGTGACCTCCCACCACGCGCTGGGGGGCTACGGCACGGCGCAGATCAGCGACCAGGTGGCGGACGCCCTGGGACACAGCTTCCGGCCGAGCCGTGTGATCGCCGTCCCCGAACTGCCCAAGACCCGCAACGGCAAGGTGATGCGGCGGCTGATCCGCAATCTCGTCACCGGCGCGCCGCCCGGCGACCTGTCCACCCTCGTGAACCCTCGTAGCCTCGAAGCCCTCCGCGGCGCCCTTCGTCACGCCGAATGACACCGCCTGACGCGAATGACACCGAATGACACCGAATGACACCGAATGACACCGCATCCCCCCGCACGGCGCAGGAGACGGCTGACAGCTGACAGCTGGCTCCTGACGCCTGAACACCTGACCACCTGAACCCTGTCCATCGACGCAGACACCGACCAGGGAGATCCATGGCGACGATCGAAATCCTCCTGCCCGGCTTCGCCATCGACACCGACCAGGGATACCCCGCGTTCTGCGGTGTGTTCCTGATCCGCGGCCGGGACGCCGGCGGGCGCCTCCGGCACATCCTCGTGGACGCGGCCCACGTCGGGCGGCGGCCCTTCCTGTGGAACGCCCTCGCCGCGCGGGGACTCACCGCCCACGACATCGACACCGTGGTGCTCACGCACGCCCACTGGGACCACGTGCAGAACATCGACCTGTTCCCGCAGGCCACCCTGCTGATCCACGCCGACGAGCGGAGGTACGCCCACACACCCCACTCCAACGACTGGGCCACCCCGTCCTGGACCGGGCTGATCCTGGAACAGCTGCCCATCCGCGAGGTCGAGGACGGTCAGGAGATCATCCCCGGCGTCTCCGTCATCGGCCTGCCCGGGCACTCCCCCGGCAGCATCGGGATTCTGGTGGACACCCCGGAGGGGCGAGCCGCGATCACCGGCGACGCACTGCACTTCGCGTACGTCGCGCAGACCCGGCGCAACCCTCTCGTCTTCTGGGACGCCGACCAGGCCACGCGCAGCATCGAACGCGTCGTCGAGCAGGCCGACGTCATCTACCCCGGCCACGACCGCCCGTTCCGCCTCACCTCCCGCAACGAGATCGACTACCTCGAACCGTTCGCGCTGTCCCTCACCGGGGTGCGGCCCGACACCGAGGGGCTGACCTTCGCGGAGAGCTCAGAACGCCCGGTATGGGTCATGCCCGGTATCCAGGAGCAGCGGGCGCGCTACGAGAAGAACGCCGAGGAGATCGCGGGGCGGATGGCCCAGGTGCCCCGCGTCATCCGCCCCGGCTGAGCACGGGCTTGGGGCGGGGCGTACGGGCGGTCGAGCGCACGGCGGCACGCACGTACGGCACTACGGCAGTACAGCGAGCGGCGGTACGGCGTTCAGTGCCGCCGCTCCGCGATGAGCGTGCGCAGTGAGCTGTTGAGTTCGCGGAAGAACGGTCCGGGCTCCTCCCTCGGGAAGAAGTGGCCGCCGGGCACCGTGGTCATACGGAAGCGCGACGCGTAGCACTCCCAGGCCCGTACCGCCGAGTGGGGCACCAGCTCGTCGTGCGCGCCCGCGAACGCCTGGACGTCGAGCGGCAGTCGGGCCTGACTGCCGCTCGGGTCCGGCAGACCCGCCCGCTGATGGCTGGCACAGATCCGCAGATCGTCCCGGACGGTCGGCAGCAGCGCGCGCAGCCACTCGTCCTGGCCGAGGAACCGCGGGTTCAGGCCGCCGATGTCCACCAGGAAGCGGGCGAGGTCCTCGTCGGAGTACTGGTCGGGCGGCGGCAGCGGCGGCGCGAGGTGCGGTGCGCCGTAGGCGCCGACGTACAGGACCAGTGGTGGCCGACGGCCACCGCGGACCCTGGCGGCCACCAGCGCGGACGCCACCAGGGCTCCCATGCTGTGCCCGTAGAAGGCGTACGGACCCTCCAGCCAGGGGTCGAGGTCCCGGTCGAGGGCCTCAGCCAGCGTCCCGACATCGTGGAAGCGGGGTTCGCCATAGCGGGACTCACGGCCTGGCAGCTGCACCGGCAGGACATCGACGCCCGACGCGACCTGGTCGGGCCATCCGGCGAAGAACGAGGCGCCGCCGCCCGCGTGGTGGAAGCAGAACAGCCGGAGGGCGGCGTCCCCGCGGGGTGTCCGGGTGAGGCCGGCGGCCACCGGTGTCGTGGTGTCCGGGGTGGTGTTCACCGGCGGCTTCCCTCCGCCACGCGAGCGTCGGCGCGACCCATCCGCAGGGCACGGGCGGTGGCCGCCGCGACGCGCCGTACTCCGCTCGCGACCCCGATCATCCGCAGGGCCTGCGAGAGGACCCACAGCCGCGTCTCGTTCACGTGGTCGGTCGATCCGTGCGCCACGTCGTTCTCCACCAGCCGCAGATCCGGCACGGTCCGCTCCAGCAGACCCACTTCCGAGTAGGGGACGATCTCGTCGGCCCGGCTGGTGACATACGCGAGGGGAATCCGCGTCCGGGTGAGCTGGTGGTCGGCCAGGCCCCACTGGCCGAGCGCTTCTGGCAGCCTGGCCGTCGGGATTTTGGTGAGGCGGGCCAGGGTGTGGGCGGCGATGTCCGGCAGCGCCGGGCCGCCGACGGTGCGGCTGAAGAAGTCGCGCACGGGTGCCCCGACCGTGGCCAGGCCCTTGATGCGCTCGTCCTCCAGCGCGCGGCGCAGCGCCATGTGCCCGCTGAAGCTGAGGCCGATGACGCAGGTGCGGGAGGTGTCGGCGACCCGGTCGACGAGGTCGAGGAGGTGGGAGAGCATCCGAGGGCTGTCCGTTCCGTAGGTGAGGGTGTTCTCGCCGACTCCGGGCATCTCGGTGACCACGACCGCGGTCTCATAGCGGCGCGCTTCGGCGAGCAGCGGGGCCCACTGTTCCTTGGTGCTGAAGATGCCGCCCATGACGATCAGGAGCGGCAGCCTGCGCGCCGCGGAGAGACCGGCTGCCCAGCAGGCGAAGGTGCTGCCGTCGAGCTGGGTTTCCAGCCGCTCGATGCCGCCGGCGCGTGAGCGCCACCGGTCGAAGGCGGCCACGGCGGCGCCCTGGGCGTCGGCCCTGGCCTGGTCGTCCGGGTAGGGGAAGCGGGCCATGGTGTAGTAGCGGGCGGCGTGCAGGTCGCGGCCGCGCGCCTCAGCCGCCGCGGCGAGCGAGGACCACTCGTGCGTCCAGCTGCCGGGGCCGTCGCCGTGGGCGTCGCGGAGGCGTCGCATGAGCCGGCGGGTCTGTTCGCCGGGGATGTTCTGGGCGGTGGCGTGCGGCAGCGCGAACCGGCGCAACTCCGGCAGCGGGATGTCGTGGGCAGTCGTCATCATCCCCGCACCGCCACCTGGTGTATCTGCCGGAAAGTGGTCGCTTCCAGTAGGTCGGCCACCGGAACCCGCCGCCCCGTGATGCTCTCCACGACGGTGATCAGGCGCAGCAGGTGCACCGAGTCCCAGCTGGGGAAGTCGTCCAGGGGCCGGTCGAGGTCGCCGGGCTCCAGGGGGAAGCCCAGCTCGTCCGCGAGCAGTTGGAGGAAGTCGGTGGTGTCCAGGGTCACGGTGCTCATGCGCGGTTTCCTTTCCGCTCTGTCTCCGGGGAGTCCAGCTCTGTCTCAGCGGGGTGCCGCTCCGTCTCAGCGGGGTGGCTGCGGTCTGTCTCCGGGGAGGCTTGCGGCCCGTTCCCGAAGGAGCTGTCCAGCCGCAGGTGGGCGGGGGCGCGCTCGATGGTGCGCAGATCGTGCCGGTGGAGTACGTCGAAGCCTTCTCCCGCGCCCAGTTCCGCCGCGTTGAAGCCGTGCCGTACGTAGAAACCGGCGAAGGCGGCGTTCCTGGCCGCCGGCCGGTAGCGTCCGACGGCGCATCGGGCGCCGGTGGTACGGGCGTGTTCGAGCACCGCGTTCAGGCACGCGCTCTCGATGCCACGGGAGAAGACCCGGCAGCTGAGCACGAAGTTCTCGATGAGCAGTTCGTCACCGTCCCGGCGCAGGAACAGGGCACCGACCAGGCCGTGGTCACCGAACCTGTCGTGGGCGCGGACCGCCAGCACGCTGTGGCCCGGGCGTTCGCCCCACTCCCGCACCTCCTCCGTTTGGAGCCGCTGGGTGGCGAGGTGGAACTGGTTGGTGCGCAGGGTCAGTTGCGCGACGCGCGGCAGCTCGGCCTCGTCCGGCGGCCGCAGGGTGACCTCAATGCCGAGGCCGTGCAGATACTCGGTGTAGGAGCCCGCGTCCTCGCGGAAACCGTGCCGCTGTGCCTCGGTGCGGTAGAGCCCCGCGCGCCGGCGGTCCTCCTCGGTGAGTTCGGGCAGGTCGAACCAGCCGTCGGTGAGCAGCGCCGACGGGTGCAGGGCGGGTTCCTCGTCGACACGGACCACGGCGACCTCGGGCAGTTGCTCCCTGACCAGGCCGCACTCGAAGAGGCTGTCGTCGACGAACACGAAGCTGTCCAGGCCGAGGTTGACGCGCTCGGCGATGTCGCGCAGGTTGTCGTGCTTGGCCGACCAGTTGGCGTTGACGGTGACGAAGTCCGTCTCGCGCAGCACCATCGCGGGGTGATCGCGCAGCGTGTCCTGGACGTCGCGCGGATCGTTCTTGCTGCTCACCGCGAGCAGTACGCCCTGGGAGGCGAGTTGCTGGAGGACGCGCTGGAACTCGACGTAGGCCTCCCCGCGCAGACCGCCGCCGACCTCGATGCCGTCGGGGCCCTTCTCACCGAGGACTCCGCCCCACAGCGTGCCGTCGAGGTCGAGTACCAGGCATTTGCGGGTCCGGCCCAGCCGGTTGCGGACGAGGTGGCCGACCTCGCGGGCGTAGCAGGCGAGCAGCCCGTCGGCGAGCCTGGCCTTGGCGTAGAGGCCGGTGCGCGGCTCGTACGCGGGGACGCCCTCGCTCAGCAGCGGGTCGAGGTCGATGGTGGTCACCTGCGGGTACTGCCCGGCGAGTGACAGCAGCCCGGTGTTGAACTCGCGCCACACCGCGCCCAGCCGGGAGCGCGAGTGCAGGTCGATGAGCTGGTGGGTGTACCGCCGCAGCAGCGGCACGGTGTTGAGTACCAGGGCTCCACCCTCGTTGTTCTGGTGGGCGCGGACGGCCTGGCCGATGAGGGCGAGCCGGTCCCGGGCGGCGGTTTCGACGTCTTCCACCCGCCAGGGCGCGGGCACCTCCTCGAAGACCGTGTGGGCGTCGAGGAGGCACAGGGTCAGTGGCGGCCGGTCGGTCGGGGTGGGGAGGGGTTCCAGCAGGTCGCGCAGGTACGAGCCGTAGGTCGAGACCACCGGGTCGAGCAGCAGGCCGTGCCGGGCGAGCTCGGCGGTGAGGGGCGCGACGAGCGGGGCGACGGTGGACTGTCCGGTGATGGCCGTGGTGACGACGGGCACCTCGGGGTGGGCGCTGCGGATCGCGTCGCGGTCCAGGCGGGACAGCAGCTGTCCCGCGGCCGGCAGGTCGCCGTCGGGCACTCGGGCCAGCAGCGTACGGACGGAGCCGTACCGCTCCTCCAGGCGGCCCGCGGCGTACGCGGCGCGCAGTTCGCGCAGGGCTCCGGGGTCCTGCCAGCCGCCGAGCTCAACGGCGTCGGGGGCGTGGGTGGCCCCGGCCTCCCTGGGCGGGGTGGTCGGGGTGCTGTGCTCGGTCGTGGTCATCGGCGCTCCAGGGCGATACCGGACTTGATCCACTTGCTGGACTCCACGGCGACGGCGATCGCGCGCCCCGGCCCCTCCCACCGCTCCAGGAGCTCGGCGAGCTGGAGGAACGGCAGGGCGTTGCCGTTGTTGCCGACCGTGCGCACCACGTGGATCTGCTGGGCTTCCGGGACCGGCATGGCGGCGCCGATGCGGTCGCTCATCCGGCCGGAGAGCTGGGGCGGGAGCAGGTAGTCCACCTGGTCGGCGGTCCAGCCCAGGTCCTCAAGCAGTTCCCAGAACATCTGCTGGGCGAGGACCGGCACCGCCTGCTCGATGGCCTTGTAGTCCTCGGACAGCGCGGGCTTGTCGCTGTACCGGTCGCGGAGGCCGAACCAGTCGATGACCTGGCCTGGTTTCTTCCCCATGCCCACCAGCCGGTTGAGGACCTGGGGGACCTCGATGCCGTGGCCGAAGGACTCGTTGCTGAGCACCGCCGCGCCGGCCCCGTCGCCGAACAGCACGTAGTTGACGAGTTCGGCGGAGGTGACGTCGCTGGTGTCGAGGTTGGTCTCCAGGTGCTTGGTGCACACGTCGCCGCCGATGACCAGCACCGTCCCGCAGCGCCCGGCGAGCAGCAGACTGCGGGCCACGTCCAGGGCCTGGACCGCTCCGGAACAGCCGGACTGGAGCTGGTAGGTGGGGACGTTGTCGATGCCGAGCCGGTCGGCCACCAGGTTGACGGTGGCCGGCATCAGCTGGTCGGGAGTGGCCGTGCCCATGACGACGCAGTCGATGTCGGCGGGCTCAAGGGCCGCTTCCGACAGCGCGCGGTCGGCGGCGGTGGCGGCGATGTCGGCGAGGGAGAACCGGGCCTGCCCGGTCGCGAGATCGACGGCGAAATAGCGGCTGGTGTTGCCGATGAACATCTCGGCCCACTGCTCATCGACGCCGACGAGCTTGGACAAGGTCGCGTTGTCCACCGGTTCGCCGGGCAGGCAGGTGCCGACCGAGGCCAGATGCACGGTAGGGAGGGTCATGCGGCAGGTCCTTTCATCGCGAAGGCCGGTACCAGCGCCGAGGCGCGGTCGCGCAGATACCGGCCGAGGTCGCCGACGGTCTCCAGGCTGGCGAGCAGCTCTTCGACGGGGAGGCTGCCGAGCTCCGGCAGCTCGTTCTCGATGCGGGTCTTGAGCTCCATCACTCGGATCGAGTCGAAGCCCAGGTCCTCGTGCAGCCGGGAGGCATCGTGCACCTGGGACGGTTCCTGTCCGCCGACCTGGCACACCAGGCGGCGTGTCAGCACGGCGAACGGGTCGGCCGGTTCGCCACCGCCGGGCGGCTGGAGGGCGTCGCCGCCGCCGGTGCGCGGTGCTCCCGCGGCCGCCGCGCCCTCGGCGCGGGAAGCGGGCACGGCCGGTTGCTGGGCGGACCCGGAGCACCAGGCGCGGAACGAGTCGTCGAACACGTAGGGCGGCAGGCGCCTGGGGACCCGGTCGGCTTCGCCGTAGAGGGCGTCCCAGTCCGGGGCGAGACCGGCGCACCACAGCTCGCCCAGCAACTCGTACGGGCGGAGTGGTCCCGCGCGGTTCCCCGGGTGCGCCGTGTGGCAGCTCGCCTTGCTCGACGACGGCCTGAGCCGGGCGAGCAAGGGGGTGAGGGTGCCGCGCGGGCCGATCTCCACAATGTGCGTCGCACCGGCGCTGAACAGCTCCTCCGCGGCGTCCGCGAAGCGCACGGGCGCGGTGATCTGCTCGGCCCAGTAGTCCGCGTCCATCAGCTCGTCGTCGGCCAGCCGCCGGCCGTGCCGGGTGGAGAAGACGGGCGTGCTGATGCCGCGCACCGGCACGTCCGCCGCCGCACGGCGGAACTCCTCGACGACGGGCCGCATCAGCGGCGAATGGAAGGCGTGCGAGACGGTGAGCGGGCGCAGGGTCACGCCCCGGTCCGCCAGCTCGGCCCGCAACTCCTCCAGTTGGGCGAGGTCACCGGAGACGGCTGTGGCGTCGGGGCCGTTGATCGCGGCGATGCCGAGCAGCGGCCGGTCCGCCAGCAGCGCGCGCACCTCGTCGGCGGCCAGCGGGACGGAGGCCATGCCGCCGCCGTCGGGCAGCGCTCGCATCAGGGCGCCGCGCCGTGCGACGAGCCGGGCGGCGGAGGCCGGATCGAGGGCTCCCGCCACGCACGCGGCGGCGAACTCGCCGATGCTGTGCCCGATGACGAGGGAGGGTTTGATCCCGGCTTCGATGAGCGTGCCCGCCATCGCGTACTCCAGCGCGAACAGCGCGGGCTGCGCCAGGTCCGTACTGTCCACGCGCTCGTCGCCGTCGAGCACAGCGTCGCGTACGGACAGCCCCAGGTGGGCGGAGAGCAGCTTGTCGATCTCGTCGAACAGCCGGGCGTAGACGGGCGAGGTGGCGTACCAGGAGGCGGCCATGCGCGGGTGCTGCGCGCCCTGCCCGGTGAAGGCGAAGGCCACCACGGGGGCGGTACGCGCCACCCCCGGCCCTTCGGTACGCTCCGCCGCCTCGCGCAGCCCCGCCACCAGCTCGGGCAGGTCCTTGGCGGCGACCGAAGCGCGGTGCGGCAGCCGGGACTTGACCCGGTTGCTGGTCCAGCACAGCTGGGTGAGGCGGTCGGCGGGCTGCCGGGCCAGCGCGTCGGCCTGCGCCAGGAGGTTGCGGCGCAGCAGCTCCGGTGAGCGTGCGGAGACGGTGAACACGCCCGGCGCCCCGGCTTTGGCCTTGCGGACCGTGCGGGGCGCGGAGGACAGCACCACGTGGGCGTTGGTGCCGCCCATGCCGAAGCTGCTGACGGCGGCGTGCACGGTGCCGGAGGGCAGTCGCCGCGGGGACCTGAGCAGCGACATCCGGCGCTCGGCCAGCCTCAGCTTCGGGTTCTCGTCCTCGGCGAACCTGCTCGGCGGCACCGTCTTGTGGTGCAGCGCGAGGACCGCCTTGATGAGTCCGGCGATACCGGCCGCGCCCTCCGCGTGCCCGAAGTTGCTCTTGACCGAGCCGAGCGCGATGGTGCCCCGGGGCCGGTCGCCCGTCAGATGGCCGAGGGCCTGCGTCTCGATCATGTCGCCGAGGAGGGTGCCCGTGCCGTGTCCCTCGACGAAGCCGATGTCGTCGGCGGTGACCCCGGCGGACCGCCATACGCTCGCTACGAGTTCCTGCTGGGCCCAGCGGTTGGGTGCGGTGATGCCGTTGCTGCGCCCGTCCTGGCCGACTCCACTGCCGTTGAGCACGGCGTATACGGGCTGCCGGTCGGCGAGGGCGTCGGCGAGGCGGCGCAGGACGAGTACGGCGACGCCTTCGGCGCGGCCGATGCCGTCGGCGGAGGCGCTGAACGGCTTGCACCGTCCGTCGGGCGCCGACAGGCCCGCCTGGGTGTAGAAGATGTTGATGACCGGGGTCATGATCAGGTTGGTGCCGCCCGCCAGGGCGTAGCCGCATTCGCCCGCGCGCAGGGCGCCGATGGCCAGATGGACGGCGACGAGCGAGGAGGAGCAGGCGGTGTCCACGGCCAGGCTGGGGCCCTTGAGGTCGAGGTGGTACGAGACCCGGTTGGCGCCCATGAAGTAGCCGTTGCCGGAGCCGTGGCCCGCGGTGATGCCGTCGTAGTCGGCCAGTTGCAAGAAGGCCCACTCGTTGGCCATCACCCCGACGAACACCCCGGTCGGGGTGCCGGCCAGGTCCTGCGGGGCGACGGCCGCGTCCTCGATCGCGCGCCAGGAGCACTGAAGCAGCAGCCGCTGCTGCGGGTCCATGGCGGCGGCCTCGCGCGGAGAGATCCCGAAGAAGCCCGGGTCGAAGGCGTCGGGGTCGTCGATGAAGCCGCCGCGCAGGGTGTTGCTGCGGCCGGGCGTCCCGGCCGGGGACGGACCGGCCGCGGGGTCCTGGGGCGGGGCGTGGTACCGGGCCGCGTCCCAGCGCTGCTCGGGGACGGGGCCGGTACCGTCCCTGCCGTCCATGAGGAGTTCCCAGTACTCCTTGGGGTCGCGGGCGCCGGGGAAGCGGCAGTCGAGCCCGACGACAGCGATCGGTTCAGGCTCGGTCATGCGGCTCCTCCGGCGCTGGCGGCGTGCGCCCCGTTCAGCTGCTCGGTGAGGTGGGTGGCGAGCGCGTGCACCGTGGGGTAGTCGAAGGCGATGGTCGGGGAGACCGCCAGCAGATAGCGCTGCTCGATCTCGCCGCAGATGCTGATCGCCGCTACCGAGTCCATGCCGTAGTCGGCGAGCGGCGTGTGCGGGTCGATATCCTCCGGCGCCCGGTCCAGGTGGAGGGCCACCCGGTCGATGAGCCAGAGTTCGAGGTGCGGAGCGGTCCGCTCGGACAATGGGATTCCCAGTGCGTCGACGGGGGTGGCGTACAGGGTGGCGGTCTCGGAGCTGCGCATGAGGTGGATCTCCCTTCTGCGTACGGATGGGCTGATCACGGGTGGCTGGGGGCGGCGGCGGGCCCGGCGGCGGCGACATCCTCGTCGCCGTCTGCCTCGTCGCCGTCTGCGAACAGGGCGGCGACCTGGGGTTCCAGCCGCTGGTACAGGACGGGCAGCGCACCGTCGAGAAAGAGCTGCCGCATGAGCGTGCGCTGAGTTTTGCCGCTGGTCGTCTTGCGGATCACCCCGGGGCGCACGAGCACGACGCTCACGGAGGGAAGCTGGAACTGGCGGCTGAGCAGCCCCTGGACGTCCGCGGCCAGCCCGGCCGGCTCCCCCTCCTCGTAGCCCTGGGGGCGCAGCTCCTGCACGACGACCACGCGGTCACTCGCGCCGTCGAAGACGCTGAACACCGCTCCGCCGCCGTGCCGGTAGGCCGGTCCCGACTCCTGCACGGCCTGTTCGATGTCCTGGGGGTAGAGGTTGCGTCCGCGGTGGATCAGCATTTCCTTGATCCGCCCGGTGACGTACAGCTCTTCGTCGAGCAGGGCACCGAGGTCGCCGGTGCGGAACCAGCCCTCGCGCCCGTCCGCGGTCGTCGCCCGGAACATCTCGGCGGTGAGCTCGGGGCGGTTCCAGTACCCGGAGCACACCGAGGGCCCGCGCAGCCAGATCTCCCCCACCCGCCCGTCGGGCAGCACCTGGCGGGTCATCGGGTCCACGATCAGGATGTCGGTGCCCTGGGCCCGGCCGCTGCTGACCAGCTTCCTGGTCCCGCGGTCGGTCCGCGCGGGCAGCAGATCGTCCTGCTCCAGCGCGTGGGTGTCCACGGTCAGCTCGACGTGCGTCTTCTCGGTGTCGCCACCACTGACCAGCAGGGTGTTCTCCGCCAGGCCGTATACGGGGAGCAGGGTCTGGGGACGCAGCCCGTGGGCGGCGAACCGCTCGGTGAAGGCGCGGAGCGTGTCGGCGCGCACCGGCTCGGCTCCGTTGAGGGCCACGCGCAGGCACGACAGGTCGAGTCCCGCCGCCTGTTCCTCGGTGACCCGGCGGGTGCACAGCTCGTAGCCGAAGTTGGGCGACGCGGTGCCCTCGACCCGGTAGTCGTGGATCATGCGCAGCCAGCGGTGCGGCTGCTTGATGAACGAGATGGGCGACATCTGCACACTCGTGCCGCCCACCCACAGCGGCTGCATGGTCATCCCGATGAGCCCCATGTCGTGGTAGAGCGGCAGCCAGCTGCCCGCGACGACGCCCTCCGGGGTGATCAGGGCCTTGCGGATGGCCTCCTGATTGGCCGCCAGGTTGGCGTGGGTGACCATGACGCCCTTGGGCTCGCTGGTGGAGCCCGAGCTGTACTGCAAGAAGGCCACATCCGTGTCGCTGACCTCGGGCATGAGCCAGTCGCCGGGGTCACCCGTGTCCTCGCCGCTCGCCGCGAGGCACGCCACCTGCTGCTGCCCGGAGGAGGCGAGCCAGGCCGCGATGGCCTGCTGGTACTGAGGCTGTGTCAGGACCGTCCCCACCGAGGCGTCGCGCAGAATGCCGCCGACCCGGGCCAGCCGCTCCCCGGGCTCGTCGGGGAGCGGCGCGGGAATGGCCGTACGCCCGGCGTAGAAGCAGCCCAGGAAGGCCGTGACGAATTCCAGTGTGGGCGGGTAGAGCAGCAGCACGGGGCGCGTGGGGTCGCCCCCGGCCTCCTCGCGCAGCCGGCCGGCCACGACACGGGCCCGGCGATCGAGCTCTCGGTAGGTGAGTTCCTCGGGCCGCATGCGCGGGCCGTCCTCATGCAGGTATACGAACGCCGCGCGGTCGGGGTGGCGCTCCACCCCGACGCGTACGGCTTCGGCCATGGTCTGGTGCTGCGGTTGCTGCGGCACGAAAAGTCCTTTCCGCTGTCATATACGCGGCTCCGCTGTCGGATGCGCGGGTTCTGCTGCGGCACCGGGTGCCACTCGCCTCCACATCGTGGGAGACCGCTGAAAAGGACCCCTAAAGATGTCCTTGCAGCGCACGTCGCAGGTGGGGCGTTTGACGGACAGGCCGGGGCCGGGCCGACTACAACAGTGTGTGTTCAAGCGCAAACACGGCGTGCTGGCACGGCGTGCCTGATGCCGCCCGTGCGGCGTCGGCGACAACGAGAGGGCTGCGGTGCGGGATACGAGGACGGGGACGGCTTCGGGTCAGGCGCCCGCCGGGGCGCGACCGCCGGTCGGCCCGTGGCCGCCGGGCGACGGGACCGGGGCGGCGTCGGCGCCGGGGCGGCGCCTCCGCGTCGACCTGCGGCACCACGGGTACGCGGTGCGCCACGGCCGGACATCCGACTGGGCGTCCTGGGCGGCGCGCACCGGGCAGGACGCGCGCGAACTCCTCGGCGCGGACTGGCCCCGGTACCAGGCGGCGACGGAACCAGCCGTGCGGGCCAGGCTGTTGGGCTCCCGCACGCTGCTGCGCCACGCCGTGGCAGCGGCGGGCGACCTCGACCCGGCGCGGGTGGTGACCCGGCGCGGCCCCTTCGGGCGTCCGGTGGTCCGCGAGCCCGCCGGTCTTGAGGTGAGCCTCAGCCACACCGCCGATCTGCTGGTGGTGGCCGTCGCCCGGGCGCGCAGGACCGGGGTGGACATCGAGGCGGTGGACCGGCCGCTGATGACACCGGGGCTGCCGGAGAAGGTCTGCCATCCCGAAGAGCTCGCCGCGCTGCGGGAGTTGCCGGTGGACGCACGCGACCGTGCGCTGCTGGGCGTGTGGACGCTCAAGGAGGCGTACGCGAAGGCGCTCGGCGTCGGGCTCCGGCTGGACTTCTCCAGCGTGCGCTTCCGGCTCCGGCGCGCGGGCCCGACCGGAAGCCTGTGGCACTCCCCCGAGGCGCCCGGCTGGCGGCTGCACAGCGGCATCGTCGCGGAACGGTTCCTGCTCAGCCACGCGGTAGGGCCGCTGCCGTGACGCGCGTCGCGCCCGGCGCCAACTGGCCGGTTCTCCATGTGAATTACGAGTCAACATTGTTTCGATACAGTGTTGACTCGATTAAGCCATGGGCTTAACGTAGTCCATGGATTCACTCGGCATCGCACGGCTGTTCACGCACACCTCTCCCTTCCGAGGAGTGGAGTATGCGAACCCTCAGCTCCATCCTCCGCATCGCCGAGCAGGTCCGGTCACCCGAGCGCCGCACGGCCATCGGCGCCCGCGCCTGCCCCGCCTGCCGCCCACGCCTCCCCGCGGACGCAGGCCGCACGGCCGCGGAGGCCGTGAGCACCAGAGGACATCCCCACATCACGGAGGCCAGAGGTGACGGAACCCGCGAGCCCGCCGGAGGACGGCACAGCCTCCGGCGGCCGGCCCGAGTCCGCGGGCCGCCAGGACCGGATGATCGCCCCGGGGCGCGTTCCCCGGGGCGGCCGCAAACGTGATCCGGCCGCGGACCGGGCCATCTTGCACAGCACCCTCGCGCTCCTCGGTGAGGGATGCGGCTTCAGCGCGCTGTCCATGGACCTGGTGGCCCAGCGGGCCGGGGTCGCCCGCGCCACCATCTACCGCCGCTGGCCCAACAAGGAAGAACTCGTCCTCGCCGCCCTGGCCGAACTGGACCTCCCCGTACCGCCGCTGGAGGGCCTGCCCCTGCGGGACAAGCTGGTGGTACTGGTCGACCAGATCCGGCACCGCGGCCAGGACACCAACCTCCACCGGCTCCTCGCCGGCCTCCTCAGTGAAGCCGTGCGCCGTCCGCAACTCATCGAGCGATTCGAGAACACGGTGGTCGCCGGGCGGCGGGACGCGATCCAGCAGGCGCTGCGCGAGGCAACCGACAACGGCGAGCTGCGCCCCGGACTTGACATGGACCAGGCAGTGGAACTGCTCACCGGTCCCATGCTCTCCCGGCTGATCCTCCGGCAGCGGCCGGTCGAGACGGCCGCCTTCGCCGAGAACACCGTCGACACCTTCCTCAACGGCACCCGCGTCCAACCCTGTTCGCCATAGGACCGGCCAGCACGTCAACTCCCCCCACACCTTCGTACGGTTCGGCCGCGCCGACGCGAGCCGACGCACACCCACGGAGCATCCCGCCACACACAGGAGCCGCAGCCATGAGATTCCTCTTCGACGATCCAGCCTTCGACTACGAGGCCTTGCGGGCCGCCGGCTACGCGGACTTCGGCGGCGCCCAGCTCGGCGAGGTCATCGCGGTCGCCTCACGTATCCCGGACGGCGACACCGGCGCCTGGCACCGCGAGTGGGCCACCCTGGCCGAGCGCGTACACAAGCTCGCCGCCGAGGCGCTGGGCCAGGGACGGACCGTCGACGCCCGCGGGGCACTGCTGCGCGCCCACAACTACTACAGGACGGCCGAGTTCTTCCTCCGCGACGATCCGGCCCACGACCCCGAGGCCGCCCGGCTGATGCGCCTCTCGCAGGACACCTTCGGGGAGGCCGCCCGGCTGATGGACCGCCCGCCGCGGCCTGTCCGGATACCGTACGAGGACGGCACGCTGCCCGGCTACTTCTACCGGGCCGACGACTCTCACGGACCACGGCCGACGATCATCCACCACGGCGGCATCGACTCCACGCTCGAAGAGGGGTTCTTCTTCGTCGCGGCCGCCGCCGCGGCCCGCGGATATCACTGCCTGTGCTTCGAGGGGCCGGGCCAGGGCTCGGTGCTGCGCGAGCAGGGGCTGACCTTCCGGCCCGACTGGGAGCGCGTGGTCTCCCCCGTCGTGGATTTCGCTCTCGCCCAGGACGGTGTGGACCCCTCCCGGCTGGTGCTGATGGGCACCAGCCTGGGAGGTCTGCTGGCCGTGCGCGCCGCGGCGTTCGAGGACCGGCTGGCCGCCTGCGTCGCGCATGACGCCGTCTGGCAGCTCGGTGATGTCGTCGCGCTGCCGCCGTTCGTCCTGGACTGGGTCGCGCGAGGCCGCGACGAGTTCGCCAATCCGGTGATGTACGGCATCGCGGCCCAGCAGACGTTCACCCGCTGGCTGTTACGGCAGGCACTGTGGACCTTCGGCGCCGAGACGCCCGCCGATCTGCTGCGGCGGATGCCCGCGTTCGCTCTCGCCGACGTCATCGGCCAGGTGCGCTGCCCGGTGCTCGTGCTGGACGCCGAGGAGGACGTGTTCTTCGCCGGTCTCGAACACGCGAAGAAGGTCCACACCGGGCTCGACTCCCCCAAGACACTCCATGTCTTCTCCTCGGACGACGGCGGCGGCGCCCACTGCCATTCGGGCGCCATGGGCCTCTTCCACGACCGGCTGTTCGGATGGCTGGCCGACACCGTGGCGCCCACCCCGGCGGTGGCCGTCGACTGACGGCTTGACTGGCCCGACTCGCCTGGCCCGACTTGCCTGATGAGACGTGCCCGCGGCTCCGGGCGGCAGGGCGGCTCCGGACCCGTCAGCGATAGACGCTTCCCGGACCGCGCGCTTCGAGCCGCGCCACGTCCTCCCGGAGGATCGCCTCCTGAGCCCCGCGCAGCGAAGGCCCCGGTTCCACGCCAAGCTCCTCTCTGATCACCCGGCGGGCCCTGCGGTACACCCCCAGAGCGTCGCCTTGCCTCCCCGCCCGGTACAAGGCCACCATCAGCTGCCGGTAGAACGGTTCATGCAGCCGGTGCTGGACGACGAGCCCCTTGAGTTCCTCAACGACCTGATGGTGTCTGCCGAGCGCCAGGCCGGATTCAATCGCCAGCTCAATGCAATTGAGCTGTTTTTCCTCCAGGACCGCTGCGAATGAGTCAATCTCCACGGAACCGGAAACGCCGTCCAGCACGGGACCGCGCCATACGCCGAGGGCCTTACCAAGGCACTCGGACGCGGCCGCGAAGTCGGCCGCGCGGTACCACGCTCTGCCTCTTTCGTAGAGCCTCTCAAATTCCCTCACGTCAAGCTCGGCCCCGCCAAGCTCCAAGGTATATCCGGCCGAGGACGTAATGATCGGCGAGCCCGCACCGGAGCGGTGCAGAAGTTTCCGGAGCTGGGAGACATGGACATGTAAACTCGCGATGGCGGACCGCGGCGGATGCTGCCCCCACAGCTCCGTGATGAGTTTGTCGGCCGGCACAGGCTCCCCGGCCCGCACGATCAGCAGGGCGAGCAGCTTGGCGACCTTGGGTGGCCGCGGCGACACATCGACACCGCCGCGGACCACCTGCAGCCTCCCTAGCACTCCATATAACAATCGATGTCCTGACGGCGCAGAAGGCATGGACACGTTTTACCCCCGAATGCGCTACAGCGACGCATTCAACTATTGGCCCAATTCCCCGTGTAGCGGCCACTGTAGACCCGACGGGCGAAGACCGCAGCCGGGCCCGGGTACAGCAAGAGACCGCATGCTCGACCGTGCGTGACCATTATAGGTGGAGGTCGTTACGCCGCTATTAAGCTGAGGCAAATAGAGACACGGGCCGGACCATAGGGAATAGACAGCGTTTCAACTGTTGCATTCGGTACGCCCGGCTGGGAAAACAGGCGCCGGATCAGCGGTGCGCCGTAGCGAGTTCACCGTACCCACCCGGTCCGGCAGGGCGGCTCCGCCGCACCGGAGGGCCGTACACCACCGCACGGCCTGTGTACGCCTGGTCAGCCATTCGCCTACCGCATACCTCGACAGAAACGACCAGTGGCATACGCCGATGTCCCCCGCCGCGGCCGTCGGCCGTCCCGTTCCACATCAGCCGGGAGCAGGACAACGACCCACGGCCGACCGTCGGTTCTGCCACCGTCAGCCCAAACGCCCCGCCTGGCGGACCCCTTCGTGGTCGGCTGCCGCGGGTCCCCTCCCGCCGACCGAAGCGGCGCGCCGCCGCTTCGTCAGGCGATGAACCCCCGGTGAACAAGTGGTGTGCGCGCACAACGGTGGCCGGTGTGAACGGTCTCACCGAGTGAGGTGGGGCCGCCACCGACCGCGCCTGACGGCCCCGACCACACCGAACCGGACTGACCGCACCACGGACCTCCTGGGGAGATACGACCATGCCCGCTCAACCGTTACGGACACGCCGCCTTCGCCCGCTCGCCCTCGCCGCCGCCGTCGCCTGCTCGGCGGCGGTCACCGGCCTCACCGGCACGCCGTCCCTGGCCGACGACACCGCGGCCGCGACCGCACACGTCGTCTCAGGGTCGCAGATGCGCTACGACGCCGCCGCGGGCCAGGTCAACGCGGTGACCATCACGGTCCGGTACCGCGACGCCGACGAGTGGGACGGCGTGTACGACCTCACCATCGACGATCGCGTCGCCATCACCGCCGGGGCCGGCTGTGCCCATCCGGACCCGGCCGACCGCACCGTCGTGGCCTGCACGGTCTCGACGCCGGGCGACAGCGCGTCCGACCTGACCACCCTCGTGGCGTCCGTCGGCGACATGGACGACACCGTCACCGTGGCCCCGGGGAACAGCGCCTACCTGGAGTTCCGCGGCGGCCTGGGCGACGACACCCTCAAAGGCGACGGCCATATCTCCCAGTACGGCGAGGACGGCTCCGACCGCCTTGAGTCGGGCGGCGGGGTGTACGGCGAGGGCTCCTACGGCGGTCGGGGCAACGACACACTGACCCGCTGCGCCCACGACTGCGACGGCGGCCCGGGCAACGACACCGTATACGGCACCAGCGGCGAGAACGAGCCCCGGACCCTGACCGGAGGTGACGGCAACGACACCGTGCACGGCTCACAGGACAGGGACACGATCCTGGGCGGGCGCGGCAACGACAAGCTGTACGGCGGCGCGGACGACGACACGATCTACGGCAACAGCGGTGACGACCTGCTGCGTGGCGGCGCCGGCAAGGACACCCTGTCCGGCGGCCCCGGCACGGACCGGGTGTGCCAGGACTGAGCCGTGTCCGGCGGATCGGCTTCGCGACGGCGCTCGGCATCATGCTCTCCGCGTTCGTCCTCTCCCTCGTGCTGGTGCCCGCGCTCGCCGCGCTCCTCGGCCGGGGCACCTGGTGGCCGGTCCGCCCGGGCCGCGCCAGGGCCGCCACCACGCGGAGCCCCCGGCACCCCACCAGCACCACGACAGCGTCTCCGTCCACTGACCCGCGTGGCCGCACCAGAGTGCCCCGGCCCCGGTGGCTGCCACTAGGTGGCATAAGCTTGCAGGCGGCGTTTACCCCTCGGGTACGCTGACGCCATGGAGGACGCCATGACGCATGCGCTGCCGGGGCCGGAAGGCGAGGACCGCCTGCCACTGCGCGAACGGAAGAAGCTGCGCACACGGCAGACCTTGATCGACACATCCCTGGAGCTCTTCGGCGAGCGAGGCTTCGGCGGAGTG
Source organism: Streptomyces sp. A01 (assembly GCF_059026195.1). Classification (NCBI taxonomy): domain Bacteria; kingdom Bacillati; phylum Actinomycetota; class Actinomycetes; order Kitasatosporales; family Streptomycetaceae; genus Streptomyces; species Streptomyces sp. A01. Next base: position 195,955 of record NZ_JBWLKN010000001.1, on the reverse strand, counting down.
ACCCTCGACGAGCTCTGTGACGCGGTGGAGGTCTCCAAGCGCACGTTCTTCCGGTACTTCACCAGCAAGGAAGACGTGGCCATGGCGCCCACGCAGGATCTGTGGCTCGCCTTCCTCGACGACCTGGAGACCCGCGACCCCCGGGGCAGCACCGTGCTGGACATGCTGGAGGGGTCCCTGCTCGCCGGGGTGGACCGTATGACGGCGGTGGAGGGCTGGACGCGCCGCCTGCGGCTCAGCCGCCAACTGGCCGAGCAGACCCCGTCGATGGACGCGCACGGTCTGCATTTCTGTCACCGCACCACGCGCACCGCACAAGCCACCCTCCACCGCCGCCTGGATTTCCACGACCCGGACGACCTGCGGCCCCGGCTGGCCCTGGACATGCTGGTGTCCGCCTTCCACCGCGCTCTGGACTCGTGGATGTCCCCCGCCTCGACGGCGCCGCCCGCCCGGGACACCCTGGCCGGGCATGTGCGCGTCGCCTGCGAGGCCCTTCCCGGCAGCCTGACCATGACCGTCCACCTGCGCGCGGCCTACTGAGCTGTTCGTGGCGTTGTCGGAGAGGGTGACGGCCAGCGATCCCTGCGGTAGGCCGGTGTAGGGCTACGCCCAATGAGCGGTTCGCCGAGTTGGAGAGGGAACTGGCCAAAGGCCCGGCCGTATACGGCCGGGAAGACCAGCGCTGGCCCCTGGCCCGAATCCGGGCAGTGATCTCCCTGAAGTTCGACGTCGACTGCTCACCGGCGGCGGTATGGCGGTTGCCGCACCGGCATGGCTGGGCCTGGAACTGCCCGGTCGGGCTGGCCACGACCTGCACGTTCACGCCGTGGCGGCGGTGCTTGTTCGAGTAGTCGGCCCGGCCGTTTCCCCCGCGGCGCACTCGGCGAGCGTCCCGTCGAGCAGTACGTACTCCGTGTCGTGCTCGCGCAGACCTTGAGCAGGCCGGGTGCCCGGGCGGCCAGGAGGTCGATCACCGCGGTGGTGTAGGCGTGGGTGGTGCCGACCGAGATGCCGAAACCGGCGGCCGTCCGGGCAAGGGAGTCGTGCCGGCGCAGGCACACCAGAGCGGCGCGCGTTGGTGCGGCGGGAGCTTGCGGCGACGCTCACCCTCGCGCGTGACGATGAGCATGGTGGCCCACTCGACCAGCGCATGAGGCAGGACGAGTGCAGCAGGACAGGAGACCAACGAGGTACCCCAAGTTGATGAGTTGCAACGTCGAACACCTCTCTCGACGGCGCGGGTGCCTCGCGCATTGTGCTCTCACCGCCGCCTATCGGTGGCCACTCTGAAACGCTCAGCGCCTCCCTGTCACACCTCTTTCGCTGCATCAATCGGCGGCGCGCCAACGCGCCGTCAGCAGGTGGTGGGCAGGGGGCGGTCCGGGGAGGCCGGCGTGCGGTGCAGCGGCGAGGCCGCCCAGGGCGATCGCGATCAGGCGGCGCCGGGCGGCCCGTGCCTCCGCGGTGAGCGCGGCCTCGCCCAGCTCCTCGATCTGTTCGACCAGGGGAGACCGGCCCAGCTGCTCGATGAGGAGAAGGATGTCGGTGGCCGTCGCGTCCCGGCGGAGTCCGCCACACGCGTGCGCGCGGTCCACAAGTGCGGCGAAGTCCCGGTCCACCGCGGACGCCAGGTCGGCCGTGGGCGGGGGCAGTGAGGTCAGCTTCCTCAGCGGGGCGAGTGTGCCCTGGCCGTACTCGACACTCTCGATCACCAGGTCCTGCAGTCCCTGCCAAGGGTCGGGGTGGTCGGCGGCCGTACGCACGGCCGCGTTCCACTGCTGGTTCGACAGCACCAGCAGCCGCTCGTACAGGGCTGCCTTGCTGTTGTAGCGGCGGTAGAGCGTGCCCATGCCGACGCCGGCGGCCTCGGCGATCGCGTTGACGGAGGCGCGCTCGCCGTCGCGGGCGAAGACCCGGCGGGCGGCCCGGAGGAGGGCTTCGTCGTTGCGGGCGACCTCGGCCTGCCGGGCCAGCTGCCGTCTGGAGACGTTCATGCCCGCCATTCTAGACCTTGCGGAGTGATTTGCTCCGCAGTACTGTCACCGGTGTGCGGAGCAAATTGCTCCGCACTAAGAGGGAGCGAGGAATCCTATGGACTCGAACAAGACAGTGCTGGTCGCTGGAGCGACCGGACACCAGGGCGGCGCCGCCGCCCTGGCGCTGCTCGCTGACGGCTGGAACGTGCGGGCCCTGATACGCGACGCGGACGCGGCCCCCGCCCGCGCCCTGGCACAGGCCGGGGCGACCTTGGTGCGCGGCGATCTCGATGACGCGGAGTCACTTGCCCGGGCTGCCGCCGGCGCCCACGGCGTGTTCAGTGTCCAGCCGCTGGCCGTCACCGAGGAAGAGCTGGCCACCGAGGTCCGCCGCGGCATCGCCGTGGCGGACGCCGCCCGGGCCGCAGGGGTCGCGCACTTGGTCTACAGCTCCGTCGACGGCGCCGAACGGGCCACCGGCATCGACCACTTCGAATCCAAGGCCCGCATCGAGGAGCACGTCGCCGCCACCTTCCCGATGGCGACGATCCTGCGGCCGGTGTTCTTCATGGACAACCTGCTGTGGTACGCCGACGCCGCCGACGAACGCGTCCTGGAGCTGCCGGTGATTCCCGGCCGCCCCATGCAGATGATCGCCGCCTCGGATATCGGCCGGATTGCCGCCGCGGTGTTCGCCAAGCCCGAGGAATACCTCGGCGCCCGGCTGGCGATCGCCGGAGACGCAATCAGCTTCGAGCAGGTGGCGGCCACTTACCAACAGGTCACCGGTGTCCCCACGCGTCTGGTGGCCAAGCCGATCCAGGAACGGATGTACGAGTGGTTCGCCAAGGACGGCTACCGAGCCGACATCCCCACCCTGCGCGCCGATTTCCCCTGGCTCCAGTGCTTCGACGCCTTTCTGCGTGAGGCCCTCGCCCCAGCTCATGCCCGCACCTGATCCCCACTTCCAGGACCGGAAAGCGAGATCGTCGTGAACACCGAATACGCTCCACCCGGCGACGTCAGCGCCGTCGCGCAGGTCGCGGCCGCCGTCGAGGGCACCCAGAGGGCCAAGGACGCCGAGGGCTTCCTGTCCCTGTTCCACCCCGACGCACTGTGGACGACCGCCCACGGCAAGGTCCTGGTCGGTCTCGACGCCATCGCCGAATTCACCCGCGCCGTGCTACCGAAGGCCGACTGGGACGGAGACGTCACCTACGAGGTCGTCCACACCAGGTTCCTGCGACCGGACGTGGCGGCCGTCAAAGTCAGGCAGGTCTACCACGCGCCCGGCGGTGAGTCGGAGGGCGCCCCGCTGTACGTCATGACCAAGCAGGGCGACGGGGCCTGGCTGCTGCACGCCTGCCAGAACACCCCGGTCCGAGCCGACTGAGCATCACCACCGCGCCGCGTCATGGTGCGGCGACAACCACAGCGATCACCACGATGAGGAGTGCACTATGTCCGCGCGCGTGAATCTCATGGGCGACAAGATCGCCGGCAAGGCCATGAAGGGCATCAACACGGCGAGCATGGCCGTGATCAACAGCGGCCTGCTGCCCAGGACCACGATCGACCTGGTGCTGTTGCGCGTGAGCCAGGTCAACGGTTGTGGATTCTGCACCGACATCCACGGCAAGGATCTGGCGCACGCCGGGCAGAGCGCCACCCGGGTGAACCTGGTTGCGGTCTGGCGCGAGACCACGGTCTTCACCGACGAGGAACGGGCGGCCCTTGAAGTGGCCGAGCAGGGAACCCGGATTGCCGACGCTGCCGGTGGTGTGCCGGACGATGTGTGGGCGAACGCCGCCAAGTACTACAGCGAGGAACAGCTGGCCGCGCTGACCTGCCTGATCGCGCTGATCAACGCCAGCAACCGGCTCGGTGTCATCGCCGCTGTGCCAGGTGGCGACTACACGCCCGGCCAGTTCAGCGGATAGACGGTGTGAGGCCGGCCGCCCCGGCCAGGGTGTCTCCGTCGATCCGCGGAGACACCCCAAGCACCGATGCCCTGGAGCAATTGATGAATCTGAGACATGTCACAGCCCGGAGAGCCGGGCAAGCAGTGACCCAGGGCGCAGACCTGCTGAGCGGTGCCCGCGGGCTGCAGGTCTGTCCACGAGCGCAGGGACGCCGGCCGCGCCGAATCAGATATACGGGCAGAGACAGGACATCCTCCAGCGCGTCGAACCCGCCGGCCGCGAAGCGGTGGACCGCACCCCGCGGGCACCGCGGCTGTGTCTCTCCGGGGCTGTCGCTAGGCGGCACCCGCCACGCTCAGGGCCGCGACCGGCAGGAGGAGAAGCCACTGCGGCAGCCGAAGCAGTGGCTTCGGCCAGCCGACCGACAGCGTGACGACCAGGAAGGCGACTGCGTACGCCGCGAAGTGCGCGGCCACGAACCACGCCATCAGCCCGGTCGCTGACGTGTCGTCCGCCAGCGCGAGGTAGACCAAGGCGGCCGCGGAGAGCACCAGGTCAACGCTCACCATGTGCCACACGGCGTGAAGGCAGCGCTTGGGTTCGTCGGCGAGTCCGCAGGACAGCAGCGGGCGCACCGTATCCCGGTGCCCGCCGACGATGTGCGCCACGGCCACACCGGACGCGGTGATGCCCGCTGCGAGAAGCCAGCCGTTCATCGGAGCTCGATTCCTTTGGCTATGACAGCAGCCAGCCGGTCGGCCAGCTGAGGGTCGGGGTGTTCCCCGACCAGACCGACGTGGAAGAGCACGGCTCCTGCCAGCGTGTCCAGGACCAGATCCACGGGCGTGCCGACCGCGATCTCCCCGCGCTCCACGGCGCGCTCGAAGACGATCAGCAGCCGTTCCTTCGAGGGGGCCAGGAAGTCGCTGCGAATGCGCGTCTTCAGTACCGGATCGGCGGCGAAGTCAGCGAGCAGCCCCGGGAGCGCCGCTGCGGCGGCGGGTGCCTGGAACTCGTCGACCAGGCCCCGCAGCAGTACGGTCAGGTCCCCGGCCAGCGTTCCGGTGTCCGGGGTCGGGGCATGGTCGGTGGTCGTGAACACGGCCTCGAAGACCAGCTCCGGCTTGCCCCGCCACCGCCGGTAGACCGTGTCCTTGCCGACACCGGCACGGGCGGCCACCGCCCCGATCGATGTCGCGGCGTAGCCGACCTCGGTCACCAGCTCTGTGGCCGCGCTGACGATCGCCTCGTGCGAGCGGGGGTCCCTGGGACGTCCCCTGGAGGACGGAAAGGAGCTCATACGATTTACCATACGGGTCGACCCGTTTGACAACAACCTCGGTCGACGCCACGCGGACATCCCCCCGTCGCGACCGCGCCCGCTCGGCTCGCGGCCGCACGACCACCGCCGCGGTCCGCGGAACGGACCCGGAGATCAACGCGAGGGGAACTCGGCCAGGGAGCGGTCCCACTCGTCGGCCGCCCGGTGCAGCCCGGCGGCGGTGACCCGCAGCTCGACCACGAACTCGTCCATCCGCTCATGGTCGTACCGCCACGGCGGGGCGACCTCCTGCGAGAAGCGCACCTCTACCACCCCGGCGTCGTCGTTCCAGCTGCTGACGCTGAAGGACAGCGCGGGCTCAAGGAAGGACAGGTCCTCCGGCGGCTCGCTGTCTCCATCCGGCTGGTCCGTGACGGACCCCGCTACGGAGCGTAGCCAGGGAGACACCTCTCGGGCCTCGTCCGTCAGCAGACAGGGGTCGGTGAAGGACCACGTGCCCTCGGGCGTGGTCACCTCGCCCTCAATGGCCAGCCAGTTGTCGTCATATCGGTCACCGCTGGGCGAGGGGTACTGATATCCGAGCGGACGCAGTTCGATGCTGTGGTCGTTGTCTGTGAGGAGCACCGTCTAAGGATGTCACGCAGTGCCACATCCCTTGACCGCGAAGGACCACGGGCCCTGCCCCGGGCCGGCGGGTCGGCGCTCAGGCAGGGTCAGCTCGCCGTGCGGACGCGTTCCACGGTGCGCGCGGCGGCGGGCGAGATGTGCTCGCTGAACAGCTTGGCGACCAGTTCGCCCCGGCTGGTGACACCCACCTTGGCCAGCACCGACTTGACGTGGTCGCGGACGGTGTGGCCGGTGATCCGCAGCTGCCGCGCGATGTCGGCGGTCGCCATGCCGCCCGCGACCAGCCGGGTGACCTCCCTCTCGCGCGCGGTCAGCTCGTAGGTCTCCACGATGATCGCGGCCACCTCGGACACCGGCGCGGGTTCGATCATCACCACGGTGAAGGCGTCATCACCGCTCAGCCGCGAGGCGTGGCACGCCAGCCAGTGCCCGTGCCGGGTGCGCACCCGCACCCGGCCCGTACCGGCCGCGGCCAGCGTGTTGATCCAAACCGGCATGGATGACGGCGTGGAACCTTCGGGATACCCGCCGCGGACCTGCGCGATCCGCTCCCGGGCCTGCTCGTTGGCCGACACCAGCCGCCCGGACCTGTCGAAGAGCAGCACCCCCGTCGCCTCGCCCAGTCGGTGCGGGTCGTCCACCGGGCCCGGCCGCAGGAAGCCGCGCAGCCGCGCGGCGAGCGGCGCTGACAGTCCCGCGACCAGGTCGGTGTCTGCGCTGGTGAACGCCGGTCGGCTCTCCTCCCGGAACAGGCTGACACTGCCCCATGGCCGCCCCGCGACCCGCAGCACCGCGCGCAGTTCGTCACCGAAGCGGCGCGGGCGCAGGTACGCGCCGTAGAGCGGGCTGAGTTCGGGGCGGTCACCGGTGCTGGCGCGCAGCGCGGCCGCCGGGACTTGGGCACCCACGAGGATGCGGAAGGGGTTGACCGTGTCCGGGTGGGACTCGCTGGTCCAGAACACGGCACAGCCGCCCTCGTCGATGTTCTCCACGCGGACCGGCGCGGCCATCAGCCCGGTGAGCGGGTCCGTCGCGCGCCACACCGCCGCGTCGTACTGGACGAGCCGGGACAGCCGGGTGGAGACGGTCGCGAACAGGGTGAGTGCGTCGGGTGCCTCCACCGCGCGGGCGAGCAGTTCGTCACGCTTCCACGTGGCGGGGTGAGGTGTCACGGCCGTGTCGCTCCCTGTCCGGTCGTACGGAGCCACTGCCGGTGGGCGGGGTCCGCGTCAGCGGCGTCAACCTAGGGGATGAGCAGAAGCTTCCCGGTGGTCCGCCGGGACTGGAGGTCCTCGTGCGCGCGGCGCGCCTCGCTGAGCGCGTACCGCCCGCCGATGTGCACCCGCAGCTCGCCGCTGACGGTCCGGGCGAACACGTCCCGTGCACGGTCCAGCATCTCCGCCGGGTCCTGGGTGTAGTGCGCGATGCCGGGCCGGGTGAGGAACAGCGAACCGCCACTCAGCAGGCGCCCGGTGTCGAACGCCTCGACGGGTCCGCCGGCACCGCCCTGGAGCACCATCGTGCCGCGCGTGCGCAGGCTCGCGAGGCTGCCGTCGAAGGTGGCGGCGCCGATGCCGTCGTAGACGGCCGCGACGCCCTGGCCGCCCGTCAGGTCCCGCACCTGCTCGGCGAACGCCTCATAGCCGACAACGGCGTCGGCTCCGGCGTCCCGGGCCACCGCCTCCTTGGCCGGGGAGGAGACGGTCGCGATGACCCGGGCGCCCCGCGCCACGGCGTACTGCGTGAGCATGCGCCCCAAGCCGCCCGCACCGGCGTGGACGAGGACGGTGTCACCGGCCTCGACGCGGTAGGTGTCGTGGGTGAGGTAGTGCGCGGTCATGCCGTGCATCAGCACCGCCGCCGCGTCCTCGGTGCCCAGGGCGTCGGGAATCGGCACCAGGCGGTTGGCGGTGACCACGGCGCGCTCCGCGTAGGCACCGTGGGCGGTACTGACGGAACCGTCCATGGCCCAGGCCACCCGGTCTCCCACCGCCACCCCCGACACATCCGGGCCGAGGGCGGCGACCGTACCGGCTCCCTCAACGCCCGGGACGAACGGTGTGGGCGTCGCGAAGACGCCGCTGCGCTGGCTGACGTCGATGAAGTTGACCCCGCTCACGGCGAGGTCCACCAGAACCTGACCTGCGGCGGGGCGGGGGTCGGGGTGAGCGGTGACGGACTCAAGGACCTCGGGTCCTCCGTGCCGGGTGGCGATGACGGCGTGCATGGGTGGGTGACTCCTTGGCAGTGGTCGTGGCTGGGCGGGCAGGTCGCCCGGACACGTGTGATCCTGTGCGGACCACGGACCGATGCCCATCCCCCAGTTGCGGGATGGGCGCCGCCGGAGTCGCGTGCCACCGCGCCTCCGGCCACCACGTGATGCACGGCGCCCCGCTGACCCCTGTCCCCTGTCCCCTGACGCTCCGCTGAAGGTCTCCTGGCGGTCGAGCAGACTCGGAGACAGTCCCCAGGGCGAGGCTCGTCGGTCAGCCGTGCCGGCTTCCTTCTCCGCCTTCCTTTTTCGCCACGTAGACGGTGTTGGCGGCAGTTCCCCCTTGCAGGGGGTTGTCGAAGTTGACGACGTGGGCTTCCTCTTCCGCGAAGACCTCTGCGAGCACGGACCTGAACGGTGCGTCGGGCGGGTCGTTGGACCACAGGGCGAAGACGCCGCCCGGGTGGAGAAGCCGGGCGAGAGCGCGCATTCCGGCGGGCTGGTAGAGCGCCGCGTGACGCGGGTGCAGCACGTGGCGTGGGGAGTGGTCGACGTCCAGGAGGATGGCGTGGAAACGGCGGTCCGGCGCCTGGGGGTCCAGGCCGCCCGGATCGGCGGCCATCGCGAAGAAATCGCCGTGGAGCAGTCGGCAGCGGGCATCCGAGGTCAGGCGCGTACCCAGCGGTACGAGTCCGCGTTCGTGCCAGTCGATCACCTCGGCGAGCGCGTCGACCACGAGCAGCGAGCGCACTCGCGGGTCCTCCAGCGCCTCCTGCGCGGTGTACCCGAGACCGAGCCCGCCCACGGCGACGTCCAGGTCGGCGTCCGGCAGCTTCGCCAGGCCGAGCCGGGTGAGCGCGATCTCTCCCGCCGTGAAGAGGCTGGACATGAGGAACTCGTCGCCGAGCTTCACCTCGTACACGTCGTCGCCGGACACCGGGTCCCGCCGGCGCCGCAGGCTGATGTCGCCCATCGGTGTCGGGCGCCAGTCGATCTCCTCGAAGCGCGCGCTCATCCGTTCACCCTGCTCATGCGTTCACCCTTCTGATGCCATCGGTCCCCGCAGTGTGCACGTCCCGGCCGCCGTGCTCCGCCCGGCTCGGAGTGCGGCCGGTACGGAAAGGCCCCGCCCCGGCGTCGCAGGGACGCCGGGGCGGGGCGGCTTATCGAGGCCGGGGCGCCTCAGGAGTGGGGGTGGCCGAGCCAGTCGCGGACCGACCGGGCCGCCGCACCGGCGTGCTCCTCCATCATGGTCCAGTGGTTCCCCGGCACGTCGACCGCCGTGTGCGGCAGCTGCCAGGAGGCCCGCAGGGCGGGGGCGCCGGGCTGGTCCTCCTTGACGATCTGCTCACCGGCGCGGACGAACAGGGTGGGGGCGGCGATGCCGGTCGGCTTCCAGTCCGCGAAGAGCCGGAAGTAGCCGCCCATGCCGGTCAGCCTGGCGAAGTTCACGCCGTCCACCACCCCCTCCCGGTCGAACATGCTGTCCATGAAGACCGACGCGAAGCCGCGGGTGGCGTCGTTGCCGGGCAGATAGGTGTCCAGCAGCACGACACCGGCGAGCGCCACCCCCAGATTCTCCAGCCGAGCGGCCACGGCGTGGGCGAGCCAGCCGCCGGAGGAGTGCCCGGCCAGGACGACGGGCCCTCCTTCGGCGCAGGCCAGCACCGTGTCCGCCTGAGTGGCGATGACCGCCTCGACCGACCGCGGCAGCGCTTCCCCTTCGGTGAAGCCGGGGGGCACCAGCACCGAGACGTCGGCGGTGCCGTGGAAGGCCGCCGCGAAGCGGGCGTACTGGTGGGCGCTGGACAGGGCCACCGGGGCGGCGAAGCAGACCAGTGACGGCCGCCTCGGGCCACGGGAGAGCCGGACCGGTTTCGGGGCGTGCCTGGCCCCGTCCTCGGCGTCGAAGGCGGGGCGTATCCGGGACGCCGCCATCAGGAGTTCCACGCCGTCCTCGTACTGTCCGGCGGCGCATGCCTGGCGGAACAGAGCCTCGATGGAACCGGCCCGCTCCGGGCCGGAGGAGGTGCCGGTCACCGGCTCGCCCTGCTCGGCGGCGTCCTTGTCGTCGGCTTCCGCCAGCAGCATCTCGCGCAGGTGCGTGGCGACCGCGCCCGGCGTCGGATGGTCGAAGATCAGCGTCGCCGACAGCCGGAACCCGCCCGCCGCGGTGAGCCGGTTGCGCAGCTCGATGGCGGCCAGCGAATCGAACCCCATGTCCGTGAAGGGCTGGTCGCTGTCGATCGCCGCACCCGACGGGTGGCCGAGCACAGCCGCCACCTGGTCACGTACCGCCGCATCGAGGACCTGGTCCCACTCGGCCTCCGGCAGCTCCAGCAGTGCGCGCCGCAGGGCGCCGGTGTCGGCGACGGCGGCGGCGACGGGCTGACTACGGCGCGCCGGGGAACGTACCAGGTCCCGCAGCAGTGGCGGCACCAGGTCGCCCGCCGCCTCGCCTGGTTCGAGCCGCATCGGGACCAGCGTGGCTTCCTCGCCCGCGGTCGCCGCGTCGAAGAGTGCCAGGCCCTCCTGGTCGGACAGCGCCCCGAGGCCCGCCCGGCGCAGCCGTCGCAGTTCGGCCGGGCTGAGTCCCCCGGTCATGCCGCTGAGCCTGGCCCACATGCCCCACGCCAGGGAGACCGCGGGACGGCCGGCCGCCCGCCGGTGGTGGGCCAGCGCGTCCAGGAACGCGTTCGCCGCCGCGTAGTTGCCCTGACCGGCTCCGCCCAGGGTGCCCGCCAGCGACGAGAACAGGACGAACATGGACAGGTCCGCTTCCGCGGTCAGCTCATGGAGATGCCAGGCCCCGTCCACCTTGGGGCGGAGCACCTCGGCCATCCCCTCCGAGGTCAGCGAGCCGATCACCCCGTCCGCCACCACTCCCGCGGTGTGCACCACCCCGGTCAGCGGGTGAGCGGCCGGGATGGCGGCCAGTGCCTCCGCCAGCGCGTCCCGGTCGGCGACGTCGACCGCGGCGATCGTCACGGACGCGCCCAGCTCGGCCAGCTCCGCGGTCAGTTCGGCGGCGCCGGGCGCGGCGGCGCCCTGCCTGCTGGTGAGCACCAGGTGCCGCACGCCGCGCGCGGCGACCAGGTGCCGGGCCACCAGTGCGCCCAGCGCCCCGGTGCCACCGGTGACGAGTACGGTGCCGTGAGCCCCGTTCTCGTTCTCGGTGGTCCCGTCCCCCTCCTCGTCCTCACGCGCAGCGGGCTCGGAGCCGGGCGGCGTCACCGCTGCCCGTACGAGCCGGGCGGCGGACACCGCACCCTGACGGATGACCAGCTGCGGCTCGTCCGTACCGAGGGCGGAAGGCACCGCGGCGCGGGACTCCTCCGCACCGTCCAGGTCCAGCAGGACGAAGCGGCCGGGGTGTTCGGCCTGCGCGGAACGCACCAGGCCCCACGCGGTGGCCGCCGCCGGGTCCACCACGGCCGGAGCCGCCGCGCCCTGGGTGACCACCACCAGCCGCGCTGAGGCGAACCGCTCGTCCGCCAGCCAGGACTGCGACAGGCTCAGAACGGTACGGGCCACCTGATGCGCGCGGTCCACCGGACTCGCGGCGTCAGCGGGCCCAGGCACACCCGCCAGCACCAGGTCCGGAACCGTGCCGCCGGACTCCCGTACGGAATCCGACAGCGCCGCCAGGTCCTGGTGGCCGACGGCGGTGACGCCCGCGTCCGCGAACGTCTGACGCAGCCCGCGATGGTCGGGGCCCACCAGGGCGCACCGGTCGGTGCGTTGGTGGCCGGTGGCCGGTACGGACACCGGCGTCCACTCCAGCTGGAACAGCGACCGCTGGTGGGCCCCTGCCCGCAACTGCCCGGCGCTGACCGGCCGCAGCACCAGGGACGCCACGGACACCACCGGAGTACCCGAGATGTCGACGGCCGCGAGGGAGACGGCATCCGTCCCGGCCGAGGCCAGCCGCACCCGCAGCGTGGCGGCGCCAGTGGAGTGCAGCCGCACCCCGCTCCAGGAGAACGGCAGCCGTCCCTGGCCGGTGTCGGCCAGCAGGCCGCCCAGGTTCAGCCCGTGCATGGCCGCGTCCAGCAGGGCCGGGTGGATACCGAAGCCGTCGGCCGCGTCGCGCACCTGGTCCGGCGGTTCCACCTCGGCGAAGACCTCGTCGCCGAGCCGCCAGGCTGCCCGCAGGCCCTGGAAGGCCGGTCCGTAGGCGAACCCGGCGTCGGCCAGCCGCTCGTAGAAGCCGTCCAGGGGCACCGGTTCGGCTCCGGTGGGCGGCCAGACCTGCGGGGTCCACAGGGGCGTGGGGTCCGGCGCGGTGGCGGCGAGCACGCCCTCGGCGTTGAGGGTCCACTCCGGGTCGGTGCCGGCACCCGCCGGGCGGGAGTACACCCGCACCGTGCGCTGCCCGTCCTCGTCGGCCGCGCCCACCACCACCTGTAGGGCGACAGAGCCCTGTTCGGACAGGATCAGCGGGGCCCGCAGCGTCAGCTCGATCAGCCGGTCGCAGCCCAGCCGGTCCCCGGCCCGCCCGACCAGGTCCACCAGGGCCGTACCAGGGAGCAGCACCACACCGGCTACGGCGTGGTCGGCGAGCCAGGGGTGGGTGTCCAGCGACAGCCGTCCGGTGAGCAGCAGCCCACCGGTGTCCGGCAGTTCCACGGCAGCGCCCAGCAACGGGTGGTCCCCCGCTCCCAGACCGGCGAACTCGACATCCCCCGCCGGAACGCCGCTGTCCAGCCAGTACCGCTCGCGCTGGAAGGCGTACGTCGGCAAGTCCACCCGACGGGCGCCCCGGCCCGCGAAGAACCGGTCCCAGTCCACCACCGTGCCGCGTGCGTGGGCCTGCGCGACCGCGAGAGTGAGAGTCTGCGGCTCGGAACGCTCGGCACGCAGTACCGGCACGAACACCGCGCCGGAATCAGCCGCGCTGTCCTGCCCCATCGCCGACAGCACCCCGTCAGGACCCAGCTCGATAAAGGTGGTCACGCCCTGCTCGGCGAGGGTACGGACGCCGTCAGTGAACCGGACCGCTTCCCGGACATGCCGCACCCAGTACTCCGGGGCGCACAGGTCCTCGGACGCTGCGAGCTCGCCCGTCACATTCGATACGACCGGTATACGCGGGACGCTGTACGTCAGGCCCTCGGCGACCTTGCGGAAGTCGGCCAGCATCGGCTCCATCAGCGGCGAGTGGAACGCGTGGGAGACCGTCAGCCGCTTGGTCTTACGACCCTGGCCCCGGAAACCCTCCGCGATCTCGGTGACCGCGTCCTCACCGCCCGAAACCACCACCGACGACGGACCGTTGACGGCGGCGATCGACACCCGGTCCGTACGGTCGACGAGTACCGCCGCCACCTCGGCCTCGGTCGCCCGCACCGCCACCATCGCACCACCGGACGGCAGCGCCTGCATCAACCGGCCTCGCGCCGCCACCAGCACACACGCATCCGCCAGCGACCACACACCCGCCACAAACGCGGCGCTCAACTCACCAATGGAATGACCCGCCAGGTAATCCGGCGCCAATCCCCACGACTCGACCAGCCGGAACAACGCCACCTCAAGCGCGAACAACCCCGCCTGGGCATAGACGGTCTGGTCGATCAGCTCGGTGTCACCGAAGACCACCTCACGCAGGGGCCGGTCCAACTCGGCATCGAACCCCGCGCACACCGCGTCGAACGCCTCGGCGAACACCGGGAACGCCTCGTGCAGTTCCCGACCCATCCCGGCCCGCTGCGCGCCCTGTCCCGTGAAGAGCAGGGCCAGCTTGCTGCGGCGGGAAGCGACGCCTCGTACCACGCCGGGCGCGTCCCGGCCTTCGGCGAGCGCGGCCAGTCCGGCGGCGAAGGCGTCCCGGTCCGCTGCCACCACCGCGGCGCGGTGGTCCATGAGCGCGCGGGAGGTCACCAGGGACAGGCCGACGTTCCGGGGGTCGGTGTCCGGGTTGACGTCCTGGTCGGTGTCCGGGTTGGTGTCGAGGTGGGTGCGGAGCCGGAGTGCCTGGGCGCGCAGGGCGCTTTCGGACTTGCCGGTCAGGACCCATGGCACCGTGTCGGCCCGTACGGTGGGCTCCGGTGAGGCGCCGGGGTCCGCGGCCGGTGGCTGCTCCGCCGGTATCCGCTCGGCCGGTGCCTGTTCCACGATGGCGTGCGCGTTGGTGCCGCTGATGCCGAACGAGGAGACGCCCGCGCGGCGCGGCCGGCCGGTCTCCGGCCACTGCTGGGCCTCCGTCAGCAGCGACACCTGGCCTGCGGACCAGTCGACCTGCGGCGAGGGCTCGTCGATGTGCAGGGTGCGCGGCAACGCGCCGTGCCGCATCGCCATCACCATCTTGATCACACCGCCCACCCCGGCGGCGGCCTGGGCGTGCCCGATGTTGGACTTCAGCGATCCGAGCCACAGCGGACGGTCCACCGGGCGCTCCTGGCCGTAGGTGGCCAGCAGCGCCTGGGCCTCGATCGGGTCGCCCAGCCTGGTGCCGGTGCCGTGTGCCTCCACGGCGTCGATCTCGTCGGCGGACAGCCGGGCGTCGGCCAGGGCCTGCCGGATCACCCGCTGCTGCGAGGGCCCGTTAGGCGCCGTCATGCCGTTGGACGCGCCGTCCTGGTTGACCGCTGAGCCGCGCACCACGGCCAGTACCGGGCGGCCGTCGCGCTGGGCGTCGGACAGCCGCTCCAGCAGGAGCATGCCGGCGCCTTCGGCCAGTCCTGTGCCGTCCGCGGCGGCGGCGAACGCCTTGCACCGGCCGTCCGCCGCCAGCCCCCGCTGCCGGGAGAACTCCACCAGCGTGCCCGGGGACGACATCACCGAGACCCCGCCGGCCAGCGCCATCGAGCACTCTCCGGAGCGCAGCGCCTGGACGGCGAGGTGGAGGGCGACCAGCGACGACGAACAGGCGGTGTCGAGGGTGACGGCGGGGCCTTCAAGACCGTAGGTGTAGGCCACCCGGCCCGAGGCGATGCTGCCCGAGTTGCCGTTGCCGATGTACCCGGCCACATCGGCGGGTACGGCGCGCAGCCTGGCGGCGTAGTCGTGGTACATCACCCCGGCGAACACGCCGGTACGGCTGCCCTTCATCGAGGACGGGGCGAGACCGGCCCGCTCGAACACCTCCCAGGAGGTCTCCAGCAACAGACGGTGCTGCGGGTCGGTGGCCAGCGCCTCACGCGGGGAGATCCCGAAGGGGGTGGGGTCGAACTCCCCCGCGTCGTAGAGGAAGCCGCCCTCCCGCGCGTAGGAGGTGCCGAGGTGTTCCGGGTCCGGGTTGTAGAGGTTCTCCGTATCCCAGCCGCGGTTCTCCGGGAGTGCGGACACCGCGTCGGTGCCCGCGGACACCAGCTGCCACAGGTCCTCCGGCGAGCTGACGCCGCCGGGGTAGCGGCAGGCCATGCCCACGATGGCGATCGGCTCCTGGTGACCGGCCTCAAGGTCGCGCAGTCGCAGCCGCGCCTCTTGCAGGTCGGCGGTCACCCGCCGGAGATAGCCGAGGAGCTTTTCCTCATTCATCACAGACTCGTCGCTCCTCGCGCGTTGTCATCAAGGTTGCAGGGCATGTCGTCACAGCTCCCCGAGTTCGCCGTCGATGAAGTCGAAGAGCTCATCGGCGGTGGCCTTTTCGAGGTCGCGTGCGGGTTCCGGGGCGTCCGGCTCGGTGCGGAAGCGGCCCCACTTGGCGAGCAGGGTCTGGAGCCGCACCGTGACCTCCTCGTACGCGGTGTCGTCCGGGGCGAGTTCAGCCAGTCCCTCCGGGGTGATCGACGAGAGGGCCGACTCCATCCGGGCCAGTTCCGCCAGCAGCGGTGCCGACACCGCGGGCTCCTCGACGTCCAGGTCCGTCAGCAGGTGTGCCGCCAGCCGACCGGGGGTCGGGTGGTCGAAGACCAGCGTGGCGGTGAGCCGGAGGCCGGTGGCGTGGCTGAGCCGGTTACGCAGCTCCACCGCGGTCAGCGAGTCGAATCCGAGCTCGTTGAACGCCTGGTCGGGTTCGATGGCGTCCGGCGAGGCGTGTCCCAGGACGTCGGCGACCTGGCCGCGGATCATGTCCAGCAGCACCGTGGCGCGGTCCGCCGCCGGCACGCTCAGCAGACGGTTCCGCAGCGGCGTGGAGTCCGTCTCGGCCTGCGCCTGTGCGGTACGCCGTACGGGCCCGCGGACCAGATCGCGCAGCAGCGGTGGCACCGCTGCCGCGCCGCCCGGCGCCAGGTCGAGACGGGTCGGCACCAGCAGTGCCTCATCCGCCGCTTCCGCGATGTCCAGCAGCGCCAGGCCCTCGGGGGTCGACAGACCCGTCATGCCGGACCTGGCTATCCGCCGCACATCGACTTCGCCGACGTTGTCGGCCATGCCGCTGTTGATACCGGCGTCGTCCGCCCACAGGCCCCAAGCCAGGGAGGTGGCCGCGAGGCCCCGCGCCCTGCGGTGGTGGGCCAGGCCGTCCAGGAAGGCGTTGGCCGCCGCGTAGTTGGCCTGGCCCGGGCCGCCGAAGACACCGGCCGCCGAGGAGAACAGGACGAACGCCGACAGCTCCAGCTCCCGGGTGAGCTCGTGCAGGTTCCATGCCGCGTCCACCTTGGGGCGCAGCACCCGGTCCACCCGCTCCGGGGTGAGCGAGCCGATCACACCGTCGTCCAGCACACCGGCGGCGTGCACCACGGCCGTCAGCGGGTGCTCCTGCGGGACTCCCGCCAGCAGCTCGGCGAGCGCGTCCCGGTCGGCCGCGTCGCAGGCGGCGATCCGTACGGCCGCGCCCAGGCCGGTGAGTTCCGCCGCCAGCTCGGCGGCGCCTTCCGCGGCTGGTCCGCGCCTGCTGGTGAGCAGCAGGCTGCGTACGCCGCGAGTGGTCACCAGGTGGCGGGCGACCAGGCTGCCGAGGGCTCCGGTGCCTCCGGTGATCAGGACGGTGCCGTCGCGCTGTGCCGACTGGACGGCCTCGGACTCGCCCCTTTCTGTGACCGGTTCATCTCCCCCAGCGTGTCCGCTGGGAGGTGCCCCCACGGCGGCGGTGACCGGTGCCGCGACGGCGACCCTGCCCAGGCGGGCGGCGTGCACGGTGCCGTCGCGCAGCGCCAGTTGGGGTTCACCGCTCGCGACCGCCGCGGGCAGCGCACGCCAGGACGGGTCCCGGTCGTCGATGTCCAGCAGGGTGAACCGGTCCGGGTTCTCGGTCTGTGCGGACCGGATGAGCCCCCAGACCGCGGCGCCGGACAGATCCGGAACGGTGTCATCGGCGTGCGCGGCCACCGCCCCCCGGGTCACCACCACCAGCCGGGCGGTGTCGAAGCGGGTGTCCGCCAGCCAGGCCTGGACCAGCCCCAGCACGCTGTGCGTGGCCGTACGTACCGCTTCCGGCAGTCGCTGCCCACCCGCGCACACCAGCACCACGTCCGGTACGGGGGTGCCCGCCGCGATGGCTTCGCCGAGCGAGGCCAGGTCCGGGAAGGAACCGGGCGCGTCGCCCGCGGCCTTGAGCCCCTCGGCCAGACCGAGCTGGTCGGAGCCCAGGACGGCCCAGGAACCGGGCGCGACGGTCTGCGGCGCGGACGGCTCGGGCAGGGTGGCCCAGTTCAGCCGGTACAGCTTGTCGTGGTGCCCGCCACGGGCGCCCGCGAACGCCTCGGCCGATACGGGCCGCAGCACCAGCGACTCCACCGAGGCGACCGGTGCGCCCGAGCCGTCGGCGACGGTGAGGGACACCGCGTCCGGGCCCGCGGGTGACAGGCGGACCCGCAGGGCGGTGGCGCCGGTCGCGTACAGCGACACGCCGGACCAGGCGAACGGCAGCCGGACCCGGCCGGTCTCGGCCACCAGGTTGCCCAGTCCGATCGCGTGCAGCGCCGCGTCCAGCAGCGCGGGGTGCAGACCGAACAGC
Organism: Streptomyces sp. A01; assembly: GCF_059026195.1. Taxonomy (NCBI): domain Bacteria; kingdom Bacillati; phylum Actinomycetota; class Actinomycetes; order Kitasatosporales; family Streptomycetaceae; genus Streptomyces; species Streptomyces sp. A01. The sequence continues at coordinate 178,089 of NZ_JBWLKN010000001.1, read as the reverse complement.
CCGGCGTCGCCGGCGGTCTCCTGGTCCAGCGCCACCTCGGCGTACACGTCCTGGCCGCCCTGGCCGTCCTGCCATACGGCTCGCAGGCCCTGGAATACCGGGCCGTAGCCGACGCCGGTGAGCGCCAGCCGCTCGTACAGGTCGTCCACCGGGACGGGGACGGCACCGGCGGGAGGCCAGCTGCCCGTTCCGGCCGGGACCGCTGCGTCGCCGACGGCCAGCAGACCGGTGGCGTGGCGGACCCAGGGTCCGGTGTCCGAGGTGGCCGCGGTGTCCGAGACGACCGCGGGCCGGGAGTGGACGCTCAGTGGCCGCCGCCCCGAGGAGTCGGCTTCCGCGACGGTGAGTTGCACCTGGACGGCGCCCCGCTCGGGGAGCATCAGCGGGCTCTCCAGGGTCAGTTCCTCCACCCGGTCGCAGCCCGCGTGGTCACCGGCCCGTATCGCCAGCTCCACGAAGGCGGTCCCCGGCAGGAGCGCCACACCGGCGACGGCGTGGTCGGCGAGCCAGGGGTGGGTGTCCAGCGAGAGGCGGCCGGTGAACAGCAGGCTGCCGGAGCCGGGCAGTTCCACGGTGGCGCCCAGCAGCGGGTGGCCGGCCGCCGCAAGTCCGGCCGAGGTGACATCGCCGACGCCGGACGGGCGCAGCCGCGGCCAGTACGGCTGGCGCTGGAAGGCGTAGGTGGGCAGGGCCACCTGCCGGACGCCCAGGTTGGCGAACGCCGGTTCCCAGTCGACGGGAACGCCACCGACATGGGCCTCGGCCAGCGAGGTCAGGAACCGGGTGGGTCCTCCCTCGTCGCGGCGGAGCGAACCGACCGCGGTCACCTCGGTGTCGGCCTGCTCCGCGATCTGCTGCACGGCGACGGTCAGCACCGGATGCGGGCTGGCCTCCACGAACGCCCGCTGCCCGTCCGCCAGCAGGCGGCGGACGGTGGGCTCGAACAGCACCGTGCCGCGCATGTTGCTGTACCAGTACTCGGCGTTCAACTCGGCGGTGTCGATGGCCTCGCCGGTCACCGTCGAGTAGAACGGGACATCGCTCGGCCTGGGTGACACCAGGGCGAGCAGCTCCAGCAGTTCCTCCCGGAGCGGTTCGACCTGGGGGCAGTGGCTGGGCACGGTCGCGGCGATGACCCGTACGCGGATTCCGTCCGCCTCGCATTCGGCGACGAACTCCGCCAGCGGGTCCTCCTCGCCCGCCAGGGTGACCGCCGTGGGGCCGTTGATTCCGGCGACCGACAGCGCCCCGTCCCAGCGGGCGATGCGCTTGGCCGCCTCCTCGGCGGAGAGCATGGCGGAGGCGACGGCGCCCTTGCCCGCCAGCCGCGCCAGCAGGCCGCTGCGCAGCGCCACCACGCGGGCCGCGTCCTCAAGCGACAGCGCGCCCGCGACGCAGGCGGCGGCGATCTCTCCCTGGGAGTGGCCGACGACCGCCGAGGGCCGCACCCCGTAGGAGCGCCACAGTTCGGCCAGCGAGACCATCACGGAGAACAGCACCGGCTGGATGATCTCCACCCGGTCGGTGCTCGGTGCTCCGGGCGCACCGCGCAGCACCTCCATGACCGACCAGTCGAGGAACGGTGCGAAGGCGGCGGCGCACTCCGTCATCCGCTCGGCGAACACCGGGGAGGTGTCCATCAGTTCCAGGCCCATGCCCAGCCACTGGGAGCCCTGGCCGGGGAAGACGAACACCGGACCGTTGCGGGTCGCGGCCCCGGGGCCGCCCCGGACCAGACCGGGCAGCTCCCTGTCATCGGCGAGCGCGGCCAACTGATCGAGGAACTCGCCCTGTTCACCGGCCACCAGGACCGCCCGGTGGTCGAAGACCGTCCGGGTCGTGAGCAGCGAGTGGCCCAGGTCCGGCAGACGGGTGTCCGGGTGTAGCTCCAGGTGGGCCCGCAGCCGGGAGGCCTGGGCGCGTACGCCCGCCGCGGTCCTCGCGGACAGCAGCCAGGGCACCACCGGTGCCACGCCGTCGTGAACAGTGTCCTCATAGGCGGTGCCATCGTGGACAGCGCCCTCGTGGACAGCGCCGTCGTGGACAGCGCCGTCGACCCGGCGCTGATCCGCCGCTTCCGGCTGTTCCAGGATGACGTGCGCGTTGGTGCCGCTGATCCCGAAGGAGGAGACCGCCGCTCGGCGCGGCCGGTCAAGGGCGGGCCACTCGCGCGCCTCGGTGAGCAGTTCCACCGCTCCCGAGTCCCAGTCGACCTGCGACGACGGCTCATCGACATGCAGCGTCTGGGGCAGCACACCGTGCCGGATCGCCATCACCATCTTGATCACGCCTGCCGCGCCAGCGGCCGCCTGCGCGTGTCCGATGTTGGACTTGATCGAGCCGAGGAACAGCGGCTCGGCGTCCGCCTCGCGCCGCCCGTACGTGGCCAGCAGCGCCTGCGCCTCGATCGGGTCACCCAGCTTCGTACCGGTGCCGTGGGCCTCCACCACATCGACGTCCGCCGTGGACAGCCCGGCGCTGTCCAGCGCCTGCCGGATCACCCGCTGCTGGGCCGGGCCGTTCGGTGCGGTGAGCCCGTTGGAGGCACCGTCCTGGTTGACCGCGCTGCCGCGCATGATCGCCAGCACCTGGTGACCGTTGCGGCGGGCATCGGACAGCCGCTCCACCAGCAGCATGCCGACGCCCTCGCCCCAGCCGGTGCCGTTGGCGGCGTCGGAGAACGCCTTGCTCCGCCCGTCCGGGGACAGCGCGCGCTGCCGGGAGAACTCCACGAACGTACCGGGCGTGGACATCACCGTCACCCCGCCCGCCAGCGCCATCGAGCACTCCCCCGACCGCAGTGCCTGCGCGGCCAGATGCAGGGTCACCAACGACGACGAGCACGCCGTGTCCACCGTCACCGCCGGGCCTTCGAGTCCGAGGACGTACGAGACCCGGCCGGAGGCGACACTGCCCGAGCTGCCGGTGCCCGCGCCGTCGGCTTCGGAGTCCTCGCCCGCGGCCTGCGTCACGAGCACGCCGTAGTCGTGGTACATCACTCCGGCGAACACCCCGGTCCGGCTGCCCTTGAGCGAGGTCGGGTCGATCCCCGCGTGCTCGATGGCCTCCCAGGAGGTCTCCAGGAGCAGCCGCTGGTGGGGGTCCATCACCAGCGCCTCACGCGGGCTGATGCCGAAGAACGCCGGGTCGAACTGGGCGGCGTCGTAGAGGAAACCGCCCTCGTTGGTGTACGAGGTGCCGGGGCGCGACAGCTCCGGGTCGTACAGCGACTCGACGTCCCAGCCACGGTCGGTGGGGAAGACGCCGACCCCGTCGGTGCCGGTGGCGACCAACTGCCACAGATCGTCGGGCGAACTCACCCCGCCCGGGTAGTGGCAGGCCATGCCGACGATCGCGATCGGCTCCTCGGAGGCGAGGACCGTGGCGGATGCCGCCACCTCGGGCTCCGTACCGACCAGTTCGTCGCGCAACTGGCGCGCCAGCACCTGGGGGGTGGGGTAGTCGAAGACGAGGGTGGCAGGCAGCCGCAGTCCGGTGGCCTTGTTGAGCCTGTTCCGCAGCTCGACGGCGGTCAAGGAGTCGAATCCGGCTTCCCGGAACGCCTGGTCGGCGTCGACCGCGTCCGCGGAGGCGTGGCCCAGTACCGCGGCCACATGGGTGCACACCAGCTCCAGCAGTCGCTGCTCCTGGTCGGCCGGTGTGAGCCCGGCCAGCAGCCGCGCCAGTCCCGTTTCCGGGGCGGCCGCCGCCCCGCTGGTCAGCAGGCGCCGGGCGGGCGCCCGTACGAGGCCGCGCAGCAGAGCCGGGATCGCCGTGGCGTCCGGCTGGCTGCGCGGTGTGCCGAGGTCCAGGCGCATGGGCACCAGGACGGCCTCGCCGACCGTGGCCGCGCTGTCGAACAGCGCCGTGCCCTGTTCCGCGGACAGCCCGAGCATGCCCGAACGGGCAAGCCGCTGCCGGTCGGTCTCGGTCAGCGCGTCGGCCATACCGCCGGTCTGGTCCCACGGCCCCCAGGCCAGCGACTGGGCGGGCAGGCCGGATGCCGTGCGGTGGTGGGCCAGCCCGTCCAGGAACGCGTTCGCCGCCGCGTAGTTGCCCTGTCCGGCACCGCCCATGACACCCGCGACGGAGGAGAACATCACGAAGGAGGAGAGGTTCAGCTCCCGGGTCAGCTCGTGCAGGTTCCAGGCCCCGTCCACCTTGGGACGCAGCACAGCGGCCAGCCGCTCCGGCGTCAGCGAACCCACCACACCGTCGTCGGTGATTCCGGCCGCGTGCACGACAGCGGTCAGCGGATGCGCGGCCGGTATCGACGCGAGGACCGCCGCCAGTGCTTCCCGGTCGGCGACATCCACGGCGGCCACCCGCACCGACGCACCCAGCGCCGTCAGTTCGGCCGTCAGCTCCGCCGCACCAGGCGACGCCTCACCGCGGCGGCTGGTCAGCAGCAGATGGCGGACCCCGCGCTCAGTCACCAGGTGCCGGGCCAGCACCGCGCCCAGCGCACCCGAACCGCCGGTGATCAGCACCGTGCCGTCCGTCTCCGGCGCCTGTGACGCCTCCGCCCGCTCCGGCCCCTCTGGCCTTTCCGGGGCGGCGGCTGCCGCCGCATGGGCCAGCCTGGGCACCCGGACACCGCCTTGGCGCACCGCCAGCTGTGGTTCGTCAGCGGCGAGCGCGTCGGTCAGCAACCCGTCCGGGACGGGCTCCTCGTCCAGGTCCAGCAGGACGAACCGGCCGGGGTTCTCCGTCTGCGCCGAGCGCACCAGGCCCCACACCGCCGCACCCGCCAGATCCGGCACCCCGTCCCCGGCGTTGGCGGCCACCGCGCCCCGTGTCACCAGCACCAGACGCGAGGAAGCGAACCGCTCATCGGCCAACCACGACTGCGCCAACTCCAGTACGGCGGCCGCGCTCTCGTGTACGGGCCCGGCCGCCACGCCGGTACCGGCGACACACGCGAACACCACGTCAGGCACCGGGCCGTCCAGCGCGGACAGGTCCGCGTGGGCGCGGACGCCCTGCCCTGCCGAGCCGAGCACCGTACCGATCCCGAACACATCGGCGCCCACCAGCGCCCAGGAACCGACCGGCGCACCCGTACCCCGCTCGGGCAGCGGGGACCACTCCAGCCGGAACAGGGAGTCCTGGGCACCGCCCCGGGCCGCCTCCAGCTGCCCGGCGCTCACCGGTCGCAGCGACAGCGACTCGACAGCGGCCACCGGCACGCCAGCGGTGTCGGTGACCGTCAGCGACACCGTGTCCGCGCCCACACCGGAGCGGGACAGCCGTACCCGCACCGCCCGCGCGCCCGCGGCGTGCAGGCTCACACCCGACCAGGCGAAGGGCAGCCGGGCCTGGCCGGTGGCCTCGATCAGGTCGCCGAGACCGACCGCGTGCAACGCCGCGTCCAGCAGCGCCGGATGCAGCCCGAACTGCCCGGCGACCTCCGCGACGTCCTCGTCCAGCGCGACCTCGGCGAACACCTCACCGGCACGCACCCACACCGCGCGTACGCCCTGGAAAGCCGGTCCGTAGACCAGGCCCGCGGCGGCGAACCCGTCGTACAGGCCCTCGATCGGCACCGGGACCGCGTCCGGCGGCGGCCAGGCCGCCGTCGGCTCGGTCAGCGGTACCGGACCGGCGGCCGGGGCCAGCAGGCCGCTGGCGTGGCGCGTCCACGGCTGCCCCACCGTCCGGGAGTGGATGCTCAGCGCGCGGCGGCCCGAGGTGTCCGCGTCGCCGACCGCCAACTGCACCTGTACCGCGCCCCGTTCGGGGAACAGTAGCGGTGCTTCCAGCGTCAGTTCCTCCAGATACCCGCAGTCGACCTGGTCACCGGCCCGGATGGCCAGCTCCACGAAGGCCGTGCCAGGCAGCAGCACCGAGCCGAGCACCCCGTGGTCGGCAAGCCACGGGTGGGTGTCAAGCGACAGCCGGCCGGTCAGCAACAGCCCACCGGTGCCGGGGATCTCGACAGCGGCACCCAGCAGCGGGTGGTCCGCCGCGCTCAGGCCCGCCAGTTCGACGTCGCCCGCCGACACACCGGCCTCCAGCCAGTACCGCTGGTGCTGGAAGGCGTACGTCGGCAACTCGACCCGCTTGCCGCCCCGGCCCGCGAAGAACTCCGCCCAGTCCAGCGGCACCCCACGGGCGTGGGCCTGGGCGACCGCGGCGGTCAGGCTCTCGGCCTCCGGCCGCGCACCGCGCAGCAGCGGCACGCTCAGCGCGTCGAGGTCGTCGGGCAGGGACTCCTGGCTCATCGCCGAGAGCACGCCGTCGGGACCCAGCTCGATCAGCGTCCGTACGCCGTACTCGGCGAGGGTACGGACGCCGTCGGCGAACCGGACCGCCGCACGGACATGCCGCACCCAGTACTCCGGGGAGCACAGGTCCTCGGCGGTGGCCAGCTCACCCGTCACATTCGATACGACCGGGATACGCGGCGCGCTGTAGGACAGCCCCTCGGCGACCCGCCGGAAGTCGGCCAGCATCGGCTCCATCAACGGCGAGTGGAAAGCGTGCGAGACCGTCAGCCGCTTGGTCTTACGACCCTGCTCAGCGAACCCGGCCGCGATCTCGTTGACCGTGTCGTCGTCGCCCGACATCACCACGGACGAGGGCCCATTGACGGCGGCGATCGACACCCGGTCCGTACGTCCCTCAAGCGCGGACGCCACCTCGGCCTCGGTCGCCTGTACGGCCACCATCGCGCCACCGGCAGGCAGCGCCTGCATCAACCGGCCTCGCGCCGTCACCAGAACACACGCGTCCGCAAGTGACCACACACCGGCCACATAAGCGGCGGCCAGCTCACCAATGGAGTGACCCGCCAGATAGTCCGGCGCCAATCCCCAAGAGTCCACCAGCCGGAACAACGCCACCTCAAGCGCGAACAACCCCGCCTGAGCGAACACCGTCCGGTCGATCAACTCCGCGTCGCCGAACACCACCTCACGCAGCGGCCTGTCCAACTCAGCGTCGAACCGCGCACACACCTCGTCAAAGGCGCCAGCGAACACCGGGAACGTCTCATAGAGCTCACGCCCCATCCCGGCCCGCTGCGCGCCCTGCCCCGTGAACAGGAACCCGGTGCGGCCCTCGCCCGTGCCCACCGAGCCCTGGAAGAGGCCCGGCGCGCTGCCGTCCCCGATCAGCGAGGCCAGCCCGGCCAGAAGTTCGTCCCGGTCCGCGCCGACCACCGCGGCCCGGTGCTCCAGGGCCGCCCGGGACGTCGCCAGGGACATCCCCACATCGACCGGCTTCAGTTCCGGCGCGTCCAGCACATGGGCGCGCAGCCGCTGGGCCTGGGCCCGGAGGGCCGGGCCGGTCTTTCCGGAGAGAATCCACGGCACGACCGGCGACACCACCGTCACCGGCTGCGGCTCATCGGCGGGTTCGTCCTGCGGCGCCTGCTCAAGCACCGTGTGCGCGTTGGTGCCGCTGATGCCGAACGAGGACACCGCGGCCCGGCGCGGACGGCCGCTCTCCGGCCACTCCCGCGTCTCGGTCAGCAGCTCCACCGCACCCGCGGACCAGTCGACCTGGGAGGACGGCTCATCCACGTGCAAGGTGCGCGGCAGTACGCCGTGCCGCATCGCCATCACCATCTTGATCACGCCGGCCACACCCGCTGCCGCCTGCGCGTGCCCGATGTTGGACTTCACCGAGCCCAGCCACAGCGGCTGCTCGGCGTCCCGCTCCTGGCCGTAGGTGGCCAGCAGCGCCTGTGCCTCGATCGGGTCACCCAGCTTCGTGCCGGTGCCGTGCGCCTCCACCGCGTCGACGTCCGCCATGGACAGCCGCGCGTTCGCCAGCGCCTGCCGGATCACCCGCTGCTGCGACGGGCCGTTCGGCGCCGTCAGACCATTGGACGCGCCGTCCTGGTTGACCGCCGAGCCGCGTACCACCGCCAGCACCCGGTGACCGTTGCGCTGGGCGTCGGACAGGCGCTCCACCAGCAGTACGCCGACGCCCTCGCCCCAGCCGGTGCCGTCGGCCGCGTCGGCGAACGACTTGCACCGGCCGTCCGTGGCGAGGCCGCGCTGCCGGGAGAACTGTACGAAGGTGGCCGCGCTCGGCATCACCGTGACGCCGCCCGCCAGCGCGAGCGTGCATTCGCCCGAGCGCAGGGCCTGCACCGCCAGGTGCAGCGCCACCAGCGAGGACGAGCAGGCGGTGTCCACCGTGACAGCCTGGCCTTCGAGCCCGAAGGTGTAGGCCACCCGGCCGGACACCACACTGGACGAGGTGCCGGTCATGGCGTAGCCCTCGACGCTTTCGGCGGCGGAGTCGAAGCCGGAACCGTAACCCTGATACCCCGATCCGGCGAACACTCCGGTCGGGCTGCCCTTCAGGACGGCCGGGTTGATGCCGGCGTTCTCGATGGCCTCCCAGGAAGCCTCAAGCAGCAGCCGCTGGTGCGGGTCCATCGCCAGCGCCTCACGCGGCGAGATGCCGAACATCGCGGGGTCGAAGTTCCCCGCGTCGTAGAGGAAGCCACCCTCGCGGACATAGGCGGTGCCGGGGCGGTCGGGGTCCGGGTCGTACAGCTTCTCCAGGTCCCAGCCGCGGTCGGCGGGGAATTCCCCGATGCCGTCCGTGCCGGTGGCCACCAGCCGCCACAGGTCCTCGGGTGAGCTCACCCCGCCCGGGTAGCGGCAGGCCATGCCCACGATGGCGATCGGTTCTTCGGACTGTGCGGCGACGACCGGCGTGGGGGCGACGGGCGGCGCGTCGGCGCCCCGCAGTTCCCTCCCCAGGTGCTCGGCCAGGACGGCCGCGGTGGGGAAGTCGTAGACGAGGGTCGAGGGAAGACGCAGGCCTGTGACGGCGTTCATCCGGTTGCGGAGTTCGACCGCGGTCAGCGAGTCGAAGCCGAGTTCCTTGAACGAGCGCTCGGCGGCCACCTCGTCCAGCGACGTGTAGCCCAGCACGCCCACCACCTCGGCGCGTACCAGTTCGGACAGCGCCCGGCCGCGTTCGGCCTCCGGCATCCCGCGCAGGCGGCGTGCCAGTGCCGATTCGTCGGTGGGCTCGCTGTGCTTGTCCGCCTCTTCGGCGTCCAGCGCCTGCCGGACGTCCGGCAGGTCGCCGATGAGCGGACGCGGGCGCGCGACGGCGAAGCCCGGCAGGAACTGCTCCCACACCACGTCGGCGACGGCCAGCACGGAGTCGTCGTGGTCCATGGCCTGTTGCAGTGCCGCGATGGCGAGTCGAGGCTGCAGGGGCAGCAGTCCACCCCGGCGCAGTTGTGCCTCGCCTGCCTCGTCGGCCGCCGCCATGCCCACCTCTCCCCACGGTCCCCAGGCGAGGGCGGTCGCGGCCTGGCCGCGGTCGCGGCGCCGTTGGGCGAGGGCGTCCAGATAGGCGTTGGCCGCGGCGTAGGCGGCCTGGCCGCCACTGCCCCAGATGCCGGAGATGGAGGAGAACAGGACGAACGCGTCCAGCGGCAGGTCGCCCAGCAGTTCGTCCAGGTTCCGGGCGCCGGCGACCTTGCCGGTCACCACGTTCGCGAATTCCTCGCCGCTCATGTCGGCGAGGGGCACGAACTGGCCGATACCGGCGGCGTGGACGACCGCCCGCACCGGCTGATCGGCCGGCAGCTCGTCCAGGAGGCGCGCCAGCGCGTCCCGGTCCGCGACATCGCAGGCCGCCACCGTCACCTCGGCGCCGAGCCCGGTCAGTTCGTCCCGCAGCTCCGCGGCGCCTTCGGCGGCGATGCCACGGCGGCTGGTGAGCACGAGGTGTCCGACGCCGTTACGGGCCAGCCAGCGGGCGACCTCGGCGCCCAGCGCACCGGTGCCGCCGGTCACCAGTACGGTGCCACGCGGGCACCACGGGGTCTCGGCCGCTTCCGGCCGGGGTGCGTGGCCGAGGCGCCGGACGAACACGCCTGAGGCGCGTACCGCCAGCTGGTCCTCGTCACCGATCCCGGCCAGCGCACCGGCCAGCCGCCGGATCGCGGGCTCGTCCACCGTCTCGGGAACGTCGACGAGACCGCCCCAACGGTCGGCGTGCTCCAGCCCGACCACGCGGCCGAGGCCCCAGATCTGTGCCTGCGTCTCACTCGTCAGCCGGTCGGACCGGCCCACCGACACCGCGCCGCGGGTCAGGCACCACAGCGGCGCCATGACCTCCGCGTCACCCAGGGCACGTACCAGTTCCGCTGTGGACCACAGGCCCGCGGAGACCCCGGGGTGGTGCGGGTGGGCGGTCTCGTCCCATGCGAGGAACGACAGCACTCCGGTGAGGGGCCCGTCGACCTCCGACAGTCGCTGCGCGAGGCCGGCGCGATCGGCCCCGGCGGCGCTCACGGTGAGCACCACGGTCTGTGCCCCGCGCGCGTCCACGGCGGGAACGCAACGCTCGACCCACTCATGGTCCCCATGCCCCTCGGGCACCACGACGAGCCAGGTCCCCGACAGCGCGGGCGCGGGAGTCTCCGGCACCGGCTTCCAGGTGATCCGGTAGCGCCACGAGTCGACAACCGACTGGGTACGGTGCCGCTTGCGCCATGCGGACAGCACCGGCAGCACCACACTCAGCGAATCCTGCTCGGCCTCGCCGACCTGCAGGGTCCCGGCGACGGCCGCCACATCGGCACGCTCCACGGCGTCCCAGAAGGCTGTGTCCACCGGGTCCACCGCGTTCGCACGGTCACCGGCTCCGGTCGCCGTGGTCGCCGTCCAGTACCGCTGCCGCTGGAAGGCGTACGTCGGCAACTCCACCGGCCCGGCGCCTCGGCCCGCGAAGACCTGTGCCCAGTCGACCGGGACTCCCCGGACGTGGGCACGGGAGACCGCTGTGGTCAGGGTCTGCGCCTCGGGGCGGTCGGCCCGCAGCACGGGCACGAATTCCGTCCCGGAGTCGGCCACGCTGTCCTGCCCCATCGCGGACAGCACCCCGTCGGGGCCCAACTCCACGAAGGTGGCCACACCCTGGTCGGTGAGCGTACGGATGCCGTCCGCGAACCGGACCGCCTCCCGGACATGCCGCACCCAGTACTCCGGGGCACACAGGTCCTCAGAAGTGGCCAGCTCACCGGTCACATTCGATACGACGGGGATGCGCGGCGCGCTGTACGACAGCCCCTCGGCCACCCGCCGGAACTCCGCCAGCATCGGCTCCATACGCGGCGAGTGGAAAGCGTGCGACACCGTCAGCCGCTTGGTCTTACGACCCTCGGCCCGGAAACCCTCCGCGATCTCGGTGACCGCGTCCTCATCGCCCGAAAGCACCACGGAAGACGGGCCGTTGACGGCGGCGATCGACACCCGGTCCGTACGCCCCTCAAGCGCCGAGGCCACGTCGGCCTCGGTCGCCTGCACCGCGACCATCGCACCACCGGCGGGCAGCGCCTGCATCAACCGGCCACGCGCCGCCACCAGCACACACGCGTCGGCCAACGACCACACACCCGCCACGTACGCCGCCGACAACTCACCGATGGAATGACCCGCCAGATAATCCGGCACCACACCCCACGACTCGACCAGCCGGAACAACGCCACCTCAAGCGCGAACAACCCCGCCTGGGCGTAGACGGTGCGGTCGATCAGACCGCGACCGTCCTCGGACCACATCACCTCACGCAACGGCACGTCCAGCTCGGCGTCGAACCGCGCGCACACCGCGTCGAACGCCTCCGCGAACACCGGGAACGCCTCGTACAGTTCACGGCCCATCCCGGCCCGCTGCGCACCCTGCCCCGTGAAGAGGAACCCGACCCGGCCGCCGTCGAGCACCGAACCCCGCACCAGCCCCGGCGCGTCCCGGTCCTCCGCCAGCGCGGCCAGTCCGGCGACGAACTCGTCCCGGCTGGTCGCGACCAGAGCGGCCCGGTGCGCCAACGCCGCCCGGGTGGTGGCCAGCGCGTGGCCCACGTCGAGGAGTCCGTCCTCGGTGTGGGTTTCCAGCCGCTCCTTCAGGCGCAGCGCCTGGGCCCGCAGTGCGGCCTTCGTCCTGCCTGCCAGCACCCAGGGCACCACCGGCGACGTCACCACGGGCGCGGTCGGCGCGGTGGTGCTCTCCGTGTCCGGTGCCTGCTCGATGATGGTGTGCGCGTTGGTGCCGCTGATGCCGAACGAGGACACCGCGGCCCGGCGCGGGCGGCCCGGGTCCGACCACTCCCGCTCCTCGGTCAGCAGCTCCACCGCGCCCGCCGACCAGTCGACCTGGGTCGAGGGGGCGTCCACGTGGAGGGTCCGCGGCAGTACGCCATGCCGCATCGCCATCACCATCTTGATCACACCGGCCACACCCGCTGCCGACTGCGTGTGCCCGATGTTGGACTTCACCGAGCCCAGCCACAACGGCCGCTCGGCGTCTCGTCCCTGACCGTAGGTGGCCAGCAGCGCCTGCGCCTCGATCGGGTCACCCAGCCTGGTGCCGGTGCCGTGCGCCTCCACCACGTCGACGTCCGCCGTGGACAGTCCACCGCTGGCGAGCGCCTGCCGGATCACCCGCTGCTGGGCGGGGCCGTTCGGTGCGGTGAGCCCGTTGGAGGCACCGTCCTGGTTGACCGCCGAGCCGCGCACCACCGCGAGCACCCGGTGGCCGTCGCGGCGGGCGTCGGACAGCCGCTCCACCAGGAGGACGCCGACGCCCTCGCCCCAGCCGGTGCCGTCCGCCGCGTCGGCGAACGACTTGCACCGGCCGTCGGCCGCGAGACCGCGCTGCCGGGAGAACTCCACGAAACTGTCCGCGGTGGGCATGACCGCGACACCGCCGACGAGCGCCAGCGAGCACTCCCCCGACCGCAGCGCCTGCGCGGCCAGATGCAGAGCCACCAAGGACGAGGAGCATGCCGTGTCCACCGTCACCGCGGGGCCTTCGAGCCCGAGGGCGTAGGCGATGCGGCCGGAGGCGACGCTGGTCGAGATGCCGGTGAGCGAGTGCTCGGTCCCGTCGTCACCGTGGCCGCCGATGCCGTATCCCTGGTAGCTGGCGCCGACGAACACGCCGCCCTGGCTGCCCTTGAGCGAGGTCGGGTCGATGCCCGCCCGCTCCACGGCCTCCCAGGAGGTCTCCAGGAGCAGCCGCTGCTGCGGGTCGGTCGCCGCTGCCTCGCGCGGCGAGATGCCGAACATTCCGGGGTCGAAGTCCCCGGCGTCGTAGAGGAAGCCGCCTTCGCGGGCGTAGGACGTCCCGGGGTGGTCGGGGTCGGGGTGGTAGACCGCGTCGATGTCCCAGCCGCGGTCGGTGGGGAAGTCGCCGATGCCGTCGCCGCCGGTGGCCACCAGGCGCCACAGGTCCTCGGGCGAGCCGACGCCGCCCGGGTAGCGGCAGGCCATGCCGACGATCGCGACCGGCTCGTCGGTGTGGGCGGCGGTCGCGGGGAGCGGGGCGTGCGCCTGGTTCTCGCCGCCCAGCAGTTCGTCACGGATGTGCTCGGCCAGGGCGGCGGGCGTCGGGTGGTCGAAGACGAGGGTGGCGGGGAGGCGCAGCCCGGTGCGGGTGCCCAGCCGGTTGCGCAGTTCCACGGCGGTCAGCGAGTCGAAGCCGAGGTCCCGGAAGGCGCGTCCGGACTCCACGGTGTCCGAGGCGGCATGGCCCAGGATTCCGGCGGTCTCGGTGCGTACCAGGTCCAGCAGGAGGCGGAGCCGCTCGGCCTCGGGAAGCGCGGTCAGGTGGCGCAGCAAGGTCGGGGCGCCGTCGTCCGGGGCGACATCCGTGACCAGGGCGCTGCGGACCTCCGGCAGATCGCCGAGCAGCGGGCTCTGGCGTACGGCGGTGAAGCCGGTGAGGAAGCGGTCCCAGCGCACATCGGCGACGGCCACGGCCGGGTCGTCGTTCTCGACGGCCTGGCGCAGCGCGGCGATGCCGAGTTCGGGGGCGAGCGCGAGTAGGCCGCGGCGGCGCAGATGGTCCTCGGCCCCGCCTTCCGCCATGCCGCCGCCGCTCCACGGGCCCCAGGCCACCGAGGTGGCGGGGAGGCCGCGGTCGCGGCGCTGTTCGGCGAGGGCGTCCAGGTAGGCGTTGGCCGCGGCGTAGGCGCCTTGGCCGCCGCTGCCCCAGACGGCGGAGATGGAGGAGTACAGGACGAAGGCGTCGAGGGGCGTGTCGCCGAGCAGTTCGTCGAGGTTGCGGGCGCCGGCCACCTTGGCGCGCAGTACGTCGGCGAGTTCGGTCAGGTCGGTGTCGGCGATCGGGGTGAACTGGCCGGCGCCCGCGGCGTGCACCACCGCGCTGAGGGGTGCCTGGGCGGGCACGGCGGCGAGCACGTTCGCCAGCGCGTCCCGGTCGGCGACGTCACAGGCCGCCACGGTCACGTCCGCGCCGAGCGCCGCGAGTTCCTCCCGCAGTTCCTCCGCACCCGGTGCCGCGAGTCCCCTGCGGCTGGTCAGGATGAGGTGTTCGGCGCCGTTACGGGCGAGCCAGCGGGCGAACTCGGCGCCCAGCGCGCCGGTACCGCCGGTCACCAGTACGGTGCCGCGCGGGCGCCAGGGGGTGACCACCGATTCGGCGCGGGGGGCGCGGGCGAGCCGCCGGACGAACACGCCGGAGGCGCGCACCGCCACCTGGTCCTCGTTGCCTTCCCCGGCCAGGACCCGCAGCACCCGGGTCAGCGACCGCTCGTCCAGCGCTTCGGGCAGATCGAGCAGTCCGCCCCAGCGGTCGGGGTGTTCCAGGGCCACGACGCGGCCCAGGCCCCAGGTCTGGGCCTGTGCCGGGGCGGCCGGGTGGTCGGAGCGGCCGACCGAGACCGCGCCGCGGGTGAGGCACCACAGCGGCGCCGCCACCTCGGCTTCCCCGAGGGCCCGTATCAGCTCCAGCGTGGCGGCCAGGCCGAAGGTGACCTCGGGGTGCTCCGGGTGGGGGGATACGTCCAGGGCCAGGAAGGACAGCACACCGGCGGGTGCCGGGGATTCGGCGATCGCCGCGCGCAGTCGTGGCAGCAGCGACGCGGCGGTGCGGGTGGCCGTGTCGATCTCGACCAGTGTGGGCTCGGCGCCGGAGGCGCGCAGTCCGTCGAGCAGCGCCGTGGCCGCGTCGGAGTGGCCTTCCGGCACCAGCGCGATCCAGTTGCCCGTGAGCGCCACCGGGTCGGTGGAGTGCGCCACGGGCTTCCAGGTGATCCGGTAGCGCCAGGAGTCCACCACGGACTGCGTACGGTGCCGCTGCCGCCAGGAGGACAGCACCGGCAGCACCGTGCTCAGCGAGGACCGCTCTTCCTCGCCCACCTCCAGGGTGTCGGCGAACGCCGCCACGTCGGCGCGCTCCACGGCGTCCCAGAACGCGGCGTCCGCGGGGTCGGCCGAGCGGGCCTCCGCGGTGGCTTCCGGCCAGTACCTCTCGCGCTGGAAGGCGTAGGTCGGAAGATCGGTGGGTACTGCTCCGCGCCCGGCGAAGAAGCGCGCCCAGTCGACGCGTGCGCCCTGGATGTGGGCGTGCGCGACGGCGGTGGTCAGGGTCTGTGCTTCGGGGCGCCCGGCGCGCAGCACGGGCACCGACAGGGCGCCGGGCTCGGCCGCATTGTCGTGCACCAGGGCCGACAGCACGCCGTCAGGGCCCAGCTCGATCAGGGTCCGCACGCCGTGCTCGTTCAATGTGCGCACGCCGTCGGCGAACCGGACCGCCGCACGCACATGCCGCACCCAGTACTCCGGGTCGCAGATGTCCTGTGCGGTGGCGAGCGCACCGGTCACGTTCGACACGACCGGGATACGCGGCGCCTCGTACGACAGGCTCTCGGCGACCTCGCGGAACTGGGCCAGCATCGGCTCCATCCGGGGGGAGTGGAACGCGTGCGAGACCGACAGCCGCTTCGTCTTACGGCCCTGCTCGGCGAATGTGGCCGCGATCTCGGCGACGGCGTCCGCGTCCCCTGAGATCACCACCGACGCCGGGCCGTTGACCGCGGCGACCGACACCCGGTCCCGGTATCCCTCCAGCGCCCGGTCCATCTCGTCCTCGGCCGCCCGCACCGCCACCATCGCCCCGCCGGACGGCAGTGCCTGCATCAGCCGGCCGCGCGCGGCGACCAGCGCGCACGCGTCCGTGAGCGACCACACACCCGCCACGTACGCGGCCGACAGCTCACCGATCGAGTGGCCGAGCAGCAGTCGCGGGCGAACGCCCCAGGACTCCAGGAGCCGGAAGAGCGCGACCTCAAGCGCGAACAGCCCCGCCTGCGCGAACACCGTTCGGTCCAGCGACTCCCCGCCGCCGAACACCACCTCGCGCAGCGAACGGTCCAGCACACCCTCGAACCCGGCACACACCGCGTCGAACGCCTCGGCGAACACCGGGAAGGTCTCGTGGAGTTCCCGGCCCATCCCGCCGCGCTGCGAGCCCTGGCCGGTGAACAGGAACCCGGTCCCGCTCTCCTCGGCGGCCACGCCCTGGGTGAGTCCCGGCGCGCTCCGGCCCTCGGCCAGCGCCTCCAGTCCGGCGAGGAGTTCATCCCGCGTACCGGCGACCACGGCGGCCCGGTGCTCCAGGGCCGCTCGCGACGTCGCCAGGGACAGCCCCACATCGGCGGGCCTCAGGTCCGGCGCGTCCAGCACATGGGCGCGCAGCCGCCGTGCCTGAGCGCGCAGCGCGTCCGCCGTCCTGCCGGACAGCGCCCACGGCACCACGGGCGACTCCACCGTCACCGGCTCGGCCTCGGGGGTGGGCCCGTCGAGCGGTGCCTGCTCCAGCACGGCGTGCGCGTTGGTGCCGCTGATGCCGAAGGAGGACACCGCGGCCCGGCGCGGACGGCCCGACTCCGGCCACTGCCGCGCCTCGGCCAGCAGCTCCACCGCGCCCGAGGACCAGTCCACCTGCGTCGTGGGCTCGTCGACGTGCAGGGTGCGCGGCAGTACGCCGTGCCGCATCGCCATCACCATCTTGATCACACCGGCCACGCCCGCGGCGCCTTGGGTGTGCCCGATGTTCGACTTCACCGAGCCCAGCCACAGCCCGCGGTCGGCGTCGCGGCCCTGCCCGTAGGTGGCGAGCAGCGCCTGCGCCTCGATGGGGTCGCCCAGCTTCGTGCCGGTGCCGTGCGCCTCCACCGCGTCGATGTCGGCCGTGGACAGCCGCGCGTTCGCCAGCGCCTGCCGGATGACCCGCTGCTGGGCGGGCCCGTTCGGCGCGGTCAGGCCGTTGGACGCGCCGTCCTGGTTGACCGCCGAGCCGCGCACCAGCGCCAGCACCTGGTGGCCGTTGCGCTGGGCGTCGGAAAGCCGTTCGAGCAGCAGGACGCCGGCGCCCTCGGCCATGCCCATGCCGTCCGCGGACGCGGCGAACGCCTTCGACCGGCCGTCCTGCGCGACACCGCGCTGCCGGGAGAACTCGACCAGCGCGCCGGGGGTCGCCATGACCGTCACGCCACCGGCCAGCGCGAGCGAGCACTCGCCCTTCCGCAGCGCGTGCGCGGCCAGGTGGAGTGCCACCAGCGACGAGGAACACGCCGTGTCCACCGTCACCGCCGGGCCTTCGAGGCCGAGTGTGTAGGCCACCCGGCCGGAGAGCACACTGCCCGAGGTGCCGGTGCCCACATAGCCTTCGGCTTCTCCGGGTGCCGTGCCGAAAAGGGCCGCGTAGTCCTGGCTGCTTATTCCGGCGAATACGGCGGTCTGGCTGCCCTTGAGCGAGACCGGGTCGATTCCCGCCCTTTCGAAGACCTCCCAGGAGGTTTCCAGCAGCAGCCGCTGGTGCGGGTCCATGGCCAGCGCCTCGCGCGGGCTGATTCCGAAGAATCCGGCGTCGAATTCCCCCGCGTCGTGCAGGAATCCGCCGGTGCGGACATAGGACTTCCCCGAGGCGTCGGGGTCCGGGTCGTACAGCCCGTCCAGGTCCCAGCCGCGGTCGGCGGGAAGGCCGGTGATCGCGTCGGAACCGGATTCCACGAGCTGCCACAACTCCTCGGGGGAGCTGACGCCCCCGGGGTAGCGGCAGCTCATCGCCACGATCGCGATCGGCTCCTGCTCCTTGTCGGTGACCTCGCGCAGCCGGTCGTGGGCCTCGCCGAGTTCGGCGGTCATGCGCTTGAGGTACGCGCGAAGCTTGTCTTCATTCGCCATGGGAGCAGCATCCATTCACGCTTGCGGGGAAAATGCGGGTCACGTTGTCGGGAGAGAAGGCACCTGACACGTGGTCAGCCTTTTCCGAATTTCTTGTCGATGTAGTCGAATATCTCGTCGTCCGTCGCCGCGTCGAGCTCGGGCGGGGCGGCTTCGCCCAGTGCCTCGGCACGTGCGTCGCTCCACGTCGTCAGCAGCGTTCGCAGCCGTTCCGTGATGCTGTCCAGGGCGGCGTCGTCCATGGCTGTCCCGGCGAGTGTCTCCGGGGTCACCGCGGAGAGCGCGGATTCGAGTTTGGCGATGTCGTCCAGGAGCGGGGTGGCCGGTTCCGACGGTGCGGGGGCCATTTCGGCGAGCAGGTGACGGGCCAGCGCGACCGGGGTGGGGAAGTCGAAGACCAAGGTGGCCGACAGCCGCTGTCCGGTGGCCGCGTTCAGGCGGTTCCGCAGGTCGACCGCGGTGAGCGAGTCGAAGCCGGATTCCTTGAACGTCTGCCCGCGCCCGACCGCCTCGGGCCCGGCATAGCCGAGCACGGTGGCGACATGGGCCCGTACGACGTCAAGGACCAGGCGTTCCCGTTCCTCCTGGGGCAGCCCTTCGAGGCGTTCCCGCAGGGTGCCGGAGGTGCCCGGTGCCTGTTCGTCGGGCCGCTGCCGGGCGGCGCCCGTGACCAGGTCCCTCAGGACGACGGGCACCGGCACCCCCGCGGTCCTGGCCCGGGTGCGCAGGGCGCCCAGTTCCAGCCGTGCGGGTACCAGCACTGCCTCGGTCCGCTGGAAGGCGGCGTCGAAGAGGGCGAGCCCGAGGGACGGCGGCATGGGGCTCACTCCGCCGCGCGCCATGCGGCTGCGGTCCACGTCCCCGAGCCGGTCGCCCATTCCCTCGCTCTCCGACCACAGGCCCCAGGCCAGCGACATCGCGGGCAGCCCGTGCGCCCGGCGGTGCCGGGCGAAGGCGTCCAGGAAGGCGTTGGCCGCGGCGTAGTTGCCGACTCCCGGGCTGCCGAAGAGCCCGGAGAAGGAGGAGTAGAGCACGAACGCCGCGAGGTTCATGGGCTCGGTCAGCTCGTGCAGGTTGAGCACCGCGTCGACCTTGGGGCGCAGCACCCGGTCGAACCCTTCCGGTGTGAGCGACCCGATGACGCCGTCCTCGGTGGCTCCCGCCGTGTGGATCACGGCGGTGAGCGGGTGGGCGGTGGGAATCCCGGCCAGCAGGCCCCTCAGCGCGTCCCGGTCGGCCACATCACAGGCTGCCACGGTCACCCGGGCACCGAGCGCGCCGAGTTCCTCGCGGAGTTCGGGCAGGCCGGCACCGGCCGGACCGCGTCGGCTCGCCAGTACCAGATGCCGTATCCCGTGGTCGGTCACCAGGTGGCGCGCCAGCAGTCTGGCGAGGCCCCCGGTGGCGCCGGTGATCAGTACGGTGCCGTGCGGGTCGAGCGGTACGGGCGCCGCTGACTCGGTGGGCGCGCCGGGCTCCGCGGAGCCCGCCCGGGTCAGGCGTGGCACCCGGGCCCGCCCCGCGCGCAGGGCGAGTTGCACCTCGTCGGCGGCCGGATCGAGGGCTGAGCCGATGGCACGCGGCAGTTCCCGGTAGGAGTCCTGGTGGCCGTCGAGATCCACCAGCACGAACCGGTCGGGGTTCTCCGACTGCGCCGAGCGCACCAGGCCCCACACCGGGGCGCTCGCCAGGTCAGGCACATCCTCCGCCGGGTGGGTGGACACCGCCCCGTGGGTGAGCACCACCAGGCGGGACGCCGCGAAGCGCTCGTCGGCCAGCCAGTCCTGGAGCAGTTCGAGTGCCTGCCGCGCGGTGGTACGGGCCGCCTCGGCGGTGTCCACGGAGGCGGGCCGGGGCAGGTACGGCGCGATGACGACCGGTGGTACCGGCGTGCCGCGTTCGCTGGCCGCGACCAGGGCGGCGAGGTCGGGGTACGACTCGATACCGGCTCCGGCCGGGCCGAGGGCGCCGGTCAGCTCCGGTTCCACCGCGCCGAGCAGTGCCCAGCCGGCGGTGGCCGCCGCGGGTTCCGCGACCGGCGGCAGCGCCTTCCAGTCGAGCCGGAACATCGACTCGCCGGTTCCGGCGGCCGGAAGCTGCGCGAGGGAGACCGGCCGCGAGACCACCGCGTCGACCTCGGCCACCGGGGACCCGGTGGCGTCGGCCACGGTCACGGACAGGGCGTCCGGGCCCGCGGGGCCGAGCGTGACGCGCAGCGAGGTGGCCGCCGTCGGCGCGTACACCCGGATGCCGCGCCAGGAGAACGGACGGGTCGCCTGGTTCTCGCCTTCCGGGCCGCCCATCAGCGCGTCGGCGGCGGCTGCCTGCAACGCCCCGTCGAGCAGCGCGGGGTGCAGGGTGAAACCGTCGGCCGGCATGGCGTCGGGCAGCCGCACCTCGGCGTAGATCTCGGTGCCGTCCACCGCGTCGGGGGTGGCCGCCGTCGTGGTCCGCCGCCATACGGCACGCAGCCCCTGGAAGGCGGGCCCGTACACCACACCGGCCTCGGCCAGCCGCTCATGGAAGCCGTCGAGCGTCACCGGCTCGGCCCCTGCGGGCGGCCAGGCGGTCGTCGTGCCCTCAGGTCGCGCCGCGGCGGCCACGGTCAGGGAGCCGCTGGCGTGCCGGTTCCAGGGTGCGTCGGGCTCACCGGCGTCGGGCCGGGAGTGCAGGCTCAGTGCGCGGTGCCCGGACTCGTCCGGCCCGGTCACCGTGAGCCGCAGGACCACCGCGCCGTGCTCCGGCACCACCAGCGGTGCCTCCAGGGTGAGTTCCTCCACCTGCTCGCAGCCGACCTGCTGTCCGGCGCGCAGCGCCAGCTCCACGAACGCCGCTCCGGGCAGCAGCGCCGATCCCATCACCACATGGTCCGCCAGCCAGGGGTGCGTGGTGAGCGACAGCCGCCCGGTGAGGACGAGGCCGTCGGAATCGGGGAGTTCGAGCGCGGCGCCCAGCAGCGGGTGGCCGGTGGCGCCGAGTCCGAGACCGGCCGCGCCGCCCACCGGAGCGGTGGCGGCCTGCGGCCAGTACCGCTGGCGCTGGAACGGGTAGGTCGGCAGCTCGACACGCCGGGCACGCCAACCGGCGAACACCGCGCTCCAGTCCGGCGCCGCTCCCCGCACCTGGGCCTCGGCCAGTGACAGCAGGAAGCGGCCGATACCGCCCTGGTCACGCCGCAGCGAACCCACCGCCCCGGCATCGCTGCCGAGCTCATCGAAGGCTTCCTGGAGTCCGACCGTCAGCACGGGATGCGGGCTGGCCTCGACGAAGAGACGGAAGCCCTGCTCCACGAGCAGCCGGGTCGCCCGGTCGAGGCGGACCGGCTGGCGGAGGTTGGTGTACCAGTACTCGGCGTCGAGCTGTTCGGTGTCCAGCCAGTCGCCCGTCACCGTCGACATGAACGGTATGTCCCCGGAGCGCGGGGTGATCGGCCGCAACTCGCTGAGCAGTTCCGCGCGGATGGTTTCCACCTGGGCGGAGTGGGAGGCGTAGTCCACCGGAATCCTGCGGCTGCGGATGTCCTCGGCCGCGCACTCGGCCATCAGCTCGTCCAGGTCCTCGGGCTCGCCGGAGACCACCACGGAGCCGGGGCCGTTCACGGCGGCGACAGAGAGCCGCCCGCCGAACCGCTCCAGGCGTCCGGTCAGCTCGTCCACCGGAAGCGCCACGGACACCATGCCGCCGCGGCCTGACAGCGCGGCCAGCGCCTTGCTGCGCAGGGTGACCACGCGTGCCGCGTCCTCCAGCGACAGGGCTCCCGCCACGCAGGCGGCGGCTATCTCGCCCTGCGAATGTCCCACCACCGCCGAGGGACGCACACCGTACGAACGCCACAACTCGGCGAGCGAGACCATGACGGCGAACAGCAGCGGCTGGACGACGTCCACCCGCTCCAGCGGCGGCGCGCCGTCCGCGCCGCGCAGCACCTCGTCCGGTGACCAGTCGACGTGAGGCTCGATGGCGCGGGAGCACTCGGCGAACCGCTTCGCGAACACCTCGGACGTGTCGATCAGTTCGATCGCCATGCCGGTCCACTGCGAGCCCTGGCCGGGGAACACGAAGACGGTCCGGCCGTCGGATTCGGCGGTGCCCTCGACCACGCTGGGACCGCTGTGGCCCTGGGCCAGCGCGGACAGGGCGCGGCGGAAGCCGTCCCGGTCGGCGGCGAGCAGCACGGCCCGGTGCGCGAGCGCGGAGCGGGAGGTGGCCAGTGTGTATCCGATGTCGGCGGGTTCGGCCTCCGGGTGGGCGTCCAGGTAGGCGCCCAGCCGGGTGGCCTGCTCGCGCAGCGCGTCGCCGGTCTTCGCCGACACCGGCCACGGCACCACCGCACCGGCGGGCGGGCCCGCGGGCCCGGGTGGGTGCACGGCCTCGGGTTCGGTGGCCGCCGGGGCCTGTTCCACGATCACATGGGCGTTGGTGCCGCTCATTCCGAAGCTGGACACCCCGGCCCGGCGCGGTCGGCCGGTGTCCGGCCAGGCCGTCTCCTCGGTCAGCAGCCGTACCGTGCCGGAGGACCAGTCGACGTGTGGCGTGGGTTCGTCCACGTGCAGCGTCCAGGGCAGCGTGCCGTGGCGCAGCGCCTGCACCATCTTGATGACACCGGCGACGCCCGCGGCGGCCTGGGTGTGACCGATGTTCGACTTGACCGAGCCGATCCACAACGGCCGCTCGGGGTCGCGGCCTCGCCCGTAGGTGGCCAGCAGCGCCTGCGCCTCGATGGGGTCGCCCAGCGTGGTGCCGGTGCCGTGCGCCTCCACCGCGTCCACGTCGGTGGCGGTCAGCCGGGCGTTCGCCAGTGCCTGCCGGATCACCCGCTGCTGGGCGGGTCCGTTCGGCGCGGTCAGGCCGTTGGACGCGCCGTCCTGGTTGACGGCGCTGCCGCGCAGCACCGCGAGCACGGGGTGCCCGTTGCGCCGGGCGTCGGACAGCCGCTCCAGCACCAGCATGCCCACACCCTCTCCCCATCCGGTGCCGTCCGCCGCCGCGGCGAACGGCTTGCAGCGCCCGTCCGCGGCCAGGCCGCGTTGCCGGGAGAACTCCGTGAAGGCCCCGGGGGTGGACATCACCGTGACGCCGCCCGCCAGGGCGAGCGAGCACTCGCCCGCCCGCAGCGCCTGGGCCGCCAGGTGCACGGACACCAGGGAGGAGGAGCACGCGGTGTCGACGGTGACCGTGGGGCCCTCAAGGCCGAAGGTGTACGCGAGGCGTCCGGACACCACGCTGGCCGCGTTGCCGGTGGCCAGATAGCCCTGGACGTCGTCCGAGGAGTTCAGCAACAGGGCGCTGTAGTCCTGGCCGTTGGAGCCGATGTAGACGCCGGTCCGGCTGCCCTGGAGTGCGTCCGGGTCGATTCCGGCCCGTTCGAACGCCTCCCAGGAGGTCTCCAGCAGCAGCCGCTGCTGGGGGTCCATGGCCAGTGCTTCGCGGGGGCTGATCCCGAAGAACGCGGCGTCGAAGTGGCCCGCGTCGTCGAGGAATCCGCCCTCGCGCACATAGCTGGTCCCCGGCTGCTCGGGGTCGGGGTCGTACAGCTTCTCCAGATCCCAGCCGCGGTCCGTGGGGAACTCCCCCATCGCGTCGGCTCCGTCGCACACCTGCCGCCACAGCTGCTCGGGGGAGCTGACACCGCCGGGGAACCGGCAGCTCATCGCCACGATCGCGAGCGGCTCCCCGTACGCCACCACGGCGGACGGCTCGCCCTCGGGCACACGGATCGCGGCAGCGTCGAGCAGTTCCGCGGCCAGCTGCCGGGCCAGCGCGCGGGGGTTGGGGTAGTCGAAGATCAGGGTCGCCGGGAGGGGCAGGCCGGTGGCGGCGGTCAGCGCGTTGCGCAGCTCCAGCGCGGTCAGCGAGTCGAAGCCCAGCTCACGGAAGGCAGTCCGGGCCGGCACCGCCTCCGGGGCTCCCCGCCCGAGTACGGTCGCCACCTGCTCAAGCACCAGGTCCTGGACCAGGCGCAGCCGCTCGTCGGCGGGCAGCCCGGTCAGGCGCCGTACCAGCTCGGCCGCGCCGCCGTTCCCGGCACCGCCGACCGCTCCGGCCTGTGGCTGTCCGAGGCTTCGCAGCTCGGGGAGGCCGGCCAGCAGCATCCGCTGCCGGGCGCTCGCGGAGTGGGCGGCGAACCGTACCCAGTCCACGTCGGCGACGACCACATGGGCAGCGTCCTGCTGCCAGGACCGCTCCAGCGCGATGAGCGCCGCTTCCGGGTCCATGGCGGACACGCCGCCGCGCGCCAAGCGCCGCGTGGTCTCCTCGGCGTCCGCCATTCCGGCGGACCCCCACGCGCCCCAGGCGATGGAGACGGCCGGCAGGCCATCGGCCCGCCGCTGCTCCGCCAGGGCGTCCAGATACGCGTTGGCCGCCGCGTAGTTGGCCTGACCGGCGCTGCCGATCACCCCGGCGATCGAGGAGAACAGCACGAACGCCGACAGGTCCAGGCCCCGGGTCTGCTCGTGCAGTTGCCACGCTCCGTCGGCCTTGGCGCGCAGCACGGCCGCGAACCGGTCGGGCGTCAGCCCGTCAAGCACCCCGTCGTCCAGCACACCCGCCGCGTGCACCACGGCGGTCAGCGGCCGCTCGGCCGGAATCGCCGCCAGCACCGCCGACAGCGCCTCCGGGTCGGCCACATCGCACGCCGCCACCGTGACCTCGGCACCGAGCCCGGACAGCTCGTCCCTGAGCCCGGCCGCGCCGTCGGCCGCCAGGCCACGGCGGCTGGTCAGCACCAGGTGCTCCGCCCCGTGGTGGGCGAGCCACCGCGCGACCTGGGCACCCAGCGCGCCGGTGCCGCCGGTCACCAGCACCGAGCCGGACAGCCGCAGCGGCGTCTTCGGCCGCGCCGACCGGGGTTCCCGGGTCAGGCGCCGTACGAGCACGCCCGACGGCCGCACCGCCAGTTCGCTCTCCTCGCCCACGCCCGCGAGCACACCCACCAGGCGCGCCGTGGCCCGCTCGTCCACGGTGTCCGGGAGGTCGACAAGACCGCCCCAGCGGTCCGGGTGCTCCAGGGCCACGACACGGCCGAGGCCCCAGATCTGGGCCTGCCACGGGGCGGTGGGCCGGTCCGACCGGCCCGCCGACACCGCGCCGCGCGTCACGCACCACAGCGGTGCCGCGACACCGGCGTCGCCCAGTGCCTGCACCAGCTCGACCGACCTCGGTGCCCCCTGCCGGGGGTCGGCGGCGAGCAGCGACAGCACACCGGCGACCGGTCCGTCGATCCCGGCGAGCAGTTCGGCCAGCCCGGCCCGACCGCCCTGTCCCGCGTCGACCGGCACCACCTGGGCGCCGTGCGCGGCGAGCGCGTCCACCGACGCGGTCACCCACTCCGGCGCGGCCTGGCCCTCCGGGACCACCACGAGCCACCGGCCGGACAGCGCCGGGACGGCGAGTTCCGCCGACGGCTGCCAACTGACCCGGTAGCGCCAGGAGTCCACGACGGACCGCGTACGGTGCCGCTGCCGCCAGGAGGTCAGGGCGGGCAGCACGGCGCTCAGCGAGGGCCGCTGCTCCTCGCCGACCTCCAGGGCACCGGCCACCGCCGCCTCGTCGGCGCGCTCGACGGCGTCCCAGAACGCGGCGTCCTCGGGGTCCACGGCGGGCGCCTGGCCGGAGTCCACCGGGGCCTGCGGCCAGTACCGCTGGTGCTGGAAGGCGTAGGTGGGCAGCTCCACCAATGACGCGCCCCGGTCCGCGAAGAACCGCGCCCAGTCCACCGGCACACCACGGGTGTGCGCGCCGGACAGCGCGGTGATCAGCGTCCGCGCCTCCGGGCGGCCGTCCCGCAGGACCGGTACGCACAGCACCTCGGCGCCCTCGACCGGCGTGTCCTGGCCGGACGCCTGCTGGGCCAGCGTCTCCTGGGCCATGGCGGACAGCACCCCGTCCGGACCCAGCTCGATCAGCGTGGTCACACCCTGCTCGGTCAGCGCCCGCACCCCGTCGGCGAACCGGACGGTCTGCCGCACCTGGCGCACCCAGTACTCGGGCGAGCACAGGTCCTCCGGCGTGCCCGGCTGCCCCGTGACGTTCGACATCAGTGCGATCCGTGGCGGGTGGAACGCCAACCCGGCGGCCACCTCACGGAATTCGGCCAGCATCGGCTCCATGCGCGGTGAGTGGAAGGCGTGCGAGACCGTCAGCCGCTTGGTCTTGCGGCCCCGCTGCTCGAAGCCCGCCGCGATGTCGGCGACCGCGTCCTCGTCGCCGGAGATCACCACCGAGGAAAGGCCGTTGACCGCGGCGAGCGACACCCGGTCGGTACGTCCCTCAAGCGCCGTCTCCGCCTCGGCCTCGGTCGCCTGTACGGCCACCATCGCGCCACCGGCGGGCAGCGCCTGCATCAACCGGCCGCGCGCCGCCACGAGCGCGCAGGCGTCATCCAGCGACAGCACGCCCGCCACATGGGCCGCCGACAGCTCGCCGATCGAATGACCGGCCAGCCAGTCCGGAGTCACCCCCCAGGACTCGACCAGCCGGAACAGCGCCACCTCCAGCGCGAACAGCGCCGCCTGCGTGTACACCGTCTGATCGAGTGCGGCCGCGTCCTCCGACACGACCTCCCGCAGCGAGCGGTCCAGCCGCCCCTCGAAACGCTCGTACACCTCGTCGGCAGCCCGCGCGAACACCGGGAACGCCGCGTACAGTTCCCGGCCCATGCCGACCCGCTGCGCGCCCTGCCCGGTGAACAGGAAGCCCACCCGGCCCCGGCCCGCGGCCACGCCCCGTACCAGCCCCGCCGCTCCCCGCCCGGCGGCCAGCGCGGCCAGCCCGGCGAGCAGTTCCTCGCGGTCTGCGGCGACGATCGCCGCCCGGTGCTCAAGCGCCGACCGGGACACCGCCAGGGACAGGCCGACGTCGGCCGGATCGGTCTCCGGCACCGCTCGCAGATGCGCGTGCAGCCGCTGTGCCTGCGCGCCGAGCGCCGCCTCGGTCCTGCCCGAGAGCAGCCATGGCAGCACCGTGCTGTCCGTGCTGGAGCCAGCCGGTGCGGCGGCCACCAGCTCCGGGGCCTGTTCCAGGATCGTATGGGCGTTGGTGCCGCTGATACCGAAGGAGGACACCGCCGCCCGGCGCGGCCGGTCAAGATCCGGCCACTGCCGCGCCTCGGCCAGCAACTCCACCGCGCCCGCGGACCAGTCCACCCGCGAAGAGGGCGCGTCGGCGTGGAGCGTGCGGGGCAGCACGCCGTGCCGCATCGCCATCACCATCTTGATCACACCGGCCATACCGGCGGCCGCCTGCGCGTGGCCGATGTTGGACTTCACCGACCCCAGCCACAACGGCCGGCCGGCGTCCCGCCCCTGGCCGTACGTGGCCAGCAGCGCCTGCGCCTCGATCGGGTCGCCCAGTGTCGTACCGGTGCCGTGCGCCTCCACCACGTCGACGTCCGCCGTGGACAGCCCGGCACCGTCAAGCGCCTGCCGGATCACCCGCTGCTGCGACGGGCCGTTCGGCGCCGTCAGACCGTTGGACGCGCCGTCCTGGTTGATGGCGCTGCCGCGCACCAGCGCCAGCACGCGGTGGCCGTTGCGCCGGGCGTCCGACAGCCGCTCAAGGAGCAGCAGGCCCACGCCTTCCCCGAGCGCGGTGCCGTCGGCCGCCTCCGCGAACGCCCTGACCCGTCCGTCCGGGGCCAGGCCACGCTGCCGGGAGAACTCCACGAAGGTGCCGGGCGTGGCCATCACCGTCGCGCCACCGGCCAGGGCCAGCTCGCATTCGCCCTGCCGCAGCGACTGGGCGGCCAGGTGCAGGGCCACCAGCGATGACGAGCACGCCGTGTCCACGGTCACCGCCGGGCCTTCGAGCCCGAAGGTGTAGGCCACCCGGCCGGAGGCCACGCTGGACGAGTTGCCGGTGCCCAGATAGCCCTCGTCGCCGTCGATGACGGAGGCGAGGCGGGTGTCGTAGCCCTGGTACATCACTCCGGCGAACACGCCGGTCCGGCTGCCCTTGAGCGAGGCGGCGTCGATACCCGCCCGCTCGAACACCTCCCACGAACTCTCCAGCAGCAGCCGCTGCTGCGGGTCCATGATGCCCGCCTCGCGCGGCGAGATGCCGAACAGGCCCGGATCGAAGTGACCGGCGTCGTAGAGGAAGCCCCCTTCCGCGGCGTACGAAGTGCCCGGCTTGTCGGGGTCGGCGTCGTGCAGCACCCGCTCCAGGTCCCAGCCGCGGTCGGCGGGAAACGCGCCGATGCCCTCTCCGCCGGTCGCGACCAGCTCCCACAGGTCCTCTGGGGACCGCACGCCTCCGGGGAAGCGGCAGGCCATGCCCACGATGGCGATCGGCTCTTCGGTACGCGCGGCGGTGACCGGTGCCGTGGCCGCCGCCTCCACACCGTGTATTCCGGCGCTCAGATATCTGGCCAGCTCCCCGGGGGTGGGGTAGTCGAAGGCCAGGGTGGGCGGCAGCCGCAGGCCGGTGGCGGCGCTCAGGCGGTTGCGGAGTTCCACCGCCGTCAGCGAGTCGAACCCGAGATCCTTGAACGCCTGGTCCGCCGCGATCGTCCGCGGTGACGCGTGGCCGAGGACCGCCGCGACGTGGGCGCGGACCAGGTCCTCCACCGCGCGCTCACGCTCGGGCGCGGCGAGTCCGGCCAGCCGCCGGGCCGCTTCGGGCCGCGCGGCGTCGCCGCGCGCGGTCCCTGCCACCGAGGGCCGGACCGGGCGGCGGAGCAGACCGCGCAGCAGGTGCGGCTGCCTCTCCTCGTCCGCCGCGGTCCGCGACAGGGCGGGGCCGAGGTCCACGGGGACCAGGACGGTCTCGTCCGTCCCTCCAGCCACGTCGAACAGTGCCATGCCCTCCGCGGCGGACAGGGCGGCCATTCCCGAGCGGCGCAGCCGCGCCAGTCCTGCCTCGGCCAGGCCGTCCACCATTCCGCCCGCCTCGGCCCACAGGCCCCAGGCCAGCGACTGGGCGGGCAGTCCGGCCGCCGTGCGGTACTGGGCCAGTGCGTCGAGGTACGCGTTCGCCGCCGCGTAGCCTCCCTGACCGGCGCTGCCCATGACGCCCGCGGCCGAGGAGAACAGCACGAACGCCGACAGGTCCGCTCCCGCCGTCAGCTCGTGCAGGTTCCACGCCCCGTCCGCCTTGGGGCGCAGGACCCGGTCCACCCGCTCCGGGGTGAGCGAGCCGACCACACCGTCGTCCAGGACGCCCGCGGCGTGCACGACGGCCGTCAGCGGGTGCTCCTCGGGGATGTCCGCCAGCACCCGCGCCAGAGCGTCCCGGTCCGCCACGTCCACCGCGGCCACCCGCACCGACGCGCCCGCCGCCGTCAGCTCGGCCAGCAACTCCGCCGCGCCTGGCGCGGTCTCGCCCCTGCGGCTGGTCAGCAGCAGCCGCCGCGCTCCGCGCTCGGCGACCAAGTGCCGCGCCAGCACCTTGCCCAGCGCGCCGGTGCCGCCGGTGACGAGTACGGTGCCACCGGCCCCGAACGGCTCGGCTGACCGTGCGTCAGGCTCCAGCGGCGCGGGCGCCGCGAACCGGGTCAGCCTGGGCACGAGGAGCGCTCCCCCGCGCGCCGCGAGCTGCGGCTCACCGCTGCCGACCGCCGCGGATACCACGGCGGCGGATGGTGCGTGCTCGTCCAGGTCCAGCAGCACGAACCGGTCCGGGTTCTCCGACTGCGCCGAACGCACAAGGCCCCACACCGCCGCGGCCGCGGGGTCCGGCACCCCGTCACCGGCCGCCGCGGACACCGCGCCCCGCGTCACGATCACCAGCCGGGAGGCCGCTGTCAACTCCTCCGCCAGCCACGACCGCAGCAGGGCCAGTGCTTCGGCCACGGCCCGGTGCACGGCCCCGGCGCCCGGCCCTGAGCCCGCCACCGGCGCCAGCACCACGTCGGGCACCGGCTGTCCGGACGCGGCGAGTCCGGTCAGCTCCGCCAGGCTCGGGTACGCCGCGACCGGGACGGCTCCCCCACCCAGCCCGGCCGCGAGACCGAAGCGGTCACCCACCACCGCGTACGACACGGCCGCCTCCGGCGCGGCCTCCTCCGGCGCGGAGGACGGCGCCGTCCAGGCCACGTTGAACAGCGAAGGGTGCGTGGTCCCGCGCGCCGCGCCCAGCTGCCCCGGGGTCAACGGGCGCAGGGTCAGCGACTCCACCGCTGCCACCGGGGCGCCGGAGACATCGGCCACCGCCAGGGACACCGCGTCCTCACCCACCCGGGCCAGCCGCACCCGCAGCGCCGAAGCACCCTCGGCGTACAGGCTCACGCCCGACCACGAGAACGGCAGCCGGGGCCCGGTGGCCTCCTCCGGGTCCCGCACCAGCTCCCCGGCGCCGATCGCGTGCAGCGCCGCGTCCAGCAGCGCGGGGTGGACGCCGTACCGCTGCGCGTCGGCCTCGGCGCCCTGCGGCAGCTCCACCTCGGCGGCCAGCTCGTCGCCGCACCGCCACACGGCGCGCAGCCCCTGGAACAGCGGGCCGTATTCCAGACCGGCGCCCGCCAGTCGCTCGTACAGGTCCTCGATCGCCACCGGCACCGCGCCCGCCGGGGGCCAGGCCGCCGAGTCGGGCTGGACCGGCCGGCCACCCTCGGTCAGAGCGCCCTCCGCGTTCAGCGTCCAGGGCTCGTCGGACGTGGCGCCCGCCGGGCGGGAATGCACGCTCAGTCTGCGGTGTCCGGACGCGTCGGGCGCGCCGACCAGCAACTGGATGTCGACGGGGCCGGATGCGGACAGCACCAGCGGGGCGTACAGCGTCAGCTCCGCCACCCGCCCGCATCCGACATGGTCACCCGCGTTGACGGCCAGCTCCACGAACGCCGCCCCCGGCAGCAGCACGGTGCCCATGACCGCGTGGTCGGCCAGCCAGGGATGGGTGTCGAGGGACAACCGCCCGGTGAGCAGGAAGCCGTTGCCGTCGGCGAGGGTCACCGCGGCGCCCAGCAGCGGGTGTTCGGCCCGTCGCAGGCCGAGACCGGCCGTGTCGCCCTGCGGCGTGCCGGAGCCCTCCAGCCAGTAGTGCTCGTGCTGGAAGGCGTACGTCGGCAGCTGCACCCGACGGGCGCCGCGACCGGCGAACACGGCCTGCCAGTCGACGCGGACACCCTGGGTGTGGGCCTCGGCGACCGAGGTGAGGAAGCGCTCGATGCCGCCTTCGTCACGGCGCAGGGTGCCAAGCGCGGTGGCCGCGCCGTCGATGCCGGACAGGACTTCCTGCATGCCCATGGTCAGTACGGGGTGCGGGCTGACCTCGATGAAGACGGGGCGGGCCCCCTGGGACAGGGCGCGTACGGCGTGTTCGAAGCGGACTGTCTGGCGCAGGTTGCGGTACCAGTACGCGGCGTCGAGCCCGGTGGTGTCGATGGCCTCGCCGGTCACCGTCGAGCAGAATGTCACCTCGGCGGTCCGGGGTGCGATCGGCGCGAGCGCGTCCAGCAGCCGTCCCTCGATGGCCTCCACATGGGTGGAGTGGGAGGCGTAGTCCACCGGGACGCGGCGCGCCCGGATCTCCCGCTCCTCGCAGTCGGCCAGCAGCTCGTCCAGGGCCCGTGGGTCGCCGGAGACGACGACGGAGACGGGACCGTTGATCGCCGCGACGGCGAGCCGGTCGTCCCACCGGGCGAGGCGCTGTTCCAGCTCGGCGACCGGCAGTGCCACCGAGACCATGCCGCCCCGGCCGGACAGCTCGGTCAGGGCCTGGCTGCGCAGGGTGACGACGCGGGCCGCGTCGTCCAGGCTGAGCGCCCCCGCGACAGCGGCGGCGGCTATCTCGCCCTGGGAGTGCCCGAGCACGGCGGTCGGCCGGACCCCGCAGGACTCCCAGAGCGCGGCCAGCGACACCATGACCGCGAACAGCACCGGCTGGACCACGTCCACCCGGTCCAGGGTCGGCGCACCGGGTGTGCCGCGTACGACATCGAGCAACGACCAGTCGGTGAAGGGCCCCAGGGCCGCCGCGCAGTCCCGCATGCGGGCCGCGAACACCTCGGAGGTGTCCAGCAGATCCACCGCCATGCCGGCCCACTGGGAGCCCTGCCCGGGGAAGACGAACACAATCTCCTCGGTGGGCCCGGCCGCCGCGCCGCGTAGCACCCCGGCCAGGGCCCCGCCGTCGGCGAGGCTGTCCAGGCCGTGGAGCAGCTCGTCCCGGTCGGTGCCGACGACCGCCGCACGGTGCTGGAACAGCGAACGGGTGGTGGCGAGCGAGTAGCCCACGTCGGCCGGGCTCAGCTCGGGGTGGGCGCGCAGATGCGCCGCCAGCCGGGCGGCCTGGTCCTTCAGGGCGGGTTCGGTGCGGCCGGACAGGGTCCAGGGCAGCGGGGTGGCGCCGGTGCCCGGCGCGCTGTCCCCACCGGTCTCCTGTCCTTCCGGTGCGGGCTGTTCGAGGATCACATGGGCGTTGGTGCCGCTGATCCCGAACGAGGACACTCCGGCGCGGCGCGGTTCGCCGGTCTCCGGCCAGGGGGTGTTCTCGGTGAGCAGTTCCACGGCGCCCGCGGTCCAGTCCACCTCGGGGGTCGGCTGGTCGACGTGCAGGGTCCGCGGCAGCACGCCGTGCCGCATCGCCAGCACCATCTTGATGACACCGGCGACTCCGGCCGCGGCCTGGGTGTGACCGAGGTTGGACTTCACCGAGCCCAGCCGCAGCGGCCGGCCGTCGGTGCGGTGCCGCCCGTAGGTGGCCAGCAGGGCCTGGGCCTCGATCGGGTCGCCGAGGCTGGTGCCGGTGCCGTGTGCCTCCACCACCTCGACCTGCTCCGGCGTCAGGTTGCCCGCGACGAGGGCCTGCTGGATGACCCGCTGCTGGGCGGGGCCGTTGGGGGCGGTGAGACGGCTGCTGGCGCCGTCCTGGTTCACCGCGGAACCGCGCACTACGGCGAGCACCGGGTGGCCGTTGCGCCGGGCGTCGGAAAGCCGCTCCACCAGGAGCATGCCGACGCCCTCGGACCAGCCGGTGCCGTCCGCGGCGGCGGCGAACGGCTTGCACCGCCCGTCCGGGGCCAGCCCGCGCTGCCGGGAGAACTCCAGGAACGTGCTCGGCGAGGACATCACGGTGACGCCACCGGCCAGGGCGAGCGAGCACTCGCCCTGCCGCAGCGCCTGCGCGGCCAGGTGCAGGGTCACCAGGGACGACGAGCAGGCGGTGTCCACCGTCACGGCCGGTCCTTCGAGACCGAGCGTGTACGCCACCCGGCCGGAGGCGATGCTGCCCGCGCTGCCCTGGCTGAGGTATCCCTCGAACTCCTCGGGGATGTCATGCAGACGTGCCAGATAGTCGTGGTACATCACGCCCGCGAACACGCCGGTCCGGCTGCCGCGCACCGACCGCGGGTCGATCCCGGCGTGCTCGAACGCCTCCCAGGAGCTTTCCAGCAGCAACCGCTGCTGCGGGTCCATCGCCACCGCCTCGCGCGGCGAGATCCCGAAGAAGGCGGCGTCGAAGCGGGCGGCGCCCTGGAGGAACCCGCCCTCCCGTACGTAGGAGGTGCCGGGCTTGTCGGGATCGGGGTCGAACAGCCCGTCCAGGTCCCAGCCACGGTCGGTGGGGAACTCCGCGATGGCGTCCTGCCCCTCGGCTACCAGCCGCCACAGGTCGTCCGGGGAGCTGACGCCCCCGGGGAACCGGCAGCTCATCCCCACGATCGCGATGAGCTCCTGCTCGGTGGACTCGGCCTCACGCAGCCGCTGACGCGTCTGGTGCAGGTCGGCGATGACCCGCTTGAGGTAGTCCCGAAGCTTCTGCTCATTCTCCACTTGACGTGCGCTCCTCATGGCGTGCGGAAGGTGTGGGGGTTCGTTCACCTGGCGACTCATGAGAGGCCGAGGTCTTTGTCGACCAGATCGAACAGTTCGTCGTCGGTCGCCGATTCAAGCCGGTCGGTGACGCTGACGCTGTCGCCAGGACCGTGGTCGCCGTGGTCGCCGTACGCGCCGCCCTGTCCGGAGCCGAGCTGGGCCAGCAGGGCCTCCAGGCGCCTCGCGACCCGCGTCCGCTCGACCTGGTCGTCGGCGAGCCCCGCGAGCCCGGCTTCGAGCCGGTCCAGTTCGTCGTTGACCGACGGGGCTTCGGCCGGGGCGGGCGCCAGCTCCGACCGCAGATACCGGGCGAGTCCGACCGGCGCCGGGTAGTCGAAGAGCAGCGTGGCGGGCAGCCGGAGACCGGTGAGCGAGGCGAGCCGGGTACGCAGCTCCACCGCCGTGAGCGAGTCGAAACCGGACTCCATGAATCCGCGCTCGGGGTCGATCACCTCGGGGGTGAGGTGGCCGAGCACCGCCGCGGCCTCCTTGCGCACCGTGTGCAGCACCGTGCGTTCCTGCTCGCTCTCCGACTGCCCGGCCAGCTGCCGGGCCAGGCTGTCCGGTGTGGACGGGCCGCCCTGCGCCGTCGGCCGGACGGCGGCGGGCACCAGGCCCCGGAGCACCGCCGGTACGGCGGCACCCCGGGCGGCCTGGGCGCGCAGCCCCGCCAGGTCCAGGCGTACCGGAACCGGCACGGGCTCGTCCCCGGCGTGCGCGAGGTCGAACAGGGCCAGGCCCTCCGCCGGGGTCAGCGGGGACATGCCCAGCCGCCGGATGCGGGCCAGATCGGCCTCGTCCAGGGTTCCGGCCATGCCCTCGTCGCCCTGGTCCCACAGTCCCCAGGCCAGCGAGGTGGCGGGCAGCCCCTGCCCGCGCCGGTGCCGGGCCAGGGCGTCCAGGAAGGAGTTCGCGGCGGCGTACCCGGCCTGCCCCGCGCCGCCGAAGACCCCGGCGACGGAGGAGAACAGCACGAACGCCGAGAGACCGAGGTGCCGGGTGAGTTCGTGCAGGTTCCAGGCGGCGTCCACCTTGGGACGCAGGACCCGCGCCAGCCGGTCCTGGGTGAAGGCGGACAGCACTCCGTCGTCCAGCACTCCCGCGGTGTGCACCACGGCGGTCAGCGGGTGCCCGGCGGGCACGGTGGCGAGCAGCTCGCTCAGCGCCGCCCGGTCCGCGCCGTCGCACGCGGCGATACGTACCCGGGCACCCAGCGCGGCCAGTTCGGCTTCCAGCTCCGCGGCGCCTTCGGCCGCCGGGCCGCGACGGCTGACCAGCAGCAGCTGCCGTACGCCGTGCTCGGTCACCAACCGGCGGGCGAGCGCCCGGCCCAGCGCCCCGGTGCCGCCGGTGATCAGTACGGTGCCCTCGGGGCCCCAGCCGGACAGGCCACCGGCGGGGGCCTGTCCGCCTGCCGTGCTCGCCGGGTCCGTACGCGTGCCCGTGCCCGCCATGCGCTCCAAGCGCGGCAGGTACGCGGTTCCGGCGCGCAGCGCCAGCTGCGGTTCACCGGAGTCGGCCCCGGCCGCCAACCGGCGCCAGGACGCGGCCTGTTCGTCCATATCGAGCAGTACGAACCGGTCCGGGTGCTCCGACTGGGCGGACCGGATCAGGCCCCAGACCGCCGCCTGCGCCAGGTCCGGCGACGGCTCGCCCGGGGCTCCGGTGGTCACCGCGTTCCGGGTCGTCAGCACCAGCCGGGCACCCGGCAGGCGGTCGTCGGCCAGCCACTGCTGGGCGAGGGCCAGGACGGCGCCGGTGGCCGAGGCGACAGCGCCGGGCGTGGCCGCGCCGGAGTCGGCCGACGCGGCGGGAACGCCGACGAACACCAGCTCCGGCTCGGCCGTGCCCGCGGCGATGGCGGTCCCCAAGGATTCCAGGTCCGGGTACGCCGAGGCGTGGACTCCGCTCGTCCGCAGTCCGTCGGCCAGCCCCAGGGTGTCGGGGCCGACGACGGCACAGCTCTCCGGGCGCGGGGTGGCCGCCCCGGCGAGGGGCACCGTCGCCCAGCCGAGCCGGAACAGCGAGTCCCGGTGGCTGCCCCGAGCGGCCCCGAGCTGTTCCTCGGTCACCGGACGCATCATCAGAGCGTCCACCGTGGCCACCGGACGGCCCGTCTGGTCGGCGATGTCCAGCGCCACCACATCGGTCACGGAAGGCGACAGCCTGACCCGCAGCGCGGTGGCTCCGGCGGTGTGCAGCCGTACTCCGGACCAGGAGTACGGCAGCCGCCCCGTCGGCGCGTCAGCGGTGCTGTCCGCCCGCAGCCCGAGGGCGTGCAGAGCGGCGTCCAGCAGCGCCGGGTGCAGCGTGAACAGGCCCGCGTCGGCCAGGGTGTCCCCCGTGGTCGCGACCTCGGCGAACAGCTGGTCGCCGAGCCGCCAGGCGGCCCGCAGCCCCTGGAACTCCGGTCCGTACGCGAATCCGGCCTGGGCGGCCCGGTCGTAGAACGTGTCGACCGGCAGCGGCGTCGCCCCCTCCGGGGGCCACACGGACAGTTCGGCGGGCGCGGTCGGCACCCCGCCGGAGGTCAGCACACCCGTCGCATGCCGGGTCCACGCCTGGTCGTCCGCCGCGCGGTCGGGGCGGGAGTGCACGCTGACGTCGCGCCGCCCGTCCTCGTCCGGCCCGCTCACCAGCAGCTGGAACCGTACGCCGCCCTGTTCCGGCAGGAACAACGGGGCCTCGACGGTGAGTTCGGCCACCTGGTCGCATCCGCAGCGGTCCGCGGCCCGGACGGCCAGCTCGACGAAGGCCGTACCCGGCAGCAGGACCGAGCCCATGACGGCGTGGTCGGCGAGCCACGGGTGCGTGTCCAGCGACAGCCGCCCGGTGAGCAGCAGCCCACCGGTGTCCGGCAGCTGCACCGCGGCACCGAGCAGCGGATGGTCCGCCGTTCCGAGCCCGGCGAACTCCACGTCGCCCCCGGAACGTCCACCGCCCAGCCAGTACCGCTCGCGCTGGAAGGCGTACGTGGGCAAGTCCACCGGACGCGCGCCCCGGCCCGCGAAGAACCGCGCCCAGTCCACCGGCACACCCCGCACATGGGCGGCCGAGACGGCCGTGGTGAGGGACTGCACCTCGGCGCGGTCGCCCCGCAGTACGGGCACGAGTACGGCCGAGGAGTCTTCGGGCAGGCACTCCTGCCCCATGGCGGACAGCACCCCGTCCGGGCCCAGCTCGACGAACGTGGTCACGCCCTGATCGGCGAGCGTACGCACCCCGTCGGCGAACCTGACCGCCTCCCGGACATGCCGCACCCAGTACTCCGGCGAACACAAGTCCCCGGCGGTGGCGAGCTCACCGGTCACATTCGACACGACGGGGATACGCGGCGCGTCGTACGACAGCTCTTCGGCCACCTTCCGGAAGTCCGCCAGCATCGGCTCCATGCGCGGCGAATGGAACGCGTGCGAGACCGTCAGCCGCTTGGTCTTACGACCGTTGGTCCGGAACCTCTCCGCGATCTCGCCGACCGCGTCCTCATCGCCCGAAAGCACGACGGACGACGGCCCGTTGGCGGCGGCGATCGACACCCGGTCCGTACGGTCGGCGAGCACCGTGGACACGTCGGCCTCGGTCGCCTGAATGGCCACCATCGCACCACCGGCGGGCAGCGCCTGCATCAACCGGCCCCGCGCCGCCACCAGCACACACGCGTCGGCCAACGACCACACACCCGCCACATGCGCGGCGGCCAGCTCACCAATGGAATGACCCGCCAGATAATCCGGCACCACACCCCACGACTCCACCAGCCGGAACAACGCCACCTCAAGCGCGAACAACCCGGACTGCGCGTACACCGTTTGGTCGATCAGCTCCGCATCACCGAAGACCACCTCACGCAGCGGCCTGTCCAACTCGGCGACGAACCCCGCACACACCGCGTCAAACGCCTCGGC
Organism: Streptomyces sp. A01; assembly: GCF_059026195.1. NCBI lineage: Bacteria > Bacillati > Actinomycetota > Actinomycetes > Kitasatosporales > Streptomycetaceae > Streptomyces > Streptomyces sp. A01. Next base: position 140,454 of record NZ_JBWLKN010000001.1, on the reverse strand, counting down.
GAAGACCGGGAACGCCTCGTACAGCTCACGTCCCATCCCGGCCCGCTGCGCGCCCTGCCCCGTGAACAGGAACCCGACCCGGCCACCGTCGGAGACCGAACCTCGCACCAGCCCCGGTGCGTGGTCTCCACCGGCCAGCGCGGCCAGGTTGTCCAGGAATCCGCTCCGGTCGGCCGCGACCACGGCGGCGCGGTGGTCCAGCGTCGCGCGCGAGGTGGCCAGTGACAGACCGACGTCGGCCAACGCCTCCTCAGGGCGGGCCTGAAGGTGCCCGATCAGGCGCTGCGCCTGCTCACGCAGCGCGGCCTCAGTCCTGCCGGACAGCACCCACGGCACCACCGACGACCGCACACCGACCGGCTCATCCACGGCAACCGAGGAAGCCCCCTCGGGCGCCTGCTCCACGATCGTGTGCGCGTTGGTGCCACTGATACCGAACGAGGACACCGCAGCCCGGCGCGGACGGCCGGTCTCCGGCCACTCCCGCTCCTCGGTCAGCAGCTCCACCGCACCCGCCGACCAGTCCACCTGCGGCGACGGCTCGTCCACATGCAGGGTTCGCGGCAGCACACCATGGCGCATCGCCATGACCATCTTGATCACGCCGGCGACACCGGCGGCGGCCTGGGTGTGGCCGATGTTCGACTTGATCGAGCCCAGCCACAGCGGCCGGTCGCCGTCCCGCTCCTGGCCGTACGTGGCCAGCAGCGCCTGCGCCTCGATCGGATCGCCCAGCTTCGTGCCGGTGCCGTGTGCCTCGGCGACGTCCACATCGGCCGGTGTCAGACGCGCGCTGCTCAGCGCCTGCTGGATCACTCGCTGCTGCGAGGGGCCGTTGGGCGCGCTGAGTCCATTGCTCGCGCCGTCCTGGTTGACCGCCGAGCCACGGATCACCGCCAGCACCCGGTGCCCGTTGCGCTGCGCGTCGGACAGCCGTTCCAGCAGCAGCATCCCGGCGCCCTCGGCCAGCCCGGTGCCGTCGGCGGCGGCCGCGAACGCCTTGACCCGTCCGTCGGCTGCGAGGCCACGCTGTCGCGAGAACTCCACGAAGGTGTTCGGCGTGGACATCACGGAGACGCCGCCCGCGAGAGCCAGTGAGCATTCGCCCTGCCGGAGGGCCTGCGCGGCGAGATGCATGGCCACCAGGGACGAGGAACAGGCCGTGTCCACGGTCACGGCAGGGCCTTCAAGACCGAAGGTGTAGGCGACCCGGCCGGAGGCGATGCTGTTGGAGGAGCCCGACCCCAGATAGCCGTCGACGCCCTCGGGGACGACCCCCACCTGGGAGGCGTAGTCCTGGTACATGAGTCCGGCGAAGACCCCGGTGCGGCTGCCCTTCAGCGAGTCGGGATCGATGCCCGCACGCTCGAACGCCTCCCAGGAGGTTTCCAGCAGCAACCGCTGCTGCGGGTCCATCGCCAGCGCCTCGCGGGGTACGACACCGAAGGACCCGGGGTCGAACTGCGCCGCGTCGTAGAGGAATCCACCGTCCCGCGCGTAGGACGTACCGGTGCTGTCCGGATCGGGGTTGTACAGCCTTTCCAGTTCCCAGCCACGGTCGGTCGGGAATCCGCCGATGCCGTCGCCGCCGCTGACGACCAGTCGCCAGAGGTCCTCGGGAGAGGCCACCCCGCCGGGGTAACGGCAGGCCATGCCGACAATGGCCACCAGCTCATCGGCCGCGAGGACCGCGCTCGCCCCGGCGTCCACCGCGCCCTCGGCGCCGTCGCCCAACAGCTCGGCCAATACGTGGTCGGCCAGCGCGACCGGGTTCGGGTAGTCGAAGATCACGGTGGCGGGCAGTCGCAGATCCGTCACCGCGGTGAGGCGGTTACGGAGTTCCACCGCGGTCAGCGAGTCGAAGCCCAGCTCGGTGAAGGCTCGCCCGGCGTCGATCCGGTCCCCGGAAGCGTGGCCCAGAACGGTCGCGACCTCACGGCGGACCAGTTCCAGCAGCGTACGGGTCCGGTCGGCCTCCGGCAGCGCGAGCAGCCGCCCCTTCAGGGAAAGCGCGCCACCGGCCGTCCCGGCGCCCAGCCGCCGCCTTGCGGGAGCGCGGACCAGGCCGCGCAGGAGAGCCGGGACCGCACCGGCCGAAGCCACCGACAGCGAGGCGGTGTCGAGACGCATCGGCACCAGTACAGGCTCATCGACCGCCCCCGCGCTGTCGAACAGCGCCATGCCCTCGCTGGCGGACAGCGCCGCCATCCCGGCACGACGCAACCGGTCCAGGTCGCCGTCGCCCAGCGCGCCCGTCATGCCACCGGTCTGCTCCCACAGGCCCCACGCCAACGACTGGGCCTGAAGTCCGGCCGCGCGTCGCCGCGCCGCCAGCGCGTCCAGGAAGGCGTTGGCCGCCGCGTAGTTCCCCTGTCCGGCGCCGCCCAGGACACCCGCCACCGAAGAGAACAGCACGAACGCCGACAGATCCAGCTCCCGCGTCAGCACGTGCAGGTTCCACGCGCCATCCGCCTTCGGCCGCAGCACGCCCGAGACCCGCTCCGGCGTCAGCGCCCCGAGCACACCGTCGTCCAGCACACCGGCCGTGTGCACCACGCCCCGCAGCGGGTGCGCCGCCGGGATGCCGTCCAGCGCCTTCGCCAGCGAGTCGCGGTCGGCGACATCACACGCGGCCACGGTGACGCGCGCGCCCAGCGCGGTCAGCTCGTCCCGCAACTCCACCGCGCCAGGCGCCTCAAGTCCCCGGCGGCTGGTCAGCAGCAGGTGCCGCACCCCGTGTCCGGTCACCAGATGGCGGGCCACCACCGCGCCGAGCGCGCCCGTACCGCCGGTGACGAGCACCGTGCCGTGGGCGTCCCATGCGGCGGCAGCGGACACCGGTGCGGTCGCCCGTACCAGCCGTGGCACCCGTACGGCACCCGCCCGTACCGCCGCCTGCGGCTCGCCGGACGCCAGCACCGACAGCAGCGCGAGCCCCGCACCCTGGTCCGCATCGAGGTCGATCAGGACGAACCGGTCCGGATTCTCCGACTGCGCCGAACGCACCAGACCCCACACGGCGGCCGACGCCGGATCGGGTACGTCCTCGCCCGGGCCCGCCGCCACGGCGCCACGTGTGACGAGCACCAGCCGCGACTGCGCGAACCGCTCATCGGCCAGCCAGGACTGGACCAGCTCCAGCGCCCACCGGGTGGACGCGTGCACACCCGCGAGCATCCCGTCGTCGCCAGCGTCCTCGGGCAGCGGTCCGGAGCGGCCGGGCGTACCCGCCAGCACCACATCCGGCACCGGCCCGCTCGCGGCCACCAGTTCGGCCAGATCCCGGTAGACCGGCACCGCGACCTCAGCGCCGCCGAGCAGTCGCGCCAGGTCCGGGGTGCCGTCGCCCAGTACCGCCCACGATTCCACGGCCTCGCCCGCCGGAGCGGCCGGCGGCGCCGTCCACTCCAGCCGGAACAGCGACCCGTGGTGACCGGCGCGTGCCGTGTCGAACTGCTCGCCGCTCACCGGCCGTACCGTCAACGCGTCGATGGTGGCGACGGGTACACCCGTCGTGTCGGTGAGCGTCAGCGACAGCGCGTCGGTGCCGGTACGAGCCAGCCGCACCCGCAGCGCGGCGGCGCCCGCCGCGTGCAGACTCACCCCGGACCAGGAGAACGGCAACCGCGCCTGGCCGGTGTCCTCGACCAGCGACCCCAGTCCGACCGCGTGCAGCGCCGCGTCCAGCAGCGCCGGGTGCAGGCCGAACCGGCCTGCCTCATCGGCCATGTCCTCCGGCAGGGCGACCTCGGCGAATACCTCCGAGCCGCGCCGCCAGGCGGCCCGCAGCCCCTGGAAGACCGGTCCGTAGACCAGGCCCCGGTCCGCCAGGCCCTCGTAGAGGCCCTCGACCGGCACCGGTTCGGCATCCACGGGCGGCCAGGGCAGCGTGTCACTCCCCGCCGCCACGCTGCCGGGAGCCAGCAGGCCATCGGCGTGCCGCGTCCACGCCTGGCCGTCGGTGGTGTCAGCCGGGCGGGAGTACACGGTCAGTGACCGCCGGCCCGCCTCATCGGCGTCGCCGACGGCCAATTGGAGCTGGACAGCCCCCTGTTCCGGCAGGAGCAGCGGAGTCCCCAACGTCAGCTCCGCGACCTGACCGCAGCCGACCTGGTCCCCCGCCCAGATGGCCAGGTCCACCAGGGCCGTACCGGGCAGCGGGACCGTACCCATGACGGTGTGATCGGCGAGCCACCGGTGCGTCTGTACCGACAGCCTGCCCGTGAACAACACCCCCCCGGTGTCCGGCAGTTCCACGGTGGCGCCCAGCAACGGGTGGTCGGCCACCGCCAGGCCCACGGACCGGGTGCCGTCCCCGTGCGCACCGGCGTCGAGCCAGTACCGCTCGTGCTGGAAGGCGTACGTCGGCAACTCCACCGGCCGCGCGCCCCGGCCCGCGAAGAACCGGGCCCAGTCCACCGGCACGCCCCGCACATGGGCGGCCGAGACGGCGGTGGTGAGCGTCAGCACCTCGGAGCGGTCGGCACGCAGTACGGGCACGAACACCGCCCCGGAATCGGCCACGCTGTCCTGCCCCATCGTGGACAGCACACCGTCAGGGCCCAACTCCACGAAAGTGGCCACACCCTGATCGGCCAGCGTACGGACGCCATCCGCGAACCGCACCGCCTCCCGGACGTGCCGCACCCAGTACTCCGGGGCGCACACGTCCTCAGCGGTGGCCAGTCCACCGGTCACATTCGACACCAGCGCGATACGCGGCGCGCTGTACGAAAGCCCCTCGGCGACCTGCCGGAACTCCGCCAGCATCGGCTCCATACGCGGCGAATGGAACGCGTGCGAGACCGTCAGCCGCTTGGTCTTACGACCCTCAGCCCGGAAACCCTCCGCGATCCCGGCAACCGCGTCCTCGTGGCCGGAAATCACCACCGAAGAGGGGCCGTTGACGGCGGCGATCGACACCTGTCCGGTGTGTCCGTCCAGCGCCTCGGCCACCTCGGCCTCGGTCGCCTGCACCGCGACCATCGCACCACCCTCGGGCAGCGCCTGCATCAACCGGCCACGCGCCGCCACCAGCACACACGCGTCGGCCAACGTCCACACACCCGCCACATGCGCGGCAGCCAGCTCACCAATGGAATGACCCGCCAGATAATCCGGCACCACACCCCACGACTCCACCAGCCGGAACAACGCCACCTCAAGCGCGAACAGCCCGGACTGCGCGTACACCGTCTGGTCGATCAGCTCCGCGTCACCGAACACCACCTCACGCAGCGGCCTGTCCAACTCGGCGTCGAACCCCGCACACACCGCGTCAAACGCCTCGGCGAAGACCGGGAACGCCTCGTACAGCTCACGCCCCATCCCCGCCCGCTGCGCACCCTGCCCCGTGAACAGGAACCCGACCCGCCCGTCGCCTGTGGCGGTGCCCTGGACGAGGTCCGGCGTGCTTCCGCCCTCGGCGAGTGCCGCCAAGCCCGCGACGAAGGCGGGCCGGTCGGCGGCGATCAGTGCGGCGCGGCGCTCCAGCGCCACCCGTGAGGTGGCCAGCGAGAGGCCGATGTCGCCGAGTCCGGACTGCGGGTGACGCTCCAGGTGGGCGATCAGGCGCGCCGCCTGGGCCCGTAGCGCCGCCTCGGTGGAACCGGACAGCACCCACGGCACCACCGGGGTGATCACGGCCTGCGCCAACTCGACCGGGAGGACGTCCGGTGTCGTGTTCGGTGTCCTGTCCGGTGCCTGCTCCAGGACAGTGTGGACGTTGGTGCCGCTGATGCCGAAGGAGGAGACAGCGGCCCGGCGCGGACGGCCGGTCTCCGGCCAGTCCCTGGCCTCGGTCAGCAGCTCCACCGCGCCCACCGACCAGTCCACCTGCTGCGACGGCCCGTCCACGTGGAGGGTCGGGGGCAGCGTGCCCTGCCGCATGGCCATCACCATCTTGATGATCCCGGCGACACCGGCGGCGGCCTGGGTGTGGCCGATGTTCGACTTGATCGAGCCGAGCCACAGCGGCCGGTCGCCGTCCCGCTCCTGGCCGTAGGTGGCCAGCAGGGCCTGCGCCTCGATCGGGTCGCCCAGCTTGGTGCCGGTGCCGTGCGCCTCCACGGTGTCCACGTCGGACGCGGAGAGTCCGGCGGCGGCCAGGGCCTGCCGGATGACCCGCTGCTGCGAGGGACCGTTCGGCGCGGTCAGGCCGTTGGACGCGCCGTCCTGGTTGACGGCGCTGCCGCGTACGACCGCCAGCACCTGGTGGCCGTTGCGCTCAGCGTCGGAAAGGCGCTCCACCAGGAGCATGCCGACGCCCTCGGACCAGCCGGTGCCGTCCGCCGCCGAGGCGAAGGACTTGCAGCGCCCGTCCGGCGCCAGCCCGCGCTGCCGGGAGAACTCCACGAAGGTGCCCGGGGTGAACATCACCGTCACACCGCCGGCCAGCGCCAGCGAGCACTCTCCCGAACGCAGCGCCTGCACCGCCATGTGCAGCGCCACCAGGGACGACGAGCATGCGGTGTCCACCGTGACCGCCGGGCCCTCAAGACCGAAGGTGTAGGCGACCCGGCCGGAGACCACGCTGCTGGACGTGCCGGTGCCGATGAAGCCCTCGACCTCGTCCGGTACGGTCCTCAGCCGCGCGCCGTAGTCGTGGTACATGACTCCGGCGAAGACGCCGGTGGGGCTGCCCTTCAGCGAACCGGCGTCGATACCGGCCCGCTCGAAGACCTCCCAGGAGGTTTCCAGCAGCAGCCGCTGCTGGGGGTCCATCGCCAGCGCCTCACGCGGCGAGATGCCGAAGAGTTCGGCGTCGAAGTGGTGCGCGTCGTACAGGAACCCGCCCTCGCGTGCGTAGGAGGTGCCGATGCGGTCGGGGTCCGGGTCGTACAGGTTCTCCAGGTCCCAGCCACGGTCGGCCGGGAACTCCCCGATGCCGTCGGCACCGGTGGCGACCAGCCGCCACAGGTCCTCGGGGGAGGTGACGCCGCCGGGGTAACGGCAGGCCATGCCCACGATGGCGATCGGCTCTTCTGTGGCGTGGTGCCGTGAAGGGGCACCCACGGCCGCCACCGAGGCGGTCATGCCCGGTTGGCTGCCGAGGAGTTCGGCGCCGATGAAGTCCGCGAGCGTGGTGGGCGTGGGGTAGTCGAACGCCAGGGTGGCGGGCAGCCGAAGACCGGTGGACGCGTTGAGCCGGTTGCGGAGTTCGATCGCGGTCAGCGAGTCGAAGCCGAGCTCCTTGAACGCCTTTCCTGACGGCACGGCGTCGAGGCCCGCGAAGCCCAGGGCGGCGGCGGCCTCGGTACGCACCAGGTCAAGCAGCATCCGGTCCCGGTCGGCTGCGGGCAGTCCGGCCAGGCGGTGGGCGAGGGTTCCGGCGGCCGGTTCCGTACCGGTGGCGTCCACCGCGCGCCGGGCCGGGCCGGGGACCAGGCCGCGCAGCAGCGGGGACGGCGCGCCGGTCCGGCGGATGGCCGCCAGGTCCAGTCGCACCGGCACGACGGCGGCGTCGGCCCCCACACACGCCGCGTCGAAGAAAGCCAGCCCCTCGGCCGCGGCCAGCCCGAGCATTCCGGCGCGGCTCATCCGGGCGAGGTCGCTCTCGCCGAGGCCGCCGGTCATGCCCTCGTCGCCTTCCCACAGCCCCCAGGCCATCGAGGTCGCGGCGAGTCCCCGCGCTCGGCGGTGCCCGGCCAGGGCGTCCAGGAAGGCGTTGGCAGCGGCGTAGTTGCCCTGGCCGGAGCTGCCCACGACGCCCGAGACGGAAGAGAACAGCACGAACGCCGACAGGTCCAGGTGCCGGGTCAGCTCATGCAGGTTGAGCGCGCCATGCACCTTGGGCCGGAACACCCGGTCCAGCCGCTCCGGGGTCAGCGCGTCGACCAGGCCGTCGTCAAGCACCCCCGCGGCGTGTACGACAGCGGTCAGCGGGTGCTCGTCGGGGATGCGTGCCAGCAGTCCGGCCAGCGCTTCGCGGTCCGCCACGTCGCAGGCCGCCAGGGTCACCGTGGCGCCCAGTGCCGTCAGTTCGGACTCCAGCTCGGCCGCGCCCGCGGCCTGGGTCCCACTCCTGCTGGTGAGCACCAGCTGCCGGGCGCCGTGCTCGGTGACCAGATGCCGGGCCAGCAGACCGCCCAGCGCTCCGGTGGCGCCGGTGATCAATACCGTGCCGGACGGGTTCAGGGCGAGGCCGGTCGCGGCTTCGGTCCGTGGCACCCTGGCCAGTCGGGGCAGCAGCAGATCGCCTCCGCATACGGCGAGTTGGGGCTCGCCGGAGCGCAGGGCGGCGGCCACCAGGTATGCGGGGGCCGGGCTTGTCCCCGGGGCGACGTCCAGCAGCACGAAGCGGCCGGGGTTCTCCGACTGCGCCGAACGCACAAGGCCCCACACCGCCGCCGAGGCGGGGTCAGGGACGTCCGTCTCGGTGGCCGCGACCGCGCCAGCGGTCACCAGCACCAGCCGCGCCGCCGCGAACCGGCTGTCGGCCAGCCACGCCTGCGTCAGTTCCAGAGCGGCGCACGCGGTGCCGTACGCGGTGTCGTAAGCAGTGTCGTACGCGCCGTCGGCATCGAGGACAGCGTCGGCGTCGGCGTCGGGGACGGTGCCGGGAGTCAGCCGGTGGACGACGACCTCGGGGGACGGCCGTCCGGCGTCAACCGCCGCAGCGAGCGCGGCCAGGTCGGGGTACCGCTCCACGCCGTCGCCCGTCACGCCGGGTCCGGCGTCCTCGGCGGCCAGCTCGGCCCAGTCCTCGCCGCCGCCCGGCGGCGGCTCGTCCGCCACCGACAGCACGTTCCACTCCACCCGGAACAGCGCTCCCCCAGCTACCTCCCCCACGCCGGAGCGAGCCTGCGCCAGTTGCTCAGCGGTGACCGGTCGCAGCACCAGGTGGTCCACGGTCAGCACCGGTCGGCCCAGGGTGTCGGCGATGTCCAGCGCGATGGAGTCGGTGCCCGCCGAGGACAAGCGGACCCGCAGGGCCGGTGCCCCGGCGGCGTGCAGGGAGACACCACGCCACTCGAACGGCAGCTGGACCCGGCCCGGCTCCTTGACGAAGTCGGCCAGTCCGAGCGCGTGCAGGGCGGCGTCAAGTAGTGCTGGATGCACACCGAAGCGCGCGGCATCGCCGGCCGCCTGCTCAGGCAGCGCGACCTCGGCGAACACCTCCGCGTCGCGCCGCCAGGCCGCCCTCAGCCCCTGGAACACCGGTCCGTACGCGAGGCCCATGTCCGCCAGGCGCTCGTAGAAACCCGCCAACCCGACCGGCTCGGCGCCGACCGGCGGCCACGCCTGGCCGACGGCCCCGGCGACCTCGACGGGGCCGTCGGCCCGCGCGGCGGCGGACAGGACGCCGCTGGCGTGCCTGGTCCAGGGACGGTCGTCCGGCGACGAGGCGGAGGGGCGGGAGTGCAGCGTCACCGACCTGCGGCCGGACTCGTCGGCGGCGCCCACCTCAAGCTGGAGTTCCACCGTGCCCTGCTCCGGCACGATCAGCGGGGCTTCGAGGGTGAGTTCGTCCAGCCGGTCGCAGCCCACCTGGTCACCAGCCTGGATGGCCAGCTCCACGAACGCGGTGCCGGGCAGCAGTACCGGCCCCAGCACCGCGTGGTCGGCAAGCCACGGCTCGACGTCGACGGCCAACCGGCCCAGGAGCAGCAGCCGATCCTCACTGGCCAGGCTGACGGCGGCCCCCAGCAGCGGATGGTCCAGCAGGGCCACGCCCCCGGGCAGCTCGCCCTGCCCCTGCCGGGTGGGTGTCCGCAGCCAGTACCGCTCGTGCTGGAAGGCGTACGTCGGCAACTCCACCGGGCGTGCACCCCGGCCCGCGAAGAACCGGGCCCAGTCCACCGGCACACCCCGCACATGGGCGACCGAGACGGCCGTGGTGAGCGTCAGCGCCTCGGAGCGCTCAGCGCGCAGCGCGGGCACCAGTACGGCAGAGGAGTCCTCGGGCAGACACTCCTGCCCCATGGCGGACAGCACACCGTCAGGACCCAGCTCCACGAACGTGGCCACACCCTGGTCGGCCAGGGCACGCACCCCGTCGGCGAACCGGACCGCTTCCCGGACATGCCGCACCCAGTACTCCGGCGCGCACACGTCCTCGACCGTGGCGAGTCCACCGGTCACGTTCGACACCAGCGCGATACGCGGCGCGCTGTACGAGAGACCCTCGGCAACCCGCCGGAACTCCGCCAGCATCGGCTCCATCAACGGCGAGTGGAACGCGTGCGAGACCGTCAGCCGCTTGGTCTTACGACCGTTGGTCCGGAACCTCTCCGCGATCTCGCCGACCGCGTCCTCATCGCCCGAAATCACGACGGACGACGGCCCGTTGACGGCGGCGATCGACACCCGGTCCGTACGACCCTCAAGCGCCGTGGACACGTCGGCCTCGGTCGCCTGAATGGCCACCATCGCACCACCGGCGGGCAGCGCCTGCATCAACCGGCCACGCGCCGCCACCAGCACACACGCGTCGGCCAACGACCACACACCCGCCACATGCGCGGCGGCCAGCTCACCAATGGAATGACCCGCCAGATAATCCGGCACCACACCCCACGACTCCACCAGCCGGAACAACGCCACCTCAAGCGCGAACAACCCCGCCTGGGCGTAGACAGTGCGGTCGATCAAGCCGCGACCGTCCTCGGACCACACCACCTCACGCAACGGCCTGTCCAACTCAGCGTCGAACCCCGCACACACCGCGTCAAACGCCTCGGCGAACACCGGGAACGCCTCGTACAGCTCACGTCCCATCCCCGCCCGCTGCGCACCCTGCCCCGTGAACAGGAAGCCGACCAGGCTCTCCCCGGTGGTCACGCCTCGCCGCAGGGCGGGCGCGTCGCGGTCCTCGGCCAGTGCCGCCAAGCCCGCCAGCAGTGCTTCCCGGTCCGTGCCGACGAGTGCGGCACGGTGCTCCAGCGTCGCGCGCGAGGTGGCCAGTGACAGACCGACGTCGGCCAACGCCTCCTCAGGGCGGGCGTCCAGGTGCTCGATCAGACGCTGCGCCTGGGCCCGCAACGCGGACTCGGTCCTGCCGGACAGCACCCACGGCACCACCGAGGACCGCACACTGACCGGCTCCCCCACCGGCTCATCCACGACAGCCGGGGGAGCCCCCTCGGGCGCCTGCTCCACGATCGTGTGCGCGTTGGTGCCACTGATACCGAACGAGGACACCGCAGCCCGGCGCGGACGGCCGGTCTCCGGCCACTCCCGCTCCTCGGTCAGCAGCTCCACCGCACCCGCCGACCAGTCCACCTGCGGCGACGGCTCGTCCACATGCAGGGTTCGCGGCAGCACACCATGGCGCATCGCCATGACCATCTTGATCACACCGGCCACACCCGCTGCCGCCTGCGAATGGCCGATGTTCGACTTCACCGAGCCCAGCCACAACGGCCGGTCGCCGTCCCGCCCCTGGCCGTACGTGGCCAGCAGCGCCTGCGCCTCGATCGGATCGCCCAGCCTGGTGCCGGTGCCGTGTGCCTCCACCGCGTCCACGTCGGCGGCGGTCAGCCGTGCGTTCGCCAGAGCCTGACGGATGACCCGCTGCTGGGAGGGGCCGTTGGGCGCGGTCAGGCCGTTGGACGCGCCGTCCTGGTTGACCGCCGAGCCACGGATCACGGCCAGCACCCGGTGCCCGTTGCGCTGGGCGTCGGACAGCCGTTCCAGCAGCAGCATGCCGACACCCTCGGCCATGCCCATGCCGTCGGCGGTGGCCGCGAACGCCTTGCAGCGGCCGTCCATGGCCAGGCCGCGCTGGCGGCTGAACTCGACCAGCGGTCCTGGCGTCGCCATGACGGCGACACCACCGGCCAGGGCGAGGGTGCATTCGCCGGACCGCAGCGCCTGGGCGGCGAGGTGCAGGGTCACCAGCGAGGAGGAGCACGCGGTGTCGACCGTCACGGCCGGGCCTTCGAGGCCGAGCGCGTAGGCCACACGTCCGGACAGCACGCTCGTCGCGCTGCCGGTCAGCAGGTGTCCCTCGACGCCCTCCGAGGGCTCGTGGAGCCTCGGGCCGTAGTACTGGTGGCTGGCTCCGGCGAAGACTCCGGTGTGGCTGCCCGCCAGCGAGGACGGGTCGATCCCGGCCCGCTCCAGCGCTTCCCACGAGGTCTCCAGCACCAGTCGCTGCTGGGGGTCCATCGCCAGCGCCTCGCGCGGCGAGATGCCGAAGAGCCCGGGGTCGAAGTCCCCGGCGTCCCGCAGGAAGCCGCCTTCCCTGACGTAGGTGGTGCCCGGGGTCTCGGGGTCGGGGTCGTACAGCCCCTCGATGTCCCAGCCCCGGTCGGTGGGCAGCCCGGAGATCCCGTCGCCGCCTGAGGTCACCAGCTGCCAGAGCTGTTCGGGCGAGCTCACGCCGCCGGGGTAGCGGCAGGCCATGCCGACGATGGCGATCGGCTCTCCTGCCGCCGCCGTCAGCTCGCGGTTCTGCTGCCGTAGACGCTCGGTCTCCTTGAGGGACGCTCGCAGCGCCTCAACGACCTTGTCGGTGGATGCAGTCATGTTCCTTGCCTCACACTTCGAGCGTCATCAAGAGTCGGGGTTGTCGAGCGCCAGATGGATAAGACTGTCGAGGTCCATCAGGTCGATCGCACCGGCCGCGTCTTCCGCCGCCGGTCGCGGTGCTTCACCGGGGTCGTCGTCGGCCAGCTTCAGCAGGGCGTCCAGCAGTCCCGCCTCCTGGAGCCGGGCGAGCGGGATGGAGGTGAGCGCCCGCCGGGTCTCCGCCTCGTCGTCCGCCGGGACTGGGGTACCGGGTTCGGCTTCGGCTTCGGTGCCGAGGATCTGTTCGCGCAGGAACTCCGCGAGCACGGCCGGGGTCGGGTAGTCGAAGACGGCGGTGGCCGGGAGCCTGAGTCCGGTGGCCTCGTTCAGCCGGTTACGGAGTTCCACGGCGGTCAGCGAGTCGAAGCCGACGTCCTTGAACGGCCGGTTGGTCTCCACCGATTCCGCGTCGCCACGTCCCAGTACGGTCGCCACCTGGCCGCGTACGAGCTCCACCAGGGCGCGCTTGCGCTCGGACGCGGTGAGCCCGGTCAGGCGCCGCCGCCACCGCGCGGTGCTGTCCTCGTCGGTGTCCCGCGTCGCGGGGGCTGCGAGGAGTTCACGTACCTCGGGCACCCCGCTGAGCAGCGGGCTGGGGCGGGCGGCGGTGAAGGCGGCGGCGAACCGTGCCCAGTCCACGTTCGCCACGACCGGGTAGGTCTCGTCCCGGTCCAGGAGCTGCTGCAACGCCTCGATCGCCAGCTTGGGCGGCAGCAGCGGCAGTCCACGCCGGTCCAGGGAGTCCCCGGCGACGTGGTCGGCGACCATGCCGCGCTCGGCCCACGGGCCCCAGGCCACCGAGGTGGCCGCCAGCCCGCGTGCCCGGCGCTGCTGAGCCAGTCCGTCCAGGTACGCGTTGGCCGCCGAGTACGCCGCGTGCTCCCCGCTGCCCCAGACACCGGCGATGGACGAGAACAGGACGAACGCGTCGAGCGGGTGGTCGTGGAGCAGTTCGTCGAGGTGGGCCGCGCCACGGACCTTGGCCCCGACGACCTCGGCCAGCTCGGCGTGGCCGAGCTCGTCCAGGGTGGACAGCCGGTTCACCCCGGCGGTGTGGAACACGGCGGTCAGCGGGTGGTCCCGCTGGATCCGTGCCAGCAGTTCGGCCAGCGCCGAGCGGTCGCTGACGTCGCAGGCCGCCAGCGTGACCTGGGCGCCGAGTCCGGTCAGCTCGGTTTCGAGCGCGGTGGCGTCGGGGGCGGCGCGGCCTGCCCGGCTGACCAGGACCACGTGTTCGGCGCCGGTGCGCGCCAGCCAGCGGGCGACCTGCGTGCCGAGGGCGCCGGTGCCGCCGGTGATGAGCACCGTGCCGCTGGGCTGCCAGGTCCGGCCGGTGAGGGGGGCGGTGTCGGAGGAGTCGGGTACCAGGCGGCAGGCGAGGACTCCGGAGGCGCGGATCGCCAGCTGGTCCTCGTCCCCCGGGTTGGCCAGCGTGCCGCGCAGCCGGGTGCGTACCCGCTCGTCGATCAGCTCGGGCAGGTCCACAAGCCCGCCCCAGCGCTTGGGGTGTTCGAGGCCCATGACCCGTCCCATGCCCCAGGTCAGTGCCTGGAGGGGGCTGTTCACCCGGTCGGTCCGGTCCGCGTGGACGGCGCCTCGGGTGGCGCACCACAGCGTGGCACCTGCGTCCAGGTCGCCGAGCGCCTGGATCAGGGACAGGTTGAGTATCTGACCGAGCGGCAGTGCCGGGTGCTCCGGGTGCGCGGACTCGTCCAGGGCGAGCAGGGACAGCACCCCGTCGACCACGCCGCACGTCGCCAGTACGCCGCGCAGCCGCTCGGCGAGCACCGCGCGGTCGCTGTCGTCCACGGTCACCGGCACCCGGACCGTCTGGGGCGCGAGGTCGGCCAGTGCGTCCGCGGTCGGCTGTGCCGCCGGGCCCGGCGGGACCAGCAGCAGCCAGGTGCCGGAGGGGGTGTGGGGAACAGGCTCGGGCAGGGCGTCCCAGTCCACCCGGTATCGCCAGCCGTCGACGGTGGTGAGCTCGTGGCTCTGCCGCCGCCAGGACGACAGTGCGGGCAGCACCGCGCCCAGCGCGGAACGGTCGTCGGCTTCCCCGATGCGCAGCGCGGCGGCCAGCGCCGCGAGGTCTTCTCGTTCGACGGCCTCCCAGAAGCGCGCCTCCATCGGGTCCGTGGTGCGTGCCGCCGGGGCGGTGGCGGGTGTCGGCCAGAAGCGTTCCCGCTGGAAGGCGTAGGTCGGCAGTTCCACCCGGGTGGGGCGCGGGTCGCCGAACACGGTCGGCCAGTCGACGGCGGTGCCGCGTACGTACGCCTCGCTGAGCGAGGTGAGGAAGCGCTCCAGTCCGCCCTGGTCGCGTCGGAGGGAGCCCACCACGGCGCCGTCGAGCACGGGCTCCTCGCCCTCGTCGAACGTCTCCTGGATGCCCACGGCCAGTACGGGGTGCGGGCTGATCTCGATGAAGACCCGGTGTCCGGAGTCGAGCAGGGCGCGGGTGGTGGGCGCGAACTGGACGGTCTGCCGGAGGTTGGTGTACCAGTACGTCGCGTCCAGGGCCGTGGTGTCGATGCGCTCGCCGGTCACGGTGGAGTGGAACGGGAGCTGGGAGGCGACGGGCGCGATCGGGGCCAGCAGCTCCAGCAGTTCCTCGCGGATGGATTCCACCTGCGGGGAGTGGGAGGCGTAGTCCACCGGTATCCGGCGGGCCCGGATGCCGACGGCGGTCAGCTCGGCGTGCAGCCCGTCCAGCGCCTCGGGGGCACCGGCGAGGGTCAGCGATCCTGGCCCGTTGAGCGCGGCGACGGCGAGCCGGTCGCCCCACGGCGCCAGCCATGGGCCGAGTTCCGCCTCGGGCAGCGCCACGGACATCATGCCGCCCCGCCCGGCCAGTGCGACCAGGGCCTGGCTGCGCAGCGCCACCACACGGGCGGCGTCCGGCAGGGTCAGTGCTCCGGCCACATGGGCGGCGGCGATCTCCCCCTGGGAGTGTCCGACGACGACATCGGGGTGCACACCGCAGGAGCGCCACAGCGCGGCGAGCGAGACCATGACCGCGAACAGCACCGGCTGGACCACATCGACCCGGTCCAGCGAGGGGGCGCCCTCCGCTTCGCCGAGCACGTCAAGCAGTGACCAGTCGACGAACGGGGCCAGGGCTTCTTCGCAGTCTCGCAGCCGGTCCCTGAAGATGTCGGAGGCCGCCATGAGTTCGCGGGCCATTCCGGCCCACTGGGCGCCTTGGCCGGGGAAGACGAAGACGACCTTGCCGCCGGGTCCCGCGGTGCCCTGGACGAGGCCGGGGGCGCTGTCGCCCTCGGCGAGCGTCTGAAGGCCGTTCAGGAAGTCGTCCCGGTGCCGCGCCACCACCGCCGCCCGGTGCTCCAGCGCGGTCCTGGCGGTGACCAGGGCGTGCGCCACATCCGGGATGGCCGGAGCGGGCTCGGTGCGCATCCGCGCCAGCAGGCGCGCGGCCTGGTCGCGCAGGGCGGCCTCGTTCGTGGCGGAGAGCAGCCAGGCGGTCGGCCGGTCCTCCTGCGCCAGGTCCGGTGCCGGAGCCGGGTGCGGCTCGGCGGCCGTACGGGACGTGTCCGTGGCCTGCTCGACGATCACGTGGGCGTTGGTGCCGCTGACGCCGAAGGACGAGACACCGGCCCGGCGTGGCCGCTGGGTCTCCGGCCACGGCACGGTCTCGGTGAGCAACGACACCGCACCGGCGGACCAGTCGACATGGGGTGACGGCTCGTCCACGTGCAGGGTCCGCGGCAGTTCGCCATGGCGCATGGCCATCACCATCTTGATCAGGCCCGCCATCCCGGCGGCGGCCTGGGTGTGGCCGATGTTGGACTTGACCGAACCGAGCCACAGCGGCCGGTCCTCGGGCCTGTCCTGCCCGTAGGTGGCCAGCAGGGCCTGCGCCTCGATCGGGTCGCCGAGGCTGGTGCCGGTGCCGTGCGCCTCCACCGCGTCGACGTCGGCGGCGGAGAGCCGGGCGTTGGCCAGCGCCTGCCGGATGACCCGTTGCTGGGAGGGGCCGTTGGGCGCGGTCAGACCGTTGGACGCGCCGTCCTGGTTGATGGCACTGCCGCGCAGCACCGCCAGCACCTGGTGGCCGTTGCGTTCGGCGTCGGAGAGCCGTTCGACCAGCAGCATGCCGATGCCTTCGCCCCAGCCGGTGCCGTCGGCGTCCGCGGCGAACGCCCTGCACCGCCCGTCGGGTGACAGCCCACGCTGGCGGCTGAACTCGATGAAGAGCCCGGGAGTGGACAGTACGGTCACGCCACCGGCCAGTGCCATGGAGCACTCGCCCTGGCGCAGGGCCTGGGCCGCCAGGTGCAGGGCCACCAGCGAGGAGGAACACGCGGTGTCGACGGTGACGGCGGGACCCTCGAATCCGAAGGTGTAGGCGACACGGCCGGAGAGCACGCTGCCCGCGCTCCCGATGCCGATGTAGCCCTCGACGGCGTCCTCGGAGGCGCCGGACAGGGCCCCGTAATCCTGGTTGCTGATACCGGCGAAGACGCCGGTCTGGCTGCCCTTGAGCCCGGCCGGATCGATACCCGCCCGCTCGAAGACCTCCCAGGAGGTCTCCAGCAGCAGCCGCTGCTGGGGGTCCATCGCCAGCGCCTCACGCGGGCTGATGCCGAAGAACTCGGCGTCGAAGTGCGCCACGTCGTAGAGGAAACCGCCGTCGCGGACGTACGAGGTGCCCCGGTGGTCGGGGTCGGGGTGATACAGCCGCTCCAGGTCCCAGCCACGGTCGGTGGGGAAGCCGGAGATCGCGTCGCCGCCCGTGGTGACCAGCTGCCACAGCTCTTCCGGGGAGGCCACACCGCCCGGGAACCGGCACGCCATGCCCACGATGGCGATCGGCTCCGCCTCGGTGGCCGCCAGCTGCGGGGCGAGCTCGGCCGCCGCCGCCGATCCCGCCGGCTCCGCCAGCAGGAACCGGGCCAGGGCGGCCGGGGTCGGGTAGTCGAACACCAGGGTCGCGGGGAGCGCGAGACCGGTACCGGCGATGAGCCGGTTGCGCAGTTGTACGGCGGTCAGCGAGTCGAACCCGATGTCCTTGAACGCCTTACCGGCCGGGATCGCCGCCGCCGAGGTGTGTCCGAGGACCCGGGCGACCTGTTCACGGACCAACTCCAGGAGAGCGGGTTCCCGTTCGTCTTCGGGCAGCGCCGCGATACGCAACCGCCACTGATCGGACGTGCCGGTTCCCGGGTCCTTCCCGGCGGTGTGCTGCCGTGCCTCGGGAAGGCTCGCGAGCAGGGCGCTCGGGCGCTCGGCGGTGAACATCCCGGCGAACCGGGTCCAGTCGATATCGGCGACGACGGTCAGCGCCGCACCGCTCTCCACGGCCTGGCGCAACGCGTCGATGGCCGGTTCCTTGCCCATCGCCGACAGGCCGACGCGCCGCAGGCGGTCGCCGGTGGAGTCCTCCGCGGCGGCCATACCGGCATCGGCCCAAGCGCCCCAGGCGATCGAGGTCGCGGGCAGGCCGTCGGCCCTCCGCTGCTCGGCAAGCGCGTCCAGATACGCGTTCGCCGCCGCGTAGTTGGCCTGCCCGGCGTTGCCGACCGTCCCGGCGATCGAAGAGAACAGCACGAACGCCGACAGCTCCGCGCCCGCGGTCAACTCGTGCAGATTCCGCGCCGCGTCCGCCTTGGAGCGCAACACCTCGGCGAACCGCTCCGCCGACATCCCGTCCAGCACACCGTCGTCCAGCACACCGGCCGCATGGATCACCGCGGTCAGCGGCTGATCGGCGGGTACCGTGGCCAGCAGGCGGGCCAGCGCCTCCCGATCGGCCGCGTCACAGGCGGCGATCGTCACCTCGGCGCCGAGCCCGGCCAGTTCGTCCCTCAGCCGGTCGGCGCCCTCGGCCGCCGGGCCCCGACGGCTCGTCAGCAGCAGATGACCGGCACCCTGTCGCGCCAGCCACCGCGCGACCTCGCCGCCCAGCACGCCCGTACCACCGGTCACCAGCACCGTGCCCCGTGGCTGCCACTGCGCCGCCCCGGCCGCCCCGTGGGGTGCGCGGGTCAGCCGCCGTACGAACATGCCGGAGCTCCGCACCGCCAGCTGGTCCTCGTCCGCGAGGCCCGCCAGCGCGGCCACCAGCCGGGTCACGGCCCGCTCGTCCGGGGTTTCGGGCAGGTCGACCAGACCGCCCCACCGGTCGGGGTGTTCCAGCGCCGCCACGCGCCCCAGGCCCCAGACCTGAGCCTGCACCGGGTGCGCCGGACGATCGGACCGGGCCGCCGAGACCGCGCCGGTCGTCAGGCACCACAGCGGCGCCATCACTCCGGCGTCGCCCAGCGCCTGCACCAGCGCCACCGTCCCCGCCAGGCCGAGCGGCACGGACGGCATCCGGGGGTGCGGCTCCTCGGCCAGTGCCAGCAGCGACACCACGCCGCTCACCGGGCCGTCCGCCTCGGCGACCAGCGCGGCGACGCGCTCGGCGAGCACCGTACGTTCACTCTCGGCAGCACCGATCACGATCGGCAGGACGCGGGCGCCGTGGGCGGTGAGTGCCGGAACGCACCCGGCCGACCACACGTGGTCCTCCCGGCCCTCCGGAAGTACTACCACCCAGGTGCCGGTCAGCGCCGGGCCAGGGACATCCGCCACCGTCTGCCAGGTGATCCGGTAGCGCCAGGAATCCGCCACGGACCGGGCGCGGTGCCGCTTGCGCCACGAGGACAGCACCGGCAGCGCCGCGGTCAACGACGCCTGCTCGGCCTCCCCCGCGTCCAACGCCTCGGCCACCGCCCCCACATCGGCACGCTCCACCGCGTCCCAGAACGCCGCGTCCGCCGCGTTCAGGGCGTCCACGGGCGCGACCCGCCGGGCCGCGTCCGGCCAGTACCGCTCACGCTGGAAGGCATACGTCGGCAGCTCCACCGGGCGCGCGCCCCGGTCGGCGAAGAACCGCCGCCAGTCCACGGCCGCGCCCCGCACCTGGGCCTCGGCCACGGCCGAGATCAGCGTGAACGCCTCGGCGTGG
Source organism: Streptomyces sp. A01 (assembly GCF_059026195.1). Classification (NCBI taxonomy): domain Bacteria; kingdom Bacillati; phylum Actinomycetota; class Actinomycetes; order Kitasatosporales; family Streptomycetaceae; genus Streptomyces; species Streptomyces sp. A01. The sequence goes on along the minus strand of NZ_JBWLKN010000001.1, from coordinate 120,974 downwards.
TCGGTCCGCAGCACCGGGAGGAACCCGGTGCCGTCGGCGGGCGTCGTGATCTCCTGGCCCATGGCGGAGAGCACCCCGTCAGGGCCCAGCTCCACGAACGTGGTCACGCCCTGGTCGGTGAGCGTACGGATGCCGTCGGCGAACCGGACCGCCTCCCGGACATGCCGCACCCAGTACTCCGGGGCGCACAGCTCCTCGGAAGTGGCGAGCCCACCGGTCACATTCGATACGACGGGGATGCGCGGCGCGCCGTACGACAGCCCCTCGGCCACCCGCCGGAACTCCGCCAGCATCGGCTCCATACGCGGCGAGTGGAAAGCGTGCGACACCGTCAGCCGCTTGGTCTTACGACCCTCGGCCCGGAAACCCTCCGCGATCTCGGTGACCGCGTCCTCATCGCCCGAAAGCACCACGGAAGACGGGCCGTTGACGGCGGCGATCGACACCCGGTCCGTACGCCCCTCAAGCGCCGAGGCCACGTCGGCCTCGGTCGCCTGCACCGCCACCATCGCACCACCGGCGGGCAGCGCCTGCATCAACCGGCCCCGCGCCGCCACCAGCACACACGCGTCGGCCAACGACCACACACCCGCCACGTACGCCGCCGACAACTCACCGATGGAATGACCCGCCAGATAATCCGGCACCACACCCCACGACTCCACCAGCCGGAACAACGCCACCTCAAGCGCGAACAACCCCGCCTGGGCGTAGACGGTGCGGTCGATCAGACCCCGACCGTCCTCGGACCACACCACCTCACGCAACGGCACACCCAGCTCGGCGTCGAACCGCGCGCACACCTCATCGAACGCCTCGGCGAACACCGGGAACGCCTCGTACAGCTCACGGCCCATCCCCGACCGCTGCGCACCCTGCCCCGTGAACAGGAACCCGACCCGGCCCTCGCCCGTGCCCACCAAGCCCTGGAAGAGGCCCGCCGCCTCGCGGCCCTCGGCCAACGCCGCGAGTGCGGCGAGGAACGCGTCCCGGTCGGCGGCGACCACGGCGGCGCGGTGGTCCAGCGCCGCGCGAGTGGTGGCCAATGAGAGAGCGACACCGACCGGTTCCCCGGCGTCCACGGCCCGCGTGTGGGCGAGCAGTCGCCTCGCCTGGTCCCGTAGTCCCGGCGCGGTCCGTGCCGACAGCAGCCAGGGCACCACCGGGGAGGTCACCGAGTCCTGGACGGGGGCGGGCTGGACGCCGGGCGGTGCCTGCTCGATGACGACATGGGCGTTGGTGCCGCCGATGCCGAAGGAGGACACGGCTGCCCGGCGCGGCCGGTCGAGCTCCGGCCACGGCCGCGCTTCGGTCAGCAGCTCCACCGCTCCCGCCGACCAGTCCACTTGGGCCGAGGGAGCGTCCACGTGCAGGGTCCGTGGCAGCACACCATGCCGCATCGCCAGCACCATCTTGATCACACCAGCCACACCGGCGGCGGCCTGCGTGTGACCGATGTTCGACTTCACCGAACCCAGCCACAACGGCCGGTAGCCGTCCCGCCCCTGACCGTACGTGGCCAGCAGCGCCTGCGCCTCGATCGGGTCGCCCAGCTTCGTACCCGTGCCGTGCGCCTCCACCACGTCGACATCCGCCGTGGACAGCCCGGCACCGTCAAGCGCCTGCCGGATCACCCGCTGCTGCGACGGGCCGTTCGGCGCCGTCAGACCATTGGACGCACCGTCCTGGTTGACCGCCGAGCCGCGGAGCACCGCGAGCACGTGGTGGCCGTTTCGCTGGGCGTCCGACAGCCGCTCGACCAGCAGCAGTCCGACGCCCTCGGACCAGCCGGTGCCGTCCGCGTCGGCGGCGAAGGACTTGCAGCGCCCGTCGGGCGACAGTCCGCGCTGCCGGGAGAACTCCACGAAGGTGCTTGGCGTTGCCATGACGGTGACACCACCGGCCAGTGCCAGCTCGCATTCGCCCTGCCGGAGCGCCTGGGCGGCGAGGTGCAGGGCCACCAGCGAGGAGGAGCAGGCGGTGTCGACGGTGACGGCCGGGCCCTCCAGGCCGAAGGCGTAGGCGACGCGGCCGGAGACCACGCTGCCCGCGGTGCCGGTGATCGAGTAGCCCTCGGCGTCGTCGGACAGTCCTGCCGAGTGGGCCGCGTAGTCGTGGTACATCAGTCCGGCGAACACGCCGGTCCGGCTGCCCTTGACCGACGCCGGGTCGATCCCCGCCCGCTCGAAGACCTCCCAGGAGGTTTCCAGCAGCAGTCGCTGCTGGGGGTCCATCGCCAGTGCCTCACGCGGCGAGATGCCGAACAGGGCGGCGTCGAAGTGACCTGCGTCGTAGAGGAATCCACCGGTGCGGGCGTAGGAGGTGCCTGCGTGTTCGGGGTCCGGGTGGTACAGGTTGTCCAGGTCCCAGCCACGGTCGGCGGGGAACTCGCCGATGCCCTCCAGTTCCGCGGCGACCAGTCGCCACAGGTCCTCGGGGGAGTTGACGCCCCCCGGGTAGCGGCAGGCCATGCCGACGATGGCGATCGGCTCTCCCTCGTCGCGACCTCGTACGGCCGCCGTCGGCCGCGCGTCAGGTGCGGCGGACGGCACCTGGCCGAGGTGCAGTTCGCCGTGCAGATGGCGGGCGACCGCGCGCGGTGTGGGGTGGTCGAAGGCCAGGGTCGGCGGCAGTCGCAGGCCGACCGTGGTGCCCAGCTGGTTACGCAGTTCGATCGCGGTCAGCGAGTCGTAGCCGAGGTCCTTGAAGTTCTGGTCGGCTCCCACGGCCTCGGCCGAGTGGTGGCCGAGGACGGCCGCCACCTGGTCGCGTACCAGGGTGAGAAGGGCCTTGTGCTGTTCGGCCTCGGGCAGTGCGGCGAGCCGTCCGGCGAAAGACGGTGCGCCGTCGGTGGCAGGCACGGTGCGGGGTGCGGTGGCGGTCCTGACGAGGCGCCGAAGCAGGTGCGGTACGGGCCGGGTCGCCGCCTGGGCCCGCAGTCCGGGGAGGTCCAGCCGGGCCGGGACCAGCAGCGCTTGGTCCCGGCGGATGGCGGCGTCGAGGAGTTCCAGCCCCTGGCCGGTGGGGAGGGGCAGGACGCCCGAGCGTGCCATCCGGGTCAGGTCGGTGTCGGCCAGGTCACCGGTCAGCCCGGAGCCCTGCTCCCACAGTCCCCAGGCCAGCGCCGTCGCGGGGAGACCCTGGGCGCGGCGGGTGTGGGCGAGAGCGTCGGTGAAGGTGTTCGCGGCGGCGTAGTTGGCCTGCCCCGCGCCGCCGAGGACGCCGTTGACGGAGGAGAACAGCACGAAGGCGGCGAGGTCCGCGTGCTGGGTGAGCTGGTGGAGGTTCCAGGCACCATCTGTCTTGGGGCGCATCACCTGGTCGACGCGGTCCGGGCTGAGCGCCTCGATGACTCCGTCGTCGGTCAGACCCGCGGCGTGGATCACGGCGGTCAGCGGGTGTGCGGCCGGTATCCCGGCGAGCAGTCCGGCCAGCGCGTCCCGGTCCGCCACGTCGCAGGCGGCCACGGTGACCTCGGCGCCCAGCGTGCGCAGTTCGTCGCGGAGACCGGCCATGCCGGGGGCGTCGAGCCCACGGCGGCCGGTGAGTACCAGGTGCCGGGCGCCGTGCTCGGTGACCAGGTGACGGGCGACCAGCCCGCCCAGAGTGCCGGTGGCTCCGGTCACCAGCACCGTGCCCGCCGGGTCGATCGGCGTGGTGGTGTCGGCCTGGGCGGCCGGGGCCGCGATCAGCCGGGGGGTGGTCATGGCGCCGCCGCGCAGGGCGAGTTGGGGCTCGCCGGAGGCCACCGCCGCGGGGAGCGCGGCCGCCGAGCGGCCGTCCTCGTCAAGGTCGACGAGGACGAAGCGGCCGGGGTGCTCGGTCTGCGCGGAGCGGATCAGCCCCCACAGGGGCGCGTGCACCAGGTCGGTGACGGGCTCCTCGGCGCGGGTGCCGATCGCGCCTGCGGTGGCGACCACGAGGACGGTCCGCGCCAGCCGCGCGTCGGACAGCAGGTCCTGGACCAGCGTCAGCAGTTCGGAGGTGGCGGCCCGTGCTTCGGCGGCGGGTCCGTCGCCGGTGCCCGGGTACGCGGCGGCGCCCGGCCGCTCGTCGGTGCCCGCGTGGAAGGTCAGCAGTACGTCGGGGGCCTCGGCGCCCGCGTCGAGGGCCTGCCGCAGGGCGGCGATGCCGGGGTGGTGCGCCACGGTCGTCCCGGCCTCGGACAGCGCGCCGCTCAGGCCCTCCGTGGCGGTGCCGAGGACGGCCCAGGTCACCGGAGGCTGCCCCAGGGCCGTGGTGGGCGGCGGTGCCCACTCCACCTGGTACAGCGAGCGGGGGGCGGCGGAGCGCAGCTGTTCCGCGGAGACCGGGCGCATCACCAGCGAGTCGATGGCGGCAACCGGTCGGCCCGTCAGGTCGGTGGCGGTGATCGCCAGCCCGGCGCTGCCGGTGCTCTCGGTGTTGTCGGTGCTCTCGGTGCGGTCGCTGGGAGCTATCCGTATCCGCAGGGTGTCGGCGCCGGTGGCGTGGAGGGTGACGCCGCTCCAGGCGAACGGCAGCCGCAGGGTGCCGCTGTCCTCCCCCACGCCGTCCAGCAGTCCGGCGTGCAGGGCGGCGTCCAGCAGCGCCGGGTGGATGCCGAAGCGGTCGGCCTCGTCCCGCTGTGCCCCTTCCAGGGCGACCTCGGCGAACACCTCGGTGCGGCGGGTGGTTCCGGTGCCGATGTCCCGGCGCCATGCGGTACGCAGGCCGCGGAACTCGGGTCCGTAGGCGTACCCCAGGTCGGCGAGCGCGGCGTAGAAGCCGTCCAGCGGGACGGGGGTGGCGTCCTGCGGCGGCCAGGGAGCGGGCAGATCCGGGACAGCACCGGCGCCCGCACCGGTGGTCAGCAGGCCCGTGGCGTGCCGGGTCCAGGGCGCGTCGGCGTCCTGCTCCTCGCGGCGCGAGTGCACGCTGACCGGTCGGTGGCCGGTCTCGTCGGGTGCGCCCACCGCGAGCCGGAGCCGTACACCGCCGTGCTCGGGGAGTGCCAGCGGGGCCTCGATGGTCAGCTCGGCGACGCGGTCGCAGCCCGCTTCGGTCGCGGCGCGCAGCGCCATGTCGACGAAGGCCGTTCCCGGTACCAGGATCTGGCCGAGCACCCCATGGTCGGCGAGCCAGGGGTGGGTGTCCAGGGACAGCCTGCCGGTGAACAGCAGCCCCCCGGAGTCGGGGAGTTCGGCGGCCGCCATCAGCAGCGGGTGATCGAGGACCAGCAGACCCGCCGCGGTGACGTCCCGGTCCGCCGCGCCGGGCAGCAGCCAGTAGCGCTCGCGCTGGAAGGGGTAGCCGGGCAGCGGGATATGGCGGACGTCGTGTCCGGTGAACGCCTCCGCCCAGTGCGTCGGTACCCCGGCGACGTGGGCCTCGGCCAGCGAGGTCAGCAGCCGGGCGATGCCGCCGTCATCGCGGCGGAGAGTGCCGATGACCAGCGCGTCGTCGGCCTCGGCGGCGGCCAGGGTCTCCTGGAGCCCGACGCTGAGGACCGGATGGGGGCTGGTCTCGATGAAGACCCGGTGGCCGTCGGCGAGCAGACGGCGGGTGGCGCGTTCGAACTCCACCGGCTGGCGCAGGTTGCGGTACCAGTACTCCGCGTCCAGTGCGGCGGTGTCGATCGGTTCGCCGGTCACCGTGGAGTAGAACGGCACCTCGCAGCCGCGGGGGGCGACCGGCGCCAGATCGGCCAGCAACCGGTCGCGGATCGCTTCGACACCGGTGGTGTGCGACGCGTAGTCGACCGGCACCCGGCGCGCCCTCGGCCCCTGCTCGGCGCAGGCGGCGAGGAGTTCGTCGAGCGCTGCCGGGTCACCGGCGACCACGGTGGAGGACGCCCCGTTGACGGCCGCGATCGTCAGCCGCCCGGACCAGGGGGCGATCAGCTCGTGTGCCTGTGCGGCGGGCAGTGCGACCGAGACCATGCCGCCGGTTCCGGCGAGCTCCAGCAGTGCCTGGCTGCGCAGCGCCGCGATCCTGGCGGCGTCGGGGAGGGACAGGGCCCCGGCCACGCAGGCGGCGGCGATCTCGCCCTGTGAGTGCCCCACCACGGCCGAGGGACGCACTCCGTACGAGCGCCAGACCTCGGCCAGTGCCACCATGACCGCGAACAACGCGGGCTGTACGACATCGACCCGGTCCAGCTTCGGCGCCTCGGGGGCGCCGCGCAGCACGTCCGTCAGTGACCAGTCCACGTAGGGCGCCAGGGCGTCGGCGCACTCCCGTATCCGGTCCGCGAAGACTGGCGAGGAGTCGAGCAGTCCAGCGGCCATGCCGGGCCACTGCGAGCCCTGGCCGGGGAAGGCGAACACGGCCTCGCGGGCCGCGCCGGGGGTGGCGGTGCCGCGTACAAGACCGGGGGCGTCCCGCCCTTCGGCCAGCGCGGTCAGGGCCAGGACGGCCTGCGGGTGGTCGCCGACCGCGAGCACCGCGCGGTGCGGCAGCGCCGCCCGGCCGGTGGCCAGGGTGTGTCCGACGTCGGCGATACGGACGCCGGGGTGCGCCTGAAGGTGCGCGATCAGCCGGGTCGCCTGGGCGCGCAGCGCCGCCTCGGAGCGGGCGGACAGCAGCCATGGCAGCAAGCCGCCGTCTGCCGCGGCTGCCCCGTCGCCGTCGGCCGCGAGCCCGGCGCCTGTGTCGTGGAAGGCGCCGGTGGCGGTGGCGGTATCGGTGGGCGCCGGTGCGGGCTCGGCCTCGATGACGACATGGGCGTTGGTGCCGCTGATGCCGAAAGAGGAGACCGCGCCGCGCCGGACGGGGCCACGGTCCGGCCAGGCGACGGCCTCGGTCGGGAGTTCGATCTGCCCCGCCGACCAGTCGACGTGAGTCGTGGGCCGGTCCACATGCAGCGTCCCGGGCAGCATCCCGTGGCGCATCGCGAGGACCATCTTGATGACGCCTGCCACTCCGGCGGCGGCCTGCGTGTGGCCGATGTTGGACTTCAGCGAGCCCAGCAGCACCGGCCGGCCGGCGTCGCGGCTCCGCCCGTAAGTGGCCAGCAAAGCCTCGGCCTCGATGGGGTCGCCGAGCCGGGTGCCGGTGCCGTGCGCCTCCACCGCGTCCACGTCCGCGGTGGTCAGCCCGGCGTTCGCCAGGGCCTGCCGGATGACGCGCGCCTGAGCGGGCCCGTTGGGCGCGGAGAGTCCGTTGCTGGCGCCGTCCTGGTTGATGGCGCTGCCCCGCACCACCGCCAGCACCTGGTGCCCGTTGCGCCGGGCGTCGGAAAGCCGCTCCACGATCAGCAGCCCGACGCCCTCGGCCCAGCTGGTGCCGTCCGCGGCCTCGGCGAACGGCTTGCAGCGGCCATCCGGAGCCAGCCCGCGCTGGCGGCTGAACTCGGCGAACATGCCGGGGTTGGGCATGATCGTGACACCACCGGCCAGGGCCAGTGTGCAGTCGCCCTGACGCAGCGCCTGCCCGGCCAGGTGCAGGGCCACCAGTGAGGAGGAGCACGCGGTGTCCACGGTGACGGCGGGGCCTTCGAGACCGTAGCTGTAGGCGATGCGCCCGGAGGCGACGCTCGCGGTGTTGCCGGTCAACAGGAAGCCCTCGACGCCGTCCGGAGCCTGGTGCATGCGCGGGCCGTAGTCCTGCGTCATGGCGCCGACGAACACCCCGGTCCTGCTGCCCTTGAGCCGGGTGGGATCGATCCCGGCGGCTTCGAACGCTTCCCAGGACGTCTCCAGCAGCAACCGCTGCTGCGGGTCCATCGCCTGGGCCTCGCGGGGCGGGATGCCGAAGAACGCCGCGTCGAACTCGTCCGCGTCGTGCAGGAATCCGCCTTCGCGGGTGTACGAGGTGCCGGGGTGGTCGGGGTCAGGGTGGTAGAGCTTGTCCAGGTCCCAGCCGCGGTTGACGGGGAATCCGGTGATGGCGTCGCCACCCGCGAGCAGCAGTTCCCACAGCTGCTCGGGGCTGTGCGCGCCACCGGGGAAGCGGCAGGCCATGCCGACGATGGCGATCGGCTCGTCGTCGGCGACGTCCGGGGCCACGGGGGCATCCGGTTCCTCTGCCGTGGTGCCACGGACCTCGGAGTGCAGCCGCTGGACCAGCGCGTCCACGGTCGGATGGTCGAAGACGACCGCGGCGGGCAACCGCACACCGAGGGCTCCGACCAGCCGGTTGCGCAGCACCATGGCGGCCGAGGAGTCGACGCCCACGTCGCGGAAGACGCGGCCGGAGTCGGCGGCTTCGACGGCCTGGTCGCCCAGGACCGCCGCGAGTTCGGTGCGCACCAGCGCGGTGAGGGCGCGCGGCAGCTCGGTGTCGGGCAGCCCGGCGAAGCGGGACGCGGCGGACGCGGACGTTTCGTCCGGTCCCTGCCGCGGGTCGTCGTGGACGGCGTGGTCGTACGCGGGGAGCTCGACGGGGCGCGGGTCGGCCCCGGCGAAGGCCGTGGACCAGTCCACGGTGACGCCACTTACATGGAGTTCGGCCATGCTGGTCAGAAATTGCGCGCGTCCGCCCTGGTGCCGGCGGAGGGTGCCGACGACGGCGGCGTCGCTGTCCGCGTCGTCCAGGGTCTGCTGAACGCCCAGGGTGAGCACCGGATGCGGGCTCACCTCGACGAAGGCGTCCGGCTGCTGCGGCAGCGCCGCCCGGATGGCGCTGTCGAACAGGACCGGGCCGCGGATCATCCGGTACCAGTACTCGGCGCCGAGCTGCCCGGTGTCGCACCGCCCGCCGGTCAGTCCCGAGTAGAACGGGATGTCCGAGGGGCCCGCGGTGATCGGGGCCAGATCGCGGATCAGCTGGTCGCGTACGCCCTCAAGTTGCGGGGAGTGGGCCGCGTAGTCGATGGCGACGAGCTGCGCTCGGATGTCCTCGGCGACCAGGTCGGCGCGGAGCGTGCCGATCGCCTCGGTGTCACCGGAGACGACGGTCCAAGACGGGCTGTTGACACCGGCGATCGTGAGCCGGTCACCCCACGGCTCCAGCCGCGCAAGGACACGGTCGGCGGGGAGCGGGACGGAGAGCAGCGCGCCGTGGCCCATCAGCGACGCCTGGGCCCGGCTGAAGACGGCGATCGCGCGCATGGCGTCGGGAAGTGACAGCGCTCCCGCGACCTGGGCGGCGGCGAACTCGCCGATGCTGTGACCTACCACCGCGGCGGGCTCGACTCCACTGGAGCGCCACAGCGCGGCGAGGGAGATCATCACGGCGACGAGTACCGGCTGGGTGATATCCGTCCGCGCCCATACCGAAGGGTCCTGTTCGGACGTCAGGACTTCTTCGAGGGACCAGTCGGCATACGGCTCCAGCGCCTCGGCACACTCCCGCAGGGAGCGCCGGAACACGGGTGAGGAGTGCTGGAGTTCCCGCGCCATTTCAGGCCACTGCGAACCCTGCCCGGGGAATACGAACACCGCTTCGGCGCTCTCGCGGGCCACTCCCAGAACAAGGTTCGGCGCGGCCTTACCATCCGCCAGGGCGCGCAGCGCCAGGCTCTGTTCCTCGCGGTCAGGCGAGACGGCCACGGCCCGGTGCCGTTCCCCGGCGCCACCGGACGCGCCGAGCAGCGCATGGCCGACATCGGCGACGGCCCACTCGGGCGTGAGGCCCAGGTGCTCCCGCAGCAGCCGCGCCCGCGCGCGCAGGGCGTCCTCGGTCGGCGCGGACATCACCCAGGGCAGCGCCGGGGAATCGTCTTCCAACCGTCGCCAAGAACGCGATTCGTCCATGCCCTTGCCCCCGCAGCCGATGGATATCTCAACAGATATGAATCCGGGCCGGGATTGCCGCACATCACGGAGGATCAATACTCTGAGAATTCATCGCACGAGACAGCACACGCGCAAAGAAACACTCGTCCGCCGCAGTCGCGGACGCGCCACATTTCTCTTCCCCGTTTTTGCACGCGCGCGTCATGAATGCCGCGCGGCGTCCCCAGTTGCCGGAGTGGCGACCATCAGGACCGGCTCCACGTATCCCCTGATCAACTCCTTGGCCAGCTAATACTGTGCCTCGTCGGACTGTCAAGCGAGATCCGTCGGGCCTCACGGGCGAAACGGAACAGGCCCTTCAGCCGCGGGCGCCTCCCGGTTCGCGTGCCCGCGCCCAGCGGCCCCCGCCCGCGGCCGGCACGGCGCGAAGACGGCCGCCGGACCGCTGGACAGCACGAACACGTGAGGCGTCCCCGCATCCGGGGTACGGCGTACACCGCCCGCCCCGTCGAGCGGCGTCCGCTTCGTCACCCCGGGCCGCCGCTCCCACGCCGGTTGCGGAGTGCCGGTCGAGACATTGACCACAGCGCGTCCGGCCAGGGCGCCGGCGGTCTCGTCGAGAACGGCGCGTGCGGCGGGGACACACGGCCCGGTCCGGGCACCGGGCCGGGCCGTGTGTCCCCGCACACCCCCGCCTTCGCCCAGCAGGCTTTGGCGGGGTCCGCTCGTCAGGAGGTCGGGCCCACGGCCTTCAGGAACGTCGCGATGTCGACGCTCTCGGCCGCCGAAGGCTTGGGGACCGCGGGGGTCTTGTCGTAGGCGGAGTAGAGAATCGTCGTCGGGTCGTCGCCCTTCTCCTCGGCCTTCAGGAGATACGGCTTGCCCTCGGTGGCGACGAAGAGCGTGATGGGGGCGCCCTCATCCGTCTTGCCCTTGATCGAGATGGCCGGCTTACCGTCGACGTCGGACGTGTCGCCCTTGGTCCACTTCGCGTTCTTCCGCCCGGAGTCGCCCTTCTGGACGGTCTTCAGTGCGCAGCCCTCGGCCATGCTCTTCAACGTCCGGTCGGACGTGGTGCCGTGCACGTACTTGCCGCCGAGCTTCTGCACAGCGTCACCCGCACGCGGGCCGTAGAGGGCCTTGGCCATCGGCTCGTCCATCTTCAGCCAGACCTCCTTGTCGTGCCGCACCACCTTGTAGGTGCCCGAGGAGCCCAGCGTCATGGAGTTACGGCAGTTGTCCTGGCTGTCGATCGCGTAGTCCCCGGTGGCCTCTTCGCCCTTGAGCTTTCCGCCGAGCTTGATCGTGACCGACTTCACCGCCTTCAGTTCCTTCTCGGCCTTGTCGGCGATCTCCTTGCCCGAGAGCTTCTCGACGCCGTTGCCGCTGGCCTCGTCGTCCCCGCCGCAGCCGGTGGCCCCGAACGCCAGCGCCGCACAGGCCACCGCGGCCCAGATGCCGTGCTTCCTCTTCATGAGGAGGGTCCCCCTTGTCGTTGATCGTTCGATGTGCGCCATCACCCTACGGAGTACGCCGTGGCCCGATGTGAGCACCCATGCCCTGCGGCGGTCCGCACCTCGGCCCTCACGCGCGGCGAACGGCTCACCCCAGGCTGTGACCAGCGGTTTCCCTCTTCGGCGAGGTCAGATGGGGGGCGTACCGCACGGTAGTCCCGGAGAGTGGGGAGTGGAGCCCGGCACAGTTCTCCGGAAATTTCTCCGCGCGGTGTCGAGACTGTGTGGTCGGCTCCGACGTCCCCTGTGAGAGTCGCTCACGCGGGGCGACGGCACAGCTGAGGGAGCGAGTCATGAAGTACCTGGTGATGGTGCAGGGCACGCAGGCGGACTACGAGGCCATGCGCGGCAAGGGATCGGAGCACAGCCCGGCGTGGAGCGAAGAGGAACTTCAGGCGATGTACGCCTTCATGGCGTCGGTCAACAACGATCTCGCCGAGTCCGGTGAGCTCGTCGACGGGCAGGGCCTCGCCGAGCCCGCGCAGACCCGGCTGGTCACCGCGGGCCCCGACGGACGGCCGGTGATCAGCGACGGTCCGTACAGCGCGACCAAGGAAGTGCTGGCCGGTTACTGGGTCCTCGACTGCGAGAGCCTGGAGCGGGTCACCGAGATCGCGGCGCGCGTCACGCAGTGCCCCGAGCCCGAGGGCGCCGTCCACCGGGCGGTGGTCATCCGGCCCATCATGGACGGCGGAGGGTGTGCGTGAGAGAGACGAACAGCGTCGAGGACCTGCTGCGTCTGCACGCGCCGCAGGTCCTCGGCGCGCTGGTACGCCGCTACGGGCACTTCGACCTGGCCGAGGACGCGGTGCAGGAGGCACTGCTCGCGGCCGCGCAGCAGTGGCCGCAGGCGGGGGTCCCCGACAACGCGCGCGGCTGGCTGATCAGGGTGGCCTCTCGTCGGCTGACGGACCAGCTGCGCAGTGAGGAGGCGCGTCGCAGGCGCGAGGAGACGGCGGCGGCGCTCACACCGAGGGACGCGTTCACCGCGCCACCGCTCGGTGAGAGCCGAGCGCCCTCGGAGGACGACACACTGACTCTCCTGTTCCTGTGCTGCCGCCCCGAGTTGACCCCCGCCGCGCAGATCGCGCTCACCCTGCGCGCCGTGGGCGGTCTGACCACGGCCGAGATCGCCCGCGCGCACCTGGTCCCCGAGGCGACGATGGCGCAGCGCATCAGCCGGGCCAAGCACCGCGTCAGGGGCGTGCCGTTCCGGCAGCCGGGACCTGAGGAGCGTGACGCACGGCTCGCCGTCGTACTCCAGGTGCTCTACCTGATCTTCAACGAGGGCTATACGGCGACATCGGGCAGGGCGCTGCACCGCGCGGACCTGGCCCGCGAGGCGATCCGGCTGACGCGCTCTGTGCGCCGACTGCTGCCCCAGGACGGCGCGGTGACCGGGCTGCTGGCGCTGATGCTGCTCACCGACGCCCGTAGCGCGGCGCGCACGGGTGCGCACGGCGAACTCATCCCGCTCGACAAGCAGGACCGCACCCGCTGGGACCAGCGGGCCATCGCCGAGGGCGGCGCCCTGGTGGCCGAGGCCCTGTCGCAGGGCCCGGCCGGTGCCTACCAGCTTCAGGCGGCCATCGCCGCGCTGCATGACGAGGCGCCGCGCGCCGAGGACACCGACTGGCGGGAGATCCTGGCGCTGTACGACATCCTCGTACGCCGCGTACCCGAGCCCATGGCCGAACTCGGCAGGGCCGTGGCCGTCGCCATGGTGCACGGCCCACGGGCGGGCCTCGCGGAGGTCGCCAAGCTGGAGGACGGTCTTGCGGGCCATCACCGGCTCGACGCCGTACGCGGCCATCTGCTGGAACGGGCGGGAGACACCGAAGGCGCCCGCGCCGCCTACCAGTTGGCGGCGGGCCGTACGCTCAGCCTTCCCGAGCGGCACTACCTCCAGACGCGCGCCGCCCGGCTGACGGGCTGAGCCCCACACGGCAGACGAGCACACTCCGCCGACCACGAGACGGCGCGACGGCGAACGCGCGGCCTTGAGACATCCGGACCAGGTGTCGTTGCGCCAGACCGTTCACCGGGAGGCGCCGGGCCCCACCGACGGCACGTAGCGCGGCGCTCGCCAGGCGTCCAGTCGGCGCTCCACCGCGGCCCCCAGCGACAGCAGCTTGGCGTCCTGATGGTCACCGGCCATCAGCAGCAGGCCGACGGGGAGTTCGCCCACGGACCCGGCGGGCACCGACAACGACGGGTACCCGGACACGGCCGCGGGAGTGGAGGACGGGATCACGTCGTTGTCGCCCCGCGCGCAGTCGGTCGTCCAGGCGGGCGGGTTCGTCGGCGCGGCGATGGCGTCCAGCCGGTGAGCGGCCATGGTCTCGTCCAGGGAACGCCGGGAGAGATCCTTCAACTCGGCGCGCATGGCCCGGTATGCGGGGTCGGTGGTGGGAGGTGCGGCGAGGGCCTGCTCGAACAGCTCCTGACCGGCGAAACAGGTGCGCTCCGCCGGGTGGGTGCGGTTGAACTCGATCAGCTCCGCGAGGTTCTGCGGCCCGTCGCGGGTGGCGAGGTAGGCGTTGATATCCCGGTAAAACTCGCTCAGCAGCGCCGGGAATTCGAGCTCGGCTAGCCGCTCCTGGTACGGGGGTGTCACCTCGACGACCTCGGCTCCCGCGCGACGCAGTCTCTCCGCCGTACGGGTCATCACGGCGTCCGCCTCAGGACCGAGCGAGGGCAGTCGCCACAGGCCGATCCGTTGACCGCGCAGACCGCCGGGGCGCGTCAGCGCGTCCGTGAGGCCGCCGGAACCGATGGGGCGCACGGTGTCGCGGCCGCCGTTGAGCACCGCGAGGGTGAGCGCGGTATCGATCACGTTGCGCGCCATGGGCCCCGCGGTGTCCTGCTCGGCGGAGATCGGCACCACGCCCGCTTGGCTGACCAGCCCGAGGCTGGGTTTGTGGCCGACCACCCCGTTCATGCCTGCCGGGCACACGATGGAACCGTCCGTCTCGGTACCGATCGCGACCTGCGACAACGACGCGGCGAGCGCGGCGGCCGAACCGGAGGACGACCCGCACGGATTCCGGTCCAGTACGTACGGATTGCTGGTCTGCCCGCCCACCGCCGACCACCCTGACGTCGGTCTCGCCGCGCGGAAGTTCGCCCACTCGGACAGGTTGGTCTTGCCGAGGATCACCGCTCCGGCGTCCCGCAGCCGGGTCACCAGGGCGGCGTCGGTGTCCGGCGGACTCCCGCCCAGCGCCAGCGACCCGGCCGTCGTCGGCATGTCGCGGGTGTTCACGTTGTCCTTGAGCAGGACGGGTATGCCGTCCAGTGGGCCCCGGACGGTGCCGTTCCGATGCCGAGCGTCACTGGCGGCCGCCTGGCGCCGGGCCGTCGGGTCGGTGCGCAGCACCGCGTTGATCTTGGGGTCGATGGCCTTGATCCGCCGCAGGTAGGCACTGGTCAGTGCCGACGAGGTCAGCGAACCGTCCGCCATACGGGCCTGCAACTCCGGGATCGTCACCGTGTCGAGGTCGACTCCCAGCCTGGGGGCCGCACCGGCCGTCGGCGGCGAACCACCGACGCCGGTCTCAGCGGCTTCCGCGCGCGGGTTCGGTACGCCTGTCAAAAGGGACCCCGCAACCAGGGCGGCGGTCAGCGTGGCAACGCTCCTCTTGCTCATGCGGCTCAGCGGACTACATGTCGACGGTCCGGCGCAAGAGCACCGGACGGTCACAGGACGCACCTGAGCGTGAACGCCCGTACAGCCACCACGGCCCTCACGTCCGTCGCGTCTGCCACGGCACCGGCAGCCGAAGCCCACCGCATCGGTACCGGGCCGACGCAACGTCCCCTGGTCCTTCCGGGCGTACCGGCCGGTCCACACGATCGAGGCCGCCTGGCGCCGGGGGCGAGAGCTCTCAGCTATACGCCATCGCGCGGTTCGATGCGGAAGTTGAACGCGGCGCCGCCCGGGTCGACTGCCATCAGCCCGCCATCGACGGTGAGCACCGCGCCGTTGACGAAGGACGCCGCAGGTGAGAGCAGCCAGCTGACCGCCTCGGCGACCTCACGCGGCTCGCCAGGCCGCCGCGCGGGCATGAGCCGCGTCGCCTCCTCATACGCCTCGTCGGCGTCGCCCAGCCCGGCTTCCTCCGCGAAGCGCTCCATCCGCCGGTCGGCCATGTCGGTGCGCACCCAGCTCGGACACACGGTATTGGCACGCAGCCCGAGATGTCCGTAGTCGACGGTCAGCGAACGGCACAACTGGAGCAACGCCGCCTTGGACGTCGCGTACGCCACGTTGCTGGCCCCGTTGCGCAGCGCGGAGACCGAAGCGACCGCGACGACCGCCCCACGCGTCTCCAGCAGATGCGGCAGCGCGGCGCGCAGCAGCAGGAAGGGCCCGGTGAGGTTGGTCCGCATGACCATCTCCCAGTCCTCGACGGCCACATCCCCGACCGATCCACTACGCCCGACCCCGGCGTTGAGCACCAGGCCGTCCAGCCGCCCGTACGTCTCCACGGCCGTCTCAACCAGCCCGCGGATCGCATCCGGATCACCGGCGTCGGAGGGGTGGGCCAGCGCCCCGGTCTCCTCGGCGAGGCGCAACAGGGGCTCAGGCCGGCGCCCGGACACCACCACATCGTGCCCGGCCGCCCGCAGCAGCCGGGCAGTGGCGGCACCGATCCCCGTGCCTCCGCCGGTGACGATGACAACGTGCCGTTCAGTCATGCTCGTTCATCCTCCGAAGCGGTCGCGACCAGACCATGCGATCTTACGTAACCCACCGCCCGGTGCCGGCGCCGGGGGAAGAGCCGTCCTCGAAGGGCGGCGCTCTTACGAGTTCGGTCTCCAGGCCGGTGTCCTCGACGCCTACCCGCACCTGCGGCACCTGGTGTTCTCCCGCACCCTGACCGACAGCCCTGACCCCGCCGTGGAACTGGTCGCAGGAGATCCGGTCGCGAATGTGCGGGAGCTGAAGCAGGAAGACGGTAAGGACATCTGGCTGGTCGGTGGCGGAGAGCTGGCCGGTGCGCTCTACTCGGAGATCGACGAGCTGATCGTCAAACTGAGCCCGCTGACCCTGGGCTCCGGGATACCGCTCTTCTCCCACAAGGCCGGATTCGACCCGCGCACCTGGGAACTCATCGACCAGACCACCCTGAAGCGCGGGGTACTTTTCCCCACCTACGCGCGGAACACCTCCGCGTAAGGGCTGCCTGCGTGACGCCTTCGAGGTCGGGGGCCCTCGGTGAAGCGAGGATGAGGCCGCCCGGATCGTCGGGACGGGCAGGGCGGAAGCAGTGGCGGACGCCGACGGCGCGGCTGGCTGGCTGGCTGGCTGGCTGGCTGGCTCACGATGGGGCGAGGCGGTGGCGGAGGCCAGTCGTGAGCGTGGACTGCCAGCGGCTCACCGCGGCGGCTTCCTCATCGGCCTCAGTTCCTCTTGGCATGTTCTTACCGGCTTCTTACCGGCTTCTTACCGGCTTGTTACCGGCGAGGACGTGACAGTAATCGTCAGCAGCCGCCCGCAATGACCGTGAACCGCTCATGGCCCGTGGGCAGGGACGGGTCCGGAACCTCAACGGTGGCTCTGGCTCGCGGGAGTCACAGTCCAGCGGGTTCGGACGCGTCAGCTTGGTGCCCGGCGGCCAGCACGGGATAGTCGGTATATCCGTTCTCACCACCCGTGTACATCAGACCCTGGTCTCGCACCGGGTTGAGTGGTGCGCCGAGCCGCAGGCGTTCGACCAGGTCGGGGTTGGCCAGGAAGGAACGGCCGAGCGAGATCAGGTCGGCGCCTGCGGCGAGCAGCCGCTCGGCCTGGTGCCTACCGCCGTCCGCGGGCAGCGGCCCTCCCCACCCCAGCACCGGGTTGGCGATCAGCGTGCCTGGCCAGCTCTTGCGGATATTCTGGAAGACGGGCTGGTCCGGATCGGCGAACACGACGTGCAGGTAGGCCAGTCCGGCATCGGCCAGTGCGTCGATGAGCGCGGGATAGATGCTCTCGGTGTCGCCCTCGTGGATGCCGTTGACGGTGAGTCCGGGCGCGACCCGCACGCCTACCCGCTCGGGGCCTATCGAGTCGGCGACGGCTTGGACCACCTCGATCGTGAACCGGATGCGGCCGGCCACCGAACCTCCGTAGGCGTCGGTGCGGTGGTTGGTGCCCTGCGCCAGGAACTGGTGCAGGAGGTAGCCGTTGGCGGCGTGCACCTCCACTCCGGCGAAGCCCGCATCGATGGCTCTCCGGGCGGCAGCGGCAAAGTCCGCGACGGTGGAGCCAATCTCATCAACGGTCATCTCACGGGGCACGACAGCGTCCTGGTGACCCCCCGGCGTGAAGATCGTCTCCGGGAGCGCAACCGGCGAGGGCGCCACCGGGGTCATCCCGCTGTTGTCGGGGTGGCCGACCCGCCCACCGTGCTGCAACTGCGAAAACATCCTGCCGCCCGCGGCGCGCACGGCGTCGGTGACCCGTCTCCATCCGGCCACGTGTGCCTCGTTGTAGATCGCGGTGATGTTGGGGTAGGTCTGCCCCACGGCGTTTGGTGTGGAGGCCTCAGCGATGATCAGCCCCGCGGAGGCGCGCTGGGCGTAGTAGGTGGCCATGATGGCTTGCGGAATGCCGTTGGCTGTGGCGCGGTTGCGGGTCATCGGCGCCATCACCAGGCGGTTCGGCAGGTCCAGGGGGCCGAGGCGGGTGGGCTTGAAGAGGCGGGAGTCAACTGGTGTGTTCGTCATATCGGTACGGTAGAACTTGACACCAGTGTCAGGTTCAAGTCTCTTACGCGAGGTGGGCATGCGGATCGGCGAACTGGCTCGGCTCAGTGGGGTCAGCGAGCGCTCGCTGCGCTACTACGAGAAGCAGGGGCTGCTGAGGGCCGAACGTACTCCGGGCGGCCAGCGCCACTATGGCGATTGGGCGGTCGACCGGGTCGTCCGCATCCAGACCCTCTACGCCGCCGGGCTGAACAGCAGAAAGATCGCGCAGTTGCTCCCCTGCATGCGTGACGCGGACGGTGCCCCGAGCGAGATCGCCACACCACGGCTGGTCAACGAACTCACCACGGAACGGGACCGCATCAATCAAATGATCACCGACCTGATCCGCTCCCGCGACGTCCTGGACGAAGTCATCGGCACGGCCTCGACCGGAATGCCCACCTCCGACCTCTACCGCGCCGACTCGGTCGAGACCGACCACGAAGAGTCGTCTGATCGGCGAAGGTCGAGCGCGATCCCCCAGCCCGCCGCGTAGTCAGCACCGAACCAGCGAACGCCCGACTCCCCCCGCGTGTCGGCGTCACGTGCCTCGCCCGGACCATCATCGCCTGCGCCGCCCCGGCGGGGCGTGGGGTCCCCAGAGCGTTGAAACGTCGGCAGTCCCAGAGGACTCGCTCCTTCCTGCGAGAGCCCGGTAGGCACCCTGTGGGTGTGCGGCTTGCCACGCTTGTTAGTTTCAGCAGTCATCTTTGGCGAATGAAGGCGAGACATGCACAACGTTGCCCGACCTACCAGAAAGCTGTGGGCAGCTGTGTCGCTCGGAGTGGCTGGGCTGCTCATCGCGGGCTGGGTGACGCTCAACGACACGTGGTCGGGGAACGGCGCCCTGCCTGACCGGGCGTGCTGGGATGCGGTCGACCGGTCACTGCTGACAGATGCCGCGCCGTCCAGTGACACGCCCTGGCGCGTCACGGAGCGCGAAGACCGGTGGGGCGACCCCGAGTGCGCGGTGGAGAAGGGTGACTGGAAGCTCTCCGCCACCGTGGTGAAGACGCCTCTCAGGACTCGCTTGTGGTGGCAGCTCGGCACCGTCGCCCTGGGGCACGACCTGCCGGGGGTGATCAAACCCAATGGCGACCGAGTCGACGGGTGGCTCCACCTGCCCCAGTGCCCCGGCAAACTGGTGAACGTCAACGTCCCCGGCGCGAAGTCGGACCCGCGCGCGACCGCGGACCTCGCCGCCCGGACGCTGCTCGCCGTCGGGAACGACCAGATCGCCGAATGTGAATGTGGTGGAAAGCCGTTCGACATACCCGGAGCTTTCGACTGGCCCGGTATGAAGTCCGCCCGCGTCGCGCAGGGGGAGTCACCGTGTGGCGTGCGACTCCCCAAGAGTGTGCTGAAGAAGGCGGGGACGGGCCTGTCCCAGCTCGGACGGTTCAGCGATGCCCCGGTCAGCAGGTGCTCAGCCCTCCGCAAGGACGAGGACGAACTCGACCTCGGGCTGTTCTCGGCTGTCGTACTGAGCGACAAGGGGGCCTTGGACGCTCTGTCGCCGACCGGCGTCCGGGCCACCGTGCACGTCACGCCCGGCAAGCCCCTCAACCCGGCACACGACGAACTTCGCTACGACCGCGACGGCGCCACGCAACTGACATGCGGCAACGGAAACGATCGACTCGTCCATGTCTTCGCCTCAGGTTCCGACGCCCAATACGCGGCGATCAAGCAGGCTGTTCTGACCAAGGTGGCCGCCGGGATGGTGTGCCGCCACTGACGCATCACCCGAGCAAGCCTCTCCGTCCCCACCCATCGTTCCGGGAGAACCAACGGCGAAGGTACGGCCAAGTCGTTCACCAGGTCCTGGGTTCAGACGAGAGCTTGGTCGGCGGGCGCTGTTACGCCGCCGTGCTGTCGTTTCGCGCTTCCTCAAGGGCCGCGTCCGAGTGGTGGATGTCGTTGCTCTCGATGAGCATGAGCATGGCCCCGCCCCTCACCATGTCACCCGCATGCGCTCGTAGTTCGTCGGCCAATCGGTCCAGGAACGCGCCGGGTTCACGGCCGTCGAGCGCGAGGACCTGGCCAGCCAGCGGGAACGGCTTGCCTCGCGGGTTGAGTTCGCTGGTCAGACCGTCGGTGAAGACAAGCAGTCGTTTGCCGACGGACAGGGTCAGTTGGGTGGCGTAGATCGGCAGGTTGGCAGCAATGCGTCCAGCAACCGCCATCGGTCGGCATCGGCGTTCGTGAACAGCAAGCCGAAGGCCGGTACGACAGCCAGGCCGACCATGGTGCCGCGAGGCGAGCCCCGGTTGGTCAGATCCAACGTGCCAAGAGCGAAGACGGCGGCGGCTACCGCTGCTGCGGCGACGTAGTTCTTCGGGACGCCTCTCGGGCCCAGGGGAAGGAGTGACATCTGCCCGCACCGCCTTCCAGTCCAGCACTCGGTTCGAGTCCAGCCCTCCGTATGTGCACACGTATGGAGAACGCTCCGCTGCGTAGAGCAGGTTGAAGGGAAGCTACGCGTCGGCATGGGCAGAGGGCGCGGGGCGTAGGCGTGGGCCGGTCGCAGCCCGATCGGCCTCCTCCACGGCAGCCAGGACGTGATGCCTCACCTGACCGCGCACAGGTCCGCAGGGGTGGAAAACAGCGGCCACCGGACGCGGCGCCGGATCGGAACGGCACCGCACGGCGCGGCGCGCGACCGAATCCGCGGCAGGGCCTGGCACCGCGACATGGGCACGCCGTGACGGCCGGTCCCGACGTGCCGCGACCGGCGCGACACGACGGCGGTCACAGCAGATCGGTACGGCCGAGCCAAGCCGGCTTCACCGGCACCCCGTCCGAGTACCGCTCTTCCGGCGTTGACGGGGGCGGCAGCGCGTCCGCGGGCTCCGCCCCGGTCCCGCATGTGGCCGTCGCCTCCTCGGCGGTGTCCTCCAGCAGCTCCGCGATCGTGAACCGGGTGCTGAAGGACTGCCAGCTGCCATCGATCACCAGCAGGAAACCGTCGCCGTTCCGGAAGAGCCATCGCCACCCCTTTCCGTCGGGATCAAGGAACAGCCTGTAGAGGCGCGGCGGGAGGCGGACGGCGCCGGGAGGCGGCCTGCGAAGCCCGGCGGGAGCCCACGGTCGGCGACCCGCGGGGAGCACGCGGGTCCTTTTGGGGGCGCGGATGACGCGGTGTGCGGGCGAGACGATGCGGCGCGAGGTCGTCACGACGTGTCGATGGGTGCACCCGCTCGCCCAGGAGGCCGGTCACGCTTCGCTCATGTCGCCGGGCCGGCACCGCGCTGCCGTGCCGGCCGAAGCCAGGGGCCTTACCGCTGGACGCTGTGCTGAGCCCGATGGCACACCGGACAGGTGATCCGTCGAGCTGGTGTCTCATGGGTGGCTTTTCCCGTGCCGGCCAAGTCGAACACTTCTTCCTGCCGGACTCGCGCATGGTCCCGGCACAGTGCGACCCCGCACTGGTCGCAGATGGCCACGGCGGCTTCCAGTTCACGGCACTCATAGCAGTTCATGGACTTCTGTTCCTTCCGCCGAAACACCCACTGGCGGCTGCGCCGCTGAGGTGAGATGTGTTGATTCGCGCCTTCTGGGTACCCACCACCCGTACGCGCACGCAGTCACTGGAGCGACCCGGCCGGGAGCAGCCGTGAGCAACGCCGTATCCCCCGAGGACAGGCCCATCATCGTCGGCGTAGACGAGGGGCCGGCCCAGGACTACCTGGTCTGTTTCGCAGCACGGGAGGCGGCCCTTCACCGAAGTCCGCTGCACATCGCCCACGCGATCGCGCCGCCCCATCTGCACCGGGCGCCCGCGGATGACCAGGAAGGCGGCTCCGCCGCGAAGGCGGGGGCGGGCCTCGTGCGGCGGTACGAGGACGTCGTGAGGTCCGATTTTCCGACGATCACCGTCGTGGGAGAGCTGCCGACAGGGCATGCGGCGGCGGCACTGGTGAAACGCTCCCGGGACGCCAAGATGATCGTGATCGGCCATCGCGGCGGTGGGGGCTTCCCCCGGCTGCCTCTGGGCTCGGTCAGCTGGCAGGTCGCCACACACGCCGAGTGTCCGGTGATCGTGGTGCGACCCGGGGTGACTGTTGAGCGCCGGGAGAATCGCGTCGTGGCGGGTGTGGACACGAACGATGTTTCGCTGCACGCGCTGGATCTCGCCTATGTCGAGGCTGACCTGCGCGGCGCTCGTCTGGAGTTGGTCCATGGTGCCTTCAGCCCCGGCATGGTCCCCGCCGGCCCGGTCGGTATGGTGCCACCGGATTTCGAAGCCATGGACCAAGGGGCTCGGGCCTTTCTTGAGCAGGAGATCGACCAGCGGCGTGACCGCTACCCCGCGGTACAGACCGATCTGCGGATCGAGCGCACCCGCCCCGCGACGCTCCTCATCGAAGCATCACGCGGCGCCACCCTGCTGTTCGTCGGCTCCCGGGGCCTCCACGGCTTGCGCAGGCTGCTTCTCGGGTCGGTGAGCGCGGAAGTCCTGCACACGGCTGAGTGCCCTGTTGCCGTGATCCCGGCCCTGGACCACGGCTGAGCCGACGCCCCCTTCCCGCCCCACACCGCAGCTCCACCACAGCGTGACGGCCCACCCAGCGATGCGCTCAAGACCCTCTACGGCTATGTCGGTGCTTCCGAGGGTGGGGCCCGGCGTACGGGGGAGTACCGGTCAGCGCCCAGGCGTGCCGCGGGCGGCGCCGTCTCACCGCGTGCCGCGCGCGGTCGCCGCTGCTCATGGCCGCCGTGTCGTCGGCGCTGCCCGGAGCGGTGCGGTCCTGGTCCTCAGCCCGCCCATCTCCCTGAGAAGAAGGTGAGGGCGAAGACGGTGGTCAGGGGCACGACGAGGCACAGGTAGGCGGTCTTGATCCGGGGTGAGCGCAGGCTCCAGGCGGCCAGGCAGATCCACAGGGGCCACCACAGGAGGGTGGCGCGGGGGATGGACATGTACCAGTAGGAGGCGCCGAGGGCCCACAGGTTGAGGGCCACGAACAAGGCCTCGGACCAGCGGCGTCGCCATGTCAGCAGGCCGAGCAGGAGCAGCCCGATGACCATGGCGACCAGTTCGGCCTGGAACATGAAGCTGTATCCGGTGGTGTGGGCCCCGGAGAAGGCCGCGTCCCAGGTGTTGGACCAGGCTTCCCAGGGGGTGTGGAAGGTGCGGTACCAGCCGCGTTCCTGGGCGTGTTTCCAGGCCATCCAGTCGCCGGTGTGCGCGTGCAGGTACCAGGTGTAGAGGGCGGCGGGCAGGGCGGGCAGCACCAGCCAGGGCAGCGGGCGCCAGTCGCGGCGGCCGCGTGCGGACAGGACGAAGTGCAGGGCGATGGCGGCGGCGAGGAACAGTCCGCTGACACGTACGGTCGTGGCCAGGGCGGTCAGGGCGGCGGCGAGCGGCCAGTGGCGCTGCTGGGCGGCGAGCCAGGCCGGCAGGGCGAGTGCGAGAAAGAGGGCCTCGCTGTAGCCGGCGGACAGGAAGACCGCGCAGGGGGAGAGCAGCAGGAACAGGACGGCGCGCCGACCGGAGTCGGCGTGGCGCAGGTGCAGGCGGGCGATCCGGGCCAGCGCCAGGACGGCGACGGCCCCCGCGACGAAGGAGATCAGCAGCCCGGCCGCGGTCCAGTCCGGGACAACGGTGTGCACGGCGCGCAACAGGAGCGGGAAGCCGGGAAAGAACGCTTCCCGGTCGTCCCAGTCGCTCTGCGAGGGTCCCGCTTGTCCAGGGAAGTAGCCGTCGCGCGCTATGTGGAGGAAATGGTTCGCGTCCCATTGGTGGAAGGGGGCGAGGAGGGGCCCGGCGGCGCGGGTACCGGGGTCCGCCGGGAACAGCCACCGGGCACAGTAGGCGGTGATCCAGATGCCTGTCCGGGTCAGCAGGTACAGCCACAGCACCTCGCGGTCGGCCGCGTCCAGCCGGAACGGCTGCGAGCCACGCGCAGAGGCTTCCGGACCGAGCGGGCCCCTTCCGGCCGTTGTGCGGCGGCGGGACCGTTCGGGCGGCGCGGAGGACGGTGCGGAGGACGGTGCGGAGGACAGCAGGGGGGACGGCGGGCATGCGGACGCCGCTGCACGTGAGCCGGTAGATAAAAACGACATAGAGGACTCTCTTGGGTGTGTGCGGGCATGCGAAATCGCCCTCTGGCGCCAACTGGCTGATGAGGTGCAAGAGACGAGCGTGGCCGGCGCGGCAGGCCGCCGCCCCCGTCAGGCGGCGGCCGCGGTGGGCCGTCGGCCGCGTCGGACCGGTACCCGCGGCGGCACCTCGCGGAGCCGCGCTGGACGAGGGTCCGGCTGCGCTCCGGTCCCTACGGCGTGCCGGTCGACGTCGGGGGGGCCGTCGTCGGGCTACCGGTGGAGCTGGTGCTGACCGCGCTGTCCGGGGGGTGCGTGGCATTCCCTTGCGACGGTGCGCCGCTCGGTGGCGACGTGGTCGTGGACACCGGCTCCGGTTTGGGGGAAGAGGGGCTGGTGGCCGGGACGGCCGGGGGCGGGTTCCCCGGAAGAAGCGTTGCGGCGGCGATGCCGCCGCTGCCCAGCACCAGGCACGTTCCTGCCGTCAGAGCGGCGATCCGCAGCCGGTGCGCCCGCCTGCCACGTGCGGCGATGTGCGCCACCGGTGCGGCACGTGCCCGGGACTGCGCGGAAGCGGCTGCTTGCCGGAACGCGTGCCGTAGCGGGTCATGAGGCTCAGACACCAGGGGCCTCCTTGAGACGCGGGTCCTGCAGGTGATGAGCGAGCGCGGCCCGGCCGCGGACCAGGTGGGTCTTGACGGTGCTGGCGGACAGGCCGGTCTCACCGGCGATCTGCACGACGGTGAGGTCGCACAGATAGTGCAACGTCATGGTCCGGCGCTGCTGAGCCGGCAGCTGACGCAACGCGTCGACGAGCACCACCTGCTCCGGGCTGGGGCCCTCGACGTGGGGCGGCGGGGCGCCCCCGCGCTTCCAGGCGTCGGCCGTACGCCGCCGGAAACGCCACCGGCTCACCGCCAGACGCCAGGCGACCGTACGAATCCACGCCTCGGGCTGCCCCTCGCGGTCGAGCTGCTGTCGCCGGCCCCAGCCCTTGACGAACGCTTCCTGTACGACATCCTCCGCCTCGTGCAGGTCGCCGAGCATCACATACAGCTGCCCCGTGAGACGTGTGACCGTATGGGCATAGAACTTCTCAAACTCCTCGACGGTCAACAGCCACTCCTGGATCTCTCGCTTCACCGGGCATACGCCCGTCACGGGACATCCGGTTGACATGAGGCGCCAAACAACGAAGTGACGCTCGTCACTTGCTACGGGTGCGGGGCCTGGTCCCCCCTGCCAGCTGCCCGCTTGCCGGGGCTCCGACGTCACCAGGCACCCGGCCGACCAGTTTGTCACCCGCGCCTTCGCCGAACAGCCGGGGCCGCCCGCACCGCCCGCGAGCGCGAGGTGACGGCCCTGATCGCGGAGGGCAGCTCCGACCCCGAGATCGGCCTTGTCGCGCCGAACGGCTCGGGCAAGAGCACCCTGCTCAAGCTGATCACCGGTGGGACACGGCCCCCGGTGGGCCGTGTCCGTGGACGGCACGCTCGGCTACCTCGCGCAGGACCTTCCCCTGACCGGCGACCTCACGGTGGCCGAGGTTCCGGGCCTCGCGGTGCTGTC
This sequence comes from Streptomyces sp. A01, assembly GCF_059026195.1. Lineage (NCBI taxonomy): Bacteria > Bacillati > Actinomycetota > Actinomycetes > Kitasatosporales > Streptomycetaceae > Streptomyces > Streptomyces sp. A01. The sequence goes on along the minus strand of NZ_JBWLKN010000001.1, from coordinate 95,476 downwards.
CGGCGGCGAACGGCTGCGAGCGGCACTGGCCTGCGTCCTGTGCGCCGAACCGGCCCCGCGGCTGATGCTGCTCGACGAGCCGACGAACAATCTCGACTCGTCAGCGCCGACCAGGTGGCGAACGCCCTTGGCTCCTACCGGGGTGCATCGTCGTGGTCAGCCACGACGAGCGAATTCCGACCCGGATCGGCGTTGAACGGTGGCTGCGGCTGGCTGGCGGAAAGGTGATGGAGACGAGGGCACCGCAGGTGAGAACCCTCGGGCATGCGATCCGCGTCAGTCGGACACGGCCTCGATGAGGGAGAACGGTGCGGCCTCCTTGATCGGGGTGACCGAGGTGAGGGTCAGGCCCGCGCGGTGGCACACGTCCTCAAAGTCCTCGCGGGTGCGCTCTCTGCCGCCCACGTTCACCAGCATGTTGAGATCGCTCAGATAGGTGACCGCACCGTCGGCGGCTTCGGCTTCGGCTTCGGCTTCGGCTTCGGCGTGAGTGCCGACGACTTCGGGAAGCACGGGCTCCACGATCAGAACGCGGCCGCCGGGCGACAGCGCCTCGCGGCAGTGGCGCAGGATCGTGACCGCCTGTTCGTCCGTCCAGTCGTGCAGGATGCTCTTGATCAGGTAGAGGTCCGAGCCCTCGGGGACCGAACGGAAGAAGTCCCCGGCGAGCAGCGAGCAGCGCTCCGTAAGTCCATGCCGCCGCAGTGTCTCCGGCGCCTGGGCCAGGCCCTCCGCTGTGTCGTAAAGGACACCGGTGAGACCCGGATGCGCACCGAGTACGCCGGCCAGGAGCGTTCCGTCGCCGCCACCGACGTCCGTGACGGTGGTGAAACGGCCGAAGTCGAAGGCGTACGGAAGCGCCGCGGCGGTTTCCTCAGTGGCCTGGCTCATGGCCGCGTTGAACTCAGCGGAAAGCTCGGGATGCTGGGCGAGATGGCTGAAGAAATCCGTGCCGAAGACGGCGTCGAACGCGATGTCGCCGGTGCGGACGCTGTCGTCCAGGTGCTCCCAGGCGCGTACTATCGCCGGCTCGGTGAACATCCGCACCAAAGAGGTGAGCGAGTCGGGTCGTGCGGGGTCAAGGAGGGCGCCCGCAGGGGTCACGGAGAAGGAGCCGGGAGTGTGTTCCCTCAGCAGGCCGAGGCCGGCCAGGGCGCGCAGCAACCGCGTCATGGGCTGGACTTCGGCTCGCGCGTCGGCGGCCACGTCGGCAGCCAGGCGTTGTTCATCGCCGATCAGCTCAACAACGCGCAACCGTACCGCCGTGCGCAGAGTCTGCGCGGCCATGCTTCCGAAAACGAGCCGGACTATCAGGCCGCGGTCGGCCGTGCATGCTGCTCGGACATCGGTGTTCGTCACAGGCGTCTTCCTTCCATCTTGCGTTGGGTAGGTGCGGGTGTTGGGCACGTACGGGTACGTGCGTGCACCGGCGTACGTGGTCATGCGAGTGGCCGGTCGCCACGGTCTTTCCATGGGCTAGCTAGCCGACGGACGTCGCCCTGCCGGCAAGGGCGCCCGGGGTGCATCCGGCGAAGGCCAGTACGTCGCGGTGGAGGTGGGGCTGATCGACGTATCCGCACGCCAGGGCGACGTCGGCGGCGCTGCCGCCCGCGCGGAGCGCCCGGGCGGCGTGGTCGAAGCGCACCAGCATGGCGGCGCGCTTGGGGGTGAGGCCGATCTGGGCACTGAACCTGGTCCACAGCCGCTTGCGGCTCCACCCGCACGAAGCGGCGAGGTCACCGACCCGTATCCGGCCTCGATGGGCCACGATGTGGTCCCAGGCAGCGGCGACCTCCGGGGTCATCGACGGCGCCCGCGCGGCCCGCCTCGCGAGGAAGCGGTCCAGCAGCATGAGGCGTTCCTGCCACGTCGAGGCATCGGTCAGCTGCTCGCGGAGGCGTTCTTCATCCCGTCCCCACAGGGTTTCAAGACCGGTGACGGAGCCGTCCAGTTCGCGTGGTGAGACACCCAGCAGCGCATAGGCGGCCCGGGGTGACAAGCGCATCTCGACGCACTCGACGCGCTCGCCGCGGATACGGGCCGGACCGGGTGACAACGCGGCAACGAGGGTTCGCTGGGACTGGTGCCCCGTGCTTGTCTCGACCGTGAACGGGTCATCCCCGAGTCCGATGACGACGATCACGGCGGGCTGAGGGAGCACCCGCAGGTCCAGCCCGGCAGCGACACGGTCGCGGTATCCAGCCATCCGGACGCCGTCCAGGGAAGTCCCACCGAGTGGATCGGCGACCTCCCAGCCGTCCTCGGCATCGCGATCGACGGGGGCAGGCCCCGCTTCGTAGCTGCTCATGCCTCTACCGTCGCCGACTTCGGTGACATTGTCTTGGACAAAAGTTCCCCGGACCCATGCCGGCAGAGCGGGCCGACCGGACTGGGCGACGCGCCCCCGGGCGCTCAGCGGGCGACGCCACTGCGGCCCAGGCACAGGTCTGACACCGTGTCCTGATGCTGGGTGCTCGTCAGCGGTGGATGATCCCCGCCCCCCACCCCACCTCCGCGGCCGACTCCGCGAGTTCACCGAAGCCGTACCGGATCTCTGCTGTGCCCCGTTCCCGCGGCCCGCACAGCACTAGCATCGGGTTCCATGATCGTATGGCTTAACGGCACCCACGGCGCAGGCAAGACGACGACCAGCGCACTCGTGCAGCAGCTGCTCCCGGATTCACGGGTGTTCGACGCCGAGAAGGTCGGCGAGACACTCATGGACATCACGCCGGGGCTGCCCGGGACGGACAACTTCCAGCACTGGCCGCCGTGGCGGCCGCTCGTCGTCGAGACCGCCCGCCACGTACTCGACTACACCGGCGGCACTCTGGTGATGCCCATGACCGTCCTGGTCGAGCAGTACTGGCGCGAGATCAGCACGGGCCTCGCCCACCACGCCATCCCGGTACGGCACTTCGTCCTCCACGCTGACCAGGACACCCTCCGCGGGCGCATCGAGGGGGACACTGTTCTCGGCCCCTCCGCATTCCGTCTCACATACCTTGAGCCCTACGCCGAGGCGGCCCGCACGTGGCTACACGAGGAGGCCGAGGTCATCGACACCACGCACCTCACGCCCGCCCAGGCCGCCCAGCGGATCGCAGAGGCCGTCAAGAGTTGAGGTCCGCCCGCCACCCGAGAACAGGCGCAGGTGGCAACAGAGAAACGGTCGCGCGGTGGGACGGCGTCCTCGGCGTCAACATCGAGGAGCTGGACCTGGCCGCCGGGGCTCCGGTGAAGGCCAAGGATGCCCCGCCGCGCACCCGCCGCCGCAGCGCGGTGCGCGAGGACTTCGTGCTGGAGACCGTGTACTGGGATGGATGCGGGCACCGCCCGGCTGCTGCCCCGCCTGCGGCCGCCGTACGGGCAGACCCGCATGCTGCTGGACGAGCGACACCGCCCTCGGCGGCGAGAGCGGCACGGGCTGGGACCTGCACGAGTGGCGGCACTCCGGCCTCGCGCATCTGGCGAGGCCGGGGCGAGGCCTGCTGGTGCTCATGGCGAAGTCCCGGCAAAGGAAGCCCGAGAACGTACGAAAGTACTTCCACCCCACGGCGGAGGCGATCGCTGAGATCACCACTCTGCTCGCGCCGGTGGCATCAGGCATCGAGGCCATCGAATAAGTGAGACTGAAGCTTTCGGCAACAAATGCTAACTGGCACTTTCCCCAACGTGCGGGGACGCTCGATACATGTCCCCGCGCATCGTCTCTCCCCGCACCCTTGCTCTGACCGGCACCGTCGTGCTGTGGGCCTCGGCCTTCCCTGCCATCCGGGTCGGAATCGACGGCCTGGGGGTGGCGGCGCTGTCGTTTCTGCGGATCGTGATCGCGGCTGTGGCGCTGCTGCTGGTGGCGCCGCTGGTGAAGGTGCGTCTGCCCCGGCGTCGTGACCTGCCCATGATCGCCTTGTGCGGGGCCACCGGCATCACCGCCTACCAGGCCCTGCTCAACTGGGGCGAAGTAGAGGTGGAGGCCGGGACGGCGAGCCTGCTGATCGCGGTCGCCCCCGTCTTCAGCGTGCTGCTGGGAAGTCTGTTCCTCGGCGAGCGGCTGACCCGCAACATCATCCTCGGCAGCATTGTCGCGATCGCCGGCGCGGCCATCGTCAGTCTGGCCGCGGGCACCAACGGTTTTACCTTCTCCTCCCTCATCGTCCTGGCCGCCGCCGTGGTCCAGGGGGTGTACCACTTCGCCACCAAGCCCCTGCTGCGCTACTACACCGGCCTGGAGGTCGCCACCTACGCGATGGTCGCAGGCGCCGTCTTCGCCCTGCCGCTGGTCCCCGCCACCTGGCACGCGACCCTGCACGCACCTGCCGGCGCGCTGGCCTCCGCGGTCTACCTGGGCCTGCTGCCTTCCGCACTCGGCTTCGTCATCTGGGCCTACGCCGTCGCCCGTCTGCCGCTCGCGGCCTCCACGGCGGCCCTGTACCTGGTGCCGCCGGTGGCGCTGGTCATCTCCTTCGCCTGGCTGGGCGAAGTACCCCACCCCATGGAGCTGGTCGGCGGAGCGGTCAGCGTCGCGGGGGTGATCCTGATCAACCGGCGTAAGCAGGCTCGGCGCCCCTCAGCTCCCGGAGGCGGGGCGCCACCGGGCAACCGACCGCCCCGTATCGACACGGTGAAGGCGCCTGCCGCACCGAGGCAGCCCGAGCATTCTTAAATCCTTACCAGCCCCGATCCGAGCAGGGAGCCGCCCGTGCTTGACGTACGCCGTCTGCGTATCCTCCAGCACCTCGCCGCCTACGGGACCATCGCGGCCACCGCCGAGGCCCTGCATCTGACTCCACCGGCCGTCTCGCAGCACCTCGCCACCCTGCAGAGGGAGGCAGGCACACCCGTAGTCGAGAAGCAGGGACGCACACTGCGACTGACCGCGGCCGGGGAACTGCTGGTGGCGCACGCCGAGATCATCCTGGCCGAACTCGCGGCAGCCGAGTCCGGCCTGGCCGCCCTGCAAAGCGGCCGGTACGGCGTCGTGCGGATCACCGCCTTCGCCTCCGCCGCCCGCACCCTGGTCGCACCCATGTGGCAACGTCTCGCCGACACCGACACCGACGCTGACACCGGCACCGGCACCGGCGCCGCCCCGGCCCTGTCGCTGCGGCTGTCCGTCCAGGAACCCGACGAAGCCCTCGACGAGTTGCGCAAGCGCTCGACCGACCTCGCCCTGGTACACAGCTACACCGTGCTGCCGCGCAGTTTCCCCGCCGCATGTGAGCAAGCCGTCCTCATGGAGGAACCGGTGCTGCTCGCCCTGCACCCCCGCCAGGCCGATGCGCTGGGGCTGGCGGCCGGGCAGTCGGCGGACCTGTCCGGGATGGCGCATCTGCCGTGGCTGACCCCGGGGCCGGAGACCTCCTGCTACGAGATGATCCAGCGTGCCTGCGGCGCGGCCGGTTTCGTCCCGGACATCCGGGCCCGCAGCAGCGACTTCTCCGTGCTGACGGCCCTGGTCGCCGCAGGAGCGGGTGCCGCCCTGGTCCCCCGAATGGCACTGCCGGACCTCACCGCGCCCCTCAGCCTCCACCCACTGGTCCGTCCCGTCTCTCGGACCATCTTCACCGTCAGCCGTGCGGGGACCGGCAAACACCCCGATCTGCGGCGCGTGCTGGAACTGCTCCATGACCCGGCCACGGCCCCCGACACCAGCGACAGCGCGCGACGTGACTGATTGGCGGTGATCGCGAGGACCACGATCACTCCTCGTCGCTGGCGGCCGGATCGCGCGGGGTCCGCGGGCCGCCGGGCAGATCGGGGAACTGGACGGGAAATCGGCCCAGCAGACCGGCGCCGGGTGCGCGTCGCCGCCGTCCCGGCCGCCTCAACACGCTGCTGGACGCGGCCCGCCCGTACGAGACCGCCCCGGTCGTGGACGTACGCAGCAGGGCGAGGGAACTCGCCGCCGCCCGCCCGACCGCGATGGACGCCTGAGACCATCGAGCGCATAGGCGAGCACCGCCGCCCCAAACCCCCGGACCAGCCGTCGCGCGCCGTCCCGGCCGCCCCGAACCTCGCGGCGGCCTGGGAGTGGGTGAACGAACTCCAGATCGGCGACAACCGGCCGCGTGACGGCCCTGGTGAGGCCGCACCAGCAGAAACAAGCGGAGGGGCGGGTGAGGGCTGTCTGCGAGCCGGGCGTAGGCAGTCCTGGCCCTCAGTGTCGGGCCGGTAGCCTGCCGAGATGAGCGAGCAGGTGCGGGTTGCACACCCGGTAGCACGGAGGACGGCAATGGCCCGGCGTTACGACTGCTTCACCGTGTCGGGCCGTGCCGACGGGCTGCGCGAGGCAGCCTTGGCGGTGCGCCGGGGTGAGCTGGTGGTGCTGCCCACGGACACCGTGTACGGCATCGGAGCCGACGCCTTCAACCGCGAGGCGGTGGAGGGCCTGCTGCGGGCCAAGGGCCGTGGACGGGCCATGCCCTCGCCGGTGCTCGTCGCCTCCCCGGACGCCCTGCACGACCTGGTCACCGACTTCCCCGAGCAAGGCCGGGCCCTGGTGGCGGCATTCTGGCCGGGCGGGCTGACCCTGGTCGCCCGCCACCAGCCGTCGCTGACCTGGGACCTCGGGGAGACCCACGGCACGGTCGCGGTCCGGATGCCGTCGCACCCGATGGCTCTCGACCTGCTCGCCGCGACCGGACCGATGGCGGTCTCCAGCGCCAACCTGACCGGCCAGCCGTCTCCGCAGGACTGCGATGCCGCTCAGGGCATGCTCGGCGACTCGGTCGCCGTCTACCTGGACGGCGGGCCCACCGAGGCCGCCGTCGCCTCCTCGATCGTGGACCTCACCGGCCCGGTCCCCCTCCTCAAGCGCGCTGGCGCCATCAGCGCCGAGCGCCTGCGCGAGGTGGTATCCGATCTGCGAGAGGCGCCGTGACCCGGCCCGTCGGCGACGGCAGGGGCTGCTGACGCCCGGCCCCGGTGAGCCACGCCCGCACCTCTTCTGGCGGACCCCCGCGCGGTGGTGAGCAGGGTCTGACCGTAATCTGCGGCCATGACTGATACCCCGGCCCTGACCCCGTCCGAAGCCTTCGAGCTGCTGCTGGCCGGCAACCAGCGATTCGTCGCCGGAACGCCGGAGCACCCCAACCAGGACGCCGTGCGCCGCGCCGAGACCGCTCCCGGCCAGCGCCCGTTCGCCGCGCTCTTCGGCTGCTCCGACTCACGGCTCGCCGCTGAAATCATCTTCGACCGGGGCCTGGGCGATCTGTTCGTGGTCCGCACCGCCGGCCACGTGGCGGGGCCGGAGGTGCTGGGCAGCATCGAGTACGGCGTGAGCGTGCTCAACTGCCCGCTGGTCGTGGTGCTGGGCCATGACTCGTGCGGCGCGGTCGCCGCCGCCCGTGCCGCCCTGGCCGACGGCGTTGGCACCACCGGGTACGTGCGCGACGTCATCGAGCGCGTCACGCCCAGCATCCTCGCCGCCCGCGCCGCCGGAGTCACCGCGGACGACGACATCATCGCCGAGCACATCCGGCACACCGTCGACCTCCTCCTGGACCGCTCCCGGATACTCGCCGACCAGGTCACCGCCGGCCGCACAGCCGTAGTGGGCATGTCCTACCGGCTGGCCGACGGCAGCGCCCGACTCGTCACGACCCGCGGGCTGCCGACAGAAACGGCAGCCTAGGCACTGGCGCCGACCGCCCGCCAAGAGCTGGCGAGAGAGCGACACCCGCGACGACCCGTACGAGTCCGTCGGCGGTAGCGCCGCCCCTACAGCCCGTAGGTCTTGCCGATGATGTCGCGCTGGATCTCGCTCGTGCCTCCGTACACCGTGGGCACGACGGTCGAGCGACGCGGGGCTTTCATGCCGTACTCGGTGGCGTATCCGTAGCCGCCCATCATCTGCATGCCCTCCAGGGTGGACGTGCTTGGCGAGTTCGGTGCACTTGAGCTTGGCCATGGAGACTTCGCTACGAGTACCGCCATCCCCCGCGAGGCACGCGCCGTGTACTACTCCAAGGGCGGCGCCGCCATGAAGGACCGCATCTCCAAGACGGCAAAGCTGGGGTATGACGTCGGGGACCTGGACGCGTACCAGCCCCAGGGCGAGATGATCGTGACCGCGGTCAAGACCCGCCTGATCCACGCGGCCGTACGCAACCTGCTGCCCAAGCTCCCGGGCTGGTCCGGGGACCAGTGGCGGCCAGAAGATCCCCATCAGCCAGGCGGACGTGCTGGTCACCTGGCACAGCCTGCCCACGTTCGTCATGCGCAAGATGCTCGACTGGAAGGCCGCCTGGACGATCGAAGAGGTCATCCGGAAGTTCGTCCTGCTCTTCCTGTCCGAAGGGGCCCCCATCCACCTCCCCATCCACCTTGAGATCCCCGACGCCAACCGCCCACAGTCAACTTGACCCGGCCGTAGACGACCAGGCTTGGAGGTAGGGCACCAGTGGCTGTGGTGTGGCCTCCTCCGTCCAGACCACCTATGGGGTGGCTGGGACGCGTGACTCACGCCCCGCGATCCACACAGCTTCACCACGGGCGGCGATGTTGCGGGAAGCATTCCGGTCCGCGTGGGCAACGACCCCGCACGACCGGCAGATGAACAGGGCCTGGTCGACCCGGTTCTTCTTCTCGATGTGGCCGCAGTCGGCGCATTCCTGGCTGGTGTACGCCGGATCGACGTACACCAGCGGGACGCCCGCCCGGCGTGCCTTGTACGCAACGAACTGCCCGAGCTGGTGGAAGGCCCAGGAGTGGAGCGTGACCCGTTGGGGCTTGCGGAGCCGTACCCTCTGCCGGATGCCGCCCAGGTCTTCCAGGGCGATACCGGACGAGGTGCGTTCAGCCTCGGTCACGATCTTCTTCGCGATGATGTGGTTGACGTTCGCGGCATGCCGCGCCTCTTTGCGGCGCCGGTTCTTCAGCCGTCGCCTGGCGGACTCGGTGCCCTTGGCCTGCAACGTGCGGCGCAGGTCGAGCTGCCGCTTACGGTCGCGGTTCAGGCCGCGACCGGCCGCCCGGTACCCCGTGGACGTGGTGGCGATGGTGACGATGCCCAGGTCCACACCAATGAACCGGTCCGGCTCGTACAGCTTGGACTCGGGCACCTCGCCAACGGCGATCAGGTAGAAGACGCCGTCACGTTCGATCAGGTCCGCTTCGCCCTTGCGGTACTCCCGCAACGTCTTGAGCGCATCGGCGGAGCAGGCGGGCGTGAACACCCGCGGTCCCTCGCTACATACTGCTGAACAACGCCAACCGCCGAGACTGATGGGACAATGATGACCGACGCCGTGTGGGAGCGACTGTGGCGATGACGAGACCTGATGGTTCGCCTGAGTCGAAGTCCAAGTCCGAGACCACCGAGCCCGCGTCTGGCAGAGCCAGCTTCGGGCGGCGTCGCTTCCTCGGCTACGTGCTCGCTGCTCCGACCCTGGTGACCGCTGCCGAAATCGGTCGGGCGCCCGAAGCCGCGGCCGAGGCGCCGGCAGCGCCGGGCGCCGGTCTTCCCTCCCTGGAGGTCACCGAGCTCGTCGACCTCAACGACGTGATGACCCTGGCGGCAACGCCGACCTCGAACCTGATCACCGTGAAAGTCCACCACGACGGCACCGTGTCGTTCGCACTGCCGCGGGCCGAGGTCGGCCAGGGCATCACCACGTCCACGGCCATGCTGATCGCCGAGGAGATGGACGTGCCGCTCGACCGAGTGCGGGTCACACTGGCCGACGCCCGGCCGGAGCTGGTGTTCAACCAACTCACCGGCGCGTCCAACACCACCATCTCCACCTACGTTCCCGTCCGCGTCGCCGCGGCCATCGCCCGAGGCCGGCTGTTGCACGCGGCATCGGTCGCGCTCGGCGCGGCGGTCACCGACCTCACCCTGAAGTCCGGAGTCATCACCGACCTCGCGGGCGGGCACATCGGTATCGGCGAACTCGCCGAGAAGGCCGCAAGTGGCAAGCCGCGGCAGGTCTCCGTGAGCCTCAAGGAGCGTGAGCAGTTCACCGTCATCGGCCGACCGCACAACCGTATCGACGCGCTCGCCGCGGTCACCGGGCGCAAGAAGTTCGCCATGGACCTCGACGTCCCGGACGCCAAGCCGACCATGGTGTGCCGACCGCCGACCATCAACGGCGAGGTCGGCTCCGTGGCCAACCTCGCCGAGATACGCGCCATGCCCGGCATCACCGACATCGCCGTGGTTTCCACCGGCGTCGCCGTGCGTGGGGGCACCTTCGGCCAGTGCATCGACGCCGTGCGCGCCCTGCGAGTGTCATGGAAACCCGGCAGCGCGGCAGGCAAGTCCGACGAGTCCGTGCGTAAGCGGCTGCGCGCCGCCGAACTACCGCTCGGTCTCCCGCCCTTGACCCCGTCGGTGGAGGGCACGTTCACCTTCGCCTTCCGCAGCAACAGCGCGCTCGAACCCAACTGCGCGATCGCCGACGTGCGTTCTGACCGTGCGGAGATATGGTCGGGTCTCAAGGCGCCGATCGTCGCCAAGCAGGCCATCGCCGCCAAGCTCGGGCTGCCGCAGAGCGCGGTCACCGTGCACGTCACCGAAGGCGGCGGCTCCTTCGGCCGTAAACTCTTCTTCGACGCGGCTCTGGAAGCCGCCGAGATCTCCCAGAAGATCGGCAAACCCGTCCGGCTGATGTGGCACCGGGCCGACGACTCCCGCCAGGGGCGCGTCCACCCCATGGCCACCTCCCGCGTACGCGCCGCGTACCTCGGCAATAAGGTGCTGAGCTACAAGCAGCGGCACACCAGCGTCTCAACCGACCTCAGCCACGGCCTCGGCGAGGTGTTCACCGCCCTCGCCGCGAAGCTGCCGGTGGGCGACATCGGCTTCTCGGAGACGTTCTTCCAGCTCTCCCAGTCAATGCCCTACAACTTCGGTGCCCACAGTCGGCTGCTCAGCGAAACCGACAAGACCTTCAACACCGGCAGCATGCGCGGCGTCTACTCCCCCGACGTCACCTGCGCCCGGGAACTCATCGTCGACCAACTCGCGGCGAAGACGGGCAAGGACCCCTTCCGGTTCCGGCTGGATGTTCTCCGCGACGACCGCTCCCGTGCCGTCCTGGAGAAGGTCGCCGAGATCGGGGACTGGGGCCGGTCCATGCCGGCCGACACCGCGCAGGGCATCGCCTTCCACTCCGAGTACCACGCGGTCAGCGCGGTGCTCGTCGAGATCGACTGCCGGCCCCAGACCGTCAACCGTCCCATCCGTGACGGCGTGACCGGGCCCCGCGTCACCAAAGCCGTCTTCGCCGTGGACGTCGGTCTGGCCGTCAATCCCCGTGGTCTTGAGGCGCAGATGATGGGCTGTGTCATGGACGGGATCGCCCTGACCCTCACCTCCAGCCTGCATCTGCGCGACGGCTACTTCCTCGAAGCCAGCTGGGACAACTACTTCTACACCCGGCAGTGGAACACACCGCCCGACCTGAAGATCATCGTCATGCCGACCACTACGGGGGAACCCGGTGGTGCCGGGGAACTCGGTGTGGCCGCGACAATGGCCGCGGTCGCCTGTGCGTACGGCCGGGCCACAGGCACCATGCCGACCCACTTCCCGATCAACCACGGCACCCTCTCCTTCGACCCGAAGCCGACGGTGCCGCCCATCCCCGCCTCCCCCACCGACGGCTTGGACCATGTCCACTGAAGCAGCTTGGAGTTCCCGTGCCTGAGCACACGTTCCGCCTCAACGGCGAGCAGGTCACCGTCGACGCCGCGGACGACGAGCGGTTGCTGTGGGTCCTCCGCGACATCCTCGGCATCACCGGACCGAAGTACGGCTGTGGCATCAACGTCTGCAAAGCATGCACGAGCCACCTCAACGGCAAGGCGGCCAACCCGTGTTCCATCCCCCTGAGGGACCTGCGGCCGTCCGACGAAGTCACCACCATCGAGGGACTCCCGGCCACCGTGGGCGCGGACCTGCATCCGATGCAAGAGGCATGGCTCGATCAGGACGTGGCCCAGTGCGGCTACTGCCAGCCCGGGCAGATCATGACGGCCGTCGCCCTGGTCCGCCGCGTCAAGGAGGAAGGCCGCGCGATCACCGAGGCAGACCTGGACGGCATCCGCAACATCTGCCGCTGCGGCACCTACCCCCGTATCCGTGAGGCGATAAGGGCCGGCGCCGAAAACATGTGACTACTCCATGCGAGGGGAGGAGATCGTGTCCGCTCGTCGTTCATCGATCGCGCTCATCGCCGTGGCCGTCGTTCTGGTGGCTCTCGCGGCAGTCGTACGGGCCTGGTTCCGGTCGGCCTGGCGCGTGCGAGCGTCGTCAGCGGCTCGGCCACTCCCGCCGCCGGTTCCGTCCCGGCCGGTCTCAGCCCACCGCCTTCTTGACGAGCGCGCGGATGCGCTGTTCGTCGGCTGCGGTCATCTCCTTCAGGGCGTAGGCGATCGGCCACATGGTGCCGTCGTCGAGTGCTGCCTGGTCGCTGAATCCGAGCGTGGCATACCTCGACTTGAACTTCCGCGCGCTCTGGAAGTGGCAGATGACCTTGCCGTCTCTGGCGTAGGCGGGCATTCCGTACCAGAGCCTGGGCGTGAGGTCCGGAGCGGCGGCCTTGATGATGGCGTGGATGCGCTCCGCGAGGACCCGGTCCGCCTCCGGCATCTCAGCGATCTTCGCCAGCACATCGCGCTCCGCTGCCGCCTCCTTCTCCACCCGCGAACCGCGCCGTGCCGCCGTCTGCTTCTGCTCCTGCGCGTGTTCCTTCATCGCCGCCCGCTCTTCGGCGGTGAATCCGTTGTACTCCTCGGCGGTGGTGCCGGAGTTCTCAGCGGACGACTTCGTATCCTGCATGGCGGTTTCCTCTCGTACAGGGATGAGGCAGGTCGGAGCGGGAGTTCAGGGCCTGGAGTCAGGACAGTACGGACGCCGTGGACGGCGCGGGGGTGCGCGACGTGGCGCCCTCCCAAGCAAACCCGTCCGGGTCGGTGAAGGAGCCGGCGGTGCCGCCGAGGACGATGCGGTGCGAGCCGGTGCCGTCGGCGGGGACGCCGAGGTCCTTGGCCAGGCCGCGGCGCTTGTACAGCGCCAGCTTGACGGGGCTGGACTCCCCGGAGGCGAACTCCGCGTACTTGCCGCCGAAGCTCCTGGCCACGGTCAGGCCCCGGCCGACGTAGAACTGCTTGCTGGCCTTCACGTCCTCGACGCCGAGCAGAAGGACGATCTCGTCGATCACCCGGGTGGCCGGGCCGGTGTCCTTCTTCGCCGAGGTCGCGACCTTCCAGATCGTCCCGTCCGGCGCCTGGACGACGCCGCCGTAGCCCCACAGCGACTTCGCGGCGGGCTTCTCAGCGCCTACCGCGGAATCCGTCATGTAGGAGAGTGACTCTCCACGCGTGGGTCGCTCCACGGACCGTAGAAGACGAAGTTGCCCGGAGCGCTGTGCGTCCCGGGCGGCATGCGCGGTCGGCAGCCGGGGAGCCCTGCGGAAGTCGCGGGCCCCGGCCGTCTCAGGCAGCCGTCGTCGGGTTCGCGGATCGGGCGGCGCGGCGGTAGCCGGCGTTGACGCGCTGGGCTTCTTCGAGCTGGTCTTCGAGGATGACGATGCGGCAGGCGGCCTCGCTCGGGGTCCCGCCGAGCATCTCGGCGGCCCGACCCGTGGTGTAGGCGGGGTAGTCGTCGTCATCGAGGCGGCCGAACGAGTCGTCTGCTGTCATCGCACCTCTCTGCGCGACACGCTGGAGGGGCCCTGGTGCCATATGGCACCAGGACCCCGAAGGAACTGTTACACCATCTGCCGACCCTGGTACTGCGTCGGCCTCGTGTGTCCGCAGACCCGACCGGAACGCTGTCGGGGGTGCGGGGATCGCGGTTGCTTGACCGGAGACCACCTCACTATCGATGTCCTGCGGTACCCGGACTCAAGACTCCCGCCCGGGCGATCCTGATGGCGCTTGGCTCCTCCGTTCTTCCCTCGTGATCAACTGCGTACTGCTCAGTGGCCTGTGACAGCACCACCCTTCGGCAGCCAGCCCCGTCGTCCATCCTGCGTCTGCTCTGGCTTGGAACCCCACTGCCGGACTTCCCGGTGCGCGCGTCCGCAGCCGACGCCTTCACCGAGGTGCTGCTCGCTGACTTCACTGCTGGGTGCCGCGTCCTGCGCTTACGGAGTCCTGCGCTTACGGACACCGCGTCAACTGCGGTACCGCTCACGGCGGCCCCTGATCCCTGCGGGCCACCCGGCCCGGTCGCCAGTCCCGTCGCCGTCCTGCAACAACCCTGGCTTCGAAACTCCGCCACCGCACCGTCCTGCCAACTGCGACTGCGGGTACTGCTGCCTGGCAGTTCGTCTCTGCCAAGCCCTGCTGTCTTCCTGGGTTACGAGAGAAACCATAACCAGACCACCGCCCAATGTCTACTCCGGTCACCATAGATTTGCGCGTGTCCGGCGATGAGGTAATCGACCTCGGACAGCGACGTCAGGGCTGACGGGCCGCAGGTCGGCGCAAGCACCGCGCACACAGGACCGGACATGACGAGGCAGGGACCAAGGGTCCCGGCACTGGGTGTGCTGACGTAACCCGCCCCTCTCGGCGTACCGGTGTGCCGTGTGCTGGTTGTCGTCCAGAATCGCCACTCGGCGGATATCGGGCATGAGCGGTCTCCTTGACGTGTGCGTGTGCGTGTGCGTGTGCGTGTGCGTGGGCGCGGTCCGCGCTCGCGGTAGAGGTGCGGGCCGCTCGGACGTCGCCGTCCGCCGACGGGTCGGCAAGCGGCGCCACGGGGCTCGGGCGGTGAAGTCCCAGGGCCCGGATCGCGAGACCGATCAGCGCGATCACCGCGCCGAGCGCGGAGACTCCCGCCCAGCCCACGAGCGGATACAGCGCGGCCGTCAGGGCGGATGAGACGGCACTGCCGGACAGCGGAGCTCGGACAGGCGCCCGCCAGCCCACGATGAGCCCTCGGCCCGGCCCTCGAAGCAGCGTCGGCATGCCGGTCGTGGCGACTGTCGTAGTGACCGCGCACACCCCCACCCCCAGAACTGTGGTGTCCCGTCACATACGCCTCTGACCTGCCCCTTCCTACGGTATGGCCACACGCATACGTCCCCGCCAACTGTCCGGAAGTGGTGTCCATGACCGCCCCCGAGTCCGCTCCGCCAACGCCCAACTCCCTCAAGCGCATCGTCGCCGCGAGCCTCGTCGGGACCACCATCGAGTGGTACGACTTCTTCCTCTACGGCTCCGCCGCCGCGCTGGTGTTCAACGATCTGTTCTTTCCCACCAGCGACCCGCTGATGGGGACCCTGCTGGCCTTCGTGACGTACGCGGTCGGGTTCGCCGCCCGGCCACTGGGCGGGATCGTCTTCGGGCACTACGGCGACAAGATCGGCCGCAAGAAACTGCTCGTTCTGAGTCTGCTCATGATGGGTGGGGCGACGTTCGCGATGGGCCTGCTGCCCACGCATGCCAGCATCGGTGTCGGTGCACCGATCCTGCTGACCCTGTTGCGCCTGATCCAGGGTTTCGCGCTCGGCGGTGAGTGGGGCGGCGCCGTCCTCCTGGTCTCCGAGCACGGGGGTGACGCCAAGCGCGGCTTCTGGGCTTCCTGGCCGCAGGCCGGGGCGCCCGCCGGCAACCTGATCGCCACCGGGGTGCTGGCGCTGCTGACCGCCGTGCAGTCCGAGTCGGCCTTCCTCGCGTGGGGGTGGCGTATCCCGTTCCTGCTCTCGGGCGTCCTGGTCATGATCGGCCTGTGGATTCGCATCTCGGTCAGCGAGTCCCCGGTCTTCCTCGAAGCCAAGGCCAAGGCCGAGGAGCGGGCGGCGGCGGGCGCCGAGGAAGAGGCTCCCATCGTCGAGGTGTTCCGTAAGAGCTGGCGTGAGGTGCTCACGGCGATCGGTACGCGGTTCGGCGAGAACATCTCGTACTACATCCTCACCGCCTTCCTGCTCGTCTACGTCACCGTCCATCTGGACCAGCCCAAGAGTGAGGCGCTCAACGCGGTCCTCATCGGCTCCGCGATCCACTTCGTCACCATCCCGTTGTGGGGCGCGCTCTCCGACCGCCTCGGGCGACGGCCCGTCATCATGTTCGGCGCGGCCGGGATGGCAGGCTGGGCCTTCGCCTTCTTCACCCTGCTGGACTCCGAGTCCTTCCCCGTCATCACCCTCGCGGTCACCGTCGGCCTGTTGTTCCACGGGGCGATGTACGGCCCGCAGGCCGCGTTCATCTCCGAGCTGTTCGATACCAGGGTCCGCTACTCCGGCGCCTCGGTCGGCTCCCAGCTCGCCTCCATCATCGGAGGCGCCCTCGCCCCGATCATCGCCGTAGAGCTGCTCAAGGAATACGATTCTTCCGGGCCGGTAGCGGTCTACCTGTGTCTCGCGGCGGTTGTCACCGTCTTGACCGTTTGGGCGGCCAAGGAGACCAGCGGCCGCGACCTGACGCGGGACAACCGGACCACCCCGCCCAAGGACCCTGAGCCGGACCATGACCGGCACGACTCTCTCCCCCTCGGCTGACCGTTTTCCTGCTGCTGCCCCTCGTGCCGCTTCGGGCGGGCCCGCACGGGGGGCCGCCTGAACCCGCTTGCGAGGTGAACGCCGCATGCCCCCCACCGGGACCACCCCGGGCAATCGGCATGCCAGGACCGCCGTACGCCAGTTGCTCGACCTGCTGGCCGAGGGCGCCCCGGCAGAGGACTTCGCCCGCCCCGCCGCGGCGGCCCGGGAGCTCGGGGCCCCGGCGGCGGAGGTGGCCGCCATCACCGAGGCCACCGATGTGGCCCTGCGTATCCGGCGGGCCCTCAGCCAGCACCGGCGGCGCGAGGAAGAGCTGACCGCCCTGTTCGACACCGCCAGCGACCTGGCGGCGCTGCGCGATCTCGACGCGGTGCTGCGGGCCATCGTCCACCGGGCGAAGCTGCTGCTCGGCACCGACGTCACGTATCTGTCCCTCAACGACGCGGTCGCCGGGGACACGTATATGAGGGTCACGGACGGTTCGGTGGCCGCCGCGTTCCAGCAGGTGCGGCTCGGCATGGGCGAGGGGCTCGGCGGTCTTGTCGCACAGACCGCCCGCCCCTACGTCACCGGCGACTACCAGGCCGACACCCGTTTCCGCCACACCGAGGCGATCGACAGCGCGGTCCGGGAGGAGGGACTGCGGGCGATCCTCGGCGTGCCGTTGCGCGTGGGCGCCCAGATCATCGGGGTCCTGTACGCCGCCGACCGTGCCCCCCGCGCCTTCACCGCGGAGGAGGTGGCGCTGCTCTCCTCGCTGGCCGACCACGCGGCCATCGCGATCGACAGCGCACGGCTGCTGGAGGAGACGCGGGCCACGCTGGCCGACCTCAACGCCGCCTCGGAGGCGATCCGGGCGCACAGCGAAGCCATGCGCCGCGCCGAGCAGGCGCACGACCAGCTCACCGACCTCGTCCTGCGCGGCGGCGGCGCCGATGACGTCGCCGCCGCGATCGCCGTCATCCTCGACGGCGGAATCATCATCCACGACGCGGACGGCGCCGAACTGGCCCGCGCCAGGACCGAGCCGTTGCCCCCGCCCTCGGTGTCCGCCTCCCGGGCCAGCGGACGGGCCGTCCCGCTGAACGGCACCTGGGTATGCGCGGTGCTGGCAGGACCCGAACTGCTAGGCAGCATCGCCCTGACCGAACGAGGCGACCTGTCCGACGCGGACCGGCTCCTCTTCGAGCGCGCCAGCATCGTCACGGCGCTGCTCTTGCTGCTGCGCCGCTCCGTCGCCGAGACCGAGGACCGGGTACGCGGTGAGCTCCTCACCGATCTGCTCTCCCGCACCGGCGACCCGGGCACGCTGACGATCAGGGCCCGCCGACTCGGAGTGAATCTGAACCAGCGGCAAACCGTCTTCGTGCTGCACAGCGATACGGCACCACGGCACCGGCTTCTCGCCGTCGCCGCCCGGAGCGGCCAGGCCCGCAGCGGGCTGGCAGG
This sequence comes from Streptomyces sp. A01, assembly GCF_059026195.1. Lineage (NCBI taxonomy): Bacteria > Bacillati > Actinomycetota > Actinomycetes > Kitasatosporales > Streptomycetaceae > Streptomyces > Streptomyces sp. A01. The sequence continues at coordinate 77,570 of NZ_JBWLKN010000001.1, read as the reverse complement.
ACCGCACTACGACCATGTCGTGCTTGTCGCGCCCAGCGACACTCCCGGCCCCAGTGCCCAGAGGCTCGCCACCGAGCTGGGCCAGGCGCTGGGCTCCCCCGTCACCGTCGGTGCCGCGGGCCCGGCCACGGGCCCCTCCGGGCTGGCCACCGCGCATACCGAGGCGCAGCGCTGCCTGTCCGCGCTGCGCGCCCTGGGCCGCACCGGGCACGGCGGCGCCCTCTCCGGCCTTGGCTTCGTCGGCATGCTCCTCGGCGGTGACCAGGCCGACCTGACCGGATACGTACGGGACACGCTCGGGCCCGTCCTGGACTACGACGCCCAGCGCGGCACTGACCTGGTCCACACGCTCGACGCGTACTTCACCGAGGGCGCCAGCCTCACCCGGACCAAGGCGGCACTGCACGTCCACGTCAACACCGTGGTGCAGCGCCTTGAGCGGATCGCCCGTCTCCTCGGCGAGGACTGGAACAGCCCGGCACGCGCCCTGGAAATCCAGCTGGCGCTCAGGCTCCACCGCCTCACCCACGGACAGTGAGGCCCCTGCCCTGGTCACTCGCCGCCGACGACCGGGTCCCCCAGCGTGAGCGTGCCCTTCCCGCCCGGGGACGCGCCCCGGGCGGGAAGGCCCTGTCGGAACCACCGGTGCTGGGTCAGATCGGCGAGCAGTCGGGCTTGTCGGTCCACCCCGCTTCGCACTCGTAGAGGGTGAAGGAGGTGGTGTAGCCATGGCTGGCGCCCAGGCTGGTGTACTCGTTCACATTGATGCGCTGAGCCACGTAGTGATCGGTGGCTGTACCGACGACGCTGTCGGAGTAGGGGGGAGGCGTAGTGGTGGGGGTGCTCGTGCTTGTGCTGGTCGGGGTCGGCGTGGGTGAGGTGTCGTCCTTGTCGATGTCCCAGAAACGCACCAGGTGGTGCGCGGAGCAGATGTTCACGTCCAGGACGTAGGCGCCCGCGGTGCCGCACTGCTTCGGACCCGTTCCGGGGTCGACGGGGTGGCCGTGGCCCATCCCGGTGATGTCGTAGGTCTCCACGGTGCCCCCGTAGACCCGGTGCGGGTAACCGTCGACCGTGTCCTTGGTGTCAGGCGTCTGGTCGGTGCCGTTCACGTTGGTCCACTGGTCAACGAGTTCGGTGGCGTTCATGGGCTTCACGGTCGCGTCCGCGGTGCCGTGCCAGATCGAGACCTTCGGGCGTGGCCCGGAGTACGCGAAGGCCGCGCGGACCTTGTCCCCCCACTGCGTGGGGGTCTTGCTGACACCCGGACTCATGCAGGAGAACGCGGAGGCCACCGAGTTGGCGCAGGCGTAGGGCAGCCCGGCGATGACTCCCCCGCCCGAGAACACGTCGGGGTAGGTCGCCAGCATGACGGACGTCATGCCGCCGCCCGCCGAGAGGCCGCTGACGTAAGCGGCTTTCGAGCCGTTGTCCTTTTTGGTCCGGTCCACCATCTGCTTGACCGACAGCGGTTCTCCCGCGCCCCGCCGGGTGTCGCCGGGCTCGAACCAGTTGAAGCAGGAGTTCGCGTTGTTGGCCGACTGCTGCTGCGGGAAGACCACCGCGAACTTGTGCTCGTCGGCCAGCCGCATCCAGCCGGTCTTGGCCGCGTAGTCAGGAGCGTTCTGGGTGCAGCCGTGCATCGCCACGACGACGGGGCGCCCCGTGGGCAGTCCCGTGGGCACGTAGCGGAACATCCGCAGGTTGCCCGGGTTGGAGCCGAACCCCGTCACTTCTTGCGGGGCGGCCGCCGCGCGGGCCGGGTTGGGCATGGCCACGATGGACAGCACAGCGAGCAGGGCAACGGCCAGCCCCGCGGCGAGTATCGCGGGCAACCGGTGGTGGGGGGTAGGAGTGCGTTGAGGCAGGGGCATGGTGCGACCTCCACATTGAGGGTCTGCGACGGCCGTGTTGCGCTTGCGGCTCTGGCAGGTGATGGCCGTCACACGAACTGCGTGGATGGTAGAAGCGTCAAAGATGTCCTCGCCGTGGTGTGGGCCTCCACAATGCCGACCGCCAGGGTGGCGATGGGCCATACGTGCGCCACGCCCGCACCACATCCAAGGCGCGTCAACCGCCGTGGCGTGCGCCCCGCCGCCGGTAGCCGCAACGAATGCCTCCGTCCGCGCCCGCCACCGCCGACGCCCGCTCTTGATGGTACGGCGGTACCGTAAACAGGTCGCGTACCGGATCACCTATCGAAGGGCAAGCCGTGCCGAAGCTGGTCGACCACACCGAGCGCCGGGCGCAGATCACCGACGCGCTGGTCCAAGCGGCCGCGCGCGACGGTCTGCACGCGGTGACGATGCGGTCGGTCGCGGCCGAGGCCGGTGTCTCGCTACGGCTCGTCCAGTACTACTTCGACACCAAGGCCCAGCTGATGCACGCCGCTCTGCGACGCCTGGAAGAGCGCAGCCACGAGCGGTGGTCGACCCGGCTGGCCGAGCTGCCGAGCCCGGTGACCTCACGCGCCTTCATCGAGGCGTTCCTCGCCGAGGCGCTGCCGAGCGACGAGGCCAGCCGCGCCTTCCACCAGGTGTGGACCTCGTACGCGGTACTGGCGATGACCGATCCCGAGCTCGCCGAACAGCCCTTCGTCGCGGGCCCCGACCGACTGGAGCGCCAGCTCGCCGCTGTCCTCCAGCAGGCCCAGCGCGACAAGGCTCTGGACCCGGGGCTGGACACCTCGGCCGAAGCCACGCGCCTGCTCTCCCTGGGCCATGGCCTGGGCACCAGCGTCCTGGTCGGTCAGCGCACCGCCGACGCCGCCACGGCCGTGCTGCGCTATCACCTTGACCAGTTGTTCCGGCCCTGTCGGCCGTCTCGGCCGTAGGCCGTGTCCGGCGGGTCGTACGGGTCGTACTAGGCGACGGGTGTACGGGCGAGACGCTCGCGCAGCGTGGCGGCGAACTCCTCGGCTCGCGCCAGCTGGGTCCGCAGATCAGCCACCCGCCGCTGTGCGGCCTCCTCGAATCCGCGCACCCGTTCCATGAGCTCCTCCCGCGCGGCGGCGGGCAGCTCCTCACCGGAGTCGAGGCGGTCGGTGGCCGCAAGCAGGTCGCGCATCTGGTCGAGGGTGAAGCCGAGCGGCTTCATCCGCCGGATGACCATGAGGCGGGCGACGTCGGCTTCCGTGTAGAGGCGGAAGCCTCCCTGGGAGCGGGCGGAGGGGATGACCAGGCCCGTCTCCTCGTAGTGCCTGATGGTGCGCAGCGACAGCTCGGTCCGCGCGGCGACCTCACCGATCTGCATGTGCTCGCTGCTCACTCGGGGCGCCTTCCGCTGTCTGCCGCCAGGGCCACGGGCGGCCGGCGTCGATCTCTACCGTAACGTTAGGGTAGAGTGAAGCGAAGCCAGGGGTCGCTTACGGCGCCCCTTTTCGCGTGGTGCGGAATACGTTCTCCCGTGACCGCCAGCCGTGTCGGGGCCGATGGCGCCCCCGGCGGCGACCGATTCCCGCAGGAGCGAGCGTGCGCATGCCCATGACGCCCAGCGCCGCCGCCTGCCCGCCGTGACACGTCGCCCCTGAGCAGAGCAGCAGCTCCCCGAGCCGCCCGCGGCCGTGCCGCTGCCCCCAGAGACTTCAGCCCGCCGCTCGCGGGCTCCGCGGTTCGCCGTCCCGGCCTCCCGCGCAGGTACGCACGCCCCTCCCTGACGCCGGGTGTGCCCGAGCACGACAGGTTTCCGCACTCTTGTCTTCCTCCGCACCGTCCCCGGCCGCCCGGCTGCGCGGCCTCCGCCCGGCCCGCCCGTCCTGGCTGTCCCCGAAGGTCTTCCGCACCGAGGCCCTCGCCGGTCTCGTGGTGGCCCTCGCGCTGATCCCCGAGGCGATCTCCTTCTCGATCATCGCCGACGTCGATCCCGCGATCGGCCTGTTCGCCTCCTTCACCATGGCCGTGGTGATCTCCGTTGTGGGCGGCCGCCCGGCAATGATCTCCGCGGCGACCGGTGCCGTCGCCCTGGTCATCGCCCCGCTCAACCGCGAACACGGCCTGGGCTACCTGATCGCCGCCGTCATCCTGGCCGGTGTCTTCCAGATCGTGCTGGGCGCTCTCGGTGTCGCCAAGCTGATGCGTTTCGTACCGCGTTCGGTGATGGTCGGCTTCGTCAACTCCCTGGCGATCCTGATCTTCATAGCGCAGGTCCCGGAGATGCACGACGTGCCGTGGGCCGTCTACCCGCTGCTGATCGGCGGCCTGGCCCTGATGGTGTTCTTCCCGAAGGTCACGAAGGTGATCCCGGCGCCGCTGGTGTCCATCGCGATCCTCACCGTGATCACGGTGGCGGCCGGTATCGCGGTCCCGACCGTGGGCGACAAGGGAGACCTGCCCTCGTCGCTGCCCGTGCCGGGCCTGCCCGACGTGCCCTTCACCGTGGAAACCCTGACCACCATCGCCCCTTACGCCTTCGCCATGGCGCTGGTGGGCCTGATGGAGTCGCTGATGACCGCCAAGCTGGTCGACGACATCACCGACACCCACTCCTCCAAGACCCGCGAGTCCATCGGCCAGGGCATCGCCAACATCGTCACGGGCTTCTTCGGCGGCATGGGCGGCTGCGCCATGATCGGCCAGACGATGATCAACGTACGTGTGTCGGGCGCCCGCACCCGCCTGTCGACGTTCCTCGCGGGCGCGTTCCTGATGGTCCTGTGCATCGTCTTCGGGCCGGTCGTCTCCGACATCCCGATGGCCGCGCTGGTGGCGGTCATGGTGATGGTGTCCTTCGCGACCTTCGACTGGCACTCCATCGCACCGAAGACCCTGAAGCGGATGCCCGCCGGGGAGATCACGGTCATGGTCGTCACCGTCGCCTGCGTGGTCGCCACCCACAACCTGGCCATCGGTGTCGTCGCCGGAACGATCACCGCCATGGTCATCTTCGCCAAGCGCGTCGCCCACCTCGCGAACGTCACCTCGGTCACCGACCCCGACGGCACCCAGGTCGTCTACTCCGTCACCGGCGAGCTGTTCTTCGCCTCTTCCAACGACCTGGTGACCCAGTTCGCCTACGCCACCGACCCCGACAAGGTCGTCATCGATCTGACGGCCGCACACATCTGGGATGCCTCGTCGGTCGCCGCACTGGACGCCATCACCACCAAGTACGGACAGCGCGGCAAGACCGTCGAGATCGTCGGCCTGAACAAGCCGAGCGCTCACATGCACGAGAAGCTCAGCGGCGAACTCACCGGCAGCCACTGACGAGGCAGACCGCGCGGTCGCTGATCAGGCGGTCACTGATCAGGCAGTCGCTGATCAACACGCGCAGGGCAGAGGGCCGCGGGAGGCAGGTCGCCCCCGCGGCCCTCTGTCGTGTCACGCCCGACGTCCGGGTGCGGCATCTCGTCATGTCCGGTAGCCGGTAGCCGGGCCACCTGTCCTTGGGGACTGGCCCTTCGGCGCGCTGTCAGCGGATCTTGGCGCCGTACACGTGGTCGACCGTCATCGTCATCAGCACCCTGCGCTCGGCCACCATCGCCGACCGGTACTCGTCCCAGTCCGGGTGCTCCCCGGCGGCGACGCGGTAGTAGTCCACCAGTGCCTCGACCTCGGGGCCGTGGGGGTCGGTGCCCGGCCCTGTGAGGGTCGCTGTGCCCTCAGCGGTGGCCCACGAGAAGCCGTCGGGGCTGGTGACCTCCAGCGCGGCTCGTGGGTCCCTGCGCAGGTTCACCGTCTTGGCTCGTCCCTCGGTCATCGAAACGTAGAGGACACCGGCCTCCTGGTCGTAGAACGGCATGACGGGGGACAGCTGGGGGCGGCCGTCCGACTTGATCGTTGCCAGGACGCCGAGCCGGCTCCCGGCGAGCAGCGTGCGCGGATTGAATGGTGTGGTGGTCATGTCCGGAGTCAAGACCGACCGGGTGCCTGCTATTCCCCGCGGCGCTGGGCCGACGGCCGATCGTGGTCGCATCCCTCAGGGCTTGTCCCTCAGGGCTTGCGGGACTGCTCGATCACCGCCGCGTAGCCGCTGCCGCCGTGTCCATCAGCCAGGGCCGTCCACCAGCCTTGGGGCCGCCAGCCGTACGGCCTTGCGAGTCACTGCTCGTCGGGTGCGCCCTGTGCCCGCTCGCGGGTCGCCGTCTGGTAGATGTCGGGGATGCCGTCGGCGTCATCGTCCCGGTTCTCCTCCTCGTACAGGCGCCGGTAGATCCCGTTGCGGCGTTTGACCAGGAGGGCCGCCAGCCCGGCGGCGACCAGCGAACCGAGGAGGACGGCGGCCTTGATGTGCTCGGCGTCGGCCGGGTCGGGGAAGGCCAGCTCACCGATCAGGAGCGCGACGGTGAACCCGATGCCGGCCAGGACTGCGAGGGCGAAGACGTCCGCCCAGGCGAGGTCCGGGTTGAGCCGGGCCCGGGTGAAGCGGGCCGCCAGATAGGTGCCGGCGAAGATGCCCAGGGTCTTGCCGATCACCAGGCCCAGCACCACTCCGAGCGGCTCGGGCCGGGTGAAGACCTCGCCGAGCACCGGCGCCGATATCCCGACACCGGCGGCGAACAGGGCGAACAGCGGTACCACCACACCGGCCGAGACCGGGTGCAGCAGATGGGAGGTGCGGGCGCCCGGTGAGGACGTCTCCCCCCGGTCCTTGTCGTGGGTCGAGCGCAGGATCAGGCCCATCGCCACACCGGCCACGGTGGCGTGGACGCCGCCGTTGTACATCAGGACCCAGATGGTGACGCCGAGCGGTACGTACCACCACCAGCCCGTCACGCGATAGCGCTGCAGCAGGTAGAAGACGAACAGCCCGGCGAAGGCCCCGATGAGGGCCGGGATGTTCAGGTCGCTGGTGAAGAAGACCGCGATGATGAGGATCGCACCCAGGTCGTCGACGACGGCGAGGGTGAGCAGGAAGGCGCGCAGCGCGGCGGGCAAGTGGGAGCTCAGCACCGCCAGGACCGCCAGGGCGAAGGCGATGTCGGTGGCCATCGGCACCGCCCAGCCCTCGGTGCTGCCCCCGCCCGCCGAGACGGTGGCGAAGTAGAGCGCGGCGGGCACGACCATGCCGCACAGTGCCGCGACGACCGGCAGGGCCGCCGTGGCCGGGGTGCGCAGTTCACCGACGACGAGTTCGCGTTTCAGCTCGATGCCTGCGACGAGGAAGAAGATGGCGAGCAGTCCGTCGGCCGTCCAGTGCTCCACCGAGAGGTCGAGGCCCAGTGCCGGTATCCCGAAGTGGAAGTCGCGTATCTGCTCGTACGCACCGCTCCACGGGGTGTTCGCCCATATCAGCGCCACCACGGCCGCGGCGAGCAGGATCAGCCCGCCGACGGTCTCCGTGCGCAGCGCCTGGACCACGGCGTTGCGCTCGGGCAGGGGCAGCAGTCCGAGGAAGGGGGAACGCTCGCGGGGCGCGGCAGCCATCAGGGAAACCTCCGGGGCATCTGGATGTGGGCATAGAGCCCCAAGGACGCCGACCAGACTTCCCGGCACACCGCGCGCCGTACACCGCCGCGAGGGCGGGCGTTGACGCGTTCTTTACACCCTAACCGCCCGGCCGCGATCCCACCAGCACCCACCAGCGCCCGTTTCACCTGCTGAAACGCAAGGTGAGCCGGCCCGTACACACCAAGGCGCGAGGTGTGTACGGGCCGGCTCAGGAGCCGGGCCGCAGGGGCGGTCAGACGGTGGTCTTCACCGACTCCTGGTCGTCGTCGGCGTCGTCGTCCGGTTCGCCGGCGTCGCGGGCGCGGACGAACTCCAGGAAGGAGTTCAGCTCACGCTTGACGACGGGGGCGAGCAGGTACAGGCCGATGATGTTGATGACGGCGAGCATGAACAGCACGGCGTCGGCCATGTCGATGAGGGTCTGGAGTGTCAGCAGCGACCCGGCGACGGCGACCACGGTGTAGATGACCTTGTACGTCAGCTCGCTGGTCCTGCTGCGGCCGAAGAGGTGCGTCCACGCCTTGAGTCCGTAGTAGCCCCACGTGAGCACGGTGGAGATGGCGAAGAGCATCACCGCGACGGTGAGGATGTACGGGAACCAGGGCAGCACCGTCTCGAACGCGTCGGAGGTGATCGTCACGCCGCCGATCGTCTTCCCCTCGCGGGCCTCACCCCAGCTGGCCGGGTCGGCGATGACGATGGTGAGCGCGGTCATCGTGCAGATGACGACGGTGTCGATGAACGGCTCCAGCAGGGCGACCAAGCCCTCGCTGGCCGGGTGCTTGGTCTTCACCGCGGAGTGGGCGATCGGGGCGGAGCCGAGCCCGGCCTCGTTGGAGAACGCGGCCCGCTTGAAACCGATGATGAGCGCACCGAGCACACCACCCGCGACGCCCTCGGGGTTGAACGCGCCCTCGACGATCGTGCCGATCGCGGCGGGCACAGCCGTGGCGTGCACGAGGATGACGACCAGGCACGCCGCGATGTAGATCCCGGCCATGGCCGGGACGAGCCTGCTGGTGACGGAGGCGATGGAGCGGATGCCGCCGAGGAGCACGATGCCGACGAGCGCGGCGATGAGGATGCCGAAGAACAGGGCACCGGCGGAGGAGCCGATCGCGCCGTCCTCGCCGCCGGTGACGGAGACGAGCTGCGCGTAGGACTGGTTGACCTGGAAGAGGTTGCCGCCGAAGAGGCCGAAGAACAGGATCATGAAGGAGGCGAGGACCCCCAGGACCTTGCCGAGGATCTTGCCGCGGGCGCCGAAGCGCTCGGCCAGTCCCTTGGGCAGGTAGTGCATCGGGCCGCCGGAGACGGTCCCGTCCTCGTGCACCTCGCGGTACTTCACGCCGAGGGTGACCTCGACGAATTTGGTGGCCATGCCGAGCAGGCCGCACAGGATCATCCAGAAGGTCGCGCCGGGGCCTCCGATGGAGACGGCGACGGCGACACCCGCGATGTTGCCGAGGCCGACCGTTCCGGAGACAGCGGCGGTCAGCGCCTGGAAGTGGTTGACCTCGCCTGCCGAGCCCTTCTCGTCGTACTTCCCGCGCACCACGTCGATAGCGAGGCGGAACTTGCGGACCTGGATGAATCCGAACCAGCCGGTGAAGACGAGTCCGGCGACGACGAGCCAGGCCACGATCAGTGGCAGGTCCGCCCCGCCGACGGGGACGGTGTAGAAGACGACTTCGACGAGCCACTTGGCTATGGGCTCGAAGAAGCCGCTGACGGCTTCGTCGACGGACTGGGTGATGGAGTCGAGTGACACGGTGGCTACCTCGATGGCGCAGGGACCGGCGCGCGGGGAAGCCGCGCCGGTTGATGTGCGGTCTGTGAGCGAACGCCGTTGTCCGATCGGCGATCCCGGGGTGCCGTATCCGCGGACTCGGAACGTGATCACCCTGGGCCGTGCTGCCGGTGCGTGCCGGCCACTCCGCTATGTGGAAAGGGATGGCCACCTGCGGAGTTGCGTAGTTGTACCACGCGCTTTGCGATTCTTTTAGTGATCGAGATCACATAACGGTCAGTAACTATTGAAAAGGCCAGCGAGCGAAACCAGACCGTTATCCGGGACGGGAGATCCTTTCATCGGACACCTATATCTGGACATGCCGCTTCAAACTCCCGTCGGCACCCACCGGCCTGCCCGTCAGGTGGCCAGGGGAAGCCCTTACACGGCGTGGCCGGGCCAGTCCAGGAGGCGCGCGCCGATCACCGCGGTCTGGAGCGTGTAGCGATGGACGGGGTCGCCGGGGTCGGCGCCCGTCAGCTGGTGTATCCGGTCCAGCCGGTAGGTCATCGCCCGGACACTCAGGGACAGCCGCCGGGCGGCTTCGGCGGCCACACATCCCGCGTCGAAATACGCGGTGAGCGTCTCGACGAGCGGCCGCGCCCCACCGCGGGCCTGCTGGAGTGGGCCGAGCACGCTGCGGACGAGATCGGCCATCGCCTGCCGGTCGCGGGTCAGGACCGGATAGACCAGGAGATCCGCGGCGTGCAGCACCGGCTCCTCCAGTTGCGTGCGCGCGGCCAGATCGAGGGCGTTGAGGGCCTCCTCGTAGGAGTGGACGACTCCGCCGACACCGGGGTGGGAGCGGCCGATGGCCACCTGCCCGCCGTCCGTCGCCGCGTACGCCTGCTTCGCGAAGAAGCTCAGCACGTCGGACTCGTCCCCCGGCGCGATGCAGATCAGCCGGTCGTTCTTCGTGGTCAACAGGATGCGCCGGTCCCCGAAGCGGGCCGAGAGCGACGCTTCGATCCGGCGGGTGACCGGGTAGCCGTCGTCGTACGGCTCGGCTCCCTGCGCCACAGCGACCGCGTGCGCGTGGGACAGCAGCAGCCCGAAACGCTCGGCCCGCTCGGCGAGACGGCCGAGATCGCTGCCCCCGTGCAGCAGGTCGTCGATGAATTCCCGGCGAGCCGCCTCCCGCTGACGTACCGCCAGCCGCTGCGCACGGTCATGGCCCTCGGCGAAGGCGTCCACCGCCTGCTCCAGGGCGACCAGAAGGTGGTCGGCGGCGGAACGCGGCAGCTCGCGCCGCACCTCCTGCGCGGCGCGCAGGTGGGCGCGGACCAGGACCCGCAGGCTCAGACCGGCTTCCGCTGCCAGCTCCCCGCTGGACCGCAGCGTCTCCAGCTCCTCGCGGTCCAGCCTCCTGCCGGTCGCGCAGGCCGCCGCCAGGATCTCGGCGTACCCCGCCAGATACTGCTCCGGTATCCCCCGGTCCACCATGGCCTCTCCCCTTCTTTGGCGCACCGATGACGTCTCCCTGACGCGTGGGGACCAAGAGTGGCACGCGGCCCACCGAGCGGCGGCCACCGGCATTAAGGGCGCGTAAAGATTGCCGGTGACCGGCAATGCGAACGGCCGTTCCAGGCTGCCAGCATGGTCCTGCCCGGGCAGGCGGACATGACCGATGCCGGAGACCGGAAACAAGCAGGCCGCCCAGCGAACCCGCCGGGACGGGCCGGGCGAGCGTCAAGGGGGAAGAACATGGCCGAGTTCCTGAACGCCGCGGTCACCTTCCCCGCCGTCTTCTTCACCACGGGCCTCGTGGTCGTCGTCGCCTTCTGGCTGCTGGTGCTGTTCGGCGTCGCCGAACACGGCAGCTTCGACGCCGACGTGGACACCGGGGCGCTCAGCCTCGGCGGGGTCCCCGTCGCGGTGTCGGCCTCGCTGGTGATCGCCCTCTCCTGGTTCCTCAGCCTCGCCGGGTCTGTCCTCCTCGCCCGTACGGGAACGCCCGAGGCCCTGCTCCCGCTGCTCAGAGCCGCACTGCTCGCCGCCTCCCTCATCGCCGCATGGCTCCTGGCGCGATGGCTCGTACGGCCGCTGGCCACCCTCTTCCCCGATGAACCCGGGCCGTCCCGGCAGGACTTCATCGGCCTGACCTGCACCATCCGTACCGGGCGGGTGGACGCGGACTTCGGCCAGGCGGAAGTCGCGGCGCGGGACGGCTCCACAGCCGTCGTCCAGGTCCGCCAGCACGACGGCGCCCGGCTGGTGCTCGGCGGCACCGGACTGCTGTACGCGTACGACGACACCGGCGAGTTCTTCTGGGTCGCGCCCTACGACAAGGCGCTCGACCCCCGCGGCTGACCCCGCCCCCTTCTCCTCATGCCACCTCTCACCTCGGGGGATCTCTTCATGGATGCCATCACTATGGGCGTCGGCGTGCTCGTCGCCGTCGCCCTCCTCATCACCGTCGCCATGCTGTTCGTGGTCAGCCGGCTGTTCCGCAAGGTGGAGCAGGGCAAGGCGCTGATCGTCTCCCGGATGCGGAAGGTCGATGTGACCTTCACCGGGCAGGTCGTCCTGCCCGTGCTGCACAAGTCCGAGGTCATGGACATCTCGGTGAAGACCATCGACATCAGCAGGACCGGCCGGGACGGCCTGATCTGCCGCGACAACATCCGCGCCGACATCCGTATCTCGTTCTTCGTACGGGTCAACAAGACCGTCGAGGACGTCATCAAGGTCGCCCAGGCCATCGGCAGAGCCCGCGCCAGCCATCAGGGCACGCTGCAGGAGCTGTTCAGCGCCAAGTTCTCCGAGGCGCTCAAGACGGTCGGCAAGCAGCTGGACTTCACCGACCTCTACACCAAGCGCGACGAGTTCAGGGACCGGATCATCCAGGTCATCGGCACCGATCTGAACGGCTACAGCCTGGAGGACGCGGCGATCGACTACCTGGAGCAGACCCCGCTGGCGCAGCTGGACTCCTCCAACATCCTCGACGCCCAGGGCATCCGGAAGATCACCGAGCTGACGGCCGTCGAACATGCGCGCACCAACGAGTTCCAGCGCCACGAGGAGAAGGAGATCACCCGGCAGAACGTCGACGCCCGTGAGGCGATCCTGGAGCTGGAGCGCCGCCAGGCCGACGCCGAGACCAAGCAGAGGCGTGAGATCGACACCGTTCGGTCCAAGGAGGAAGCCGAGACCGCCCGGGTTGTCGAGGAGGAGCGGCTGCGTGCGCAGAGCGCCTTCCTGAAGACCGAGGAGCAGCTGGGCATCCAGCGCGAGAACCAGGCCCGTGAGGTCGCCGTCGCGCAGAAGAACCGCGAGCGCGTGATCGCCATCGAGAACGAGCGCGTGGAGAAGGACCGCCTCCTCGAAGTCATCGCACGGGACCGGGAGACCGAGCTCACCCGCATCTCGGCCGAGAAAGAGGTCGAGGCCGAGCGGCGCGACATCGCCGAGGTCGTCCGCGAGCGGATCGCCGTGGACCGTACGGTCGCCGAGCAGGAGGAGTCCATCAAGAAGCTCCGCACGGTCGAGGAGGCCGAGCGCCACCGCCAGGCGGTGATCATCGCCGCCGAGGCCGGGGCCCAGGAGCGGCTGGTCAAGGACATCAAGGCGGCCGAGGCCGCCGAGCAGGCCGCCGTCCACCGGGCAGCGGAGGAGCTCACCCTCGCCGAGGCCCGCCCCAAGGCCGCCGACATGGACGCCCGCGCCAAGGTCAGGCTCGCTGAGGGCATCCAGGCCGAGGCGGCGGCCGAGGGCCTGGCAGCCGTGCAGGTACGGGAGAAGGAGGCCGACGCGATCGAGAAGACCGGCCGCGCGGAGGCCGGGGCGACCGAGGCCCGGCTGCGCGCCGAGGCCGCGGGCACCCGCGAGAAGGCGCTCGCCGAGGCCGCGGGACTGACCGAGAAGGCCACCGCGATGGCCGCGCTGGATGGCCCTCACCTCTCATCCGGTCCTCGGCCCGATCGCCGGGCGCGGCCGGTCCGAACTGGAACTCCTGGTGCGCCTGGCCGCCGCCGGGGGCACCACCCAGGACAGTGCCGATGCCCCTGGGGCCCGCCCGCCCACCGCGACAGGCTCGCCCACCGCTACGCCCCGGCCGAGCTCGACCGCGTCCTCGCGGTCCTGCGCCACCTGCTCACGGCCCGCGAGACCGTCATCGCCGTCAACGAGGCGTACATCGCCTCAGCGGCCCAGGCCGACGCCACCCGCACCGAGCCGCCCTTCCGGCTCCAGGGCTCCTACCGGGACATGAACAAGATCGCCGCCCGGGTCTCCCCCGTCATGGACGAGAGCGAGCTCGCCGCCGTCATCGACGACCACTACACGGCCGAGGCCCAGACCCTCGCCTCAGGGGCCGAGGCCAACCTGCTCAAGCTGGGCGCGCTGCGCGGCACCCACACCGGGAGCAGGCCGAGCGCTGGGCCGGGCTCTGCTCCGCGTACGTACGCGCCCAGGCACTCGGCGGCTCCGGCGACGGCGCCCTCGGCCGGGCGGTGGCCGCCCTCGGACTGCTCGCGGACCGGGTCGCCGCCGTCGAGACGGCCATCGTCCGCGCGACCGATCCACGCCACCTGCTCAGCCGACCGCACGGCCGCCACGCCTCCGCTTGGGCGGCCGGTGACCGGTGACCGGTGACCGCCGATGAGGCCCGTGAAGTCCGGTCGACGCCAGTGAAAGCCGGTGAGAAAGGGAGTCCTACAGGGAGGGGGCAGCGAGGACGGATTCGGCGACGGAGGTGCGGGCGTAGAGCACTGAGCGACCGGCTCGGTGGGCGCTGACCAGGCCCGCGTCGCGCAGCGCCGTGAGGTGCTGGGACACGCCCGCCGCGGAGATCCCGGTACGGCGGGCCAGCTCGGTGGTGGAGGCGGGAGTCTCCAGTTCGGTCAGCAGCAGGGTCCGCGAGCGGCCGAGCACGGCGGCGATGGCGCCGGTCCTGGTGACGGGCCGGGGTTCCCACAGTGAGCCGACGCCACGCGCGGGATAGGCCAGCTGCGGCGGCTCCGGCAGCGTCACCCGGGTGAGCAGGCCGGGTCCGGTGAAAGCCGAGGGGATCAGCAGCAGCCCCGCGCCCGCCGTCTTCCGGGACAGGGTCCTTCGGCGGGCCAGCCGCAGCGCGTTGTCGTCCCAGCTCACCGAGGGATGCAGGTCGTTGAAGAGGTGGCCCGTCCCCTGCTCGGCGACCTGCCGGGCCCGGTAGAAGACGTCGGCGTCGAGCACCGCCCGGATACGCGCCCAGTAGGGGGCGAGCGCAAGCTCCCAGTAGGTCTCGATCTCTTCCACGACCCGGGCCAGCGGGGTCCTCCCTGCCGAAGGCCGGGCGAGGCCCTGCGGCTCGGCGTACAACGCCCGCGACCGGGGACCGAGCCGCCCCTGATCACGCCCCAGGTAGTCGAGTTCCTGGCGTACCCGGGCGACGGGGGTGGCCAGTATCCCGGCCACCTCCTCCGCCAGTGTGGGGGACGGCCCGGCGGGGGCCGGGTTGAGGAAGTCGGGGACATAACCCGAGGGCGGGATCAGCTCGGCGAGCCAGCCCCGGTCGAGGCCGGCGGCCACCACCCGCGGCCGTACCTGGTCGGCCCAGGTCCGGTGCACGGGGTGTCCGGAACCGGAGGTCAGCAGCCGGAAGCTCGTGCCCACCTCCCACATCGGCGAGATGGCGAACCTCATCTGTGCCAGATCGCTCGCGGAAAACGCTAGCTCCGCCAGGACAACCACCCCCAGGATTCAGCTATTTCTTAATCAATGGCCGCCAGCCTACGTCTTGGGGATCATTACCGGCATGACCTCAGAGACGATCACCGCAGCGGCGGCAGGCACCTGGAAGCTCGGCGACCTGGAGATCAACCGGATCGGTTTCGGCACGATGCGCCTGCCGCAGACGGGCGAGGCGTTCAAGGCCGACGCCGCTTCGCGCGATCGCGGGCAGGCGATCAGCGTGCTGCGCCGCGCGGTGGAGCTCGGTGTGAACCACATCGACACCGCCGCGTTCTACTTCTCACCCCTGCGCTCCGCCAACGAGCTGATCAACCAGGCACTGGCCCCCTACCCCGACGGCCTCGTCATCGCCACCAAGGTCGGCCCTGGCCGCGACCCGTCGGGTGAGTGGACCGCCCACGCGAGGACCCCGGAGCAGCTGCGCGGCCAGGTCGAGGAGAACCTGCGCCAGCTCGGCCGTGACCACCTCGACGTGGTGAATCTGCGCGTCGTCGGGACCGATTCGATCGCCGAGCGTTTCGGCGCCCTGGCCCGGCTGCGCGACGCCGGGCTCATCCGCCACCTGGGCGTCTCCAACGTCCACCCGGAACAGCTCGCCGAGGCCCAGGCCATCGCGCCAGTGGTCTGCGTACAGAACCAGTACGGCATCGGCGCTTCGCCCGAGCAGGACGAGTTCCTGCGGAGCTGCGGTGAGCAGGGCGTCGCGTTCGTTCCGTTCTACGCGATCGCCGGCGCCGGGCGCGAGGCGGGCACACAGGGCGCCGACAGCGACGAGGTACTCGCCGTCGCGCGCGCACACGGGGCGAGCGCGGCGCAGATCCGGCTGGCGTGGACGCTGCACCGCGGCCCACATGTCCTGGCCATCCCCGGCACCGGCGACCCGGATCACCTGGTCGCGAACGTGGCCGCCGGGGGGCTGCGCCTGTCCGAGGAGGAACAGGCGGTCCTGGACTCCCTCCACCAGGCCTGAGCGCGAGCGGGCACCGCGTGAGCGCGCCACTGCGGCCCACAGCGGTCAGCCCACCGAGCCCACCCGGTCCAGTTCGCTGCCGATCGCGGCCCGCAGCACGTCATGCCGCGGTCCGAGCCTGAACTGCTCGTCGCTCCACCGCTGTCGCGGATAGAGCCACACCGGCGCGCCCACCAGATCGGCCGGCTCCCACTCGTACCGCGGCCAGACATGCGCGTGCAGGAACGGGTCCGTGTTCCCCAGGATCTCCAGATTGACCCGCCGGAAAGCCGGGTCCAGCCGCCGGCAGGCCCGTTCCACCGCCTCGCCGAGCTGGTCCATGCCGGACAGGAACGACAGCCGCTTCGCCTTCGGCAGGTCCGACAGCCGCTGCACCCGCGGTTCGTCCACGAGGAGAACCGAGTACCCCGGCAGGAACTGAACGTCGCCGATCACCGCGAACCCCGACTCAAGTCGCCGCAACACGGTCGGGTTCTCCCCTCGGAGAGCAGCCCCGATCCGGTCCCTCCGCCAATCACCAGTCATGGCAAGAACCTACCCGCAAGTGATCAAGGTCTGCTGCGCGCTCTCCTCTGGGAGGAGGAGTGGTGCGGGGAGCACGAGCGGGCGGTCAGGTGTCGCATCCGGTGCCGTCGCCGTCGCGGTCCAGATGCGGGCCGTAGCCGGGCTCGCCACGATGGACCGGCGCGGCCCCGGCGGCTCGCGCTTCGCCGCAGTCGGAGTAGGAGACGGCGCCTTGACTGCTGGTGTCGTCGTCCTCCGCTGGAGAGTCGGCGGCGGGCGGTGGAGCGGAGGCGGTCACCCGCACCGTCTTCGTCGCCGTCACCGTGACAGTGGCCGCCGGCTCGGGCTTCGGCTTCGGGGCCGCGGTGGCGGTCTTCGTCGCGGTCACGGTGACTGTCGGCCCAGGTGCGGGCGCCGCCTTGGTGTCCCTGCTGGCTGACCCGCCGTCCGCGGCGCCGGCCCCGATGCCGAGGAAGAAAACGAGGGCGAAGGCAGGAAGCACGTATCGCTTGCGTGCCCATCTGGGTGCTGCGGGGGTGGGCGGTGGTGGTCCGGTGTACGGATTGCTCATGGTCCCCCCAGAGGTCATTGGGTGGGACGACGGTAATGCACCGTTCAATGAAGTAAGCCGCCTCTGTCAGGAAGTCACCGATCTGTGACCAGTCGGGCGGCGGCGACCTGTTGGCCAAGTCGGGGTCACCCGCAGGACGTTCCCGCTCAGCCCAGGAAGCTCAGCCGCACCCGGCGGTCCGGGTTGTCGGCGTTCGTGTCGACGAGGCAGACCGACTGCCAGGTGCCCAGGGCCAGTTCGCCGCCGATGACGGGGAGTGTCGCGTGGGGTGCGACGAGGGCCGGGAGGACGTGGTCGCGGCCGTGGCCGGGGCTGCCGTGCCGGTGTTGCCAGCGGTCGTCGGCGGGCAGGAGATCGCGGAGCGCGGCGAGCAGGTCGTCATCGCTTCCGGCGCCCGTCTCCAGGATGGCCACTCCGGCCGTGGCGTGGGGGACGAAGATGTTCAGCAGTCCGTCGCGGCCGCCCGCCTCGTCCCGTAGGAACGCCGCGCACTGGGCGCTGAGATCGGTGATGGACTCCCGGGAGCCCGTGGTGATGTCGAGGACCCTGGTCGAAAACGTCTCGCTCATGGCTCCATCCTCGCTCCTCGCGGCACCGTTCGAGGTGGTACGCGCCCATGCGCCGCGGCGGCGCCGGGCGGGCTCTGCCGTGGCGAGGCCGCCGGGGGCCCGGCCCCCGGCGGCCTCGCGCGTCGGCCGGGTCAGAGTTTGCGGGTGTCCCGCGGTTCGACGTAGGGCTCCTTGGTCGGTGGGTGGCCGCTCTGGATGGCGCGGCTGCGTTCGAGTTCGGCGTTGAACTCCAGGCCCAGCAGAATGGCGATGTTGGAGATCCACAGCCAGATCAGGAAGATGATGACCGCGGCGAAGCTGCCGTAGGTCTTGTTGTAGCTGCTGAAGTTCGCCACGTACACCGCGAAGGCGGCCGAGGCGACGACCCAGATGAGCACCGCGAGCACGCTGCCGGGGCTGACCCAGCGGAAGCTGCGTTTGACGTTGGGCGCCGCCCAGTACAGCAGCGCGACGATCAGGCTGAACAGCACGAGCATGACGGGCCACTTGGCGATGTTCCACACGGTGATGGCCGTGTCGCCCATCCCGATGACTTCTCCGGTCTTCTTCGCCAGGCCGCCGGTGAAGACCACGCCGACCGCGAGAGCCGCCAGCAGTACGACGACCACGAGCGTGATGCCGAACCGGGTGGGCAGCGTCTTCCACGCCGGGCGTCCCTCGCCGATGTCGTAGACGGCGTTGGAGGCCCGCATGAAGGCGGCGATGTAGCCCGAGGCCGACCACAGGGCGACCACGAGGCCGACGATCAGAGCGATGCCCGCCTTGCCCTGATTGCTCTTCAGCTGCTCCAGTGCGCTGACCAGGGTGTCCTGGACGGCGCCCGGGGCAAGGTCACCCACGTTGTCGATCATGGAATCGATGCTCGACGAGCCCATCAGGCCGAGGACCGACGTCAGGGCCAGCAGGGCGGGGAAGATCGCCAGTACGCCGTAGTACGTCAGGGCCGCCGCCCAGTCCGTGAGGGTGTCGGCCTTGAACTCCTTCGCCGTCCGCTTGAGCACCGCTCCCCATGAGCGCTTGGGCAGATCGGTCGGCCCGTGGGCGGGCTGACCACGGTCCGCCCCGGCCCGGGTCTCGTCCCCGGCGCGGGAATCCGTCGCGGCTGTCTCACCCCGGCCGTCCGGCGGGGCGCCAGCGGCAGCCGGGGACGCGCCCTTACCCCTCGCGTGGGCGCCTGGCTGGGCATGGGACGCGCCCTTGCCCTTGGGTCGTGATTTGTGCAGCACCATGACTCACCAGCTCCGATCCGTGCCGCCGCACGGGCGCGGGTGGCTTCGCCCGTGCCGTACGGCGGCAGCTTCGGCTGTTAGGACCGCTTGGTTCCCTCGCGTGCCTGGCCTGCGACGCTCGCGCCGGACTGCCTGGCCTGCTCGGTGACCTCCCCCGCGTGACCGCGGGCCTGTTCCTGGGTGGTGCGGGCGGCCTCTGTGGCCGTTCCCTTGACTTCCTCAGCGGCGTGCTTCGCGGTCTGCGTGGCGTCCTCCTTCAGATGGTGGGCGGACTCGGTCGCTGCCTGCTTGACCGGCTCGATCACATCGCTCGCCCGGTCCGAGAGCTGGGCCGCGGCCTGCTGCTCGGCCTCAGAGGCGGGTGCGAGAGAGGCGGCGAGCAGCCCGGCGCCGAAGGCGATCAGACCTGCTGCCAGCGGGTTGCCCTGGGTCTGCCGCACGGCCTGCTCGGGCGCCCTCTTGACCGCTGCGCCCGCCTGTCCTGCCGCGTTCTTCGCGGTGCCCACCGCCTGTCCCGCGCCCTCTTGCGCCGACTCGGCGGCGTGCTCCGCGCGCCCCTGGGCATGGCTTGTGGTCTGCGAGGCGACGCCCATGACGCGCTCTCGCATCCCGGACACAGAACCCCGTACGCGTTTGCTGCGGCGGTGCACCATCCGGCGGGGACTGGCACGGTCGGCGAGCCTGTCGAGATCCTGGGACAGCTTCTCCCGGGTCGCCTCGATGTCGGCCCTTATCCGGTCGGGTGACGGTGACGTGCCCATTGCGCGTCCTCCTTCAGCGTCTCCATGGTTCGTTCCGGCTTCGGCGACACGCTGCGCATCTTGGCGCGGCCCATCACGAACAGAACCGCACCGATCACCGCCCACACACCGGTGACGATCAGAGCGGCCCAGCCCAGGTCCATCACGTTGCCCAGGGCGAACATGGCCGTCAGCGACAGGAACAGCGCCACCAGGTAGCCGGCGAATCCGGCTCCGCCGAACATTCCCGCGGCCTTGCCCGCCTTGGTGGCTTCCTCCCGGAGCTCGGCCTTGGCCAGCTCCATCTCCTGCTGGAGCAGCTGCTGCATGTCGGAGGTGACCTCGGACACCAGCTCGCCCACCGACCCGTCCTGTTCACGTGGGCGTGTGGTCTCGCGCAAGCGTGTGGTGTGCAGCGTTGTTGTCGTCATGTCATCCCTCCGGATAGCCCGTCAGTTCAGGGCGTACCGCATCCGCGGACAGGGACGCTTCGCCGGGGGCCGAGGCCGTCCGGCGCGGGGCACCGTCGTGGTCCTGGCTCGCCTTGCCCGCCTTGGCCAGCCTGCCGACGACCACCCCCGCTGCCAGCGCCCCGCCGAGGAAGGCGGCCGGCCGTCGGCGGGCGAACCCCTGAAGGTCGTCCACCAGACCGCTGACGCCGTGTTTGTCGAGGTAGTCGGCCGCACGGTGGCCGCCGTCAGCCGCGTGCGCCACGACGCTGCGGGCCGGGGACTCGCCGGGCGCGTTCCGCGCGAGCCCGGCCAGGTCGTCCGCCCACTCCCGCAGGGTTCCGGCCGCGCGTGCGGCCTGCCCCTCCGCCTCGTTCGCCACGCGCTGCCTGAGGTCCCGCGCCGCCGCACCGGCCTGCTCGCGTGCCTCATCCGTTACGGCCCTGGCTTGCTGTGCGGCGGTACCCGCCACCTCACCGGCGGCTTGCCTGGCCTGGTCAGCCGTCGCTGACGCCTCCTGTTTGGCTGCCTGCCCGGTCTGCTGCACGCGCTCGGCACCGGCATTCGCGGACTCACCACTCATCGGTCCTCCTTCTTCCGGGGCGCTGCCGGGGCCGCACCGCGCCGACTCGCGTACCACCGCACGCTCGCCGCGCCGCGCGCCTCGCCGCTCCGACGAGGCCCCGCGCCACCCGCCCCGAGTGATTGACGTGGTCAGATCGTCCGGGTTACCGCACCCAGCGCGGCCGAAACAGGGCAGAACGCGAGGATGCCGGGACGGGTCCCGCCACAGCGCGCCAGAGCTCCGCGACGCCCTGCCGCAATAATGTGTCCGCCCAGGCAGGACGTGTGCGCGCGGCTCGGCGCCCCTCCTGGCGCGCCGTCCGGCTGACTGCCTCGGCCCCGGCCCTTGCTGTACGCGAGCCGCACGCAACCGCACGCGAGGGGTACGCGCCGACCCGAGGCCGGTTCGTACGCCCGTAAGGCCGCCGCAACAAAGGTCCGGCGGGCGAGACGCCCGTTGACCTCGTACGGAGAGCGTCGCTACGTTCTTGCCCATGTCCAGGTCAGCTCTGCTCACCACGCGCGGTCACATCGACCTGCTGCGGGTGGCTTCCGCCGCGTGTCCTCACCGCCGCTGAGCTGTTTCCCGCCTTTCCCGCTCTTTCGCGCTCTTTCCTGTCTTTCCCGGCTGTTGCCTCGTGTCCCGCCTGTTTCCGCCTGTTTCTGAATCCCCGCGTTTCCGTATCCCGCGTGTTCCCGCATTTCTGTCTCTCTGCCAGTCCCGTGTCTTCCGCGGGTCGCGGGCGCGATGTACCGCGGCGATTCGCTTGGGCGGGCGCCGAGGTCTACCCGTATCCGTGGAGCCCCCATGTCCCCGGTCCTGGAACCGGTCATTCCACTGTCCGCCCGCCGCCGCGGTGTGCCGCGCTGGCTGCGCCGTACCACCGGCCCGGTCTTTCTGCTCGCGCTGTGGCAGGTGTGCAGCGCGACCGGCGTACTCCACCCCGACACCCTCGCCTCCCCCGGCACCATCACCAGCACCGCCGCCGACCTCATCGAGGACGGGACCCTGCCGCACGCCATGCTGGTGTCCGTTCAGCGCGTCGCTGTCGGGCTCGCCCTCGGCGGCGCCGTCGGCGTCGCCCTCGCTCTTCTCTCCGGGCTCTCCCGGCTGGGTGAGGACCTGATCGACGCCACCGTGCACATGCTGCGCAGCATTCCCTGGGTCGGCATGATCCCGCTGTTCATCATCTGGCTGGGCATCGGCGAGGCGCCCAAGGTCGCGTTGATCGCGCTGGGTGTCGCCTTTCATCTCTACCTCAACGTCTACGCGGGCATCCGTGGCGTGGACGCCCAGCTCATCGAGGCAGGGACGTCCCTCGGGCTGAAGCGCTGGGGGCTGATCCGCCATGTCGTGCTGCCCGGGGCCCTGCCGCACGCGATGACCGGGTTGCGGTACTCACTGGCGACCGCGTGGCTCGCGCTGGTATTCGGCGAGACGATCAACGCCGACGACGGCATCGGCTTCCTGCTGAACCGGGCGCGGGAGTTCTTCCAGACCGACGTGATCGTCGTCTGTCTCCTCGTCTACGCCGCCCTCGGCCTGATCGCCGACTTCATCGTCCGCACGCTGGAAAGGCTGTTGCTGCAATGGCGACCGACGTTCACGGGCGCGTAGCCCCCACCGCAGGTCCGCCCGGGAGGCAGGGCCTTGAGAAGGCCCCGAAGCGCGGCGTGGAACGTGGGCGAGGCGCGGTGGCGGAGACCGCCGTCGGCTCCGCGGCCGTCCGGGTTTCCGGGCTGACGCGCGCCTTTGCCGGGCGGCCCGTCATCGACCGGCTCGAACTGACGGTGCGGCCCGGGGAGTTCGTCGCTCTGCTGGGGCGCAGCGGTTGCGGCAAATCCACTCTCCTGCGCGTCCTCGCCGGGCTCGACCGGGAGATCGAGGGTGAGGTGCTGGTGCCCCGACGGCGGGCCGTCGCCTTTCAGGCACCGCGGTTGATGCCGTGGAAGCGGGTCTGGCGCAATGTGCTGCTCGGATTGCCGGGGCGGCCCGAACGCGCCGTCGCCGAACGGGCGCTGCGCGAGGTCGGCCTCGGTGACCGGTGGGCCGACTGGCCCAAGACGCTCTCCGGCGGTGAGGCGCAGCGCGCCTCCCTCGCCCGCGCGCTGGTGCGCGAGCCCGATCTGCTGCTGCTCGATGAGCCGTTCGGCGCGCTGGACGCCCTCACCCGCATCAAGGCCCAGCGCATGGTGGCCGAGGTGTGGCAGCGGCGCGGCTGTGCGGTGCTGCTGGTCACGCACGACGTCGAGGAGGCGCTGCTGCTCGCCGACCGGGCACTGGTGATGGACTGCGGCGTGATCGCGTACGAGACGCGCGTGGATCTCCGCCGGCCGCGTGACATCGCCGATCCACGCTTCGCCGCACTGCGGACCGAACTCCTCGACCGGCTGGGGGTCGCGGCACCCGGCCACGGCAGCGCCGCCCCGTCCGGCGCCGGCGACCCCACCGTCGATGACGCCGCCCCCGCCGATGGCGCCGCTCCCGCCGTACCCCCCGTACCCCCCGTACCGCACCGACGAACGGACCCGCTGACATGACCGTGCGCACCGCCTACGCCGCCCCGGCCCTGCTGCTGCCCCTGTGCCTGCTGGTGGCGGGCTGCTCGGGGATCTCGTCGGCGAACGGCTCCGGCGGCTCCGGAAACACCGACGGCAAGGGGTCGGTGACCTTGAACGTCGGCGACCAGAAGGGAGGTTCCGAGGCGGTGCTGCGCGCCGCCGGGGAGCTCGACGACCTGAAGTACAAGATCAAGTGGTCCACCTTCACGTCCGGGCCGCCGTTGCTCGAAGCGGTCAACGCGAAGGCCGTGGACATCGGCGGCGTCGGCAACACCCCGCCCGTCTTCGCCGCCGCGGCCAAGTCGAGGATCAAGGTGGTCGGGGCCTCGCACGGCACCGCGAACGGCGAGGCGGTCCTGGTGAATAAGGGCTCCGAGCTGCGGGAGACCGCCGACCTGAAGGGGAAGTCCGTCGCGGTGGCCCAAGGCAGCTCGGCGCACTACCAGTTGGCCGCTTCGCTGGCCAAGGCCGGACTCACCCCGAAGGACGTCAGACTCACCCTGCTGCAACCCGCCGACGCGCTGGCCGCGTTCACCCGGGGGAAGGTGGACGCCTGGGCGGTGTGGGACCCGTACACCTCGCAGGCCCTGCGGCAGGCCGACGCCCGCGTGCTGACCACCGGCCAGGGCGTCGTCAACGGCCTCAGCTTCCAGGTCGCCTCACCGTCCGCGCTCGGCGACGGCAAGAAGTCGAAGGCCATCGGCGACTACCTGGACCGGCTGCGCCGCGCCCAGGACTGGGTGTTCGAACACCCCGAGGAGTGGGCGAAGGTGTGGGCCGAGGAGACCGGGCTGCCGTACGGGACGGCGCTGGACTCGGTGCGGCGTACGCACGGCATCCGGGTGACCGTCGCCGTCGACAAGCCCGCCGTCGCCTCGGAGCAGCGGATCGCCGACACCTTCGCCCGGCTGGGCCTGACCCCGCGGCGCTACGCGTTCGCCGATTTCGTGGACACCCGCTTCAACGCCGGGCTGCCCCCGTCCAGCACCAAGCCACGCTCCTACGGAAAGGCCCACTGATGTCCGTACACCTGCACTGGTTCCTGCCGACCGGCGGCGACGGGCGCACCCTCGTGGACCGGCACGCCTACACCGACGGCGGAGTGAAGCGCTCCCGCGTCACGCCGGTCAGCGGGGTGCGCGCGCCCAGCATCGACTACCTCACGCAGATCGCCAAGGCAGCCGAACAGCTCGGCTTCGAGGCCGTGCTCACCCCGACCGGGACCTGGTGCGAGGACGCCTGGCTGACGACGGTCGCGCTGGCCCAGCACACGGAGCGGCTGAAGTTCCTGGTCGCCTTCCGGCCCGGGGTCATCTCCCCGGTGCTGGCCGCGCAGATGGCGGCGACGTACCAGCGGATCACCCGTGGGCGGCTGCTGCTGAACGTGGTGACCGGCGGTGACTCCACCGAGCAGCGGCGGTTCGGTGACCACCTCGACCACGATCAGCGGTACGCGCGTACGGCGGAGTTCCTGTCGGTCGTCAGGGGCGTGTGGGGCGGCGAGCCGTACGACTTCGACGGCGAGCACTACCAGATCACGGGTGGGCTGACCGCCCTGCCGCCTGACCCGCTGCCGCAGATCTTCTTCGGCGGTTCGTCAGCGGCGGCGGGGCCGGTGGCGGCCCGCCATACGGATGTGTATCTCACCTGGGGCGAGCCGCCCGCGCAGGTCAAGGAGAAGATCGACTGGGTCCGGGGGCTCGCCGAGCGGGAGGGCCGGGAAGTGCGCTTCGGCATCCGGCTGCACACCATCTCGCGGGATTCCGCGAAGGACGCGTGGGCCACCGCCGACCGGCTTCTCGACGACCTCGATCCGGACACCGTCAGCGCGGCGCAGGAGGCGCTCGCGCGCAGCGAGTCGGTGGGCCAGCAGCGGATGCTGGCGCTGCACGGCGGCTCGCGCGACAAGCTGGAGATCTCGCCGAACCTGTGGGCGGGCGTGGGCCTGGTGCGGGGCGGGGCGGGTACGGCACTGGTCGGCAGCCATGAGGACGTCACCGACCGGATCGAGGAGTACCACGCGCTGGGCATCGACCATTTCGTGCTCTCCGGCTATCCGCATCTGGAGGAGGCGTACTGGTTCGGGGAGGGGGTCACTCCGGTCCTGGCGGCGCGCGGCCTGCTGGACGCGCCGCCGCCCTCCCTGGTGGCGCCCCATGCCGGTATCGCCACGAACGGACGTCCGGCGTCCGCGCCCGGCGGCGCACCGCTGCTGGTCGCCGGGGGGCGCTGAGGGGCGCGGGTGTGACGGTGGGCCGCCGTCCGGCGCCGCTCTGGCCGCGCGGGGCCGGACGGCGGCCGCCACCGGCGGGCGCAGGCGCTGGGAAGATTCCCGCACCCTCCCGAGTTAATAGAAACGTGAACGATTTTGTGGCGGTGCCAGAGGCAGCGGCGGACCACGGTGTGGCCATCAGCTCGGACCTGGCCCGATCCCGCACGACGGACATGGCCGTCCCCGCAGAGGCGGCAGTCGCCGTCGACGCGCGACGGGCCGCGACCCCGGCTGCGGCCACGCTCGTCGACGTCGTCGTGATCGGAGCCGGGCAAGCGGGCCTGTCCAGCGCGTTCCACCTGCGGCGGCGTGGCTACGAGCCGGACACCGGCTTCGTCGTCCTCGACCACTCCCCCACCCCCGGCGGCGCCTGGCAGTTCCGCTGGCCGTCGCTCACCTACGGCAAGGTGCACGGGATGCACGCGCTGCCGGGCATGGAGCTGACCGGCGCGGACCCCGGCCGCCCGTCCGCCGAGGTGATCGGCGCGTACTTCGCCGACTACGAGCGCGCCTTCGACCTGCGGGTACGCCGCCCCGTCGCGGTGAGCGCCGTACGCGAGGGCGACGGCGGCCGACTTCTCATCGAGAGCTCGGACGGCATCTGGGCGGCCCGGGCCGTGATCAACGCGACCGGTACCTGGGACCGCCCGTTCTGGCCGCGTTATCCGGGCCAGCAGGGCTTCGCCGGACGCCAGCTGCACACCGCGCACTACCCCGGCCCGGCGGCGTTCGCCGGGCAGCGGGTGGTCGTCGTCGGTGGCGGCACGTCCGGCGTGCAGCATCTGCTGGAGATCGCGGAGGTCGCCGCGGAGGCCACCTGGGTGACCCGCCGCCCACCGGTGTTCCGCTCGGGGCCCTTCGACGAGGACCAGGGGCGGGCCGCCGTCGCCCTGGTGGAGCAGCGGGTCCGGCAGGGGCTGCCGCCGCAGAGCGTGGTGTCCGTGACCGGGCTGCCGATGACGGAGGCGATGGAGCGGGCCCGGGAGGCCGGTGTCCTGGACCCGCGACCGATGTTCGACCGGATCACCCCGACAGGCGTCGCGTGGGACGATGACCGGCACGTCGAGGCCGACGTGATCCTCTGGGCCACCGGCTTCCGCCCCGCCATCGACCACCTCGCTCCGCTGCGCCTTCGCGAGCCGGGCGGCGGCGTGGCGCTGGAGGGCACCAGGGCCGTCCGCGACGCCCGGGTCCACCTCGTCGGCTACGGCCCGTCGGCCAGCACCATCGGCGCCAACCGGGCGGGCCGGGCCGCGGCCGGTGACATCCACCGGCTGCTGGGAGCGGACGCGCTGGTCGCCGCCTGAACCAGCCGGGCCGCGGACACGGCGCGGCACGGTACGCGGGCGTTCCCTTTACGCGGGCTCATCGCCTCCAAGACCCCCGGCCCGGCGGCGGAGTGTCACGCCGTGTGATCCGGATGGGTGACACGGATTTTCGACTGGCCGTGCGGGCGCCGCTCCCAGTCGTCCATGAACGTGGCGGCCAGGCCGTTTTTCCGGGCCAGCGCGAGCAGCGTTCCGGTGCGGTAGTAGAAGTCCTCGCGCAGCACCTGGTGTTCGGTCCCCTCGGTGCGGTCGAAGGTGAAGTCGAAGAAGCCGCCGGGGGCCATGACGCGTCCGACGTGGGCCAGGCACTCGTCGATGACGGACAGCGGTGAGTGCGAGAAGACGCTGTGCGCGTGCACCACGTCGAAGTACCGGTCGGGCAGGAAGTCGAGCGTCAGGTCCCGGGTCATGGTCAGATGCGGGAGCTTGTCCTGGAGCCCGTAGGTGGTCACGGTCTGCTTGGCCGACACGAGGATGTCGGGCGAGATGTCGATGCCGTAGTAGTGACCGGGGTCCAGGTAGTCGATGAAGCGCCAGCCCGCGCGCAGGTTCCCGCAACCGATGTCGAGCATGCGCTGTCCGGGGGTGAGGCCGTGCTCGATGAGGTAGTCGAACTGCATCTTGCCGAGTGCCAGCCACCCGGCGTGGCTCTGGCTGCCCACCGCAGCCTCCGGATCGCGACCGGCGTCGGAGGCCATCACGGCCCGGTAGTACGCGACGTGATCGGGATGCTTGATCCGCAGCAGGCCGTCCCGGAGACTGCGCCGGAAATGGGGGACGATCCGGTCCGGGTTGCGCAGCGCGTAGCGGACCTTGTGCGTGACACTGCCCCG
The DNA here is from genome assembly GCF_059026195.1 of Streptomyces sp. A01. NCBI lineage: Bacteria > Bacillati > Actinomycetota > Actinomycetes > Kitasatosporales > Streptomycetaceae > Streptomyces > Streptomyces sp. A01. The sequence continues at coordinate 50,123 of NZ_JBWLKN010000001.1, read as the reverse complement.
GTTGGCGGACAGGGACGCGGGAGTCTTCATGGCCATCGCGGGTCCTTCAGCGTGGAGCGTGAGCGGCTTCTTCAGCGGGGGGCGTGCGGGCGGGGGCGGGACCACAGCCGGTCGGGGCTGTCCGCGCGGGGAGCCACCGGGGGGCGGGCCCTCGCGGCGTGGCGCGGTGCTGACTTCATCATGCGGCGAGCGGGACGAGTCCGCTCGCTGTCCGCGTCCGGGCCCACCGGCGGGACCGAGCGGGCGGCGGCGTTCCGCCGCACTTCACAGCCGTCAGGCACTGCGGCAGTATGGCCCGGCGAACGATCACCCGCCGGGACCGGCCGACGGGAGGCCGCCGTCTCCAGCGCCATCGGCGGCCAGAAGGAGCAGCCGTGCGCGTAGCCCTCTTCGTCACCTGCGTCAACGACACTCTCTATCCGCGCACCGGGCAGGCCGTCGTCACCCTGCTCGAACGCCTCGGCGTCGAGGTCGGCTTCCCCGCCGACCAGTCGTGCTGCGGCCAGCCCCAGTACAACACCGGCTACCGGCACGAGACGGAACCCCTGGTCCGCCGCTACGCCCGCGTCTTTCGCGACTACGACCACATCGTCACCCCCTCCGGGTCCTGCGCGGCGATGGTGCGGGACAACTACCCGCGTATCGGGGCGCGGGCCGCGGCCGAGGGACGCGGCACGGCGCTCGCCGAAGCGGCGGCGGGCGCCGTGCCGAAGACGTATGAGCTGACGGAGTTCCTGGTGGACGTGCTGGGCGTCACCGATGTCGGCGCCTACTACCCGCACCGCGTCACCTATCACCCCACCTGCCACGGGCTGCGCCTGCTCCGGCTCGGCGACCGGCCGCGCACGCTGCTCCAGCACGTCAAGGGGCTGGAACTCGTGGAACTTGAGGGAGCGGAGGAGTGCTGCGGCTTCGGCGGCACGTTCGCCGTCAAGAACGCCGCCGTATCGGCCGCCATGGGCGCCGACAAGGCCCGTGCCATCACTGCCACCGGAGCCGACGCCGTGTGCACGGTGGACAACTCCTGCCAGCTGCACATCGGCGGCACCCTGACCCGGCAGGGCTCGCCCGTCCGCCCCGTCCACCTCGCTGAGATCCTCGCCGGAACGGAGGCAGACCCACGATGACCAGCACCTACCTGGGCATGCCCGGGACCGCCCCGCCCGCTCCGCCCTTTCCCGTGGCCGCCGTCAGCTCCACCGCTGACGCCCAGCTCCGCGCGAACCTGCGGCACGCCACCCACACCATCCGCGCCAGGCGCGCCGCGGCCGTCGCCGAGCTGGACGACTGGGCCGAGCTGCGCGCCGCCGGGGCCGCGATCAAGGACCGGACGCTCCACCACCTCGACCACTACCTGGAGCAGGCCGAGGCGGCGGTCACGGCGGCCGGTGGCCAGGTGCACTGGGCCGCCGACGCGGCCGAGGCGAACGCGATCGTCACCCGCCTGGTCCGCGAGACGGGCGAACGCGAGGTCGTGAAGGTCAAGTCGATGGCCACTCAGGAGATCGGCCTGAACGAGGCGCTCGCGGACGCGGGGATCACCGCGTACGAGACCGACCTCGCCGAACTCATCGTGCAGCTCGGTGACGATCTTCCCTCCCACATCCTGGTGCCCGCCATCCACCGCAACCGCACCGAGATCCGCGACATCTTCCGCGCGAACATGGCCCGCTGGGGCCGCCCGGCGCCCGAAGGGCTCACCGACTCCCCGGCGGAGCTCGCCGAGGCGGCGCGGCTGCACCTGCGGGAGAAGTTCCTCACCGCCAAGGTCGGCGTCTCCGGCGCCAACTTCCTCGTCGCGGAGACCGGCACCCTCGTCGTCGTGGAGTCCGAGGGCAACGGGCGGATGTGCCTGACGCTGCCCGAGACCCTGATCTCCGTGGTCGGCATCGAGAAGGTCATCCCCAGCTGGCGGGACCTGGAGGTCTTCCTCCAGTTGCTGCCCCGGTCCTCCACGGCCGAGCGGATGAACCCGTACACCTCGATGTGGACCGGCACCTCCGACGGGGACGGCCCGCGGACCTTCCACCTCGTCCTCCTCGACAACGGCCGCACCGACGCCCTCGCCGACCAGATCGGACGCCAGGCCCTGCGCTGCATTCGCTGCTCCGCCTGCCTGAACGTCTGCCCCGTGTACGAGCGGGCCGGCGGCCACGCGTACGGCTCGGCCTACCCGGGGCCGATCGGCGCCATCCTCACCCCGCAGCTGCGGGGCACGGCCGGCGCGCTGGACGCCTCGCTGCCGTACGCGTCCTCGCTGTGCGGCGCGTGCTACGAAGTCTGCCCGGTCGCCATCGACATCCCCGAGATCCTGGTACGGCTGCGGGAACGGGTCGTCGAGGGCGGTGAGGTGACGCTGCGCGGCACCAGGACCGTGATCAAGCCCGCCAAGGGCCACGCGGCGGAGCGCGCGGCGATGCGTGCCGCCCGTTGGGCCTTCGAGCACCCGCGCGCGCTGCGCACCGGGCAGCGGCTGGCCGCCCGCACCCGCCGCCTTCATCCCCAGCGGCTGCCGGGCCCAGGGCGCGCGTGGTCCGACACGCGGGCGCTTCCCGAGGTGCCGCCCGAGTCCTTCCGGGACTGGTGGCAGCGCACCCGTGGCGAAGGAGAGGCGAAGGCGAAGTGAGCAGCCGGGAGCGGGTGCTGGGGCGAGTACGCCGGGCGCTGGCCGATGTGCCGCGCGGTGAGAGGTCCGCGGGCCCGGCGACGGCGGAGACCGTCATCCGGGACTATCACCGCGTGCACGGCACGCGTACGGCGGCCGAGCGGACCGGGCTGCTCGCGGACAACCTCGCCGACTACCGTGCCCGTGTGCACCATACGGACGAGGCCGGGCTGCCTGACCTCGTCGCGCGGCTGCTCGACGCGCGGGGCGCGCGCAGCGTCGTCGTTCCCCCGCGGTTGCCCGCCGCGTGGCTGGCCGCGAGCACGGCCGAACGCGTCCCTGACGCGGCGGACGCGTCCGCCGCGGATCTCGACGCGGTGGACAGTGTCGTCACCGGGTGCGCGGTGGCCATCGCCGAGACCGGCACGGTCGTCCTCGACGCCGGACCCGACCAGGGCCGGCGCCGGATCACCCTCATCCCCGACCATCACATCTGCGTGGTGTTCGCCCCCGGCCAGGTGGTGGACTCCGTACCGCAGGCGCTCGAACGCCTCGATCCGGGGCGGCCGTTGACATGGATCTCCGGTCCTTCGGCGACCAGCGACATCGAGCTGGACCGGGTGGAGGGCGTACACGGCCCGCGTGCGCTCGATGTCATCCTCGTCGCGTCCGCGTCCGCGTCGGCTCCCGCCCCGTCAGCGTGAGCGGGTGACGCCGCCCGTCGCTCCCGGCGCTCCGGCGGTACGGACGAAGCCCGCGGCGCAGACCTTCTCGATCGCGGGCGCCCAGCTCAGCAGCCGCTCGTCAGCACCGCTCGCCGCCACGCACTGCGAGCCGAGCGGCAGGCCGCGCGAGCGCCCGGCGGGCAGGGTGAGCGACGGCAGCCCGGCGTAGCTCCAGGGCAGGCACATGACCGGGTCGCCGGTGGTGCCGAGTCCCCGGGGCGCGGGGCCGGTCGCCGCCGGGGTGATCCACAGATCGATGCCCTCGCCGGACAGGGCGGCCGCCATGCGGGCGCGGAACCGTTCCCGGTCGGCGAGCGCCCGCGCGTAGGCGGCGTCCGTCACCGCCTGCCCCTCCCGGATCGCCGCGGCCGTCTGCTCCTGGTAGAGGTCGCAGAAGCGCGGGAACCACTCGGCGTGGGTGCGGGCGACCTCGTAGCGGTTGATGGTGTGCTGCTGGGCGGCGATCTCGTCGAAGTCCGGCAGGAACGGGACCTGGAGCACGGTGAAGCCCGCCTGGCGCAGCCGCTCCGTCCACGCCGTGAACGCCTCCAGCGCTGTCTTTCCGGCGCGGGAGAGATACGGGCCGACGGGGACGCCGAGGACGGGCAGCGTGGCTGTCCCCGGAGCCCGGGAAAGGTCGTCGGCGGCGCCGTCCGTACGCCAGTCGTCGCACAGCACCGGGGCCGCGTGGGCCACCCCCGCCACGTCGGCGGCGAAGACGCCCACCGTGTCCAGGGTGGGCGCGTTGGGGATGACGCCGTCCACCGGGACCCGGCCGTGGGTGGGCTTGAAGCCGGTCACGCCGCAGTAGGCGGCGGGGCGGATCACCGATCCGTCCGTCTGCGTGCCGATGGCCAGCGGCACCAGGCCCGCGGCGACGGCCGCCGCCGAACCGCTGCTCGACCCGCCGGGGGTGTGGCCGAGGTGGTGCGGGTTACGGGTGTGGCCGGGGGCCGCGCAGGCGAACTCGGCCGTGACCGTCTTGCCCGCCACCAGCGCACCGGCCGCGCGCAGCCTGCCGACCACCGTCGCCTGATGCCCCGTCAACTCTGTTGCCGGAAGCGCCGACCCCGCACCGGTGGGCAAGCCGTCGGCGTGCACGATGTCCTTGACGCCGACCGGCACGCCGTACAGCGCCGGACGGTCGTTCCGCGACGCCCACCGCGCGCGGACCGCCTCCGCCTCGGCCCGCAGCCGCCCGCGCCGGCCGGGTTCCGGCACGAAGGCCCGTACGCGCTGGTCCACCGCGTCGATCAGGTCGCAGGCGCGCTCCGCGTGCGCGGCGATGTCCAGCTCCCCGGAGCGCAGCGAGGCGAGTTCGGGGGCCAGCGGACGGTGCGCGGTCAGCTCTCCCATGACGGACAGGCTAAGTCCGCGACCACGGGAGTACGCCGGGAAATCCCCGTGAGAACTCCGGGATTCGGGGAGTCCCCAGCGGGCGGGAACCCTCAACTCCCGGGCCCCTCAGCTCAGGAGACTCCCCGCTCCGGCCTCGCGTTCCGGACCGCGCCTCCGGACCTCTCACTCCGAGGTGAACAGCCCCAGCAGGTCCTGCCGCCCGAAGACCTGGGCGGCCTCGATGGCCGACGGGGTGCCGGCGGAGGGGTCGGCGCCCTCGGCGATCAGCAGCCTGACCACCTCGTCCTCCCCCTTGAACACCGCACCCGCCAGCGGGGTCTGGCCCTTGTCGTTGGGGCGGTCCGGGTCGGCGCCGCGCCGCAGCAGCGCCTCCACGGCGGCGGCGTGGCCGTGGTAGGCGGCCAACATGATCAGTGAATCGCCGCGGTCATTGGTGAGGTTGGCGGGGACACCGGCGTCCACGTACGCGGCGAGCGTGTCCGTGTCGCCGTGTCGGGCGAGGTCGAAGACCTTCGCCGCCAGCTGGAGCACCTCGGGGTCGTGCGCGGGCTCCGCCGCCGCGTCCGGAGCCGCCTGTGCGGTGCGCCGCTCCTGCGGCGTGCCCGGCTGACCCTGGCCGCCCTGTGCGCCGTGTTCGGTCATGAATTCCGTCCTCCGTCTTCCTTCGATCGATGCCCTTGGACCACGCGCGTGACCCACGAGTGCCCTGCCCGCGCCGCCCCACCCTACGGATCGATCATGACGTGCGCCTGGGTGATTCCACTGACAAATCACCCATTTGCGACTTTCGCGCTATTGGACTTTCTGTGAGGCTTAACGCACTCACGGTGATCGTCCCCACCAACCAGGAGAACCGTCATGATCCTCTCCATCTCCGGAGTCGTTCTGCTTGGCGTCATCGCTTTTCTGTTCTTCCGCAAAGACGGCCTGAAGGCGTCGCATTTCGTCGTCTGCGCGCTCTTCGGCTTCTATCTGGCCGGAACAGCCATCGCCCCGAGCATCCAGGCGGGCGGTGCCAGCCTGGCCAACCTGCTGGGCGGCATCAAGGTCTGATCCGTCCCGCAGCCCACCGCCATCCCCAGGAGACCGACGTGGCCCGCCTCCCGCTCCCCCGCGTCCTGACCGACAGCCCCACCGTGGTCCGCGGCCGCGAGTACGCGCGAACCGCCATCGACAGTGCCAGCGACGTCCTGCACCCGCTGCTCACCGTCACGCGCGGACTGCGCGCTCTCGCTGCCGCCGGGCTGCGGAAGTGGGCACAGACGCCCAAGGAACGGCGCGGTCCCACGCTGTTCCTCACGGCGGCCTGTGTGCTGGCCGTCGCGATGGCGCCCTACGGTCCGCTGCTCGCACTGATCGGGCTGATGGCCGCGGCGGCGTGGGCCGGACGCGACCGCGCACCGGCGGACAACGAGCTGGACGGACCCGCGGCGGAGCGGCTGCGGACCCTCTACGACGCGCTCGTGCCGTACTTCGCCACCACGGACGACCCCGAACCGCTCTACGCCTACGCGGGAGACTGGGAGGAGGCGTTCGAGGAGTACGAGTTCGACGACACCGGGCGGCTGAGCCGCCTGGTGCTGCGCTACCCCGCGTACTTCCCCGACGGGGAGGCCGACGCGCGCGCCCGCGTCGAGCGGCTGGTCTCAGTGAAGTCCGGGCGCGACCGGGAGTACCTCTTCCGCTGGGATGAGGAGGCCAACCGGCTGGAGCTCAGCGTGCTCCCCGCGCTCCCCACCACCATCTGCGCCCAGCGCTTCGTCACCACCCCGGGCGAAACGGTGCTGGGCTTCACCGACCCGGCAGCGGTCCAGCGGACCCTGCCCGTGACGGACCCCGAGGGCGGGCCGACACGGGACGCGCCACCGGTCGTGTGGCGCACCGGGTCCCGGTCCACCGAGCCGCATCTGCTGGCGGTCGGCCAGCCGGGCAGCGGCACCACGACGCTGCTGCGCTCGCTCGCGCTCCAGGCGCTGCCCCACTCCGACATGCTGGTGATCGACGGCGGCGGCACCAGCGGGTACGCCTGCCTCGCGGGCCGTGCGGGGGTGTTCGCTGTGGAGTGCGGGCTCGCCGGCGCGCTGACCGCCCTGGAGTGGGCGGCCCACGAGACCGAACGGCGGCTGCTCTGCGCCAACCGCGCCCGCCAGTACGGGCAGAGCGTGCCGGCGGATGTCCGTCGCCCGTTGTGGATCGTGCTCGACCAGCCTGCCGCGCTCAGCCATCTGGCCACCGCCGACGGCCGCCCCGACCCCCAGGAACTGCTGCGTGTCCCGCTGCGCCACGGGCGACTCGCGAACGTCACCGTCGCCATCGCCGAGCAGCTGGACAGCCTGGACGCGCTGAGCGACTACGTCAGGTCCCACACCCGGGCCCGCGTGGTGCTCGGGCCCGTCGCGTACGAGCACGTGCAGGCAGCCCTCGGCGCGCCGCCGCCCACCTCACCGACCCCCCGGGTGCCGCCGGGCCGCGGATACGCGCGGCTCGGCAACGGCCAGGTCCACCGGCTCCAGGTGCCGGCCACCCCCGACCCGTACGACGACGCGGCCAGCGAGGCGCAGCGCCGGGCAGTGCTGGCCCTGCTGCCCGAACGGACCCTGCCGGGCGGGCCCGCCCAGAGCCACGGCGGCCAGCCGACCGGCACCCAGGCGCCCGGCGACCCGGGGACCGGAACGCCGGCGCCCGCGGCGCACGTCCGCGGCGCACGGCGGCCGGAGCCACCGGACGGCGGCGCTCCGGGGCCACTCGATGCCCGGATGGGCAATCCGGGCCAGGGCGCCGGGGCGGGCGCGCCGGGCGGTGTGGGCGTCCTGGCCGGGCGGTCCGCCGCGCAGGCCGACGGGGACGGCTCGCTCCCCGCCCACGCGACGTAACACGGGCCTGCCCACGCGACGTCACGCGGGGAAGGCGGGCATCGCGCTCCGCGCCGGACGGCCCCTGCTCCAGGGCGCGGTCACACGACGCGTACTCCGGGGCGGTTACGCGACGAACGACCGTGGGGCGTCCGCGTCGGCGCTCGCGCCGGAGGCCACCAGCCGGGCGGCGGAGGCGAGCCGGCCTGCCGCTTCGTCGGCGAGGGCGCCGGCGACGGTGAACGGCAGCCGGACGAAGCCCTCGAAGGCCCCGTCGATGCCGAACCGCGTTCCCGAGGGGACCCGCACCCCCAGCCGCTCCCCCACCTCGGCGATCCGCGAACCCGAGAGCCCGCCGGTACGGGTCCACAACGTGAGCCCGCCATGCGGAGTGGTGAACTCCCAGTCGGGCAGGTGCCGCCGGACGGCGGCGACGAGGGAGTCGCGGTTGTCCCTGGCCTGGGCGCGCCGGATGGCGACGGCCTCATCCCAGCCGCCGCCTTCGAGCAGCCAGGTCACGGCGAGCTGGTCCAGGACGGGCGTGCCGATGTCGGCGTAGGCGCGCGCGGTCACGAGGCTTCGGATGACGTCGGGAGCCGCACGCACCCAGCCGATGCGCAGCCCGGCCCAGAACGCCTTGCTCGCCGAACCCACGGTGATGATGGCGTTGCCCGCGGGGTCGAACGTGCTGACCGGGCGCGGAAGTTCGACGTCAGGGTCGAGGAGCAGATCGGACATGGTCTCGTCGACGACGAGGATCGTGCCGGCCGAGCGGGCGGCGTCGACGAGGGCGCGGCGCTGCTCCTCCGAGGCGAGCGCCCCGGTGGGGTTGTGGAAGTCGGCGACGACGTACGCCATCCGGGGTGCGGCGTCCCGCAGCACCTGCCGCCAGCCGGGGATGTCCCAGCCACCGAGGCCGTCGGCCATGGCGACGGGCACCAGCCGGGTACCGGCCTCCCGCATGAGCTGGAGCACGTTGGCGTACGAGGGTGACTCGACGGCGACGCGCTCCCCGGGGCGCACGAGGAGGCGGCAGATCGCGGCGACCGCCCCCATCGCGCCGGTGGTGACCATGATCTGTTCGGGCATGGTGGGGATGCCGCGCGCGGTGTACCGGTCGGCGAGGGCCTGCCGCATGGCGGGCAGCCCGGCCGGATAGTCGCCATGCGTGTGGGCGTAGGGAGGCAGGGCCTCCATCGCCCCGCCGACCGCGCGCGTCAGCCAGGGCTCGGGCGCGGGGAGCGCCGCGCAGCCGAGGTCGATCACCGAACCCGCGGCCTCGGGCGGCAGCGGATGCAGCCCGCGCGAGGGCAGCGGGTTGCCCGCGGGCACGGCGGTCCAGCTGCCCGAGCCCCGGCGTGAGGCGAGGAAGCCCTCACCGCGCAGCGCCTCGTACGCGGCGGCGACCGTGGTGCGGCTGACGGCGAGGGCGGCGGCGAGTTCGCGTTCAGCGGGAACACGGGCGGCGACGGGAAGCCGGCCTTCGAGGATGAGCAGCCGCATGCCGTCGGCGAGGGCGCGGTACGCGGGCACGCGACGGCCGGACGCCTTGGCCGGAAAGTCACTGGTGTGCTGCGACCCGAGGAGCCGCGCAAGCTGCGGAGCGCCCACAGCCGAGGTCCACTGACTCATGATCTTCAGTCCACCTTTCCGGGATTGGCCCTGGAATTGGACCACCCACAAGCCACAGAGTGTCACAGGGCAGGCCACTGTTACCACTTTCCCACCGTGGCGCTGCTGTCACTTTTCTGCCGTCACCGTCCGGTTTCCGCTGTCACCGTCCGGATGACCGATCGCGAGGAGCGCGCTGTGTCCAGATCGAGGGGGGCTTACCTCACCCGCCGTCTCACTCAGTTGTATGTGGGGCTGGTGCTGTACGGGGTGAGCATGGGACTTCAGTTGCGTGCGGGACTCGGGCTCGACCCCTGGGATGTCTTCCATCAGGGCGTCGCCGAGCGCACGGGCCTGTCGATCGGGACGGTGGTGATCCTGGCGGGCGTCGCGGTGCTGATGCTGTGGATTCCGCTGCGGCAGCGGCCCGGGCTCGGCACGGTGTCGAACGTGGTCGTGCTCGGGCTGGTGATGGACGCGACGCTCGCGCTGGTGCCCGACCAGCGGGCGATGGCCGTGCGCATACCACTGCTGCTGTTCGCGATCGTGCTGAACGGCGTGGCGACCGGGCTCTACATCTCGGCGCGCTTCGGGCCGGGCCCACGCGACGGCCTGATGACCGGGCTGCACCGGCGCACGGGCCGCTCAGTGCGCCTGGTGCGGACGGGGATCGAGGTGACGGTGCTGGCCACCGGGTTCGCGATGGGCGGTTCCATCGGCGTCGGCACGGTGCTCTACGCGGTCGCGATCGGCCCGCTCTCCCAGTTCTTCCTGCGCGTCTTCGCGATCAGGGAGCCCGCCGACGAGGCGGCCGCCGAGAAGACCACCGGGACACCGGCAACCTCTGAGCCCTCCGGCGCGTCCAGGATAGGAGAGGGCGCACGGGGGTACGAGACCCCTGAAGCCACGGCCGTCGGGGGACCAAATTCGGACCGGATTTAGATTCGGCGCGTGTGGGCGAGTAGTGTACGCCCTTGGCCTACCAGGCGGACCGTTACTGCGCGCTAAAGAACCAAGAACGCTGGGTGACATCTACTGCCAGATGTGACAAACCGGGCGCCGGTGGGTAGAACAACGGGGCGGCACGACGGGCGACGCATGTCCCTCTATGGGAATCTTCACCGCCGACCGGACGTTGAACGAATGACGACGACAGCGACACATGTCCTGTGGGCGACAAAGCCCGGGAGGCACGATTCATGAGTGAGCGAGCTCTCCGCGGCACGCGACTCGTGGTGACCAGCTACGAGACCGACCGCGGCATCGATCTGGCCCCGCGCCAGGCGGTGGAGTACGCATGCCAGAACGGGCATCGATTTGAGATGCCTTTCTCGGTAGAGGCGGAGATTCCGCCGGAGTGGGAGTGCAAGGCGTGCGGCGCCCAGGCACTCCTGGTGGACGGCGATGGGCCTGAGGAGAAGAAGGGCAAGCCCGCGCGCACGCATTGGGACATGCTCATGGAGCGACGCACGCGCGAGGAGCTGGAGGAAGTGCTGGCCGAACGGCTGGCGGTCCTGCGCTCCGGCGCCATGAACATCGCGGTGCATCCGCGGGACACCCGCAAGTCCGCCTGACGGCGAAGCGGTAACAAGCGGTACACAGAGGGCCGGGGCCACTGCTCAGCAGTGGCCCCGGCCCTCTGTCGTATGGCGCTGTCGTATGGCGGTCTGCTCGCGGTCTGCTGTCGTATGCCGTTCGCGGTCTGTCGTCTGCGATGTTGTTCCCGGAACACCCGGCGCTCTGGCCCGGCCCCGCCGCGCGGCGGGGCCGCGGCCGGTCTCAGCGCGGCAGTGGCGGGTCCTGGCGGCCCGGACCCTCGTCGCCGGGACGCGAGCCCGGCGTGGGCGGCTCATCATCGTGGATGACCTCGCCCTGCACGACCTTGCCGCCCGGCCGACGCGTGCGGGCCTGCTGGAACGCGTCACCCAGGGAACCGGGGCCGTACCCCATGCGCCGCGAGAGGGAGCGTTCGGCCCGGCGGCTGAGCAGCGCCCGGGTCGGCGGGAAGACGCAGACCAGGGCGAGCACGTCGGAGACAAGACCGGGAAGCATGAACAGCAGCCCGCCGAGCATGACCAGGCTGTTTCCGACACCCGCCGTGGGGTCCTGGTCGGCGCCGCCCCCACCGGGCTGGAGCCCGGCGGTGAGGGTCCGCCAGGCCCGGCGGCCCGCCCGCTTGATCACGTAACCGCCGAGCACGGCACCGGCCACCAGCAATGCCAGGACGGTGAACACACCCGCCGCGTCGGCGACGACGACGAGCAGCCAGATCTCCAGGACCAGCCACGCCGCGATGGCCAGCGGGACGTACCCGCGGGCACGCGAGCGGCCCTGCGGACGGGGATTCGAGGAGTGCGGTGCGCCGAAGGTCATGTCTTAAGTGTGCCTGCGACCCATGATGCGGTTCACCCGGGAGCCCACACCCCAGGCGGTGACCCGCCACAGCGCCTCGGCGACGATGTCGCGGCTCATCTTGCTGTCGCCCAGCTCCCGCTCGACAAAGGTGATGGGCACCTCCACCACGTGGTAACCCGCCTTGATCGCGCGCCAGGCCAGATCCACCTGGAAGCAGTAGCCCTGTGAGGCGACGGCGTCCATGCCAAGACCCTCCAGGGTCTCCTTGCGGAAGGCACGGAAGCCGCCGGTGACATCGCGGATCGGGACGTCGAGCAGCAGCCGGGAGTACGTGCTGCCGCCCCGGGAGAGGATCTCGCGGGACTTGGGCCAGTTCACGACCCTGCCGCCGGGCACCCAGCGCGAGCCGAGGACGAGGTCGGCACCGCCGAGCGCGGTGAGCAGCCGGGGCAGTTCCTCCGGCTGGTGGGAGCCGTCGGCGTCCATCTCGACCAGGACGCCGTAGTCGTGCTCGATGCCCCAGCGGAAGCCCGCCAGGTAGGCCGCGCCCAGCCCCTCCTTGCCCTTGCGGTGCAGGGCGTGCACGTGGTCGTCGTCGGCGGAGATCTCATCGACGATCTTGCCGGTGCCGTCGGGGCTGTTGTCGTCGGCGACGAGCACATGCGCCTCGGGGACGGCTTCCCGTACCCGCGTGACGATCGGCTTGATGTTCTCCGCCTCGTTGTAGGTCGGAATGATCACCAAGGTCTTGCCGAGCGGACCGTACTTCCTCCCCTGTGTCCCGCCACGGGCAACCTCAACGCCGTCGTTCACTGCATCCCCTTCTCGTCCGTACGTCCTCGCCGTGCCACCATGATCGCAGCGGCGCAGGACAGAACTCCCACCATAGCGAGCACCCACTCGGGCGCCGCGCCGACGTGGTCGGCGACGGTGGTGTCATCGCGCAGGGGAATTCGCGCGCTCAGCACGTCCTGAGTGAATTCCTTGGTGCGCTGCTCAATGGTCCCATCGGGCGCGACCACAGCGCTAATCCCGCTCGGGGCGGCGGTGACGATGGCGCGGCCGTGCTCGATGGCCCGCAGCTTGGACATCACGAGCTGCTGTTCGGGCTGGCCACTGCGGCCGTACGTGGCGTTGTTCGTCTGGATGACCAGCGCGCGGGCCCCGGCGTTGACCGTGTCCCGCACGATCTCGTCGTACGCCACCTCGAAGCAGATCACGTCACCGAGCTTGGCCGGGCCGACCTGCAGGACACCGGTGTGGTCGCCCGGGTAGAAGTCGCGCGGCACACGCTGGAGCCGGGTGACGACCTTGCTGAGCTGGTCACGGAAGGGCACGTACTCGCCGAAGGGCACGGGGTGCTGCTTGGTGTACGAGGCGCCGGGGCCGGTCTCGGGGTCCCAGACGATGCCCTGGTTCTCGACGTAGCCCTCCTTGGTGGGGTGGTCCACGAGCGCCCCGACCAGCACGGGGACGTCGATCGCCTTGACGGCCTCGTCGATGCGCGCGTACGCCTCGCGGTACTGGTAGGGGTCCAGGTCAGAGGCGTTTTCCGGCCAGATCACCAGGTCGGGTTTGGGCTTGTCGCCCTCCTTCACCTCCTTGGCCAGTCGCAGCGTGGCCTCGACATGGTTGTTGAGGATCTTCATGGGGCGGCCGAGGAAGTCCATGCCCGGCTGCTGGACGTTGCCCTGGACGACCGCGATGTCGACGGTGTCGTCGGCGTCGGTGGGCACCGGCACCAGGTACCCGGCCAGCAGCACGGCTCCGGCGAGCGCCATCGATTCCACGGCGGGCAGCGCGGAGCGCAGCAGCCGCGGCCCGCTGACCTGGCGACCGACGTCCGTGGCGGCGGGCGCGGGCGCCTCTGCCGTACGGGCCTCCGGCTCTCCCTCGGCCGTGCCACCGGCCGCACCGCCAGCGAGGGCGTACAGCCGCCAGGCGGCGAGGACGGTGGCGCCGAGGAGGCCGCCGGTCAGCGCGACGGCGAAGGTGACCAGCGGCGCGCCACCCAGCGCGGCGAGCGGGACGAACGGCGAGCCCGTGTTGGCGAACGCCAGCCGGCCCCAGGGGAAGCCGCCGAAGGGGAGGCGGTCCCTGGCCCACTCCTCGGCGACCCACAGGCACGCCGCCCACAGCGGCCACGCGGGAAGCCGGGAGATGAGGGCGAGCCCGGCGCCGAGCGGGAGAAAGAACAGGGACTCGGCGAGCGAAAGGCCGATCACCGCGTCCCAGCCGACGACATCCAGCCACTTCAGCAGCAGCACGAAGAAAGGCAGCCCGAAGGCGAACCCGGTCCAGGCGCCCTGCCGGGCGGTCCTGCCCCAGGTGAGCAGCGACAGCGCGGCCACGGCGACGAGCGACAGCGGCCACACGTCGTACGGCGGGAAGGCGCAGCCGAGGGCGAGCCCGCTCGCCGCGGCCAGCGCGCTGCGGCACCACTCCCGGCGCCCCAGCCGCGTCAGCCGCCGCCACCGGGAAACCCGCTGGGCGGAAGCGCCCTCGGGGCTCTGAGGGCTCTGGGTGCCCTTGGGGGCGGGCTCGTCGGGCGTCGCCGCGGTGTCGTCCGCACGCGCGCCTTCCGGCTCTGCGGTGGCCACGCTGTCGGGCCGCTCGTTCGCGGCGGACGGCTCGGCGGTGGCCACGGGCTCGGCGCCGGCGGGCCCGGTCAGTGGGTCCGCCGGGGGGCCGGCCAGTGGGTCGGCTGCCTGGCCGCCGGCAGCGGCTCCAGCGGAGGTGTCGGAACCCGGGTGCAACGTCGCGGCCTTCCTGAAGTTTGTGCGGTGGTGAAGTGACCGTATACCGGGCGGGGGTGGGGGTGGGTCTGGGGTACGCGAACGCTTGCCGCTCGGCGGGGGGTGGGTGGGGCTTGGCGCCCTTGGGTGGGGGCCTGGGCTTTCCGTTTCGCCCTTCGGGCGGAGGTGTCCTCAATCGCCGGACGGGCTTGATTTCGCGGGCCGGCTCGTTTTGGTTCGCGTGGGGGTGTCCTCAAACGCCGGACGGGCTTGATTTCGCCGGGCGAGCTGGTTTGCCGGAGCGGCGTGTATGTGCCGGAGCCGCTGGATTTCCGGGCGGGCTCGTTCTGCTTCGGGGCGCAGTGTCCCCAAGCGCCGGACGGGCTGGAGTTTGCCGGGCGAGCCTTTTGCCGGGCGGGCTTGTGTAGCGGAGGGGCTCGACTCGCCGGGCGGGCTTGGCTCGCGGGGTTGTGGCCCGTGGGGCGTCAGCGGGATCAGGCGGGGCGGGCCTCCGCGGGCGGGTGGGCGGCGTATGCCGCGCTGCGCGGTGGGTCGTGGGTGGTGCGGATAGGGGCCCGTCGCCCTTCGGGCCGACCTGGGGCCCGCTGGCTGCGGGTCGACCGAAAGCCGTTGTCTACTGAGCGTCCGGGCCCCACCCGGGTCGCACCTGCCGGCCTGGGGGACTCCTCCCCCGCCCCCGTGCGCTGGACCTGGCTCCCAGTGGACGCCGAGCCGTCATCGGCTCGTCATCCCATGGCCCAGCGGCGCTCGACGACTGCGTGGAGAATCCCCGGCCGGACGTCCTGTGGTGGACTCGGCCGAACCTACCCGCCGTCTCCCGCACCCTGTCAACACCCGTGCCACCTGCGGCGTTATCTCAAATCAGCAGGTCAGTACGGAGGGCGCGGAGGGAACGCGACAGGCCGAGGGCACATCGTTCGGCGGTACGTGGCGGCCGAGCGTCACTCGTTCGGCTGCTCGTACACGGTGCGCCCGGCGACCACCGTACGGACGCAGACCGGCAGCGGGTGACCTGGGGTCATGTCGGGCAGCCCGGGGGTGCCGGAGCGCGGGTCGGTGGACCAGTTCGCTACGCGTGCGTCGGGGACCTGGACGACCAGGTCACCGGCCCGCCACACCGCGAAGTCGGCGGGCGCGCCGGGCACCAGGATGCCCGCGTCGTCCCGGCCGACGGCCCGCCAGCCGCCCCGGGTGTGCGCGGTGAACGCGGCGCGCACGGAGATCCGGTGCTCCGGGGTGCGGTGGAAGGCGGCGGCACGGATGGTGCCCCACGGGCCGAGCGGGGTGACCGGGCTGTCGGAGCCGAGGGCCAGCGGGACTCCGGCACGGAGCATGGCGGCGTACGGGTTGAGGGTGCGGGCCCGCTCGGCGCCGAGCCGCCGCGCGTACATGCCGGACTCGCCGCCCCACGCCGCGTCGAAGGCGGGCTGTACGGAGGCGGTGAGGCCCAGTTCGGCGAAGGCGGCGATGGACGCGGGGGTGAGCATTTCGGCGTGTTCGACGCGGTGCCTGGCACCGCGCACCCGGGCCAGTCCGACGCGGTCGGCGGCCGCGCGCACCCCGTCGATGACGGCGGTGATCGCGGCGTCGCCGATGGCGTGGAATCCGGCTTGCGTTCCGGCCTCGGTGCAGGCGGCGACGTGGGCGGTGATGGCCGCCGCGTCGAGGTAGGCGGTGCCGGTGCTCGGCGCCGCGTCGGCGTACGGGGCGTGCAGGCAGGCGGTGTGCGAACCGAGCGCGCCGTCGACGAAGAGGTCACCCGCGGCGCCGATGGCGCCGAGGTCCCGCACCTTGTCGAGGTCGCCCGCGTGGGTGGCGGCCTCGGCCCAGTAGCCGAAGACGCGGGGGCCTGGCGTTCCGGGCTCGGCCGCGAGCCGCAGGAGCGAGATCAGATCGTCCTCGCTGGAGATGTCCGGGCCCGCGCACTCGTGCACCGTGCCGATGCCGAGGGTGGCGGCGTGGCGCAGTGCGGTGCGCTGGGCGTCGGCCCGCTGGGCGGGGGTGATGCTCGCGTGGGCCACCGCGCGCACCGCGTGGTGGGCGTCGGCGGTGAGCGGCGCGTCCGGGCGGTATCCGGCCCGGCCGGTGATGTCGGGAACGAGGTCGAACAGCGCTGTGGTGACGACCGCCGAGTGGACGTCGACGCGGGAGAGGTAGAGCGGGCGGCCGCCCGCGGCCTCGTCGAGTTCCGCACGGGACGGGGCCCGTCCCTCGGGCCAGCGGGTGGCGTCCCAGCCGTGGCCGAGCAGCACCCGGTCGCCGGGGTGGCCGGTGGTGTACGCCCGTACGCGGTCCAGGGCGGCGGCGAGGGTGTCCGTGCCGGACAGGTCGAGTCCGGTGCGGGCGAGTCCGGTGGCTGTGGTGTGCACGTGTGCGTCGGTGAACGCGGGAGTGACGAGGTCCCCGGCCAGGTCGATGACCTCGTCCACCCCGTCGGCGAAGGAGTCGGCCGCGCCCTCGGAGCCCACCCAGGCCACGCTGCCGCGCTCGATGACCATCGCGGTCGCGAACGGGTCGGCGGGGCTGTGGACGGTCCCGCCGCGCAGCAGGATGGTGCGGTCGTCGGCGGGGGAGGCAGCGGCCTTGGGGGCCGGGGCGGAGGGGTCGGTCACGGGGTTCGCCTCGCGGTGGTGTGCGGTCGGGCTGGTGTGCGGCGGTCGTCAGGTGGAGCGGTGTCAGGTGGAGCGGTGCCAGGTGGAGCGGTTGTCGCGTGCGGGTGTCGGATCGTCAGTGTCGCTCCCGCGCGTACGCCGGGGTGAGGCGGGGTGGGCGTGCCGTGGCGGTCCCGTGGGCGCCCGGCGGACGGTGCGCGGGGCCGGGGCATGGGGCGGCGGCGCGCCGGGACGTACAGCCCGGCTGCGGCGGTGCGCTCGGGCCGGACACCGGGTCACACGTGGGGCGGGCGGGCCTCGTACGGCGTGGAGAGCACCACCGTGGTGCGGGTGGAGACCCCGGCGAGGGAGCGGATGCGGGTGAGCAGGTGTTCCAGTTCGAGCGGCGTCTCGACGCGCACCTTGAGGATGTAGTTCTCGTCACCGGCGACGCTGTGGCACGCCTCGATCTGCGGGACCTCGGCGAGCCGGTCGGCGATGTCGTCGGGGGCGCTGGGATCGAAGGGTTTCACCGAGATGAAGGCCGTGAGCGGAAGTCCGACGGCCTCGGGGTCCACGACGGCGGCGTAGCCACGGATGACGCCGCGCTGTTCCAGGCGCCGGACGCGTTGATGCACCGCCGAGGTGGACAGGCCAGTGGCCTTGCCCAAGTCGGTGTAGCTCATGCGCCCGTCCTTGACGAGCAGTTCCACGATCTGTCTGTCCAGCTCCTCCACCCGGTCACCCTATGGGGTCGCGGGCTCTGCGGCACAGCGGGCGTGAGCGGGCGCGTGCGCCGCACCTGCGCGGGGCATGTGACGAATGCCACAGCCAGGGGCCAGTCACATCGGCGCGCCCGCGATTACTCGCGGGGTGACAAGGGAAATGCTTGCTGTGGTCGAGGCGACGTTGTCGCCTTGTCGACCCAGCCCTAGGGGGAGAATCACGATGCCTGGCCTTGATCACCTGAACAGTGGCGACAGCGATGTCTACGAGACGTACGAGATGTTCCGGGTGACCTGCCCGGACTGCGCGCGGCCCATCGCACTGCTGGCGGACGAGGAAGTGCTGCCCGAGCACGCCCTGTGCCCCTCCCCGTGGAACCCGTTCGGGCTCACGGTGTGCCCCGGCACCGGGCGTGGTGTGACCGACGCGCTTCCCGCCGACGACTCGCTCGACGCCCAGGAGCAGGACGTGGCACTGCTGTTGACACTGCCGGAGAGCCTGGACTGGCGCAAGCAGCCGTTCTCCCACGTGGGCAGCGCGGCGCCGCGCCCGGTGCGGGTTCCTCACCAGCCGTCGTCGCCCCGGAAGTAGTCCGGCGCACCGGCCGCGGTCCGGTCCCGTCAGGTGTGCGGCACTCCGCCCGGCCGGGGTGCCCGTCACAACCGTCCCTTCAGACATCCGTCGCTCCAGGCGTCCGTTCCGTGAGGCGTCCGTTCCGTGCGGCATCCAGCTCACCAGGTGTCTGGATGTCCAGCAGTGCCTGCACCGGCAGGTGGTCGCTGGGGAACTGGCCGTCCAGCGAGAACGTGTTCATCGCGGTGTGGCGGGTGCGTACGCCCGGCGAGGTGAGAATCCAGTCGATCCGCTCGCCGTCAGGGACGAGCGGCCGGTAGCCGTGGAAGGTCGCGTACTGCGGCCCCCGCCGGTCGGCGGTGTCCCAGGAGTCCACGAGACCGCCCCGGTTGAGCATCGTGTCGTAGACCGGGTTGTGGTGCGCCGGAACGTTGAAGTCGCCGGTGACCACGCGCGGCAGGCCCGGGTCGAGGCTGCCGAGCCGGTCGGTGATGAGCGTGGCGGAGCGCTCGCGCGCGGCCTGGTTGCGGTGGTCGAGGTGGGTGTTGAGGGCGTAGAACTGCCGCCCGGTGCGCAGGTCCTGGAAGTGGACCCAGGTGACCATGCGCACGACGGCGTTGCCCCAGTCGTTGGAACCGATCACTAGAACTCAAGGGTCGGGGGTGGGGGCGCGCCGCGCGGGTGGCTGCCGGGAGCGGCCCGGCATCGGTCAGCGGGATTCGTGGCCCGCGATGTGCCGGGCCACGACCATGCGCTGGATCTGGTTGGTGCCTTCGACGATCTGCAGCACCTTGGCCTCGCGCATGTAGCGCTCGACGGGGAAGTCGACGGTGTACCCGTAGCCACCGAGCAGCTGGACGGCGTCGGTGGTGACGCGCATCGCGGCGTCGGTGCAGAACAGCTTCGCCATCGCCGCCTGCTTGGAGAACGGCAGTCCCGCGTCCCGCAGCCGGGCAGCCGTCAGGTAGAGCGAGCGACCCGCCTCGATCTGGGTGGCCATGTCGGCCAGCATGAAGCGCAGGCCCTGGAAGTCGGCGATCGGGCGGCCGAACTGCTGCCGCTCGGCGGTGTAGCGCAGCGCCTCGTCGAGGGCCGCCTGGGCGACACCGACGGCGCAGGCGGCGATGCCGAGGCGGCCCGCGTCCAGGGCGGCCAGGGCGATGGGGAAGCCCTGCCCTTCGTCGCCGACGCGCCGGCCCTCCGCGACCCGTACACCGTCGAAGTGGACCTGGGCGGTCGGTGATCCCTTCATGCCCATCTTGCGTTCGGGCATGGCCGCCGACAGGCCCTCGGCGTCGCCGGGGACGAGGAAGGCGGTGATGCCGCGCGGGCCGGGGACGCCGGTGCGGGCGAGCACCGAGTAGAAGTCGGCGACACCGCCGTGGGTGATCCACGCCTTGGTGCCCCGGATGGTCCAGCTGCCGCCCTGGCGTTCGGCGCGGGTGACCAGGGAGGCGGCGTCGGAGCCCGAGGCGGGTTCGGACAGGCAGTACGCGCCGAGCACGCCGCCGCCGAGCATGACGGGCAGGTGCTCCGCCCGCTGCTCCTTGGTGCCGAACTCGGCGAGCGCGTGGCAGGAGAGGGTGTGGACGCTGACCCCGAGACCCACGGTCAGCCGGGCGGCCGCGAGCTCCTCAAGGACCTGGAGGTAGACCTCGTACGGCTGCTCACCGCCGCCGTACTCCTCCGGGTACGGAAGGCCGAGCAGTCCCGAGGTGGAGAGCAGGGCGAAGACCTCGCGGGGGAAGTGGGCTGCTTCCTCTTCTTCCGCCGCCCGGGGCTTGATCTCCCGGTCGACGAGGTCGCGTACGAGCGTGAGCAGGTCGCGTGACTCCTCGGTGGGCAACTGACGCTCCACCGGCTGCGGGCCGTAGGACATGGCGGCGCTCTCCTCCCTGTTCGGGCTCTTGGCCAGACGCGGCGGCGGAGGCGCCTGGGTGGGGCGGCACCGCCGTTCTTGCGGCTCAACCGATCTTCCCTCGCCGGGTTACGACCCAGGATGACCTGCGGCTGTAGCGATTGGAGTATGCCCGATGGATGGCCGTACGTCACCGGTTCGCCGATCAACGACCGGCGCGCGGGATTGGTCCGAACCATTGACCGCACTGGTCTAGTCCTTCTACGGTTCCCCTGCACGGAACATCGCGTTCATGTCAACTCTGTGCGCACCACAGCTCTCCCCCGCTCTCCCCCCACCGAGGAGACCCCATGCCAAGATCGAAGCGATCCCGCACCCGCCTGCCGGCGACGCTCACGGCGTTCGCCGCTTCGGCGGCGGTGCTGGCCGGCACCTTGTTCGCCGGCGCGGGCCCCGCCACCGCCGAGGACTCCGGCACGGACAGAGCCACCAGGTCCGACAGGGCAGAGACGGCCGCCACGGCGCCCGTCGCGCCGTCCCCCGCGACCGCCCCCGCGACGAAGGCAGCCGCCAGCAAGGTCGTCGGCTACTTCACCAACTGGGGTGTGTACCAGCGCAATTACCACGTCAAGAACATCCAGACGTCGGGTTCAGCGGCGAAGCTGACGCACATCAACTACGCGTTCGGCAACGTCCAGGGTGGCAAGTGCACCATCGGTGACGCGTACGCCGACTACGACAAGGCGTACACCGCCGACCAGAGCGTCGACGGCAAGGCGGACACCTGGGACCAGCCGCTGCGCGGCAACTTCAACCAGCTCCGCAAGCTCAAGAAGCTCCACCCGAACCTCAAGGTCGTGTGGTCCTTCGGCGGCTGGACCTGGTCGGGCGGCTTCGGTGAGGCCGCCAGGAACCCGGCGGCCTTCGCCGAGTCCTGCCACAAACTCGTGGAGGACCCGCGCTGGGCCGACGTCTTCGACGGCATCGACATCGACTGGGAGTACCCCAACGCCTGCGGTCTCACCTGCGACACCAGCGGCAGGGACTCCCTCACCAAGGTGATGTCGGCGCTGCGGTCGAAGTTCGGGCAGCAGAACCTGGTCACCGCGGCGATCACCGCGGACGCTTCGAAGGGCGGCAAGATCGACGCTGCCGACTACAAGGGCGCGGCGCAGCACGCCGATTGGCTGATGCCGATGACGTACGACTTCTTCGGCGCGTGGGACGCCAAGGGTCCGACGGCCCCGCACTCCCCGCTGACCGCGTACAACGGCATCCCGCGTGAGGGCTTCAACTCGGACGCCGCCATCAAGAAGCTCAAGGGCCTCGGCATCCCGTCCGACAAGCTGCTGCTCGGCGTCGGCTTCTACGGCCGGGGCTGGACGGGCGTGACGCAGAAGGAGCCGGGTGGCACCGCGACGGGCGCGGCACCGGGCAAGTACGAGGCGGGCATCGAGGACTACAAGGACCTCAAGGGCCGCTGCCCGGCCAACGGCACGGTCGGTGGCACGGCGTACGCCCACTGCGGGAACCAGTGGTGGAGCTACGACACCCCGGCCACGATCGGCGGCAAGATGAACTACAAGCAGCAGCAGGGCCTCGGCGGCACCTTCTTCTGGGAGCTCAGCGGCGACACCGCGGGCGGCGAGCTGATCAAGGCGATCAGGTAGGCGAGGCGGCCGCGTAGCCCGCTCACGGCCGCGGGCAACGGGGCCCGCACAGCCACTCAGCGCGCGCACGCACGCGTGGCGGCGTGCGGCCCACCCGGCGGTACGCCGCGGCGCACGGGGGCGGGGAGCCAGCAAGACGGCTCCCCGCCCCTTCGTCTCGTCTCTCCCGGCTGTCTTTTACCGTTCCCGGTTGTCTCTTTCCCGGGTATCTCTTTCTGAGTGACCTCGGCCGCCCTGTCGGCTCTCAGCGCTCCTGCGCCGGGCTCACATCGGGGGCGGTGAGGGCGCCGGGCACTGCGGAGCGAACTCCTCGATGGTGCACAGCGTGTCCCGCAGCCCGCGCACCAGCAATGCCCGTACGGCCTCGCGTTCCAGCTCCTGGCGCTGCAGCCAGTCGAGCGTGACGCCCTCCACCCCGGCCATCCAGCCGACCAGTGCCAGCCGGGCGATCGGCGGAGGTGAGCTCTGACTCCACGCCAGCTCGGCTATCGCGGTGACCAGCCGCTCCCGCACCCGGTCCCTGATGGCGAGCACCTCGGAGTCGAACCCGACGCCGCCGGTGACGATCGCCCGGTAGGCGGCCTGATGGTTCTGGGCGTAGCGCAGATAGCCGTCGATGGTGTGGCGTACGCGCTCCGCGGGCGGCAGGTCACGGGTCGCGGCCGCCCGGGTGACGAGTTCGGCCACGGAGTCCTCGATGATCGCGAGGTAGTAGCCGCGCTTGTTCTTGAAGTAGTAGTAGATCAGCCCTTTGGCCACCCCGGCGCTGCGTGCGATGTCATCCATGGACAGCGCGTCGTAGGACGTGTCGGCGAACAACTTCCTGCCGATCGCGATGAGTTCGGCGCGGCGCGCCTGGGAGCGTTCGGTTCCGCGGTCGGTTTCGGAAGGACCGCGTCCGACCCGTTGACTATTATTCAAATTCGCGCCTACCCTCCAACTGCCGTGAGACACCCGCAGTATGGCAGAGGGACCGCCAGCAGCGGACTTGCCCACACGGCTGAACAGGGCCGGGCTTGGAGCCGCTCCCGCCATGAGTTCACCACCCGCCCGCACAGCGAAGGACAGCTGTAACGCGAGCGGCTGCGCCAGCAGCCGTTGGATGCCCGCTCCCCCGCCGACGGCAGGGGAGCCCATCACCCCGGGAGGACGCAGTGAGCGCATCCGATGGACGCCTGCCAGAGGGCAGAACAGCGTGGAAGAAGACAGCCGTCGTGGGGCTGCCCGCGGTACTCGCGGTCGGCGCCATGGCCATGCTGATGGCACAGGGCGTACTCGCCGCCTCGTTCGCCGTCTCCGGTACGAGCTTCCAGGTCGCCTCCAGCAAGCTGACGAGCGACGGCCTCGCCTCCTACGTGGAGACCGACCGGTCCCTCGACGGCAAGGGCCACCCGGTCTCCCTCCTCGGGCTCGACCAGGCGACCCTGTCCGACATCTGCCAGGCCGCCGAGGTCAAGACGCCGCTCGGCACCGTCGTCTTCAAGCTCAGCGCGGGCGGCGACGCGGGGAACGTGACCGCCAGCAACCTCATCATCGACGCGGAGGACCTGGCGGGCGACGCCCGCTTCGGCACGGTGCAACTCGGCCGCGACGCCTCGACGCTGGACGAGGTGCCCGGCATCAAGGGCGACAAGGGGAAGTTCGGACTCCAGGCCGGAAACGTCGAGGTCGCCGACGTGAAGTCCCATGCCTGGTCGGCCACCGGCGGGAACTTCCGGCTGAAGGGGCTGAAGCTCGGCGTCAGCCTGGGCGGCGACAAGTGCTTCTGAGCCGTGGCGCGCCGTACCGCGAACGGCTCGCGGAGCTGAACGAGCGGCTTCCGCTGCTGCCCCAGCGCGTCGCCTTCCGGGACTGGCGGCGGACCCGTCCCTTCTGGGCCGGGCTCCTGCTCATACTCGGCGGCCTGGAACTGGTGGCGATACCGCTGTCACCGCTGACGGTGCTGGTCAGCCTCGGCCTCGGCGGGATCGCCGCGATCGGCATCGGTATCGCGCTGGTCATCGCCGGGCTGTTCCTGTGGTTCGCGCCCAGGGCCCGGCACTACGTCAGCCTCAACGCCCTGCTGCTGTCGGTGCTGTCCTTCGCGGCGACCAACCTCGGCGGCTTCCTGATCGGCATGCTGCTGGGCATCGTCGGGAGTGCGATGGGCTTCGGCTGGACACCGGCTGAGCCGTCAGCGGCGGAGGCGGCGGCGGGCCCTGAGCCGGACGACGAGCGGCCGGGGCCGGGCGGCCCTGGAGATACCGCACCGGCGACGGACCAAGGTTCCGGTCCGGGTTCCGGCCCTGGCCCCGGCGGCGACAGCGGTACCGGGGCCGGTGCCGGGAAGACCGTGGGCCACGGCCCGGCGGGCGCGGGGGCGGGCAGCGGTCAGGGGAGCGCGGGGGCGGCCGGGGAGCGGGCTCCCGTGGGCGCGGACGCCACACGGGGACGGCGGCCGGGCGAGAAGCAGTCGGTGGCCAGGGCCTCGGGCGGCGACAGGAGCGCCCGGGTCCTCGCCGTCCTGCTTCCCGTAGCGCTGGTGGCTGCCGTCGGCACACCGGCCGTGGGCGCGCCCGCGCCCAAGAGCACCGAGTTCCCGGTCGCCGCCCACCCGCCCACCATCACCACGACGAAGTTCACCCCCCGCGGATTCATCGTCGCCGGGGTGACCGAGCTGCCCACCGAGAGCGGCCCGCTCAAGGTGATGGTGCTCAAGATGCGGGCCGCCTCGCTGACCGACTACCGGATGACGTCCCGCGACGGCGGCCCCGACCTCGACCTCGGAGCCGACTCACTCGAACTCACCGGGCAGGTGACCCTCTACCTCAGCCGGTTCCGCGGCTGTATCCAGGGCCTGCTGTGCCTGACCTTCACCCCCGACCGGCTGCCCATACCGCCCCTGGTGCCGCCGTTCATCTTCATCACGGACGTCGAGGCCGAGCAGGCGCTCGTCACCTCCGACGTCATCGCCACCGAAGGGCTGAGGCTCACACCCCGTGCGTGAGGCGAACCCAGCCGGGCCCGCCGCCAGGGCCCGGCCGGGCCGAAGGGGAAGGGCCACTCCTCCGGTGGGCTCGCGGGCGGCCGCGTGCGGTGGCCGGGTCCGGGCGTCCGTGCCAGCCTGAGATCGTCCCCCCGCCCGCCCCGGAGGTCTCACACCAGTGCCGTGGAGGTTCCGTACCCGCGCATTCACGAGCAGCCTCTTCATCGTGCTGCTCGGGTACCTCACGGCGATCGTCTTCGTCGACCAGATCACCCCGACGTACCTGCGTCTGGACGTCTACGCGGCATGCGCGCCCATGGTCGCCGCCGCCCTGTGCACCTTCCGCCAGACCGTGGTCATCGGCGTCCTCGACTTCGCCGCCATGACCCTCCTGTACGGCGTACTGCCCACCAACGTCCCGTCGGTCACCCGCGGCGGTGCCATCCTCAGCAACGCCCTCATGGTCGGCGCGAGCATCGCCGTGGCGCGCCTGCTGCGCGACCGCGGACTGCTCCTTGAGCGAGAACGCGCCACCGGTGAGGCCGCACAGCGCGCCCTGCTGCGCCAGCTGCCGCTGCGCACCCGCGATGTGGTCGTCGACGGCTTCTACGTCTCCGCACACCGGGGCGCGCTCGTCGGCGGCGACATCTACGAGGTCGTCGACACCCCGCACGGCACCCGGGTCCTCATCGGCGACGTCAGGGGCAAGGGGCTGGGCACCCTCGGCGCGGGCGCCGCCGTGCTCACCGCCTTCCGCGAGGCGGCCTACCACCGCCGCAGCCTCATCAGCGGGGTCGTCGCCATGGAACAGGGCCTGGGCCGCTACAACTGCTCAGCGGAAGGACTGGACGCGGGCGACTCCCAGGAGCGCTTCGTCACCGCCCTGGTGCTGGGGACGGACAGCGCGGGAAGCGGCCCGGGAAGCGCGCAGGGCATCCGGCCGTCCGCCGCGGGCGGGAAACCGGGCGGGCAGCGCGCCCCGGCGAGCGGCGGTGGCAGTAGCCGGGAGTACAGCGGAGACACCGGCGGGGGCGGGGGCTGCGATGTCGACGAGGCCGCCGGAGAGGCGTTCGGGCTGCTCGTCGTGGACTGCGGGCATCTGGCACCCTTCCTGATCAGTCCGGACGGCACCGTACGGGAGCTGGAGCCGAACGAGCCCGGGCTCCCGCTCGGGCTCGGCGACCTGGCGGAGCGCCCCCGTGCGCTCCAGCGGATGACGCTGCCGCTGAACTGCCGACTGCTCGCGTGTACGGACGGGGTCACCGAGGCGCGCGGCTCCGACGGCACGTTCTACCCGCTGGCGGCCCGCCTCGAAGCCTGGGCCGAGCTGCCCACGCCCGACCTGCTGCACCGGCTCCGGGCAGATCTCGACGCCCACACGGGCGGGCAGCTCCAGGACGACGCGGCCGCACTGATCATGGAGCGTGCCGCCGCGACGCCCGACGGCGAGCTGGGCAGCGCGGACCACGGCTGACACGCCGCGCGACGTCTCCGGCCGACGGGGGACGGGGGACGGGGGACGGGGGACGGGGCGAGAGCCTGCGAGGGAGTGAAGGGCTCCTCATTCACAGGAAGTCGGCCCCGCGAGCCGCCCAGTTCCCGGCTGGGACAGGGAGAAACCTCACGTGCCGTGCCAACGGGCGAAGGTGACCGGGAAGGGCTTGGCCCGTGCCACGATGATGCCGCGCGCCTGTTCTCACCCGCCTGTGCGCCCCCGCGCGCCCTGCCCGCTCCCAGCCATTCCGTACAACCGTTCCCCATAGCCGTCCGTGCAGTCCCCGTCCCGCCAGGCCGTGCCGTACAACCGTCCCACTTCCCGTACACGATCGCCTCCCTGACACCCCTGACACCCTGACACCTTTGACTCTCCTGGCTCCTTTGACTCTCCCGACTCCTCTGACTCCCTGGTGGCCTCGTCCCTCTCCCCCGTGATCCCTCCGCCGTGGCCCGTCCCCGGCCGACCGCCCAGCTCACTTGCCCCCCTGCCCGCCTTCGTCTGTCTTGGAGCGGCGATGTCCTCTCGTCAGTACAGTCCAGCCCTCATGCTCGTCGGCTTCGTCCTCCTGCTCGGAGCCATGTTCGGGGCCGCGTACGCCGTCGGCTCGTCCGCCGGACCGGTCGCCCCTGGCATGCACCGCTCCGATGACGGGGGCTCCGGTGACGGGGGCGACATGGGGGACATGGACGGGATGAACAATCACGGGATGAGCGCGACCACGCCGCAAATCGTCGGCGGTGCCCGATGACCGCACCCGTCGCCTCGGTCACGACCGAGCTGGTGATCGGCGGCATGACGTGCGCCGCCTGCGTCGGACGCGTGGAAAAGCGCCTCAGCCGCATCGAAGGCGTCACCGCCACCGTCAACCTCGCCACCGGACGCGCCCACATCACCCACCCCTCCACCATCGACCCCACCGAACTCACCGCCACCGTCGAAAAAGCCGGCTACACCGCCGAGCTGCCGCCCCCCCGGGTAGCCACGGTCTCGACCGAGCTCGCGGTCGGCGGCATGACCTGCGCCGCCTGCGTCGGACGCGTGGAAAAGCGCCTCAGCCGCATCGAAGGCGTCACCGCCACCGTCAACCTCGCCACCGGACGCGCCCACATCACCCACCCCTCCACCATCGACCCCACCGAACTCACCGCCACCGTCGAAAAAGCCGGCTACACCGCCGAGCTGATCCTCGCCCCCGGGGCGGGGAGCGAGGCGGACGGGGACGCCGACGCGTCCGAGCGGGCGGAGGCGGAGCGGGAGGAAGCCGAGCGGGCGGCGGCTCGCGAGGAGCGGGACCGGCTGGTGATCACGGTGCTGCTCTCCGTGCCGGTTCTCGTGCTCTCGATGGTCCCCGCGCTCCAGTTCCGCAACTGGCAGTGGGTGTGCTTCGTCCTCTCCACGCCGGTCGCGGTGTGGAGTTCGTGGCCCTTCCACTCGCGCGCGGCGCGCGGCCTGCGGCACGGCGCCGCCACCATGGACACGCTCGTCTCGCTCGGCGTGATCGCGGCGTTCTCCTGGTCGACGTACGCGCTGTTCTTCGGCGGGGCCGGGAAGCCGGGCATGGAGATGCCGTTCACCCTCCTGCCGTCGGCGTCCGGCGACTCCCCGCACGTCTATCTGGAAGCCGCGGTCGCCGTCCCCCTGTTCGTCCTCACCGGACGGCTGCTTGAGGCCCGCGCACGGCACGGCACGGGCGCCGCACTGCGGGCGCTCGCCTCGCTCGCCGCCAAGAACGTCGTCATAAGGGTCAACGGCGTCGAACAGCGCATCCCGATCGAGCGGTTGCGGGTCGGTGACCGGTTCGTGGTCAGGCCCGGCGAGCGTGTCGCCACCGACGGTGTCGTCACCGAAGGAGGCTCGGCGCTGGACCTGTCACTGGTCACGGGCGAGAGCGCACCGGTCGAGGTCGGCCCGGGGTCGGCGGTCGTGGGTGGCGCGGTGAACTCGGGCGGGCTGCTTGAGGTGCGTGCCGAGGCCGTGGGGGCGGACACCCAGCTGGCCCGCATCACCCGTCTCGTCGAGGACGCGCAGGCGGGCAAGGCGCAAGCGCAGCGGCTCGCCGACGCCGTGGCCGGGGTCTTCGTCCCCGTGGTCCTCGCCGTCGCCGTCACGGTCCTGGGCTTCTGGCTGGGCGCCGGCGCCGACCCGCAGGCCGCTGTCACCGTCTCCGTGGCCGTCCTCGTCGTCGCCTGCCCGTGTGCGCTGGGCCTCGCCACGCCGACCGCGCTGCTCGCCGCCACCGGCCGGGGCGCCCAGCTCGGCATCCTCGTCAAGGGACCGCAGGCGCTGGAGGGCCTGCGCCGGGTGGACACCATCGTGATGGACAAGACCGGCACCCTGACCATCGGCGAGATGGGCGTGACCGAGGTGACCTGCCGTAGCGGCGGACTCGACGAGGAGACCGTGGTCAGGCTGGCGGGCGCGGTCGAGCAGGGCTCGGAACACCCGGTCGGCCACGCGCTGCTGGCGCACGCGCGCCGCGCCCTGCCCGAAGGCGCGGCGCTGCCCCAGGTCAGCGACTTCACCGCGACCGCCGGGCTCGGTGTCTCCGGCCGGGTCGATGAGCACCGCGTGACGGTGTCACGGCCGGACGCCGAAGGAATCGACGGAACGGAGCCGGAGCACGCCGCTTCCAGCGCGGGCGCGCCCGCGTCCGCCGCGCTCACCCGCCCGCCGGGCGCGGACGGGGAGACCGAGGAGAGCGCCGCCGACGACGCCGACGGCACGGCTTCCGCCGTCTCCGGCCCCGCAGCGGCGCCCGCGCTGCCCACGGAGCTGGCCGAGGCGGTACGCGGCGCGGAGAGCGCCGGGCACACCGCCGTACTGGTCCGGGTGGACGGTACGCCGGAGGCCGTGCTCGCGCTGGGCGACAGCCTGCGGCCCGGCAGCTACCGCGCGGTCGACCACCTGCGGCGCCTCGGGCTGCGCACCGTGCTGGCCACCGGGGACAGCGAGGCCACCGCGCGGACCGTCGCCGAACGGCTCGGGATCACCGAGGTGCACGCGCGCGCCACCCCGGAGGGCAAGGCCGCGCTGGTGAGTTCGCTGCGCGAGCGGGGCCACCGGGTCGCCGTCGTCGGCGACGGGGTCAACGACGCCGCGGCGCTGGCCGGAGCCGACCTCGGGATCGCCATGGGCGGCGGTACGGACGCCGCCATCGGCGCCGCCGATGTCACGCTCGTACGCGAGGACATGGGCGCGCTGCCCGACGCGGTGCGGCTGGCCCGCCGCACACTCGGCACCGTACGGTCCAATCTGGCCTGGGCGTTCGGCTACAACGCGGTGACGCTGCCGCTGGCGGCCGTCGGCTGGCTGAACCCGATGGTGGCGGCCGCCGCCATGTCGGCCAGTTCCGTGATCGTGGTCGGCAACAGCCTGCGGCTCCGTGGCTGGCAGCCCACCTCCTCCGGTGGGGCCGCGGGCCGGACCCGCCCCGGCCGGCCGAGGGCCAGGGCCAACGCCGCCAGGACCAACGCCGCGTGGGAGCAGTCATGAACGAGAAGAACCAGCCCATGCCCAACGGAGCAGAGCCGCAGGGCTCAGACCCGGCGGACCCGGCTGCCTCGGCGGACCCGGCTGCCTCGGCGAAAGCCGCCTTGGCGGAAGGGGCAGACGCGGCGGGGCCGCCACGTCCGGTGGCGTCCGGGTCATCCAGGTCCTCCGGGTCGTCCAGTTCCGCTCGGCCGGGCTTGTTCGCCGTGAGCAAAGCCGGGGTGACCGCCGTGCTCGCGCCCGTGCTCGCCTGCGCGGTGACGCTCGGCGCGCTCACCGCGTGGACGGCCTCCGGAGCGGCGGGCAGCCCCTCCGAAGTGAAGCTGACCAGCGCACGCATCATGCTCCCGTCCAACCCGGACGCGACCGCGGCGCTCTTCAACCTCACCAACGAGGGAGGCTCCGACGACGAGCTGGTGCGGGT
Organism: Streptomyces sp. A01; assembly: GCF_059026195.1. NCBI lineage: Bacteria > Bacillati > Actinomycetota > Actinomycetes > Kitasatosporales > Streptomycetaceae > Streptomyces > Streptomyces sp. A01. The sequence continues at coordinate 20,066 of NZ_JBWLKN010000001.1, read as the reverse complement.
CACCACACCGGCGAAGGCGGGGCGGACGATGCTGAGCCGCACGGTCGAGGGCAACGGTGTGGGATCGATGGAAATGGTCTCCTCGGTGCCACTGCCCGCGAAGGGCAAGCTGGAGATGTCGGCGACCGGTCTGGACGTCATGGTGGAGGACCCGCCGGAGATGCGGCTCGGCGAACGCGTGCCGTTCGTCCTCCACTTCCGCGACAGCGACCCGATGCGCGTCAACGCACTGGTGGTCCGCCCCGGCAGCTGACACCTCCGACGCGCACGTGCGCCCCGTCCCCGCCAGGCACGTGCGCCCAGGCCCCGGCAGGCAGGTCCGCCCCGGCCGTCCGCCCCGCACCCTCTACGCCCGCGCCCGCGCGTAGAGGGTGCGGGCATTGGCGTCGCGACAGCGCGGCGGCCGCGCTGTGCCCCCGCACGGGACCGTGGGCAGGCTGCCACGCGGTGGCCGGGCGCCCAGCAGCGCCCGCCCAGGCACACCCGCACACCCGCACACCCGCACGCGAGGCCGTCACTCCTGGGTGCCACATCGCATCCCGAGCACGGCACCGTACGCATCATCAGCCAGCCCGGAGCGACCGGCGGTGCCGGCCGGCCGAACTGACGGGCTGAGCCGACCTTCTGGCCTGACGGGGCCAGGCCAGGACGCGAAAGAGCGGGGGTGTACCGGCCCGGCCGGTACACCCCCGCCTCCCGCTCAGCTCAGGTCGGCCCGGGTCAGAGCGAACCCGCCAGCTCCGGCAGCCGTCGGCCGCGCGCAGCGGGCTTCTCCGGCGTCGCGCCGCCCACCGGGCCCCGCCGTGCCCCGGCTGGAGCGGCGGCGCGCGGCCCGCGCGGGGCGCCGACGGCTCCCACAGCGCCGACAGCGCCATCAGCCGCTTCGGGAGCACCGGCGGAGTCGAGAGCCGACCTCTCCGCGTTCTCCAGCTGCTCGATCAGTGCCTCCCTCGCGCGCGCGACGCGCGACCGCACCGTGCCCACCGGGCAACCGGCGACGACGGCGGCTTCGGCGTACGGCAGTCCGAGCAGCTGTGTCAGGACGAACGCCTCGCGCCGCTCGTACGGGAGCAGCGCGAGCAGTTGCGACAGCGCGACGCCTTCGTCGAATCCGGGGAGTTCGCGGGACTGCGTCAGCTCCGCCGCTGTCTGCCAGTCATCGGTGTCCGACAGGCGCGGCCTGGCCGCGTTGAAGCGCAGCCGGTCCACGACCGTGTACCGCGCGATCGACAGCAGCCAGGTGCGGGCGGACGACCTGCCCTCGAAGCGGGGCAGGCTGCGCAGCGCCCGCAGATACGTCTCCTGGACGAGGTCGTCGGCCGACTGCGGGTCGTTGCTCAGCCGGGAGACGTACCGCCACACGTCGCGCTGGGTGGCCCGGATGAACTGGTCCACGGCCTCCTTGTCGCCACCGCGCGCCGCCAGCGCCCACGAGGTCACCGCCTCGTCATCACGCTCATGCACGGGCGCTCCCCTGGGCGGCGGCCTGCTGCGATCGGGACAGGCGGCTGTACGCGCGCACGTGCGCGTGCCTGTCAGCCCGAACGCCCGCCACCCGCTCACCTGGCGGGTGCTGCCGCCCGGCGGCGGGGCCGGGGGTGACGCGCGGGCCGGGGGCGGTACCGGGGACCATGGTGCGGTGCACTGTTCCGATTCCCGTACCGCCCTCTCCGCCCGCGTCGATGGTGAGGACTTGCCACCGGGCGTCACTCGCGCGCGGCTCGACGCCCACCTGCGCGGCTGTGCGGACTGCCGTCACTGGGAGCGGCGGGTGACCGTCTTGCGCGAGCTGACCTCCCGCATGGTCACAGCCGCGGGTGAGGCACCCGGCACGGACATCGACATGGCCATCGAAGGCTCGGACGGGCTCTCGGGGTACGGGCTGCCGCGCTTTCGGCTCCCGTAGCGCGGGCGCGGGCCGGTCGCCGCCTGGTGGCCGGGTGGAGAGAGGGACACGTACCGAAGTCGGCGCCGCGCGCCCTCCGGTTGCGGCCCGGACGCGGGCAGGGATCATCGCCATGGGTCCTTCCTGGATTCCGGCCGCCGCACGGGCGCGCCGGGTCTCGTGGTGTACCGGGTGGGTTCAGCCGTCAGACGACGGCGATCCGCAGCGGTGGACCACGGGTGGCGATGACGTGGGCGAGCAGCAGGCGGCGCGGCCGGTGTGCGGTGTGCTCGGCGGCCGAGCGGCCGTGTTCCGGCCGGTCCACCGGGGCGGCGTCGCAGAAGAGCGCGCCGAGCGGCGCGAAGAGCCACACGGCCAGGGCACGGCCGACACGGAAGGCGGCCTGTTCGCCGCCGCACAGCCAGACCCCGCAGACCAGGGCGACCAGCACGTGGGCTGACCACATGCCGAGGCCGCCATGGCCGTCGTGCAGGGCCATGGTGTGGGCGGAGGAGACCATCTCCCGCCCCATGCCGGCCATGCCGCCCGGGTCATCGCTCCAGCCTCCGCCACCGCCCGGCCCCATGCCGCCCGCTCTCCCGTCGCCGGAGGCCTTGAGTAGCAGGTTGGTGGGGCCGCAGCTCGGCGGCCGGACACCGTCGAACGCCGCGAGTCTCTCCCGTACGGACGAGGAGGCGGCGGCCGATGAGGGCAACTGGGCGTGCGCGTGGGCGGAGGCGGCTGAGGTCTGGGCGACGCTGAAGAGGGTGTGCAGCGCCGTCTGGGCGCCCACCGTGGCCGACATGATCAGCAGCGGTCCGCGTTCGCGGCCCGCCGCGCACCATGCCGCGCCGCCCGTGCCGAACAGAGCGGCGCCGGTCGCCCACCACGGGATGGCCGTACCGGACATGACCGTGTGCCCCGCGGCTGCGAGCAGCACACAGACCGCCGCGAACATCGCTGCTCGCAGCGCTCGCAGTACGTGCCCCGCTTCCATGACGGACTTATCGTTGCACCCGCCGTGGAGCTGGTGACGTGCGGGGGCGCGTAGCGACATGAGAGGGCGCGAAGCGCCGCCCCGCACCTCGGCCCGGTGGTACGGGGCGGTGGAAGGCCGCCGGCTCGGGGGATTAGCCGTCGGCCTGGTCCATCACGCTTCCGTTCGCGCTGCTTCGTCCTGCGTCGCGGCTCACGCCTGCTCATGCCCGCGCGAACAGGGGAGCCCACTGCCTCCCTGCTCGCACTTCTCACGCTCGTACGTTCGGGCCCTCATCAGCCCTTACACCCTCCGACCGCGCGTTCCCGCCGCGCGCGCCTTCCGCAGCTTCCGGGTCCGGCGGCCCGGGTCGCCCCTGTTCGCGTATCCCAGTCAACTCCCCACTGGCTCGGGCCGGGAGCGTGTGCGGGCGGCTGTTCGTGGGTGCGCCGCGCACACCCCGTGTGAATGCGGCTTGTTCCAGGCGTAGCCCGGGGGCGTGCTCCCGCGTTTCCCGGGCATCCACCTGGCAGGGCTCTTGGATACGGCAGAACGGACGAGGAACATGAACGCGAAAAGTGACGTACTGCCCGGCGTCGTCGGCCGACGGCTGACGCGCGTGGCCCCACGAGCCGAACAGTGCCCGAACTGCGGCGGTCAGCTCGCCATCAACCAGGACGGCTGGAAGATCTGTCATACGTGCGGATACGCGTCTCCGCCGTGATCCCCCGGTAGCAGCCCAGGAAGGCAGGGCACAGTGGTCAACCCCGCGGTCAACCCATGGCTGGCGATGGCCTCAGGAACCGACCCCGCCGCCCGTTCCCGCGCGGTGCGCGACGGCATGAAGGAGTTCCTGAACAGGGGGTGTGTCACCCCCTCCGTGCGGCCGGTGGTCGCCGACTCCTGGCGGCGTTCCGCTGACGCGCGGGTGCCGCCCGACGGCGTGCCGCCGATCGATCTGGCGGCCGCCGATCTGGAGGCGTACCGGTCCGCGCATCCGCTGGCCGGGGTCATGCCGCTGTTCCGTGAGCTGCTGGGCACCATCGCCGATGACGGGGCCCATCTGATGGCCGTCTGCGACGAGTCGGGCCGGATGCTGTGGGTCGAGGGACACACGGGCGTGCTGCGGCGGGCCGAGCGGATGAACTTCGTCGCGGGGTCCCGCTGGGACGAGCGGCACGCGGGCACCAACGCCCCGGGGACCGCGCTCATCGTCGACCACCCCGTGCAGATCTTCGCGACGGAGCACTACAGCCGCAGGGTGCAGCCGTGGACGTGCGCGGCCGCACCCGTGCACGACCCGCACACCGGGCGGCTGCTCGGCGCGGTCGACATCACCGGCGGGGATCATCTGGCCGGGCCGCACAGCCTGGCACTGGTACAGGCCACGGCCCGCGCCGCCGAAGCCCAGCTGGCCTTCCTCGGCCTGACAGCGACCGGCCCCGAGGTCTGGCTGAGCGCGCTGGGGCGCGACGAGGCGCTGCTGGTCTCCGACGGGCGGCGGCTGCGGCTCGGCAGGCGGCACAGCGAAATCATGGTGCTGCTCGCGTGCCACCCGGACGGCCTGACCGGCGACCAGCTCGGCCCGCTGCTGTACGGGGACCGGTCCGTGGACCCGGTAACACTACGCGCCGAACTGTCCCGGCTGCGCCGCCTGGTGGGCCCCCTGCTCGGCTCCCGCCCGTACCGGCTGTGCGCCCGTGTCCGCTGCGATGTCCACACGGCCACCGACGAACTGACCGCGGGCTGCCCGCACGCCGCGCTGCGCACCTACCGGGGACCGCTGCTGCCGCTCTCGGAGGCACCGGGCATCCGCCGCCTGCGCGGTGTCCTGGAGCACCGGATGCGGCGCGCGGTGCTCGGCAGCCAGGACGCGGAGCTGCTGCGGCGCTGGTCGGAGACCGTGTGGGGCGAGGACGACCTGGAGGCGCGGGAGGCCCTGCTCGCCGCGCTGCCGCTGGACGCCCCTGACAGGCCGTCGGTCGCGCTGAGCACCGAGCGGCTGCGCACGGGCTACGGCCTGACCGGACCAGTCCCCGCACGAGTCTCCGAACCGGGCGCCTGACCGCACCAGTCCCTGAGCCGGGCACCTGACCGAGCCGGCCTTCGAACCGGTTCGGCCCGGGCCGGCCTTCGAACCAGCTGGGGCCCGGCCGCTGAGCCGGTGGCACGCAACGTCCGCGCAACGTCGCCGTGTCTAGCCTCCCGGCCAGCGCCGCCCGCGAAGGAGCGGACGGCATCCGACCGAGAGGCCGCCTCATGCCCCGCTTCGCGAATCCGGGTTCCGCCGAAGCCGTTGTCACCTACCAGGCGCGCTACGACCACTGGATCGGGGGCGAGTACGTAGCGCCGAAACAAGGCCAGTACTTCGAGAACCCGACCCCGGTCAACGGCCAACCGTTCACCGAGGTGGCCCGGGGCACCGCCGAGGACGTGGAGCGGGCGCTCGATGCCGCGCACGCCGCGGCGCCCGGGTGGGCGAAGACCCCGGCGGCCGAGCGCGCGACCGTCCTGAACCGCGTCGCCGACCGCATGGAGGAGCATCTCGAAGCCCTCGCCGTGGCGGAGAGCTGGGAGAACGGCAAGCCGGTACGGGAGGCTCTGGCGGCCGACATCCCGCTGGCCATCGACCAATTCCGGTACTTCGCCGGGGCGATCCGCGCCCAGGAGGGCAGCCTCTCCGAGATCGACGACGACACCGTCGCTTACCACTTCCACGAGCCGCTGGGCGTGGTCGCGCAGATCATCCCCTGGAACTTCCCCATCCTGATGGCCGCATGGAAGCTCGCTCCCGCACTGGCGGCGGGGAACACCGTGGTCATCAAGCCCGCCGAGCAGACCCCCGCATCGCTGCACGTGTGGGTGAATCTGGTCGGCGACCTGCTGCCGCCGGGTGTGGTCAACATCGTCAACGGCTTCGGAGTGGAGGCCGGCAAGCCGCTGGCGAGCAGCCCGCGGGTCGCCAAGGTCGCCTTCACCGGCGAGACCACCACCGGCCGCCTGATCATGCAGTACGCGGCGGAGAACCTGAAGCCGGTGACACTGGAGCTCGGCGGCAAGAGCCCGAACATCTTCTTCGACGACGTCTCCGCCGCGAACGACGACTTCCTGGACAAGGCGCTTGAGGGGTTCACGATGTTCGCCCTCAATCAGGGCGAGGTGTGCACCTGCCCGTCCAGGGCGCTCATCCAGCAGGGCCACTACGAGGACTTCCTGACCGCCGCCGTGGCGCGCACCGAGCGCATCACGCAGGGGCACCCGCTGGACACCGACACCATGATCGGCGCGCAGGCGTCCATCGACCAGCTGGAGAAGATCCTCTCCTACCTGGACATCGGCCAGCAGGAGGGCGCCAAGGTACTGACCGGCGGCAGCCGGGCGGAACTCGGCGGCGAACTGGAGGGCGGCTTCTACGTACGGCCCACCATCTTCGAAGGCGCCAACCACATGCGGGTCTTCCAGGAGGAGATCTTCGGCCCCGTCGTCGCGGTAGCACCGTTCACCAGCTTCGACAACGCCATCGACATCGCCAACGACACCCTGTACGGCCTCGGGGCAGGCGTATGGACCCGCGACGGCAGCACCGCCTACCGCGCGGGCCGCGCCATCCAGGCCGGGCGCGTATGGACGAACTGCTACCACGCGTACCCGGCGCACGCGGCGTTCGGCGGTTACAAGCAGTCCGGCATCGGCCGCGAGAACCACAAGATGATGCTGGACCACTACCAGCAGACGAAGAACCTGCTGGTGTCGTACTCCCCGAAGAAGCTCGGGTTCTTCTAGACGCACAAAAAGGGCGCCTGACCAGGGCAGATGCCCGTCAGACGCCCTTCTCGGCGCATACCTAAGCGACCAGTCGAAACATGCCCTTACTCCCGATATCTCCCACCGGTATCCCAGCTCTGACCAGCAGTTCCGGGGCATTTCCGGGCCTAGGTCCCGCTAAGGCGCTCTCCTCATCGTCCGTCGCCTCCTCCCACCGCCGCATGGAGTCTTCGATCAGGCTGTTGGCATGGTTCCGCGCTTCAGCCAGGAACTTGGCGTAGTAGCGGAAGAGGACCTGGATACTCTGTCCGGCTCGGCGCGCGCACTCCGCGGGGTCGACGCCGGAGGCCAACCAGAACGAGATGCCGGCGTGGCGCAGATCGTAGGGGCGCTTCGCCAGCTCCAGGGCGTGCTCGTCAAGGGTAAGAACAGCCTCACGCGCTCGCCCCCAGGTGATGCCGTACGCCGAGGCGTCGATGTAGTTCCCCGCTGCATTGCGGAACAGACGTCCATCCGGTGCCACACCGAAACGTCGTATGTGCTCGCGCAACATGCGGACGAGCACTGGCGGGATAGGCACCGGCCGCGTGGCCCTGTCCGCCCGCCGTTTCAGGGAGTGAATCTCGTGGACAGCGCCATCATCCGTCCACTCCTTACCGGCCGTCACAACACCCCCCTTCAGGTCCAGAAGGCCCCAGCCGCTCGCCGGCAGACGGCACTGGGATTTCTGCAGGTGGATGGTCTCAGCTGGGCGCATGGCGGCGTAGTACATGCAGCTGAAGAAGGCGTACAGATGAGGGCCACGGCCGGGCAGGGCTTTGACCGCGGCGAGCAGTCGGGCGACCTGAGCCGGGTTCGGTACGCAGTCGGGGTCTACTTCGTCGGCGACTTCCGGTGCCGTCCAGCGAAGACCGTTCAGCGGGTTCTGTGCGAAGTACCCGCGTTCAACGGCCACACCGAACACCTCGTTGACCGCGGCTTTCTTTCGCTTCACAGTCTTCGCGGCAGCGGCCGTCCCATCGACCTTCCGGCACAGGGCGTCGAGTCCACGCCGGAGCACATCGGGCTCATCCAACTCACTGACAGGCAGCGAGTGGCGCTGCAGCCAGTCCAGTGCAGCCTGCCATTCTTCTGGCGGATCGGTCTGCCAGGCGTTCTTATTGAAGGCCCACGAGTACAGTGCTCGCCGCAGCACTCGGGACGTCCGGTAGCTGGCCCCTGGTTCAACGGGGGCTGGCGTGATGGTCGCCAGGGCATCTGCCAGCGTGCGTCGCGTGTTCCCTGGTGTTCGGTCCCACCGTTGATCGATGTACTCCCGGGCCAGAACGTACCAAGTTGTCCGCTGCTTCAGAGCCCGGATCTCGGAGGTCGGCAAGCCAGTCCGGGCGTCGAAGGGTTCACCGTCGCGGGCGGCGGTCACCAGCTTGGCGCGGCGACTCTCTGCGAGTCCCTTGGTGAGATAGGACTCGGACTTCTCACGACCGTTGACCGTCCAGCGGACCTCAAACCCCTTGCGGCGATCGGACCGCTCGCGAATGTCCCAGAACCGGACCTTGTAACTCATCGCCATTCAGTATCCCATTCACACGCCTTCCACCATGCGTCCGAGTCAGCGCGGCGGCAGCGTAGTTCACCATTAGGTAGCTTGATCATTCGGGGTGCCTGACCGCGCGCACGCAAGCGGTAGAAGGCCGATGGGCTCATGCGGATCTCCGCTAGGACTTCGGCAAGCTTGAGCGCAGGGGGACGAGCCATTGATGTCTTCCTCGGGGGCTTTCGGGAATTGCCAGACGCCCGGACGACAGCGAGCAACTTGCAGCGCTCCGTCACAAAGGCCGTAGCGTCCGAACGGCTCCACCGCCAAGTACAGCCGCTGCGAACGGCATCAATGGTCTACGTGATCCCCGGTTTGGCTAACCGGGGATCGTCGGCTATGTATCGCGCTGCAGCACGCGTGCCTGGCCTTCGTTTTCCGCTTCGGCGCCTGTCAGGAGGCGAGTCGGTAAGACCGCAGTGCAGGGGTCGCGCCATCAGTGACCAGTACCAGCGGCCCGTCGTCGGTGAGACGGTCGAGGTTTGGGGCAAGGATGCGCTCCGAGGCGCGAGCGACGTGGCGAGTCGCAGCTCCGGGGTGCGCCGCAACGTGCGCGAGGACCGCGCGGTCGCGGCGGTAGCCGCGTTGTAGCAGATCCTCACCGGACAGCCCGGCCGCGCAGACGCACAGGTACAGCGCCGTGGACAGGGATCCGTACTCCTCTGTCTGTTGCGCCGTCCACGCGTTCACGGCGCCGAGCGCCAAGAGGGTGGGGCAGTGAAGCGGGCGGATCGGATAGCGGGGTTCGACAGGTGGGCCTCCTTGGAAGGCTCGGTCGCGGGGCCGAGTTGCGCGGGGGCGGGCCGTTTTGACGGCCGACCGATGCGCCGACCGCCCCGAAGCCCTCACCCTTCGCTGACCTGGTGTTTTCCGGGACGTTGTACGTTGACATGGTCTCGGAGGAGGTTCCAGTCCCCTGGGGCTCTTTCTCGTCTGCCGTGGGCGAATGCCCTGTCGGGCTCCCCACTCGAGACGCTCGTCCGAGCACTACCTGGGCGGCGGTAGTAGTGCGCCAGCACCCCGGGCACGGAGCCTTTGTGCGACCTCGTCAATCACGGCCTGATCGTTTCCGACTGGCTGAACGACATCGGCCGTCACCGTTGTCTCACCAGCCGGGTCGAACACGGCTGAGGGGATGTGCACTTCGGCTCTGGTGCCGTCGTACGCAGCGTAGATAGAGCGGGTGGTGTGGCGGTCTTGGCCATCGCGGCGCCAAGCCATCCCCCTCATTCATAGTCAACGGCGCCCCACTCACCGGCGCCACCGCACCGCGAGCAACCAGCCCCGTCAACTTCGTGCTGCTCTGCAGCACCGCGCACCGGGGGCGTACCGCCGCCGGTCCCTGCGCCACCCAACGCCCCGCCGGGGACCTGGCATGCTTCCATGCGCCCTGTACACCCCTATGGCGCCTCCGTTCTTGAGGAATCCCGTGTCGTCGACGATGAGCGCTTCCGGCCCGATCACGTCGTGCATCGTCCACGCCAGTCGGGCCCGCACATGGGCCGGATCCAACGGGCTGGAGGCGATGAAGTGTGCCAGCGCCTGGCGGTTGCCGTCCTCACCGAGACGGGCCGCCATCGGCTCCACCGACTTACGCCGCCCGTCCAGCAGCAGCCCCCGCACATACACCCGCCCCCACCGCCGCTGATCCGCACGGAAGAAACCGTCGAACAACCCCGCTGTGAGCGTCTCCAGGTCCTTCCGGACTCCATCCATCTCCTCAGGTGGCACATCACCTCGACGGCCTCTGTCCGTCCGGCTCGGCTCCTACAGCAAGCCGTCGAGGGCCGCTTCGGCTTTGTCTACGGCTTCGTTGAGGGCGTGATCGTGGGGTTGCGGCAAACGTCCGGTGCCGAGGCCGGATGTGCTGACCGCGGTAGTGAGCTTCTGTATCTGTGCGCTGGCCAGGGCCGTGCCTGCCACAGGGTGGTGCAGGACTTCGCGTGCTGCGTACGCGTCGAGTGCGGCTGCGTTGGCGACCGCGTCTTGCAGTGGGGTGGTGTGGGGGCTTGTCCGGTCGCGGGCGAGGTCGAGTGCGGCCAGACCGGCGCGGGTTTGGAAGGCAGCGGTCGAGGGGTCAGGGTTGACGGCGATCCCGGTCACCTCGCGCAGTACGAGGTCCAGGATGGGCTGCGGCACGGGCGAGGCGGCGGGTCGGCAATGGGCGCGCAGAACGGCGGCGATGGTGGTTTCCCACGACTCAGTGGGGACAGTGGAGTCGATCATGTCGCGGGCCTGGTGGTCGCGGTCGCGCTCCATCAGCGACATGATTTTGATTTGCCTGCCGTCGAGGAGACGGTTGCCGATGCCGCGGTGCTTGGTCATGGCGTCGGCGGCGTCGGTCCAGCGGCCGATCCGCGCCAAGGCGCGGGCGCCGTCGACGAGTACGATGATCCACAGCTCCTGGCAGACCTTGCGATGGTCCGCGTCCGTGGAGGTCAGGTCCGACAGGTCGGCGGTGCGTCCGTGGATCTCGGCCGCCTCGCGTTTCTGGGCCGCGCGATAGAGGCGGGTGAGGACGTCGTAGGCGGCCTCGGCGTCGCCGTCGCGGGTCAGCAGCCGGGAAATATTGATGAGGGGCATCAACGACATCACGGCGGTGTCGCCGCTCAGGCGCCCGGCATTGGCGAAGACGTGGTGCTGTCTCCAGCAGAGGTCGGTGGCGAGATCGGGCTTCCCGACGTCGGAGGCGATCAGCGCGGCGTAGTTGAGGACCCCGCAGGCGCGGGCCACCAGGTCGTGGTGGCCCGCGCCTGCGGACGCGACCGTCAGCCCGTTGAGGTGGGTGATGCGCTCGTCCAGCGGGAGCGCCGGTGCCTTGGAACGGCGGACCAGAGGGATGCGGCTGGCTATCGCGGGGATCATCAGCTCAGCCCTTGCGCTGCCAGTCGACGACGAGACGGCTGTACGTCTTGTCGATGACGAAGCGCGGGTCGGCGGTGGTGAGCGTGTCGCGGGCGTCGCCGACGGCCATGCGGAAGCTGGGCTCGGGCACGGAGTTGCCGCCGCTGTAGTTCCAGTCGCGGATTTCGCTCACCACCTGTTCGGCGAGCGCATCGCCGTGAGAGCCGTGGCCGATGACGCCGATCTCCCAGAAGCGGCCTTTGTCGTCCTCGCCTTCGCGGAGAGTCAGGTAGGCCAGAGAATCGCTGTCGAGCGCGGCCATGGAGCCCCAGCCGAAGTGCGGGGTGAAGCCGGGACGCTGCCCCGGAAGGCGGGACAGGCCGTTGGGCAGCACGCACGCCAGGTACAGGTATAGCCATTGCCATGCGAACTGGCGGATCTTGATTCCGGTGTAGATCTTGGTCTGCGGTTGGTCCAGGACGGTGCGGATCGCTTCGCGGTCCACCTCTTGTTCGCTGAAGGTCTCCAGCCGAACGTTGCCTTCACCGGCCATTGGCACGAGGGTGTAGATGTCGTCGCAGACGCCCTTGCGCAGGGGAATGAAGGTGGCCATCTCGCAGGAGACGGTCTTCCAGGTGTCGCCGTCGCGCTCGAAGGCGAAGCTGCGGCTGATGCTGCCGCGAATCCGCATGGGTAGGACCAGGCGGCCGCCGGGAGCGAGCTGGTCGAGGAGTTTCACGGGGATGTCGCCTGCGCCGACGGTGAACTGGATACGGTCGTAGAGGGCGTGCTCAGGGAGACCGGCGGCGCCGTCGGACAGCGTGGCCGTGACGTTGTTGGCTCCGGCTTGGGCGAGGTTCTTCTGGGCTCCGGCGACGAGGTCCTGGTCGACGTCCAGGGTCCACACCTGCCCGTCGGGTCCAACGAGCTTGCCCAGCAGGGCCGCGTTGTACCCGGTGGCGGCCCCGGCCTCCAGGACCTTGTGGCCTGGCTGCGCTTCGAGCTGTTCGAGCTGAGTGGCGACGATGGAGGGCGCGGAGATGCAGGAGATCATCTCGCCGTGTTCGTCGTGCTTGATCGGGACTGCGTCCTCCGTGTATGCAGACTTAAGGTCGACGCCGGGCAGGAAGTCGTGGCGGTCGGTGGTGCGGAAGGCGTCGATGACGGCGGGCGTGCGGAGGTGTCCGCTCTCGACGAGGCGGTTCGCCAGGGATTCGCGCTGTTCGGTGGGGTCGGTGACGGGTGTCATGGTGGTCTCGATTCGAGGCAGATTAGGGTCGGGGGATTGCTCTGGCGGGCCGACACGTAGGCGTCATTCCCTGTGGAGAAGGCGACTTGGCGTCCCAGCCATGCGGTGGCTGCCTGTTCGGTGGCAGGCACACCGGCGCGGTTGAATGTGAAGATCGCGTGATGGGCGAGGACGGCGCGCAGGCCGCGTATCAGTCGTCCATCAGTGGCAAGCCGACGCAGACGGCGGCCGCCGTCCTCGAAGGCGGCGACACGCTCGGCCCAGCCCGGGTCTGGGTCCGGCCAGCGGGCGGCGTCTGCGTTTATCACGCGCCGCATCGCCGAGACCGAGCGGTCGAGTGCGCCTCCGGTGGGCGGGGTGATGGGGGGACGCAGTGCGGCGAACTGGGACCAGACGTCTCCGGCCTCGAATGGGTCCAGACCGCTTTCGCGGATCATGGCGGACAGCAGCATCACGCAGCGCTCGCGGGTGCCGGCGCTTCCGGTCTCGGGCAGGGCGCTGCGACTGTCGGCGCAGAACACGTCGTGCGCCACGTCCATGCCCTTGGGGCCGCCGAAGGCTTCGGTCTCCGGTTCATAGGTGCCGCCGACCCAGCCGGTGGCCTTCTGCTCGGTGACGAGGTAGTCCAGCAGGGCGGCGGAGGGACGTTCGGTGCGCAGGCGCAGCCCTGAGTCCTTGCGAAGGAAGTGGAAGCGCTGGTCGCGCAGCGCTTGCGACAGCGCCTGGGCGGTCTCGGGGCTCACCGAGCCGCCGGGGAAGGCCAGGCTGGCGTGCCACCAGGTCGTGTCATGGGTGATCGGAAGGTTCTCGTCGTCGAAGGGCATGCGTGTGGGCGCTCCTTGTCGGTGGGATCAGGGCGGGGTCAGGTGATCAGCAGCACGCTGGTCCAGGCCGTGGCGTTCGTTCCGTCGAGGGCGAGTTGCGCGCCGCTGCGGCCCTCCATGAAGCCGGGCTTGGGCAGCCGGTCCAGGTCTGCGGTCAGGCGCTGGTGCAGATCGCAGATCACGGGAGCGAAGCGCTCTGGGGCCGGGCTGTTGGCGGCGACGGCGCGGGCGAGGGTGAACAGGCCAGCCCAGCCGTGGCACAGCGTGGCGTCGGTGATCCGGGAGAGATGGGCGGGATCGGTCAGTGTGTGCACCACGGTGTCCTCGGCCGTCTGGCGTCGGTTTGGGTCGCCCAGAGCGAGCGCGGCGATCTGTTGAGCGCGGGCGACGCCGGGGCGGCCGTAGCACCAGGAGGGGCGGGCGGGCTCCGCGTCGGGCGGCTTCGCGACATTCAGGTGGGCGCGAGGCGTCCAGTGCGAGCCGCCGTGCCAGTCGAGCCGACGTGCGAACACTTCGATCGCCTCGCTCTGCCCAGGTACCTGTACGCCGCGCAGTGCGGCAAGGGAGAGCACTGCCATGGGACCGGCGATGCCGTGCGCCATGCCGTTATTGCCGTGCCCGCCAGGCATCTCCTCGCCACCGGGCCCGACCACGGACCACCAGCCCGGCAGGCCCCGGCCCTCGACGCGGACCGGCCGTGACAGAGAGACGAGGTGGGACAGCACGTCCGTAAGCCGGGCGGAGGGCACTGCGCGCGTCAGGAGCAGCGTGCCCAGCCCGGCCAGGCCGCGGATGAGGTCCCACTCCGCGAGGTGCGGCAGGGCGCCGGATGCCTGCCGTCGCCGGGCTGCGGTCAGCCGGGCATCCACGACGCGGTCGACGACGTCGCGGACAGCGCGGCCGGCGCTCCCGGCGCGGGCGAGCACGAATTCCAGCGCGGGGGCGCCGTGGAACAGAGATGCGTTGCCGCCGGTGCTGACGCCGTGGGCGGTGGCTTGCGCGAGTTGGCGCCGCGCGGTGGCCAGGTCTCCGCGTTCGATAAGCAGCAGCGTCATCCCTAGAGAGCCCTCGGAGAGGTCCTGCGTGCGGGGCGGGAGCGTCGTGGTCGTCATGAGCGTGCCGCCAGGGGAAGAACGAGGTCGTGTCCCCGGCCGCCGATCCAGCCGTCGGCACCGGGCGGGGCCGCATCATGCAGGGTCGCGACACCGATGGGGCTGGCATCCAGGTGGGCACGCAGGAGGTCCAGGTGCATGTCCTGGCGTAGGTCGAGGGGAAGCTGTTGGTCGTTCTCGGACAGCAGGACGCGGTCTGGCACGCGGAACCGACCCTGCCAGGCGTGCAGTCGTGTGGCCCACTCTTCCAGCGTCGCGGTGCGGTCGGGCAGATCCCGCGTACGGACTTTCCACCGGGCGGCCACCAGGATGGAGCGCCGGTAGCGCAGGGCTGGGGTGAAGGGCAGTGTCCAGGCTGTGCCCCAGTCGAACCAGGTCACCTGCGGCGCGGTGGCTCGGCTGATCTCGACGAGGAACCGGGCCAGTGGAGGGGTGTAGTTGTTCCACAGGAAGTTGATCGCGGTCGGCGCGAGCAGTTCCAGGTGCGTGCCGGAGACGGTCTCGGTGAGGTAGGGATGTCCGTCGCGAACGCCTACGGCCAGGCCGGAGGGGAAGAGCACACCCTCGCCTGGGTGCCGGAACTCGCCGACGCTGACCAGCCGGGGCAGCACGCGCGGGGCGCGGGTGAGCAGGTCAGCCGGTACGCGGCCAGCGTGGAAGGAAAGCTGAGCGAGTTCAGCGCCGGGCTCGACCGTGGGGAGATCGCGGTACGTCGCGCCTGTGTCGGGGAACAGGTGCCAGAACCGTCCCGTCATTGAGCCGGCCGAGCGGGAGACGGTGGTCACCTGGAGCCGGAATTTCCCTTGGGTCATGGCATCCGTGGAGCGGGCGTGGATGCGGACGCCTAGTTCGAGGTGGGGCGCGGTGCGCGAGGGCTTCCCCGCGGCGGCCTCCAGCTCCTCGATCATGGCACCGGTCAGGGACATCGAGCGGTAGCCCTCGACTGCTGCGGCTCCGGCCAGCTCCAGCAGGAGGCGGTCACGCCGGGACATCGGGCGGGGAGGCTCGTCCGCTTCGACGAACCCGTCAGGGAAGCCGAGACCTCTCTCGGAGTCGGTCGCCAGCTCCACGGGAACTTGAGTGTTCTCGCCGTAGCGGCCGGTGAACTGCTCGATCCAGCGGCGCCAAGCCGGTGTGCCGTTCGGGTGCGTGGCGATCCGAGCGAGGACAGTCGCGGCGGTTTCCGCCTCGGCCAGGACCGCTCGGGGCAGCTGCACAGTGGCGTCCAGCCGCAGATCAGGAGCCGTTGAGCGCTCGCACACCTGCGCGCGCAACGCGGGCGGTAAGACGTCGGTGGGGTCAATGACGGTGGCGGGGGCGCGTAGCGAGGACCGCAGCAGCCGCACTCTGAGCAGCTCCTCCAAGAGCCTGGTACGGGCGTGCTCGGACGTAGCCGGGAATTCGGCGGCGAGCTTGTTCGCCAGCAGGGAGTAACGAACGGGGGAGCGCGATGCGTCGAGCACGAATCTCAGCGCCGGGCTGAGCGCGAGACGGAACTGCGAGTCGCCCTCGGACGGCACGTAGATGTGGCCCTCACGCTCCTGGACGAGGGTGTTGACGCGCACATCGATGTCAGCCATCCGCGTGCCGTCCGTTTCCCAGGCGCTGATCGCTTCATCGAGGGCTACTGGGTCGGGGCGGGTGACGGCCTGGTGTCCCTCGCCGAAACGGACCTTCGCCGTATCCCCGAAGCCGATCAGCACAACGCCCGCGAAGTGACCGTACGGCGTGGAGCGGCGCGCGTACCGGATCGCGTATCGGGCCGTGGCCAACGCCGCCCGGCGCACGCGGCGCAGCTTCGGTGACCGCCCGTCGAGAATCGCCCGCACCCGGCTGGCCAGGTCAGGGCTGGCGCTGGACACCGCCTGGCGGAAGCTGTCGTCGGCCCACACCGCGCCCAGCCACGCACGCCACTGTTCAAGCGGGGCCGCGCGGTCCGGCCAGGGCAGGGTGGTCGGGACGGCGAGGTTCACCGCAGCGCGCAGCATCCCTTGCCCGGCGCCCTGATACAGGCTGTGTCGTACGCGTGTCATCACCACTCCGTTCTTGGTGAGAGGGGTGCGGGCCGGACGGAAGCCCCGCCCGGCCCGCACTGCCGAGCTGCCCCGGCTTACGAGGTGGTGCAGGCGCTGGGGCAGGAGCTGCCGCAGGTATCTCCCGTGCTGCACATCAGGACCGTCTCGGTCGCCGGTGTGCCTTCGATGAAGGTGATGTCGAGCTCGAACAGGTCGGTCTCCTCGACGTGGTCAGCGGCTGGCTGCGCGGGGGGAACCGGCTTTTCGACTTCGATCGCGGTCATGCGTGCCTCCTCAGTAGTGACGGATGGTGCATGTCCCGAGGCTCACGGGCCTCGGAGCAGCGTGGAGGAGGGCCAGCTACTGGGTGGTCCTCCCCCACACGCTTCCTCCTGCGCCGAGCCCTTTTCGGGTCCGGTCGCCGGGTGGTGCACCCGCCTACCGACTGGGGACGGGCGTCGTGCGGGCTGACTGCGGCTCCCCCACAGAGCACAGCCGGGGCGCGGGGTCTCGGCGCCGCCTCCTCCCGCGAGGGGGCGGTCTCGGGTCCTCCGTGCATGTGCGCGGCGATCCTCACGACCCGGGAGGAGGCCCCAGTGTTGGGGTGTCATCTCCGATGTGGTGTCCATGCGGGGCGGGAACGGGCTTGCTCTTCGCCGACCTGGCCGGTCGCTCGGTTCAGGGCCTTGATGAGGCGGGCGAGGTTCTGTGCGCGGTGCCCGGCCGATCGCGGGGCGGCGCTCCGGGCCAGAGGCTTCAGGTTGAGACGCCTGGAGGCTTCGCTGAGCGTTGCCTGTGCGCTGAGGCCAGCGTGCGAGTCGGCGGGGATGCTGAGCGCTTGGGCCAGGTCGTCGGCGATGATCCGGCCGTAGTCGGTGAACTGCTCCGCCATGTCTAGTGCGTCTTCGACGCACGGGAGAGCAGGGCTGCCCAGGTCCCAGGACAGCGCCGTCTCGACGAGCGCCAGGATCTCGACTGTGTCGAGGACCGCAGGAGGCAGGGCAGTCATGTGCTCATGTGTCTTGTGCGGCGCCACGGCAATCCGGGGGTCCTCAGCTCTTGGCAGCGTCACGCCCATGTCAGGACCTCGGTGCGCGCGGAGGGCTGGGGTGTGGCGTGCAAGGCGGGTGTGAAGCCATGAGGGAGGGCGAAACGTGGGTCTCCCAGGGCCCGCCAGTGCACGCGGTCGCCGATGAATGCTGTACGAGCGTGCAGCCACCGCTCATTGTCCAGGAGGTATCCCTGTCCCGGCTTCAGGCCAAGGGGCTGTTGATAGCGACGGGTCGCAGTCCGAAAGGCGGCCAGGTACGGCTGAACGATGGGGCTCCATCGGGCGAGGGCGTCGAATCGCAGCCTTATGGACACCCGGCCGTCGCTGTGAGGGCTGAGGACTTGAGCTGCGTGTCCGTCTCCTGCCCCGAAGTACGCCGTCCGCGGCCGGGAAAGCACATCAGCGGCCTTGCCGCCCCTGCGATGCAGCAGGTCGGCATGCACGCTGCGTCCGTCAGTGAGCAGGCATTGGCCCCCTCGGTCGGCGGGCTGCTAGCAGACCAGCAGCATCAGGCGCGGCGGGTGGGGTAGGCCGGACCGTTCCGTATGGGGGGCAAGCTCTCCGTTTCCGAGTCCGGCGAACCCGGGCCGACCGGCGTGACGCGGGACGCAGCGGATCGTGGTCAGCCCGTCGGAGTCGCTGTCACGGTGCGCAGAGACGGTCATGATGCGGGCGGAGAAAGCCCGCACGGCATTGCGTGTGGCGAGCTTGTCGAGAGTGACAAGGCCGACTTCGCGCAGCTGCTCGGCGATCTGGGCCGGAGCGCCCGGGGCGTTGTGATCGATGAAGTGCGCTGCAAACAGATCACCGGGGCGCATCGTCGGACTCCTTCGTCGGCGGTCAGTGGTTCCACTGTCGAGATCGGTGGCCCGGCGGGTAAAGCGACAGATTGTCGACTCCGGCAAATCGCCCGAGCGCAGGGAGAGTTGCGCAGCCCGTGCTACGGTCCGAAAACGCTGGCACTGCCCCGCACTGCGAGGAAACTCATGACGTACACGCCCCCCACCTGGCCCGTTTCCGTCAAAGGTGTCGCCCTGGACGTACAGGGCCGGGTGATGCTGCTGAAGAACGAACGTGAGGAATGGGAGCTGCCCGGCGGACGGCTGGAGGCAGCAGATGCCAGCCCCGAGAGCACGGTCGAGCGCGAGCTGCACGAAGAGTCCGGCTGGAGTGTCAAGGCGGGGCCGCTCCTGGACGTCTGGATCTACCAACCGCTTCCGCAGTCCTGCCCCGAACGCCGCGTCGTGATCATCACCTACGGCTGCACCGTCCTCACGCCGGAGGCAGACCCCGTAGTCAGCCAGGAACACCAGCAGATCGGGCTGTTCACCGCCTCGGAGGTTCCCGGGCTCACCATGCCCGACGGCTACAAGCAGTCCATCGCCACCTGGTACGGGCGGATGTAGCCAGCCATGGCCTTGCCGGTATCCCGTCCTTCGGCCCAGCACGTGGTGTGGCACTGGGCCACTCCCCAGGCCCGCACCGTCCTGGGTAGCGGAGACCTCGGCGCCATCCTGCGCTTCCACCGCACCGTCCACGGACTCAACCAGACCGAACTGGGCAACCTTCTCGGCTACGACAAGACCTACATCTCGGCCCTCGAACTCCGGAAGAAGACCCTGGGTGACGTCGGCTCGCTGCGCCGCATCGCCGAACACCTTCGCCTGCCGCCGCACGTCCTGGGCGTCACTGACCCGGCCGACACCGATCACCGGGCGATGCTCCAGTTCGGGCAGTCCACGGTTCGCCTCGCCGAGATCGCCCGCCAGAGCGGCCATGCTTCCGACGCCGTCGCCGAACTGTGGCCGCTGGTCGCCCGGCTCGAAGCCCGACTGGAAGACGGACACACCGAGAGAGACGTGCTGCGTCTGCTCGCTCACGCCCGGGTCGGACTCGGCGTCGCGCTCGGCAACGTCCTCCCCGAGGAGCGGCTGGCCACCGCCGCCCACTGGACCGCTAAAAGCCTCAGCATCGCCACCCACTTCGACGATCCCGCCTTCAGCAGCTACGCCCTGCGAATGCACGGAAACGAACTGCGCAAGGCCCGCATCACGGGAGCCGCGGTGGACCGACTGCGCCACGCGGCGGCCCTGGCACCGAACCCACAAGCCCGTGCGGCGGTACTGCCCCTGTACGCGCGAGCCGCAGGTCAACTCGGCGATGCGGGTCTCTTCGACTGCGTGATGCAGGAAGCAGACGACCTGATTCAAAGCGCTGCTCACACGTCGCTGTTCAATCCCTACGCCTTGCACGAGATTCGCTTGCGTGGCCTCGTCGGTACGGGGCGCGCAGACCTCGCCATAGGGCTTGTCGATCACGGGCCTGGCTCGACGACGACGGTCGCACCGCAATGGCAGGTGATCGAGCTGGTCATGGTCGCCCACGTTCGACTCCTCGCGAACGACCCGGGCGGGGCGACCGACGCCCTGAACACCGCGATGGCTGAGGCTGTGGTTCAGCGTCTGCCGCATCAATTGCAACGGATCGTGCGCACTGCCGGTGACCGGCTTCCCGCGGTACGCGGCACGGCAGTTCAAGCACTCAACCGGATGCGACAGGAAATGGCGGCCTAATACTCCAGTCGCAGTTCGGTATCACCGCTGGTCAGGACCGGGTTTCTGAGCGTACTCGGCTGATGTGCCGTCAGGTTGCGGAAGTTCGTGACCTCTGGTGCGGCGGGCCGTTGTCTTGTCGTGCAAGATGATGTGCAGCCCGATGCCTGGTCCGCGGAACTGGAAGAGCTGCTGGTAC